>CALLMF010000005.1 GCA_938006335.1 uncultured Granulosicoccaceae bacterium | reverse complement strand
CTCAGCAACCTCAGCAACCTCAGCAACCTCAGCAACCTCAGCAACCTCAGCAACCTCAGCAACCTCAGCAACCTCAGCAACCTCAGCAACCTCAGCAACCTCAGCAACCTCAGCAACCTCAGCAACCTCAGCAACCAGGGGCTCAGCCTGCGGCACTTCAGCTTCTACGTCGATATCAACTTCTGCATCGGGGACCGATTCCATCGCTTCGACGCTCGCGACCTCGCTTGACGACGCAATGGCATCATTGACGCTGATGAATGTTCCGGGTTGCGATACTGCAAGGAGGGCAAGGCACATGAGGCCCAGCGACCCGGCACCTGCAGCAAACCACCACAAGCGTTCGTCGGACTCCGGCTCTTGGGGATCCACCTCGTCGATCGAGTTGTCGAAAAACGTACTCACAGAATAATGACCAACACCGTTGCACTACAGAGTGGGGTATCCACGACACGGACCTGAGGCGAGACCTTGCGCCAGTTTGTGTAGATTTCCCGTTATCGGCAACCAGTCAGTTCCATTGCTTTACCAGAGCTTGAACAGTTCGAGCCTCCCACCACAAACGCATCACAGATTTTGCTCGAGAATCGATAACATCCGTTGGTGCAGGCTGCCGCTGGCAGCCGCGACGACGCTCCCGCTGGAGAGACTCTCGCGCCCGTCCCAGTCCGTGATAACGCCCCCGGCAGCACGAACCAGTGCAGCAACTGCGGCCACATCCCAGGGTGCAAGATCGGCCTCCACCACGGCGTCCACGTGCCCGGCAGCTAGCATCGCGTATCCATAGGCGTCGGTGCCGAAGCGCGTCAATCCGACGCTGTCACGGAGCGCTTCAAACGCCTTGCGCTGTTGAGGGTCCGCAAACATGTCTGGCGTGGTGCAGCAGAGAATGGCTGATTCCAGCGACGATCCTCTTCGAGTTTGCAGGCGACTGCCCTCACCCATGCCGGCCTGTTCGGTGCGGATCATTCGGGCAGCACCATCAGCACCGATGTAGCGCTCGCCCAGAGCCGGGAAGTCGACGACACCGAACAACGGCACGCCGCTGTCGCACAGTGCGATGAGCGTGCTCCACAACGGAATGCCGCATACATAGGCTCGTGTGCCGTCAATCGGATCAACCACCCACGCCAGACCATCTTTCGATGCAGGCGCACGGGACGCCGCGGTCTCCTCACCGACAAAACCGATATCCGAGCACCCCGCCATCAACACGTCCCGAATAGCAGCCTCGGCATTTCGGTCCGCCTCGGTCACAGGATCGATATCAGCGCTGGATCCGGACTTGTTTTCAATCGCAATTCCCACACGAAAGCCGGCCAGGCTCGGGGCACGTGCGGCGTCCGCTGCGCGACAGGCCAGCTGTAGTCGTTCGCTGTGGCGTTCTATTTCTGACATCAATGCGTGTATTCCGCGTAAAGCGCCATATGCGCCTCGTTCCAACCCCGCAGTGCGCGATAAGCCTGCACACATGTGCGTCAGCGCGTCGAACTGTAAATCGTTACGCACGACCGTGGGGAGTGAGCTTGCGAGTTGTCGCGTCCTCACTACCCTACTGGGCCCCCAACATGAGCCAGGCCCGATGTACCCGATCAACTCAAGGAATGCGTCCGAGCAGCTTTCGGCAATGCCGACTCTCTGCGTTCAACGAGCACTGTCGGCACTCGGTGCCCTGATCGGAATGATACTGGTGAGCGGCTGCACCAGCACGGACCTCAAGCGCGCGACCTACCAGGCTCTTCGCCAGGGCGATTGCCGCGTCAACCAACTCGACGAGTTCTGCCAACAAAATTACGCCAACGAGTATCGCGAATACGCGACGATGCGCAGAAACTACTTGCTGGAGCAGCAGAACGGCGACAGAATCTGACCGGCCCGCACCAGGACGGACCACACCGCCACAAAGCATCCATGGCTCGTAACAGCACCCTGCCTCGGGTCATCGCACACCGCGGCGCGTCGGGATCGGCGCCAGAGAACAGTTTGTCGGCCATAGCGCTGGCTGCCAACGAAGGCGCATTGGCCGTCGAGATCGACGTGAACGTCAGCGCTGATGGTGTGCCCTACGTTCACCACGATGACACCCTGGAACGCTGCACGACAGGCCGTGGTCTGCTGCATGAATGCAGCGCCGAAACCCTCGACAGCATAGAGATCAACACGCTGCCCGAGTTTACCGACGAGCCGTTGCCACGGCTCACCGCGGTCATCGATCTGATACTGCAACGCGGCCTGGCGCTGAACCTCGAGATCAAGCCGCCGCGAGGTCGCGCGGTCGAGACCACTGAGGCGATCTGCACGCTCATCGAGTCGGAATGGCCGGAGTCCGCCACGCTCGTGTTCTCAAGCTTTGACCGCGCCGCTCTCGAGCACGCCATGCACCGGCTGCCCGAGGTCCCGCGTGCCTTGTTGGTAGGAGGAATTCCGGACGACTGGCCTGCTGCCATGCGAGCGGTCGGCGGGACCAACCTGCATTGCTCGGTCAAGGGATTTGATGCTGACCGGGCGCGAGAGCTGCAAGCGGCCGGACATCGCGTGTATTGCTACACCGCCAACGATGACGAGGTGGCGATGCGCCTGCTCGACGATGGAGCGGACGGCGTATTCACTGATTGGCCAGGGCGCTTGCTGCAGTCTCTGGCAGGGCGCGGCTGACACCGGTCGCGCGCTTGAACAGATAGCCTGGCATGGCGTCGGGCTCGATTCTTTCGACCGCGTCCAGCACGCGAGCCCAGACCCTGCCCCAGCAGCACGCGTGCGTGAAACCGCGGATGTGTACGCCGTAGGCTGACGGCTGGCTGTCGATGAAGCGGTGCACCAGCGGCGGCGGAATCACTTGATCACGCTCGCCCACCAGATGCCACTGTCGCAAGGAGTCCTCCAGTGGCGGACGCGTCGCGGGGTTCAACGACCCGTAGAGTGGCGTGTAGCCGTGATGGCTGATCCAGGCGTCGGTGTCGAGATTACCGGCGATGGTGACGATGTCGGTCACATCAGGGAGCCGTTCGGCGAGCAGCAGCGCCAGCGCTCCCCCACCACTATGTCCGAACAACTTGATCAGCGGATTGTTGCGTCGCTCGGCGAGCTCCCGGATGACGCCGGCCATGCTGGAAACCACCACTTCGGAATATCGGTCCGACGTCCAGAGGCTGTTGTTGCAACCCGGTTCTGTCGCGGTGCCGTTGTAGCAAGGACGGCCGACGTAGATGGATGGCTGGTCGTCGAAGGCCATCAGGCGCAGCATCAAAGGCCTACGCGGGGTGGGATCCGACATGATGAGCGTACGGTGACGCCACGGACTGCCATCGCCTTCGAGGTAAACGTGGAGAGTGTTGCCCCTCCGGTCGCCGTTCGAGAAGACGGTGTGCCGAAACCCATCGATCACGACCGTGGACCGGTCGAAGCCGTGAGAATCGGCCAACGCACGCAAACGCGTGGTTGGCGACGCACAACCTGCGAACAGCAGGCCGACCAATAGAACTGCCGTCAAACGACGCATGGACGCTCGCATAGGCGGCGAAGATGGCGTCCCCTAGGGGACTCGAACCCCTGTTACCGCCGTGAAAGGGCGGTGTCCTAGGCCACTAGACGAAGGGGACGCTGGTAAGTGCCGGTCACCCGGCTTCCTTCGTGGATGGAGTATAACGGATTTCACGCCGCTGCCGGGCCATCATCGGGATCAAATGACAGCTCTTCTTCATGCAATGAGCGAACGCGATTCCTGCCCCCCCGACGCGCCAGCGACAAGGCGTCTCGTGCGCGCCCCAACAAGGTGTTCGCGTCGTCTCGCTCCATCATCATCGACACCCCGGCGCTGGCGGTCAGCACAAACTGCACGTTGTCCAGAGTGACGCAACGATCCACCTTCTCACGCAAGCGATTGGCTAGCGCCACGGCCTCATCAAGATCGGTATCCGGCAGCGTGACGCAGAAGGCATCGCCATCACTGCGGAACACAAGATCACTGCGTCTGAGCGATTCACCGAGTGTTTCGGCCACGTCGCGCCAGGCTTGTTCGCCCACCGCACTGCCGTGGTGTTCACTGATTGATTCGAGATAGTCGACGCTGAACAGCACGACAGACAAGGGCAATCCGCTTCTGCGGGCCGAGCGCACTTCGCGCGGCAGCTGTTGCTCCAGACACTCCATGTTACGCAAGCCGGTCGGGCCGTCGATCATCGCGAGCATCAAGGCCTCGTGATGCGTCAGCGCGTTGTCCAGCGGGTAGACGAGACTTTCCGTGAGTCGTTCTGCCTGCCGCTCCTCGCGTGATGAAAAGGGCTTGCCGCGCATCAGCTCGATCTCACCGAGCGTGCGTGCGCCGAGTTTCATCTCGAAGCGCTGGCTGTATTGACGCACTTCGCCGACGAGCAGATCGTTACCGCGATCAGCAGCATGAAAGAACAGACCGTCAAAATTGACGAAGGCCTGACCTTCTGCCATCAAGGCATCAAACAGATGTTCGAGATCGAGCTTGCGATGCAGGTGCGCACTGAATTCGAGCTGACGCAGCTGTACGTCGAGCCGTTGCTCGCGCACCGCAGAGATCGATGTGACGTTCGATCGGACTTCTGATGAGACAGCCATAGGTCCGGGTTCTCGTAGGCGATATGCACAGAGACTTGCAATGCACGGACCAGCCTGTTCACGACGGCGGCTGGCAGCGGCTCTCGGAGTCCAGCGGGCTCAGATTCCGGTTCCGGTGGTGGAGTTGAGCCAGATCACGACGCACAGCGCCGCAAGCGTGACGCCGAGTAGCGTCCATGGCAGCACAGTCGACGCCGAGGAGCGCGGCGGCGGGATACTGGCCCAGGCATCACGTACCCGCTGCTGTGGAGTGGGTGGCGACGCCGCACGCCGCTCCGTGCCGTTCTTGCGAACGGTGGCCAGCGCCCGCTCATCCTGCTCGGCGTGAACGTTCAAATAGCGTTGCCAGCCACTGTCGGAGTGCAGGTCGAGCAACTCTTCCGGTATCAGCTCCGGCACCTGAGTGACCGGCTCCCACAATTCACCGTCACGGCTTACCCGGTCGGTGTTACGCACGCGACCAAGCAGCAGAAAGCGGCCCACTTCGTCAGGCGAGAACGGCCCCTGCACGCGCGAGCCCTTCTGCACATACCACTGGCCGTCCTGGGTCACCATCACAGGATTCTCCGCATACGTAGGCAGACAGTAGTGATCAGCGTTGTGTCCATTCGCTCAATCGCACCTTGAGACGATTCAGCGCTTGACCGTGGATCTGGCAAACGCGTGACTCACTGACACCGAGAATTTCGCCGATCTCGCGCAGATTCAGGTCTTCGTCGTAGTACAACGACATGACGAGGCTCTCGCGTTCCGGCAGATTCTTGATGGCCAGCGCAAGGGCTTCGCGAAACGATTGATACTCCACCTGCTCGCCGGGGGTGGCTTCATCGCTCTTTGGCAATGCCATGGTTTCGCCGGTGCTCTCGTCCGGTTGATCGAAACTGAAGACGTGCGCCGCAGAGCTTTCAGTAAGAATCGTGTGATACGCCTTCAGCTCGATGCCGAGTTGCGAGGCAACATCGCGCGCCTTGGCATCGCGTCCGTTTTCCTGCTCGATGCTACGTAGTACCTCGGCAGCTTCACGCGACTTTCGATGCACTGAACGCGGCGTCCAGTCCGATCGACGAATCTCATCCAGCATCGCACCACGCACGCGAATACCCGCGTAGGTCTCGAAGCTTGCGCCTTGCGAAGGGTCGTAATGCGTGGCTGCTTCCAACAGCCCGATCATGCCGGCTTGAATGAGGTCTTCCGCTTGCACGCTGGGCGGCAAGCGGTTCATGAGGTGAAACGCGATGCGCTTGACCAGATTGGCGTTCGCCGCCACGAGCCCATCGGGCTCGACGGTTTCCACCTCGTTATACATCGCATGTGCGTTCACGCTGTCGCTCTCACCAGGTGGGGGCCGGCGGCTTGTACCAGTCGCTCGACGTAAAATTCAATGTGTCCCGAAGGGGATGAAGGTCTGGCCCACCGAGCAACACGCTCGGCGAGTTTTGTTATTGCCAACGCAGCTGCGGATCGCGGATGGCCAAGCACTACTGTCTGATGGGTCTCGCCCGCTTCACTGAAGCGCTCGTCCTCGGGGATGGACGCGACGTGATCGAGCAAGACGTCGATGTCGTCACCCAATTCGCGTACCAGTTCGCCGAAAACCTCTCGCCCATGGCTTGCGCTTTCGACCCGATTGACCAGAATGCGAAACCGTCGGCGTCGATATCGGGAATTCAATTCGCGCATCGCCATCGCAGTCGCTTCAATGGAGGTTTGTTCGCCCGTGATCACCAGTAACACTTCGCGAGCGGCACTCGCATAGGTCAGGCTCGCATCGGTGAGCCCGGCCGGTGTGTCCACAATTAATGTATCGGCATCGACCTGCAGCTGACTTAAGAGCGCGATCAGGGTGGCGTGATCAAATTGCGACAGTCGTGACAATTCGATGTCACCAAAACTCGACGCGATCACCTTCAGACCTTCCGGTCCGTCATTCAGCAAGGAGGCGAGCTCGGCATCCCCTTTGAGGACGCTATCGACGCTGGTAGAGGGGCTCATTCCCATGGAACGAGCGGCGCCGCCCTCGGCGTAGCAAGCATCGAGCAACAGCGTGTCGATACCGCGCCGGGCGAGCGTGACCGCCAGATTGGCCGCGATCGTGGAGCGCCCGACGCCGCCCTTGACCCCGCCAACGGCGATGGTCTGCACAGGTCGGTGACGCGCACGGATCGCAGGCGTGAAGCCTTGCGCATCGCGACGATCACGACATGGGGTCGCGGACAATGAAACTACCTCCAGTAACAAACAGGGACACACCGGGGCCAAAAAACGGCCACGTCGCGTGGATGCGTGTCAAAGGAGCAAGTCTCGAACCACGAAGCCCTCAGGCTTCAATCAGAGCGCGCCATGAATCAGGGGAATCGCCAAAACTGCGATCCGTCCCGCATTACTGGATCAGGAAACCTCTTCCGGACGCTGGATTCCGTACTTGCGCATCTTCTCCACCAGTGTGGTCCGTCGGATCTTCAGACGATTGGCGGCGTGAGCGACTACCCCCGAGCACTCGTCCAGGGACTGCTCGATGAGCGAGATCTCGATCTCGGTGAGGTGCTGCTTCAGGTCGATACCATCACGCGGCAGGCGGGGCTTGTTGTTCAGCGCCACCTGAGGCAGGCCCTGCATCATCGGGAGTCCCGAGGCCTGGGCATCATCGCTACGAGCGGCTGAAGCACGCCCGTGAGGAGACATCTTGCTCGGCAGGTCCGCTGCATCCACAACACCATAGGGGTGGAGGATGGTCATGCGTTCCATCAGGTTGGCAAGCTCGCGGACGTTGCCGGGCCAGTCGTAGTTGCATAGCGCCATCATGGCACCGGGCGTGAGGCGTACGGAGGACTTCTTCTCGTGCTCGAGGCGTGTGATCAGCTCGTTCACCAGCAGCGGCAGATCTTCCGCACGGCTCGACAAGGGAGGCATCTCTACCGGGAACACGTTGAGACGGTAGTACAGATCTTCGCGAAAGGTTCCATCGGAGATCAACTGCTCGAGGTCGCGGTGCGTCGCGGCAACGATGCGCACGTCCGATCGGATGCTCTTGTTGCTGCCGACACGCTCGAACGAGCGCTCCTGAATCACGCGCAGCAACTTCACCTGCATGGGCAACGGCATATCGCCGATTTCGTCGAGGAAGATCGTGCCACCTTCAGCGAGCTCGAATCGCCCCTGGCGCGCACCGACCGCTCCGGTGAACGATCCCTTCTCGTGACCGAACAGCTCGCTTTCGAGCAACTCGCCCGGAATGGCACCACAGTTGATCGGCACGAACGGCTTGTTGCGGCGATTGGAGTAGTAGTGGATGTTGCGCGCCACTACCTCCTTGCCGGTCCCGGATTCACCAAGGATGAGCACGGTGGCTTCGGTGGGTGCAACCTGGTCGATCATCTTGCGTACACGCTGGATGGCGCGGCTGTTGCCCACCAGGCTGCGGAACAGCTCCGGATTCTGCTGTGGCTCGGTACTGGGTGCCACGTTGGCGGAGCCCCGCACCTCGGCCTTGTGCAAGGCATCGGACAAGGCCGAATACCGCACGTCGGCCTTGAGCACACCGATGAATTGCTCGTCTATGTCGGACTTGGCGAGATCGGAGGGCTGATTGCCGAGACTCAGGATGAACGGAGGACAGGCCTCATGTTTGGCCTTGAGCCCCCGAGTCCAGTCCACGATGCCATGGAAGTTGGCAACGATGATTGCCGAGAAGTCGGTGAATCCCCCCAGACTCTCCACCAGCTCGTGCGTGGAGAGAATCTTGGTGCCGTAGTCGATGAACTGCAATTGGTGCGACAAGCGCTGCGCGCTGTCCGCATCCTGATCGACAATGAGGATTTTTCGAGGGCCGTTCCTGCTGGTCATGTGGTTTTCTCCACCGGCCCTTCAGCCGGCGTACAACAGCGGATTGCGTGAGTTACATCACAGAGCATAGAAGACACTGGCAACAAGACAAAGAATTGACGAGTGTCGAGTAGGAAATACGTTGATGATCGCCACTCACAGCGACCGCGATCAGACCCCACAAAATCCTGCCAAGCCTTGATACAGGTGGCAAAGATCACTCTCATCGACGCGGGTTTCGTGACTCGACCCGGTGTACAGGCCGCCAGCAGTTCATTGCTGTGCCGCCGCGCCGATGCCGTCTGTAGCCCAGGGCGCAGCTTGCCCGACAGTTCTCTCGGACGGTGGAGACTGGCGCTGGGTCACATAACAACGAGAAGCATCCGCGTCGCAGCAGCGACCAAAGGATTCCGAAGAGGTATTACGTCATGTCTGAGCAGAAAAAGGACACGTCATGTGTCACATCAAAACGGGACGCCGCAGGGAAAGCGACGGTCACCGATCTGAACGCCGCGCGCGAATCGCGCAAGCGCAAGCCGCGCAAGGCGGCTAATAGACGCTTTGATCACGAGAAGGTCGCGAGGCTCAAGGCCGCCATCGAGGCGGGTACCTACGAGATCGACTACCTGAGCGTTGCCGACCGATTCATCGAACACGAAAGAAACGCTGCCTAGCAGCACAGGGAGGGCCGGAAAGATCCGGCCCTCCCTGCCTCGCGGGCTCCCTGCCCGCGATACCTCAGGTCACATCAGGCCTTGTCGACTGTGGTATCGACGTCGCCTTCCAGTGCTGGTTGACTGCCGACAACCGGTATCCGGCGTGGCTTCATCGCGTCAGGAATTTCCCGCACCAATGCGATCTTGAGCAATCCATTGTCGAGCCGAGCGTCAGTGACTTCGACGTGGTCTGCAAGGTTGAACTTGCGTTCGAAGGAGCGTGTGGCTATGCCGCGGTGCAGATAGCGTGAATCGCTGGTCTGCGCCTCGCGCTTGCCGCGCACACTCAAGACGCCCTTTTCAACCTGGACGTCGATCTCGGCTTCGGAGAAGCCGGCTACCGCCAGAGTAATCGCGTAGCGGTTCTCGTTGACGAGCTCGATGTCGTAGGGGGGATATCCGCCGCCTTGTCGCTCGGTGTTCATCGCGGCATCCAGCAGGGAGCCGAAACGGTCGTAGCCGACAGTGTTAGCGTAGAGGGGAGTTAGATCAATTTTCATGTTTCAAGCCTTCTCTGTAAGTGAGCAATAGCAAATGTCGCCGATTCTCATGGAGACCCCGGCAACGACATGAAGATGCTGACTGCCACATGATTTTCAAGGCTTGACGCACCATCCTTTGCGCTGCTGCCGATGCTGATATTTGCCTCTGCCGTCTTTCTGCTGATCATCACGCCCGGCCCGGGTGTCATGTCTACCGCTGGCGTTGGCGCGGCCTTCGGTGCACACGCGGGTTACCGCTATGTCGTTGGTCTGTGCCTCGGTACCAATCTGGTAGCGCTTGCCGTCGTGAGCGGGATCGCGGGAGCCGTGGTTGCGAATCCGGGGATTCGTCAGGTACTCACCATCATCTCGATGGCCTACATCACCTGGCTGGCGTTGCGGGTCGCTCTTGTCGGCACGCAGATCGATTTCATGCCGAGCCAGCGAGCGCCTGGCATACGCGCCGCCCTGCTACTGCAGGCACTCAATCCGAAGGCCTACGTGGTCAACACGACGCTGTTTGCCGGATTTTCGCTCGGCCAGACCTCATGGCTCGCAGAAACCCTGATCAAGTTCCTGATCGTCAACGCGATCTGGATACCGATTCATCTGTTGTGGCTTGGCGCAGGTATCGCGCTGAAAACCTTGAACCTGTCTCCCAGGCGCCAGCGTGCCGTCAATATCGCCATGGCGCTGGCCCTGCTGGGCGTGGTGGCCCTCGCCGCGCTGTCCACGTGACCTATGTCCTGGCGTGGGAGCCAGGGGCCACGTCTATCGGATAAGGGTGGTGGAGCCAGGCGGGATCGAACCGCCGACCTCCTGCATGCCATGCAGGCGCTCTCCCAGCTGAGCTATGGCCCCGTGCCGAGCGCGGGAGAATACGGATGCAAAGCGCGCCTGTCAATCAGCAACGTTCGGTGCCAGAGGAGAGGCCAGAGGAGAGGCCAGAGTTCGATGCTCTAATCGACGACAGAAAACCGCATGTCGCCACCCACCAGATGGGCCCTGAAACCCTCGTTGAACCGCAGGCTACTGCCGATGGATACCGGCGCAAGGGCAACGCGGTAATCTCCAGCACCCTCGATTCCGTAAGCCAGCGCAAGATCCACATCGACGGTCAAGCGCTCACCGGGCGACAGCGCGAGCCAGTCGCCAGGCTGCGGTGACGCCCGTTTCACCATCCGTCCCTGATAGGGAAGTGGCTCACCATTGCGCGTGACCGTGAAGATATCGGCTGACAGAGGCTGCTCGAAAGGCGTGTTCCAGATCAGAAGCTCAACAGCCGATGAGCTGGTGTTCTCGACCCATGCCGTGATGACACCCGCATCAGCACCTCGAGGTGCTGTCTCCAGCCCTACGTGCACCCGTGGCGTCGGGTCGGCCGCCCCACTATGGCCACCTTGCCCGCTATTGCTGCACGCGCTGGACATCACCATCATTCCACACAGTAGTGACAGAGGAACTGGAGCAGACAGCGACACACGCCGCATCCAGAGCATCATCAGTAACAGCCACATCATTGGCAGGGCACCACCCGCACCCGCTGCGCCCGCATGGGCCGTCGCGCCGACCGAACAGCCACCTGCTCCGCCGCTGAACTGGGCGACGCTGTCGTCATCCCTTGCAACATCAGAATCACTCGCCTCAATCGGATCACCCGGGATATCGGGTGCCGTCATATCGCCACCAGACACACTGAGCTCGAAACTTGCCGCGCGATACCCGAACACGACGGCCAGGTGCGCGCCGTCGGCATCAGCGGTGCAGGAGTCGCGCACAGCTCCGACGGAAGACACGGACGACGATACGCAAACAACGCGATCGCGCGTTGCTTCAAAACCTTCGAATACATAAAGATCGGCATCTCCTTCCAGAGAATCCAACACGATCACACTGCCTTCGTTGACGGCATAAGCCAACAGCTCGCCTTGCTCGACCACCCCCTGCAAGACGTCTCCATCAATGGCACTGTCAACCAGAGGTATGGACGTTCCGAGGCTTTCACCTTCACCGATGACAACCAGCTTGAACTCGGCAGATGAGTAACCGTACACCTCGATCCACACGTCTTCGCCAGACAAGTCGCAATGATCCGACAACGGCGGCGACGCTATCGAGCGACACAGCTCCATTGATCGAGAGGCATTACCCCACACCGTGAGGTCACTGTCACCGGAGATCGAATCCAGCCGGACACGCGTGACGCCGGATGTTCTGAACGTTTGCGTAGCACCTGCGGCGACAAAACCTTCAACATACTCGCCAGCAAAGAGGGACTGAACGTCGTCAGGCATGGAGTCTTCCAGAAGATCACCCGAACCTGCCATCGCGATCAAGGGCGTGTTTTCGGCAAAGTACTCATGACTGTCTGCGTTATCGATTGCCAGCGCAGGACTCTCAATAGCCAATTGCTGCGCGCCAGACTGGGAATAGCGATGATCGCCAGTGCCGGCAACGGCAGAGAAATGCGACAGTTCATGCACGATAGTGCCCGCACGCGAATCGGTGCCATCGATATCGGCACGCCAGAACGCCGGGCACAAGTAGACATCGTACGGACGGTTCGGATAGACGTAGGCATAGACACCGACGTCCGAGCAACCGCATACGTAGTTGACCGTTCGCTCAGCGAGCGCGTCGCTGATTGACGACAAGTTGTCTTGAACACGAGCGTAACGCGACATCTCATACGTACCAAACCAGGTGCGATATCGCGGCGAGGTGCTTCTCTCCACACCGGCAATGGATACCAATGCATCGATAGCTTCGTTGGTGATGTCCTCTGCCACGTCCGCCGCCGCGATGATGTCGGACTGTTGAGCCGTAGAGCATCCGTCAAAGCTGGGTGTACGTGCGCGTGCAACTGTTTCCGACAACCGGGGCGACAACATCATTACCGTGCGCGCCGTAGATCCAAACTGACGGGAGAGGCTGGTGTAGTCGTCTACCGCTTTGGCGGTCCATCCGTGCGCGAGCGTGATGCGATACGGCTCAGCGACATCCACCTGGTAGTTAGCACCGACATCGACAACTGCCGATGCTGTCTCGCCAGGTTCCAACAGGAGTACTTCATGTGCCTGCGGCGCTTCGCGCTTGGCAAGGCGACCTATGTAGGGAAGACGCGACAACGGCGACCACGCCCGCAAGGATCGCTCGACAATCAACAGTGAGTGCGCATGAATCGTATCAAAAGGTGTGTCACGCGTTTGTACGTTTACCGCTTGCAAGCCATCGTTGGTGAGCTCGACGCGTACGAGGTTGCCATCCAGGGGCACAAGCCGAGTCGACAGGGATATGCCTGAGGCGTCAGGACCGTTAGCCCAAGCGCTGGTTGCCGTCAGGCAGAGCGCAAGCAACGCAACAAGCAACACAATGGCCTGCTGCAACGCACTCGACTGAGCACGACACGCTACGGTCTCCTCGCTTGTTTGATCTGCTGACGTCACCATGGCGTCTTCCACACAACAAATCCGGAATCTACCACCCGGCCGGGACCGGGCTCCAGAGACGAGCCGCGCTTTTTACGGAGACTGGTACTGCGTCACACCTTCAGCAGCGACCGATAGTGAATTCCGTCAAGTGTCTGAGCTGATGCGCCGTAATGCCGCATCCATCCGTGCCAACACATTGTCACGAGCAAGCAAGGCGATGACCTCGTTCATCGAGGGTGAGGCCGTGGTTCCCGTAATGGCAAGACGCAGGGGCTGACCCAATTTGCCAAAACCCACGCCCGCGTCATCGACGGTTGCTTGTATCGCTGCCTGAATATCATCGGCCGCCCATGGTTCGAGCTCAGCCAGGCGATCGCGTAGCGACTGCAAGAGCTCTGTTGCTGCAGGCTTTAACAACTTGACCTCTGCCTTGGCGTCGTAGCTTGTTGGTGCCACATAGAAATAGTGCGCGGCATCGGCCATCTCGACCAGCGTGCGCGCTCGCTCCCGCAGGGCGTTGGCAACGTTTGCCAAGTCCGGCCCTTTACTCGTATCAACACCTCGCGCCGCGAGTATCGGTTGCAGCACCTCTGCCAAGCGCTCGGCAGGCGCGGTCTGCATGTGATGTTGACTGATCGAATCGAGCTTCTTGCGATCGAATACCGAGCCAGATCGATTAACGCCTTCCAATGTGAAAAGACGCGTCATCTCCTCGATGGAAAAGAACTCGTCGTCGCCATGTGACCAACCCAGGCGCACAAGATAGTTGAGCAGCGCCTCGGGCAGATACCCTTCATCACGGTATTGGGTCACGCTGACCGCACCATGGCGCTTGGACATGCGCTTGCCGTCTTCCCCAAGAATCATCGGCATGTGCGCATAGATGGGCACAGTCGCTCCAAGCGCTGCCAGTATGTTGATCTGTCGCGGCGTGTTGTTCACATGGTCATCACCACGGATAACATGTGTGATGTTCATGTCCATATCGTCGACGACAACCGCAAGGTTGTAGGTCGGTGTGCCATCCGCACGCTGCAGTACGAGATCATCCAGCTCGCTGTTGTCGATGCGAATCTCACCCTTGATTGCATCGTTTATGACGACGGTACCCGTCTGTGGATTCTTGAACCGGATGACAGGATCGACGCCTGCAGGGGGAGTGGCCGTGCTGTCTCGCCAGGTGCCGTCATAGCGCGGCTTTTCACCGCGACTACGCGCCGCCTCGCGCATCGCATCGAGTTCCTCGGGAGTGGTGTAGCAACGATAGGCGTGGCCATCATCCAACAGCCGCTGAATCACCTCGCGGTAACGGTCGAAGCGCTGTGTCTGATAGAACGGCCCCTCGTCGGCTTCCAGACCGAGCCAGGCCATGCTTTCCAGTATTGTCTGGACGGACGCCTCGGTGGATCGCTCGCGATCAGTATCCTCGACGCGGAGGATGAACTCGCCGCCGTGATGCCGGGCAAACAGCCAGCAGAACAGAGCAGTACGCGCACTTCCAATGTGCAGGGAGCCGGTTGGACTCGGGGCGAATCGCGTGCGGACAGTCATGTACGGGGAGTTATGCGGACGAGCGGCGAGCGCGGAGCCCGGCAGTCTATCAGTGGCCGGGCCCCGCTATACTGCGCACCATGCAGGAACGACAGCAATGAACACGGACACGGCTCAGCAGGCTTGCCCCCTGTGGTTTTCATGTGCGGCGACCGACGTAGGGCATGTAAGACGGGTCAACGAGGATGCCTTTCTCGACGCCCGAGAGCAGTCGTTGTGGGTCGTTGCCGATGGCATGGGCGGGCACAGCCGCGGTGACCGTGCCAGTCAGTCCATCGTGGAAAAGCTGCAGGATTTTGTCCCGGCGGACACGGCCAAGGGCAGCGTGGATGCCATCGTGGAACGGCTGTCCAGCGCCAACGACTACTGCCGCAGCTCTGCCGACGGCAAGGTCATGGGCAGCACGGTTGCCGCCTTGTACCTGGAGCGCGACGAGGCATACCTGATCTGGTGCGGCGACAGTCGGATCTACCGGTTTCGGGACGATCAGCTCGAGCAGCTCACCGAGGACCACAGCCTGGTCCAGGAACTCCACCGTCTTGGAGAACTGACGGCCGAGGAAGCCGAGAACCACCCGTCCTCGAATGTGATTACCCGCGCGATCGGCGTGGCTGACACGATCGATGTGCAGATCCGCCAGGTGAGCCTCGCCGACGGAGATCGGTTTCTGGTGTGCAGTGACGGCATGTTCAAGGACGTGAGCTTCGACGAGGTCGGCGAAAGACTCGGCCTGCCCTCCCCCGCACAGGCACTCGATGCGCTGGTGGAACTCGCTCTCAAACGGGGTGGTACCGACAATGTCACCGGCATCGTGGTGCAGGTGCCTCTGCAGCGCTAGCTATCTGGCACTTGGAGGGCAGGCACTTAGAGGGTATGAGCGCCCGCCACGGCCTCATCCCCTATACCGAGCAAACGCTCGATCTCCTGCTCCAACCACAGCGCCTGCATCGGGTCGCTCAAACCGCTGAGTACAGTGACCTTGCCACTGGAGCGTGTTCTGGCTGACAGGCGGTAGAACTTCCGGATCTCGACCTGCCGATTATTGTCCGTACCGGTCTCTGTCCGGGACTCGTGCTCGGTGGCATACAGCTGCTCGACATCGGATGCCGCAAGCTTCTTCGAACCCGGCCAGGGCAACGGCCCCTGGGTGAACTCCAGCCGCGCCCCGTCCACGCGTATACGTCTCGTGTTGAACACGCGAGTAGCGGCGAAGTACACGAGGCCTGCACAGAACAGGAGCAGGATCAGGAATCCGGTTTGTATGGCCACATAGGCAAACGCCCCGGTGATGATCAACAGCACCACACCCTGAAACGGACGCCCCATCGGCCAGGACACTTCCATACCACCCGCGCTGCGACGCAGCTTGAAGCGGCTGGGTAGATCCACTTCCAGCCGCGATGGCTTGCCGCCTGAAGCTGCGCCGCCCTCAGCGAGGGCGTCGCGCTTGCCCGGGATATCATGCAAGCTGCCGCAATGCCCGCAGGTCACAACGCCCAGCGAGACGTCCATGCGCGCGGCCTCGAGCCCGGCGCCACAATTGCGGCAGGTCATGGCATTGACTGCGCCAGTTGCCAATGAAGTATCGGTCGACATCCGCCTATTATGCGGTCATGGCTGACGCACGTCCCAGTGATCTGTCAACTAGTGCACCGCCGCCATGACTGGAGCTTTTTCCTGCCCGGAAATCGCGAGTCCGTCCTCTGATACGTCGACAAAGACGGTCTCACCGCTCACGAACTCGCCACCGAGAATCATTTCGGCCAGCGGGTTCTCCAGACGTTGCTGAATGACACGCTTCAGTGGACGCGCGCCATACACCGGATCGAAGCCCGCCTCACCCAGCAGATCGAGGGCTGCATCGGTAATCTCGAAGCCGAGCCCACGGTCAGCAAGCCGCGACTGCAGATGCTTGACCTGGATACCGGCAATCATTCTGATGTGCTCTCTCTGCAAGGGACGGAACACGACCGATTCATCGATGCGGTTGACGAATTCCGGCCGGAAATGATCACCGACCACTTCCATGACCGCTGCCTTCATCTGCTCGTAGTCCCCCGCTTGCATACCGTCCGAGGAGATTTCCTGGATTCGGTGGCTACCGAGGTTCGAGGTCATCACGATGACGGTATTGCGAAAATCCACCGTGCGGCCCTGCCCGTCAGTCAACCGACCATCGTCCAGCACTTGCAGCAACACGTTGAAGACATCGGCATGTGCCTTCTCGACCTCATCGAGAAGAATCACCGAGTACGGCCTGCGGCGCACCGCCTCGGTCAGATAACCGCCTTCCTCATAACCGACGTAGCCCGGAGGGGCGCCGATAAGCCGAGCCACGGAGTGCTTTTCCATGAACTCGGACATGTCGATGCGCACCATGGCGCTATCGTCGTCAAACAGGAAGTTGGCGAGCGTCTTGGTGAGCTCGGTCTTGCCGACACCCGTCGGTCCAAGAAACAGAAACGAGCCGATCGGCTTGTTGGGATCGGATAGCCCGGCTCTCGAGCGCCGGATGGCGTCCGATACCGCACTGACTGCTTCGTCCTGGCCGACCACGCGCGTACCGATGTCGTTTTCCATGCGCAGGAGCTTTTCGCGCTCGCCCTCCAGCATCTTGCTGACCGGAATGCCCGTCCACTTCGCAACCACTTGCGCAATTTCATCGGCAGTAACGTTGGTGGAAAGCAGCGTCAGCTCCTTGTCCATGGTTTCGGCTTGTGCCGCTTCGAGCTTTTTCTCGAGCTCAGGGATTTGCCCGTACTGCAACTCCGACATGCGCGCAAGATCTCCGGCACGCCGCGCCGTCTCGAACTCGTGACGTACGCGTTCGAGCTCTTCC
This sequence comes from uncultured Granulosicoccaceae bacterium, assembly GCA_938006335.1. GTDB lineage: Bacteria > Pseudomonadota > Gammaproteobacteria > Granulosicoccales > Granulosicoccaceae > Granulosicoccus. Next base: position 134,905 of record CALLMF010000005.1, on the reverse strand, counting down.
TTGATGGTCGTCGAGTTCTGTACCTCGGCCTTCTCGGCGGTCCAGATCTCGACAAGATCGGCGAGTTCGCGATCGAGCGACTCGATGTCGGACTCGAGATCGCTCAGGCGCTTGCGGGATGCGTCGTCATTTTCCTTGGATAGCGCCTCGCGCTCGATCTTCAACTGGATGAGCCGACGCTCCAGGCGGTCGAGCTCCTCGGGCTTGGAATCGATTTCCATGCGGATGCGCGAGCCCGCCTCGTCAATGAGGTCGATGGCCTTGTCGGGCAGCTGACGGTCGGCGATGTAGCGATGGGATAGCGTAGCCGCGGCGACGATCGCGGGGTCCGTGATTTCCACCCCGTGGTGCACCTCGTAGCGCTCCTTGAGCCCACGCAGGATCGCGATGGTGTCTTCCACCGATGGCTCGTCCACGAGAATCTTCTGGAAGCGCCGCTCGAGCGCTGCGTCCTTTTCTATGTACTGGCGGTACTCATCGAGGGTGGTTGCGCCAATGCAATGCAACTCACCACGCGCAAGCGCGGGCTTGAGCATGTTGCCGGCATCCATCGCGCCGTCAGCCTTGCCGGCCCCGACCATGGTGTGCAGCTCGTCGATAAAGAGAATGACCTGCCCTTCCTGCTTGGACAGGTCGGACAAGACGGCCTTGAGCCGTTCCTCGAACTCGCCACGAAACTTGGCGCCGGCGATCAGGGCGCCCATGTCGAGCGACAGCACACGCTTGCCGCTGATGCCGTCTGGCACCTCACCGTCAACAATACGTTGCGCAAGACCCTCGACCAGGGCGGTCTTGCCGACACCGGGCTCGCCGATGATGACCGGGTTGTTTTTAGTGCGGCGCTGCAGCACCTGGATGGCACGACGAATCTCGTCGTCACGGCCGATGACCGGGTCGATCTTGCCCTGTTCGGCGCGCTCGGTCAGATCGATGGTGTACTTCTCGAGCGCCTGACGCTGCTGCTCTGCATTAGGGTCTGTCACCGGGCCACTCTGCACTTTGTCCAGCGTGGTCTCCACGGCCTTGAGATTCGCGCCATTGGCAATCATCGCTTCGGCAGCGGCGTTCTTCTTGTCCTCCAGCGCGGCGAGTACGAACACCTCGGACGAGATGTACTGGTCGCCCCGCTTTTGTGAACGCTTGTCCGTGAGGTTGAGCAGACGAGCCAGCTCGCTCGATACCTGAACCTGTCCATTGCCACCCTGTACGGAGGCCATGCGCTGCAACACGCCATCCAGCGTGGACTTCAATCCATTGATGTTGACCCCGGATTGGGCGAGCACGGGCCGGACGCCGCCGCCGTCCTGGTCCAGCATGGCGGACAACAGATGGGCCGGCTCGATGAACTGATGATCGCGACCCACTGCAGACGACTGTGCGTCCTGCAAGGCCAATTGAAATTTGGACGTGAGTTTGTCCATTCTCATGAGTAGTGATCTCCACGATGAGTCCACGCTCACCCGGCTTTGCGGCGTGAGCGCGTGACAAAAAAGACGTGCGTTGTTACGCGTGGCACAAACGTGCGGGCAAGTGGCCCGGTATCAAGGCGGCGGGGCTCCGCGACGCTCGCCAGTATTTACACGTGGAAACAAGGTCGCACCATCGATCCGCTCGATACTGCTCGGCCTGCACACCCGGAATGCTCGGATCAGCGATGCCTTGGCCCGTGCCCGCTGGCGTGATCTGGAGTCTACGTTCAGGCGATCGAGGTGCTCGACCGTGGCACGAAGCGGCACGGCCCCGTTCGGACCGATCGCTTCCAGCTGAAAACCGCCCTCGTGCAACAGGCGATGACAACTACCGCACACCAGGACGGCGTTATCCAGGCCAGAGTGCCCGCCGTTTTCGCGGTGCACGATGTGGTGTCCATGCAGGTGCCGCGTCGACCGGCAACCAGGCATCTGGCAGCAGCGGTCTCTGGCACGCAGGGCTTGCAGCTGTTTCCGTGTGAAAAGGGGTGCCTTTTTGAGCGTGCCGACGATCTGCCGGTTTTCGTCGGTTGCAAGCAATGTGAAGCCGGCTTGCTCGGCCAGGCGCGTTGCGGTGGCTGTGCACAGGGACGCTGGTTGTTGACATCCAGGACCATGGAGTTGCGGCCTCTCGGTGTCTGCTTCCGCTTCTGGTAAGGACATACGTCCCAACAAGCGAGCATCAACACTGACATTCACACGATAGCGATCCGCCATTGCAACCGCCTCCCCGGCGAGCGCCAATGAACGTCGACTCATGAGTACAGCAGCATCTGCACGCACTTGTTTCGGACTGTCTCGATTCGAATGGTCCAGCACTGGACCTTCTTCTGACGATTGATCGCCAACGGAGTCGCCGCCATCACGTATGCAGTCCTCCACGTGTTCGAGCGATAGCAGAAACTCGGCGGCAAGATCAACCGGTAGTTCCATGACGATGCGTGTTGAATGCTCATCAACGCTCTGTACGCTGAGGCTGCGTCGCTGGAAGGCTCTCAGTGCTGCGGCACTTTCTACAGCATCAAGCCCCTGCTCCGCCGCTGTGCGCGCGTCACTATCAAGATCGCCGAAATGACGAAACCTGCGGCAGTAGTCGATGGTCTCACTGACCGAAAGCTCAAGAATGGCGGCGGCAAACTCGCCGTCAGTATCGGCAGTGGCGTGTCGCGTTACCTCACGCAGCTGCGAGTAAGAGACCTCGCCGAGGGCAAACAAGGCAGACAAGACCGGTAACTCCAACAGCGCGCGCCCAACGCGCAAACGCTCGCTCGCGGCGATGCGCCCAAGTCGCAAATGCTGGTCCATCCACACGATCATGTTGCGACAACCGTCCTGCAGGTAGAGGCCCTGATCTTCAAACCGGACGAGCAGCTCCAATTGCTCGGCAAGTCCCCGATCAGCGATACGATTGAGCTGCTTGAGCCGTTGCGACAGCGCGATCTTGCTATCAGGTGTATCCGGCCTTCCTGTTGCTCTCGATACGGTGCTTCGCAAACGCGTGCGCGCGATATCACGCTCTGCATCCGAGCGATGTACGCCCTGCAGCAAGGCTGATGCGAGACGCAGACCATGCCCGGCGGCCATGCGTCCAGAGACATCAGGGGCAATCTTTTGCCCGTAAATCGGCACGTCCTCCGCTACGGCTTTGATCCCGTGAGCGCACGGTTTTTCATCGATGAAAAAGCCCATGTCAGATTCCCTCCTTGTGCAGGAATACATGCTGACACAGGATCCAGATCATTGATACAAGCCTGAACTAAGTACTGTATTAAATATCAGTTATTCGATGACTCGAGCCATGCAACCGTCGCCATGCGTCCACTGCGTGCGCCGTCACGGCGATAGGAATGAAACCGCTGGGCATCCGAGTAAGTGCACCAGCTGCCGCCGCTGCAGGTGACGTGACCCAGCGCGTGCAACTCGATGCGTGCGAGCTCGTAGATGTCTGCGAGGTACTTGCCGGATGAGATGCCGGGCTTGAAGGCATTGCCAAGGTCAGCGCGTCGGTCAAGAAACTGCTCCCGCACCTCACTGCCGACTTCGAATGCCTGTGGACCGATGGCGGGACCAAGCCAGGCGAAAAGCTCGTCACGATCGGTAAACGTGGCAACTGCACTTTCAAGCACGCCGTCGGCAAGGCCTCGCCATCCTGCATGGGCAACCGCGATACGCGAGCCTTCGGCATCCGTGAGCACTACCGGAAGGCAGTCTGCAGTCATCACCGCGAGCACATCGTTTGCGCGGTCTGTGAAGGCGCCGTCTGCCTCATGATCATCCGTGTTCGAGGGTGCCACGCGAGTGCCGTGGATCTGCCGCAACCACAAGGGCTCTGCCGGAAGCGCATTCTGCTCGACCAGTAGACGGCGATTCTCGCGCACATCGTCGATAGCGTCGTTGACGTGCAGCCCCAGGTTCATGCTGTCGTACGGAGGTGAGCTGACACCGCCTGCGCGAGTCGTACAGAACACCCTGACATGCGGTGGCGCCTGCCAATCCGGGACAACAACCGTGCTCATCGCTGTCCCTCACAACGTGCGAGCTGTTCGCAGAGAGTGTGAATGTCTTCCGGCACAGGACTTTCGAAACTCATCTCCTTGCCTGTCGCCGGATGGGTCAGATGCAAGCGCTGAGCATGCAAGGCCTGTCGCCCGAACGCATCGACCAAGGCTCGGGGCTCGGTGCCCTTCCTGAAGTTGAGCGCAAGCGCGCGACCGTCCTTGTAGACCGGATCGCCGATCAGCGGATGGCCTTGCGCGGTCATGTGCACACGGATCTGATGAGTGCGGCCGGTTTCCAGGCGCACATCAAGCACCGTGGCACCGGGCAAACGCGCGGCAACCTGGAAGTGCGTAACGGCAGGCTTGCCACCATCGGTCATCGCCATGCGCTTGCGGTCCTGGGAATGGCGACCGATGGCACCTGTGACGGTGCCGGATTCTGCGGTGTGCCCGACGACCACGGCCCGATATTCACGGCCCATGGTGCGCGCCTGCAGCTGACGTACCAGCGATGTCTGGGCCGTGAGCGTGCGTGCCACCACACAGACACCCGTGGTATCCCGATCCAGGCGATGAACGATGCCCGCGCGCGGTACCGCACGTAGCGCAGGATCACGATGCACCAATCCGTTCATGACAGTGCCACTGCGATGGCCAGGTGCCGGATGCATGACAAGTCCGACAGGCTTGTTCAGCACAAGAATGGACTCGTCCTCATGCAGGATGTCCAGCGCGACAGGCTCAGCCGCCACGATCTGCTCATCGACGGTGGGCTCGGCGGCGCCCTGCGCCTCGCTGGCCGGATCCAAGCGGAGCTGCTCGCCACCGGTAAGTCGCTGTTTTGCCTTGGCTGGTGCGCCATCCACGGTCAGCTGACCGGCAGCAATCCAGGTCTGTAGTCGGCTGCGCGAGTACATCGGCCAGGCAGCTGCTGCCACCGCGTCGAGGCGGGTGCCGGCGTCGGTGGACGACACAGCGACGAATTCCGCCGGCGAAGATGAGTCGGAATCTACTTGCATGCGCGAATGGTAGACCTCACCGGAGTCGCTCGGGGGCGTCGCGGGGCAACTATAATGAGTGGATGCTGCACATACCCGCCACACGCCGCCGAAACGGCCTTCTGACTTGCCTCGCGCTCTGCGTGCTGGTGGTGAGTGCCTGCTCGACGCCGGCAACGCCGCCAGCGGAGAGCGCCAACAGCACCGCTGAGTCGCTGTATCGCTCCGGAAAATCCGCACTGAACCGCGGTGATTTTCTGACCGCAATCGATACCTTCGAGACGCTGGGCGCTCGCTACCCCTTCGGCACCTTCACGCAACAAGCGCAGCTCGACGTAGCCTACGCCTATCTGCGCCAGGATGAATTCGACAATGCGATTTCCTCGGTAGACCGCTTTATCAAGCTCTATCCGCAGAGCGAAAACATCGACTACGCGTACTACATGCGCGGACTTGCCAACTACTCACGAGGCGGCTCCGCCTTCGAGCGCATCTTTCCGCGCGACATGTCCAAGGTCGACCAGAACTGGCTACGCGCCGCCTTTACCGAGTTCGACGCCCTGGTCAGACGATTTCCGGACAGCGACTACGTGCCGGACGCCATCGAGCGCATGGCCTATCTGCGAGAGCAGATGGCCAAGCATGAGTTCCAGACCGCGCAGTTCTACTACGACCGCGGCGCAATGGTCGCGGTCGTCAATCGGATTACCTACCTGCTGGAACATTTCGACGGCACCACGCTGGTGCCCGACGCTCTGGCACTGCTTGCTGGCGCTTACTCGGTGCTCGGCCAGGAAGACCTGCAGGGCGATACCCTGCGCGTACTAGCGGAAACCGACCCCGAACACCCGGCCCTGCCGGCCGAAAGCTGAAGCCACACTCTGGTGTGAATCCTGCTCGACCGAGGCATTCCCCCCTCGTGCGGCAGCCAGCGCAGTGCCAGCAAGCCCCTTTTTTTCAGGCGCACCGTCCAGCGACGGTGATTTGACGCCATTCGACCAGCGCTCGGACACTCGGAGCGCGTCGGTCCTGCCGGCGGGTTCCGTGCCTGACTGGCCCGCCTTGGTGCTGATCAATCAGTGCCGCTTCTTCCTGTTGTTGGTCATTGCCGGCGTCTACTACGCCGCAGACCACGTCGGCGTCCTGGGCTCACGCGATGCCACGCTGTTCGAAATCGCACACTTGTTCTGGACAGTACTCGCCCTCGGGTTCACGTATCTGATTCGCATCAAGACGCCTTCAGCGGAGGTGCAGCTCTACGCGCAGAGCTATCTGGACATGCTTTGCATCACCGTGATGTTGTACGCCAGCGGCGGAATCTCCAGTGGTATGGGACTGCTGCTCCTGCTCGGGGTTGCCCTGTTGGCCCAGCTGGTAAAAGCGAGAATGGCACTGCTGTTCGCAGCGATCGGCACACTCATGCTGTTCAGCGAGGAGTTGCTGTCTCGCTACCTGCACACGGGAGCCTCCGCCGATCTCGAACGCTCGGCCATGTTGGGCATCGCGCTGTTTTCGGTGGCATGGCTGATCTCGGTGCCTGTCAGGCGCTTGAGCGAACGAGAAATTTCGGTACCCACGCAGTTCCGTGCCGGACTCGATATCGAACAGATCGCCCACCTGAACGAAGAAATCGTGCAGGAACTCGACAGCGGGGTGCTCGTGGTTGACTCCAGCGGGCACATACAGGTCATGAATGACAGTGCGCGGATTCTGCTTGCCTGCGAGTTTGTCGCACTGCCCGCACCGCTACGCATCATCGCGCCTGAGCTGTTCGACGACATGAACGATTTCTGCCTGTCGCCCGGACGTGGCAGTCGCCCGGTAAGCATGCTCAGTTGCTCGCAGGTGGTGCTACCGCACTACAGCGGACTGTCGCGACGAGGCATGCTGATACGGCTGGAAGACCACAGGGCCATCATCTCGCAGTTCCAGCAATTGAAGCTCGCCTCGCTCGGGCGGCTGTCTGCCAGCATCGCTCACGAGATACGCAACCCGCTCGGCGCACTGTCGCATGCAGTCCAACTGGCTCAGGAGTCCCCCGGTTTGAGTGACGAGGACCGCGGCTTACTCGATGTTGCCCTGCGCCAGAGCGGTCGCATCGACCGCATCATCAACGACGTGCTTCAGGTATCCAGCGCAAAGCAGACATCGCATGAGGCCATTCCTGTTTTGCAGGCACTTGAAACGTTCAGGCGTGACTTCATCACCGAGCGCGGGCTGGACCCGGCGCAGCTCCGATGTCACGGCTCCGTCAACGCGATTGCAGTGGCCGATGCCGATCAGCTTGACCGCATCATGTGGAATCTCTGCAACAACGCGCTGCTGCACAACAGCGGAACGCGTGTCGACATCGACATCACGATCGCGGTCGCTGAATCTGGCAGTGTGACGATTGACGTATGCGACAACGGCAAGGGCATCTCAAGTGAAGACGCAGCGCAGCTGTTCGAGCCCTTCTATTCGACAAGCCACGAAGGCACGGGACTGGGGTTGTTCATAGTGCGCGAGCTTTGCACTGCGAACAACGGCAGTATCGAGTGCTTGCCGTCTGATTCCGGCGCCACGTTCAGAATTACCTTGCCTGGTGCTGCGGTGCCCGAAGCGTGAGCAGCTCGACACCCATGCAGGATGTCGAGCCTGGAGTCGTTCTCGTCATTGATGATGAACCGGATATCCGCAAGCTCGTCGCTATGTCCTTGTCGCGCATAGGCGTCGATACGCAAGTCGCAGCGAATCTTGCGGAAGCTCGCCAGCTATTGAGCGAGTTTCGATTCAGCGCATGCCTGTGTGACATGCGACTGCCCGACGGAGACGGACTCGACTTCGTGCGCGAAGCCCGCGAAAGCCATCCCGACATGCCTATCGCGGTGATTACGGCACACGGGCATGTCGAGTCTGCCGTGGAAGCGATGCGCAACGGCGCTTTCGACTTCGTATCCAAGCCGGTAGACCTTGGCGTGTTACGCCGACTGGTCAAGCAAGCCTTGCAGTTGAGCACCGGACAGATGCCGGTGGAGGCAAAAGCGCAAGCGGTAGCGCGCCCAGATTCGGCAGAGCCCCTGATCGATGGCGAGACGCTGATCGGCGACTCGGACATCATGGAAAAGCTCCGTGACCGAATCAGAAAGGTCGCACACACGAATGCACCGGTATGGATAACCGGTGAATCAGGGACCGGCAAGGAGCTGATTGCGCGGCTCATTCATGCGAATAGCCCGCGTGCACAGCAGGCCTTCGTCGCGATCAACTGCGGAGCCATACCCAACGAACTGGTCGAGAGCGAACTGTTCGGTCACACCAAGGGATCGTTTACCGGTGCACACCAGGACAAGGAAGGCCTTTTCCGCGCGGCTGAAGGCGGCACGCTGTTTCTGGATGAAGTCGCAGAGTTACCCCTGCACATGCAGGTGAAAGTGTTGCGAGCCATCCAGGAACGCGCGATCCGGCCCGTTGGCGCTCACGAGGAAGTGGCGGTTGACGTGCGTTTGCTGAGTGCCACACACTCCGATCTGGCCGAACGCGTTGCCGATGGAAGCTTCCGGCAGGATTTATATTACCGGCTGAACGTCATCAGCATCTGCGCACCTGCATTGCGCGATCGCAGCGAAGATATACCCTCGTTGATCGAGAGCATCATGCAGCGACTGGCGGCGGGAGAGGAGAACACGGTGACGCTTGATGCCTCTGCAATCGCACGTCTCGCTGGATATAGCTTTCCAGGAAACGTGCGGGAGCTCGAGAACATTCTTGCACGAGCAAGTGCGCTTGCCGACGGTGGCAGTATCAGCGCCGATGAACTCGAGTTGCTGGAAAGTGAGGCTTTGGCAAGCGATAGTAAAGCGTCCCGCGCTACTAACAGCGAACATGGCGCTGAACGCACACGCTTGCTGAAAGCACTGGAAGAGACTCGCTGGAACAGACGTCAGGCGGCCGTACTTCTGGGCCTGACCTACCGCCAGCTACGCTATCGCATCCAGCAACTCGGCCTCGATCAGAACGATCGCGCCGCGTAAAAAGCGTGCCAATGCACGTGTGTCACTTTCAGTGTCAACAGTTGACAAAAAGACTGTCGATAACTGACAAAAATGTCATTCCCTGCCCTGAGTAACAGCACTCAGTTTGCGTGGATATGTGTCCCGGATCACGAATACCAGAGTCATTTTCGAGCGCTGCGCACGCAATTGGCCGATGGCACGCCGAATGCACTCATGGGGCAGAGCCTGCGACCGATAAGTCGCTTGTAGGTTCGGCTTGACAGCGACTTACTACACTAATTCTCTGGAGATTAGACCACATGATGGTTAAGCAAAAAGCACAGCAGGGTTTTACCCTCATCGAACTGATGATCGTAATCGCGATCATCGGTATTCTCGCCGCTATCGCGGTACCGCAGTACCAGGACTACATCGCTCGTACGCAGGTCAACCGATTGTACGGTGAGCTGGCTTCCATGAAGACAGCAGTGGAGACCAACCTGATTACCGGCACGGAATCTACTGACCTCGCGGCCCTCGGTTGGGGTAACTCAGGACTCACGACCAACGCAGCTGTAAACGTCGTTTCTGCAGGCACGGGTACCTTGTCTGCTACGCTCAACGGAACAGTCAGCCCGTCCGTTGCCAACGCTACCATCACACTGGAGCGTGAAGCTTCTGGTGCTTGGACCTGTGATGTTGATGGTTCTGGTGCTGGCGACGGCTGGAAGCCCAGCTTCGTTCCGGCAGGTTGCTAATAGACTGCTTCGTATCTACATGAAGTAGTTTCTACCGGATCTGATGAAGACTCGATTTCGGTAATAGAGGCCCCGCACACGCGGGGCCTTTTTCATTTCTGGGAGATGGCCATGATGTACCTGAACGAGAAACAGCATCGACAAGCGGACGGATTCACCTTGATTGAACTCATGATCGTGATCGCGATCATCGGTGTTCTCGCAGCGATCGCGTTTCCCGCATATACCAACTATGCGTACGAGAGTCAGATCGCACGTGTACATGCAGAGCTTGGCTCGAATGCGCGCGCCGTTGAGAACGCCATGGCAAACGACCTGGCAGCGAGCATTTCAAGCGATCCGGAGGGAATCATTGCTTTCGTGGACTCTGATCTTTCCACAACCGTATTCGGCGCATTTACGTCACCCGCGACCAGCACGATAACCGCGACTCTGGATGGTACAGCCGGCGGAGGAATCCAGGGGACACAGGTCGAACTTCAGCGACCTGCCAACGGCGCATGGGTCTGTACCGTCACCGGCGCAGGCGGCGGCTTCAAGAACTCTTTCAAACCCTCCGGCTGCAACTAGACCGACCCTCCAGCATTGAACAATCCTGCCGCTATCTCGACAACGAACCGGCGAAACAGCTGCAAGGAGTACCGAAATCATGAGCAACACCCTGAGTGGGCTCGGCAGAAAACTGATCTCAAACGGAATTGTCACCGAGGACGTAGCTCAGCAGGCTACCGACAATGCGGAAGAGAGCAAGCGTAGCTTTCTTGCAGAGCTTGTGGAGTTGGACGGCGTCACGGCCTCCACTGTCTCCCAGTTTGTCGCCGCAGACTTCGGATTACCGCTGTTTGATCTGAGTAGCCTCTCGGTAGAGAGTGTTCCCACGGAGTTCATCAAGGAAGATCTTCTCGAGCAGTACGACGCCGTTCCTGTTGCAAGGCGCGGTGGAAAGCTATTCGTCGCGATTACCGACCCCGCAGACAGCGAAGCACTGGACAAGTACAAATTTACCTCTGGCCTCTCTGTTGAAGCGGTCATCGTTGATCCGGCCTCCCTTGCGGACTTCAAGAAGTCCATACAAGACAGCAGCGCCAACCTGTCCGAGGGACTCGACGATAGCTTCGATCTTGAGGTCGATAGTGGAGAACTGCCAGACGATGATGATGGTGCTGACGGTGTCAACGAGACACCCGTCGTGCGCTTTGTCAACAAGCTGCTGCTTGATGCGATCAAGCGCGGCGCATCGGATATCCATGTTGAACCCTACGAAAAACGTTTTCGCGTTCGCTTTCGTGTAGATGGTGTTCTCGAAGAAGTTGTCGATCCGCCGCTTTCAATGGCCGGCCGCTTGACCGCTCGCCTGAAGGTCATGTCACGCATGGACATCTCGGAACGCCGCGTTCCGCAGGATGGCCGAATCAAGCTGAAGATCTCGAAGACGAAGGCGATCGACTTTCGAGTCAACACCTGCCCCACCCTGTTCGGCGAGAAGACGGTACTGCGTATTCTTGATCCGTCCAGCGCGTCACTCGGTATCGACGCGCTAGGGTACGAGCCCGATCAGAAGCGGATCTACATGGAGGCGCTCGCCAACCCATACGGCATGATTCTGGTCACCGGCCCAACCGGTTCGGGTAAGACCGTATCGCTGTACACCGGTCTCAACATTCTGAACGAGCCCGGAACCAATATCTCAACGGCGGAAGATCCGGCGGAAATCAACCTGGAAGGTATCAACCAGGTCAATGTAAATCCAAAGGCTGGCCTGACCTTCGCCGAGGCACTGAAGTCCTTCCTGCGACAGGATCCGGACATCATCATGGTAGGTGAGATTCGAGATCTTGAGACCGCGAGTATCGCGATCAAGGCTGCTCAGACGGGCCATATGGTCATGTCCACCCTGCACACCAACGATGCACCGCAAACGCTCTCGCGCCTTGTCAACATGGGCGTACCTGCGTTCAATATCGCGACGGCGGTATCTCTGGTTATCGCGCAGCGACTGGGTCGTCGACTGTGTGAGTCGTGCAAGCAACCGGATGAGCTGCCTCGCGATGTACTGGTCGAGGAAGGATTTACAGACGAGCAGATCGAGGATCTGAACATATTCAAGGCCAACGGATGTCCGAAGTGCAACCACGGCTACAAGGGCCGGGTAGGCATCTACCAGGTCATGAAGATCAGCGAGGAGATGGGACGCATCATCATGGAAGGTGGCAACGCCATCGACATCGCGGACCAGGCCAAGAAAGAAAACATTCCTGACTTGCGTGAATCAGCGCTGATCAAGGTGTCCCAAGGAATCATGAGCCTTGAAGAGGCCAACCGAGTGACGAAGGACTAACCATGGCCGCAGCAGCACAAAAGAAGACCTCCCTGTTCGAATGGGAAGGTAAGGATGCCAAGGGCAACAAGCAGAAAGGGCTTGTGTCTGCGCCCAGCATGGACATGGTCAAGGCGAAACTTCGACGCCAGGGCATCATCTCGCCCAAGGTCAAGAAGAAGCGAACGTCAAAGGGCGGCGGCAAGATCACCCCTGGGGATATCGCGATCTTTGCGCGCCAGCTGACAACGATGATGGGCGCCGGTGTGCCGATGGTGCAGTCGTTCGAGATTGTGGCCAACGGCATGGACAACAAGGCCATGCGCGAGATGGTCACCGACGTCAAGGCGGAAGTTGAAGGTGGCAGTAATCTGACCGCAGCCTTGCGCAAGCATCCGCAACACTTTGATGATCTGTTCTGCAGCCTTACCGAGGCTGGGGAGCAGTCCGGTACGCTGGAAACACTCCTCAACGAGATCGCCGAGTACAAGGAAAAGTCGGAATCTCTGAAGAAGAAGATCAAGAAGGCCATGGCCTATCCGATCGCCGTACTGATTGTCGCGGCGATCGTTACCTCTATTCTTCTGCTCAAGGTTGTGCCGCAGTTCGAGACCCTGTTCAAGGGCATGGGTGGTGATCTTCCTGCATTCACGCAGATGATCGTCAACGCCTCCGAATTCATGAAGAAATGGTGGTTTGCGATGTTTGCCGGCGCGGGCGTATCCGTGTGGGTGTTCATTCAGGCAAAAAAACGCTCGGTCAAGTTCTCGCGTTTTCTTGATCGCATCATTCTCAAGGCGCCGATATTCGGCGACATCATCGTCAAGGCGTCCACGGCACGCTTTGCACGCACACTTGCCACGATGTCCAAAGCGGGTGTGCCGCTAGTGGAAGCCATGGACTCGGTGGCGGGCACCGCAGGCAACTACGTCTTCGAGCAAGCCATTCTCAAGATGAAGGAAGAGGCGGCTACCGGCCAGCAGCTTCAGGTATCCATCGCCTCCTCCGGTCTCTTTTCCAACATGGTCGTGCAGATGGTCGCGATCGGTGAGGAAGCCGGTTCCATCGACGACATGCTCTCCAAGGTCGCCGACTATTATGAAGAAGAGGTCGACAACGCGGTGGACGCGATGACCTCCCTGATGGAGCCGATGATCATGGCCTTCCTCGGTGTCGTCATCGGTGGTCTCGTCATTGGCATGTACCTGCCGATCTTCAAGATGGGCGACGCGTTCTGACGCGACCCGACGTCTGGAAAGACTATGCTTGTAACGGGAACAGTGTGCTGAGCGCTGTTCCCGTTCGTATTTCAAGATCTGACAAATCTCATGAACTCAATACTTCAGCTGTTTCAGTCAAGCCCGGTACTCTGGTTTGGCGTGATCGCGTTTCTCGGTCTCATCGTGGGTAGCTTTCTGAATGTGGTCATCCACCGACTGCCGATCATGATGGAGCGGGCGTGGAGAGAAGGTATCGAGGAACTGGATGCCGAGGCTGCGGGCAATGCTGACGCCTTGAACATCAATGGCGACGGCACCGCATCGGTGGGCACCGGTCCTCAGGGTGAGACGACTGAGCCTGACACCTTCAATCTGGCGGTCCCACGCTCGCGTTGCCCGCATTGTGGGCACGGCATTACTGCGATGGAGAACATCCCGGTGATCAGCTGGCTGATGCTGCGCGGCAAGTGCTCCGGCTGCTCCGCTCCCATCTCGGCGCGTTATCCGGGCGTGGAGTTTGTCACCATGCTGTTGACGCTGCTGGTGGCCTGGCACTTTGGCCCGACGCCACAAGCACTCCTCGGCATCGTTGCCACCTGGTATCTGATTGCGATGACCCTGATCGACTACGACACGCAGCTGTTGCCGGACAACCTGACCCTTCCATTGATGTGGATGGGTCTGGTGGCAGCGCTGGTGCCCGTCTTTGCCGACCTCGAGTCGGCGGTCATCGGTGCGGCGCTTGGCTACGGCATCCTCTGGTCGGTGTACTGGGTGTTCAAGCTGGTGACCGGCAAGGAAGGCATGGGCTATGGGGACTTCAAGCTGCTCGCGGCCATTGGTGCGCTGCTTGGATGGCAGGTGCTTCCGATGGTCATCCTGTTGTCATCGGTTGTGGGTGCGGTCGTCGGCATCACCCTGATTGCCGTCACGCGCCGCGACAAGAGCGTGCCGATCCCCTTCGGGCCATACCTCGCTACCGCTGGCTTTATCGCCATGTTGTGGGGAGAGGAGCTGACACGCTGGTATCAAGGGATGCTCGGCTAGCTCGCATGTTGCTCATCGGACTCACCGGAGGGATTGCCAGCGGCAAGACACTGGTATCCGATCGATTCGCAAGTCTGGGTGTACCGGTCGTCGATGCTGATGTCATCGCACGTGAGGTGGTACGCCCGGGAAGCGAGGGCCTGGCTGCGATCGCCGACGTCTTCGGCGCCGATATCCTGAATGACCAGGGCGAATTGGATCGCCCTGCTCTGCGCCGGATCGTATTTGCAGATGACCGGGCCCGTGGGCGACTCGAGGCTCTCACACATCCGCGTATCAGAAGCGCATCCATCGAGCGCCTGGCGGAGTGCGAAAGAGATGGGGCGAGCTACGCGATCAACGCGATACCGCTATTGGTTGAAACCGGGCAGACCAGTCGCTTTGACCGCGTGCTGGTGGTTGACGTGCCGACCTCGGTGCAGCTGGAACGACTCCTGGCTCGGGACGCGGTAGACGAAGCGTCTGCGCAGCGCATGCTCGATGCGCAGGCAACACGCGAGCAACGGCTGGCGGCAGCAGACGACGTCATACTGAATACGGGTACGGCCGAGGACGCGTGGCGTCGGGTGGATGCCCTGCACGAGCAATACCTCAAGCTTGCTGTCAGGCCTCGGTAGAGGCGACCAGCTCGTCCACTATCACCTGATTGGCCGCAGGAAACGGCAAGCCTGCCAGCTCGGCGACCGGCACCCAGCGAAGGGTCTGTTGCTCGAGGCCCTGTGGCGTTCCACGGAAGGCGAATACATCTCTCACGTGCAGGCGCACGGTCTTGTCGGGGTAGCTGTGCTCCAAGGTGCGGCGCTCTGCAGAGCTGTCGATCTCGATGTCGAGTTCTTCACGCAGCTCGCGCGCCAGTGCCGCCTGCAGCGACTCGCCCGACTCCACCTTGCCACCAGGAAATTCCCAACGACCGCCCTGATGCTGGTCCGGCTTGCGCAAGGCCAGCAACACGTGTTCACGCGACTCGTCGAATATCACGGCAGCCACGACATCCACAATCGGCGAGCCGGTGTCCATCAGCTGCGATAGTCCGCGTTGATACTGACGTAGTCGTGCGAAAGGTCCGAGGTATACATCTCGTACACGCTGTCCCCACGACCAAGCTCTATCGTGATGTCGATATCTTCTCGTGCGAAGACGGCGGCACCCTGCGCTTCGGTGTAACTGCGAGCAACACCGCCCTGCTCGAAGGCAAGAACATCACCAACGAAGACGCGGACGGCGGCGTCGTCGAGCTGAGTGATCAAACGGGCGTCTTGTGGCGTCGGCACCTCGGCCTTGCCGATGGCCATCAGGATGCGACCCACGTTGGCGTCCGACGCGAAGATCGCGGTCTTGACCAGCGGCGAGTTGGCGATGGCGCGGGCCACGGTTCGGCACTCGGCAACGGAATCACCGTGGGTGACGCGCACGGTCACGAACTTCGTCGCACCCTCGGCGTCACGGATGATCGCTTGCGCAAGATCCTTGCAGAGCACGTCGAGCGCGTGTGCAAACGCGGCGAGGTCTTCGGCGTCGTCGGTAAGCGCAGGTCCTGCACCGGTGGCACACAGCACCACGGCGTCGTTGGTCGAGGTGTCGCTGTCCACGCTGATCGCATTGAAGCTCTGATCCACTGCATCGCGCAGTAGACGGTCGAGAACGGGAGCGTCGAGCGAGGCGTCGGTAAAGACGTAGGCGAGCATCGTCGCCATGTTCGGTTCGATCATGCCTGCGCCTTTGACAAATCCGGTCAGCGTGACCGTCGCACCGCCAAGCGTGCATTGCCGCGAGCTCATCTTCGGGCGAGTGTCCGTCGTCATGATGCCTTCTGCGGCGCCTTGCCAGACGCTCAACGGTGCCTCGCTTTCGCTGAGCGTGTTACTGGCGGCGACAATGCCGGCCTTGACCGCGTTGTCCGGTAGCAGCTGACCGATCACGCCGGTCGAGAACGGCAGTACCTCATGTGGCTTGACGCCGAGCGCATCGGCAACAGCGGCGCAGTGTCCTTCGGCCATGACACGGCCAGGCTCACCGGTGCCGGCATTGGCGTTACCGGAGTTGACGAGCAGGGCACGTATGGCGCCAGCGGAAGATGTCATGTGCGCACGTGCAACACGAACGGGGGCGGCGGCAAAGTGGCTGCGCGTGAATACGGCCGCCGTACGCGCCGACTCCGGCAAGGCGACAAGCACCATATCGGTCTTGCCATCGGTCTTGATACCGCTTGCCACGGCAGCGAGCTGTACGCCGGCCACAGGATGTGCCGGCGCCAGGTTCAAGGCAACAGCCATCGCTTCAGCTGAGCTTGCCGTGACAGTTCTTGAACTTCTTGCCAGAACCGCAGTGGCAAGGGTCATTGCGGCCGATCTTGGGAACGTCGCGGCGGTGCGGTTGTGCGGGTGCTGCGGCAGGCTCAGCGGCTGCACCGGCACCACGCTGCGCTGCGGCCGCAGCAACGGCAGCCTGGCCCGTGCCGGCGGGTGGCGGCGGTGGCGATGCGGCAGCGTCGGCAACTTCCTGATGCTCGTAGCTGACCTCAGTGGGACGGGAAGCGGCTTGCTGCGCCTTGGCTCGCGCCTCGGCTTCAGCCGCATCGTCCTTGTCGCGCACTTGTACCTTGCTGAGTACCTGGAACACCGCGGTCTTGTATTCGTCGAGCATGTTGGTGAACAGCTCGAAGGCCTCACGCTTGTATTCCTGCTTCGGGTTCTTCTGCGCATAGCCGCGCAGGCCGACGCTCTGTCGCAGATAGTCCATCCCTGCGAGGTGCTCCTTCCAGTGCTCGTCCAGCGCTTGCAGCATCACGTACTTCTCGAACCGTCGCAGACCCTCGGCGCCAGCGGCTTCTTCCTTGGTGTCGTAGGCTTCGGTGAGACCCGCGACGATGCGCTCGGAGAACTCTCCTTCGGGGATGTCCGGGTTTTCCTCGAGCCATTGGGCGACCGGGAAGTCCTCGCCCGTCATCGAGTTGAGTTCCGCTTGCAAACCTTCGAGGTCCCAGGACTCCTCGATGGAGCCAGGCGGAATGAAGCGGCTGACCAGGTTCGGGATGATCTCTTCACGCAGCTCTGCGACCTGCGCCTTGACCTCGTCGCTTGCCATCAACTCATCGCGCTGTTCGTACACGACCTTGCGTTGATCGTTGGCGACGTCATCGTATTCGAGCAAGTGCTTGCGCACATCAAAGTTGTGACCCTCGACCTTGCGCTGCGCGTTCTCGATGGCCTTGGTCACCCAGGGGTGCTCGATCGCCTCGCCTTCCTGCATGCCAAGCTTCTGCATCAGGTTGCTGACCCGCTCGCTCGCAAAGATGCGCATCAAGCTGTCTTCGAGCGACAGGTAGAAACGCGTGGAGCCCGGGTCGCCCTGTCGGCCGGATCGGCCGCGGAGCTGGTTGTCGATGCGTCGACTTTCGTGACGCTCGGTACCGATGATGTGCAGGCCACCTGCAGCAAGCACGGCATCGTGGCGTTGCTTCCACTCCGCCTTTATCTCATCGATGCGATTGGCATCGAGGCCGACGTCGGCAGCGACTTCCGCGCCGGAGTCTGCGCCGACCCCCTCCGCGATGAGTGTGGTTGCCGCCTTCGGCTCGGTGGCACCGAGCGCGGCGAGCTCAGCCTCGAGGCTACCGCCCAGCACGATATCCGTGCCACGGCCTGCCATATTGGTCGCGATGGTGACAGCGCCGGCACGACCGGCATTCTCGATGATGCTCGCCTCGCGTTCGTGCTGCTTGGCGTTGAGTACTTCGTGCGCGATGTTCTTCTGCTTGAGCAGACCGGCAAGGTACTCGCTGGTCTCTACAGAGGTGGTACCGACGAGCGTCGGTTGGCCCTTGGCCACACACTCTTCGATGTCTTCGATGATGGCGTCGTATTTCTCACGCTGCGTGAGGAACACCAGGTCGGCCCGGTCGTCACGCACCATCGGGCGGTGCGTCGGGATGACCACCACTTCGAGGCCGTAGATCTGCTGGAATTCAAACGCCTCGGTGTCCGCCGTACCCGTCATGCCGGCAAGCTTTTCGTACAGTCGGAAATAGTTCTGGTAGGTGATGGATGCCAGCGTCTGGTTCTCGCGCTGGATCTCGACCCCTTCCTTGGCTTCTACCGCCTGATGCAGCCCTTCGGACCAACGTCGGCCCGGCATGGTGCGGCCGGTGAATTCATCCACGATGACGATCTGTCCGCCCTGAACGATGTAGTCGACGTCCTTGTTGTAGATCGCGTGGGCACGCAGTGCCGCATTGAGATGGTGCAGCACGGCGATGTTTGCCGAGTCATACAGGCTGGCGTTCTCACCCAGGATGCCCTCGGAGATCAGCAGGTCCTCGAGGGTCTGCATGCCGTCTTCGGTGAGGTGTACCTGCTTGCTTTTTTCGTCAACGCTGTAGTCGCCCTCACCCTCTTCTTCCATCTGACGGCTGAGCCTGGGGACGATGGCGTTGAGCGTGGTGTACAGCGCGCTGTCGCCGTCGGCCGGACCGGAGATGATCAGCGGCGTGCGGGCCTCGTCGATCAGTATGGAATCCACCTCATCGACGATGGCAAAGTTGAGTGGTCGCTGGACCTTCTGCTCGACCGAGTGCGCCATGTTGTCGCGCAGGTAGTCAAAGCCGAACTCGTTGTTGGTGCCGTAGGTCACGTCACAGGCATAGGCCTCGCGTCGCTCGTCGGTCGAGAGTCCGCTGACAATGATGCCCACGGTCAGACCGAGGAAGTTGTAGAGCTTGGCCATCCACTCGGCATCGCGTCGTGCCAGGTAGTCGTTGACGGTGATGACATGCACGCCGTCGCCGCTGAGGGCGTTCAGATAGACCGCAGTGGTCGCTACCAGCGTCTTGCCTTCACCGGTGCGCATCTCGGCGATCTTGCCGCTGTTCAGCACCATGCCACCGATCAGCTGGACATCGAAGTGACGCATGCCGAGGGCACGCTTGCCAGCCTCACGCGTGATGGCAAACGCCTCGGGGAGCAGATCATCCAGCGTCGCGCCGTTGGCCAGCCGCTCGCGCAGCTGCGGCGTCCTGGCAGCCAGGGCCTCGTCGCTCAGACCCGCAAGGTCCGACTCAAGGACATTGATCGACTCGACCTGCCGGCCGAGCTTCTTGACCATGCGGTCGTTGCTCGACCCAACGATCTTCTTGACGAGATTACCTATCATGATGGTCGATACAGTGCATTGCGTTGTTGGGGTGCGTCAGCGAACGAAGTAGCGCGGGTCCAGAGGCTTGCCGCGATGACGTACCTCGAGGTGCACATGGGGTCCGGTGGAGCGACCGCTGGAGCCGAGCGTTGCCACCGCCTCACCCTTGCGCACGCGCGAACCAAGCTGAACCAGATTGGCATCATTATGCGCGTAACGAGTCTTGAATCCGTCGGCGTGCTCGAGTTCGACGAGAAGACCGTAGCCGCCATTGGGGCCGGAAAATGTGACCACACCATCGGCGATGGCGAGAATCGGCTCGCCGACCTCGGCCACGAAGTCAAGACCACGGTGAACCACCTCGGTGCCAGACAAGGGGTCTGTTCGCGTACCGTAGCCGGAACTGATTTCACCACCCTGAATCGGGCGGCCCGACAACCGCAGATCGTACTCGCGCCGACGCTCCCGGAAAATGTGCTGCATGCTGTCCACTTGCGCAATCATGGGGTCAAGTCGGGAAAACAGAACCTCCAGCGCGTCCGGGGCCGTCGGGTCCAGTCGGGACAGGGGTTCTCCATCACCGGAGAGTTCGTCGATCTCGAAATCCACGTCGAACTCACCATCGTGGTCGATATCGGCGACCTCGGCGAGGCGCTGGAACAGCACGCGCAGGCGGAGTAGCTCCGCTTTCATTCGGCCGATGTCTTCGCTGCTCGGGCCGACGCCTACGGGGGACTGGACCTCGTCCGCGCCGGCCCCAAGGTCATCCAGGTCGGAATAACTGGCTTCGACCACGACAAAATCATCGCCTGCCTCGCGGCCGAAGTTCCAGCCGGCCAGCGCGCTCAGACCGATCAGCGCAATCACCAGCATCACGTCAACAAACACCGGGCGGCGCCGCGGAGTAGACTCACGCTTGGTCGGCAGCGCGCCGGTCTCGTTACTGGTTGCGTCTGGAAGGCTCGCTGGCGAGGTCATGAAATCATTTGACAGTCTGATTGGGCCGGAAACACGAGCGGCGATGCAAAACGCCAGGGAACTGCATTCCGTGGTTACACGGAACATGCCACGCGGTGCCGCCGAGCACCTCCTGTTCTGCCGCCTCGTCGACGACCGGCTACGACTGACCCTGGATCATGCAGCCTGGGTCGCCAAACTTAGATTCAACGAGAGAGCAATGGTTCGCGCCCTCGCGCGCGATGGGGTACGAGTCAAGCAGGTCAGCTGGCATGTGGCGCCGAAGGAGGTGACCCGCCAAAGGATATCGGATCCCGGCGATCGTGCGCGGCCGCCTGGAGCGGCCGCCGTCGCGAGGCTGGAAGCACTCGCGGCGGGATTCGAGGCAGACGACGCGTCGGACCCGCTTGGCAGGTCCTTGCGCAAACTCGCCGGTGTACTTGCGGCGAAACGGCAAGCAGCGAAGAAACGCTAGCCCCTATCCGGTGGCCTGCGCGGCGCCGTGTGCACGACCGTAGTTGATCGGTGCGGCGGCGATGTCGTCCTCGAACACGACTTCCTCGGACGCGGAAGCGTCCTCCAGAAGTGCGCGTAGCAACTTGTTGTTGAGGTCGTGCCCTGACTTGTAGGCAGTGAACGAGCCGATCAGGCTGTGGCCGATCAGGTACAGGTCGCCAATGGCGTCGAGGATCTTGTGGCGCACGAACTCGTCGCGGTAGCGCAGGCCATCTTCGTTGAGCACGCGGTACTCGTCGATGACAATGGCGTTGTCGAGGCTGCCACCGAGCGCAAGATCTCGCTCTCGTAGCGCTTCGATGTCGCTCATGAAGCCGAAGGTACGCGCCCGGCTGATCTCACGGACAAACGAAGTCGTCGAGAAATCGACTTCCATCGTCTTGGTCTGGCTGCGGAACACCGGGTGATCGAAATCGATGGTGAAACGCACCTTGAAACCGTTGAAGGGCTCGAAACGCGCCCACTTGTCGCCGTCGCGGACTTCAACAGGCTTCTTGATTCGGGTAAACCGCTTGGGCGCACCCTGCTCGAGGATGCCGGCGGACTGAATGAGAAACACGAAAGGTGCAGCGCTGCCGTCCATGATCGGCACTTCGTCGCTGGACACGTCGACGTAGCAGTTGTCGATGCCAAGACCAGCGAGTGCCGACATCAGGTGCTCGACCGTGGACACACGAACACCGTCCTTGGCGAGTGTGGTCGCTAGTGCGGTTTCGTGAACATTGAGCGGCTTGCCGGGGATGACGACCGGGGGCACGCTGTCGACACGTCGGAACACGATTCCGGCGTCGATGGGCGCAGGACTCAAGCTGAGGTAGACCTTGCGGCCCGTGTGCAGGCCAATGCCTGTCGCACGAATCGTATTCTTTAATGTCCGTTGTCGAATCACTGAGTCGTCCTGCTGGAGGGAACCGGCGCTTGACTCCTTCGGTCGGCTGTCCGCGGCAGTAAAGCGGCAGCGTCGAGGGCGTCTTCAGGCTGTATCTATCTATTTAGCACCTGTATCGTACATTGCCAGCAGAAATGCCTTGACGGTACAAATTCAGGGGACATCTGCTGATCCACGGGATCACATTACCCTCGCATTGTGAGTACTTACCCGCGAAACTGGCTTACGCGTCTGACATGAAGGCGAGCGGGGCCAGGCCAAGGCCCGGCGCCGCTCGCTATCAGAAAGGCAGCTCGCTCGCTAGCCCTCAGTCGGCCTGGCGTCGCAGGAAGGCCGGAATGTCGAGATATTCCACGTCCTGACCACCTGATCGGCCTTGCCCGTCCTGCGCAGTACCGGGCGCGACCTGCGCTGATCCGCGCGTGCTCTTGCGGACAACCGTCGGCTTGTCGAAATTGTCGTAGCGTGAACCCGAGCTGGCACCACCGGTGGGTGCGCCGGATGCAGCACCTGCGTAGCCTGTCGGCGCGTTGCCACGACCGCTGCTGTAGGCCATGCCGGCACCACCACCGCCAGCCACCATGCGAGGCTTGGCCGCGTTGACCGAGCGAATCTGCGCTTGCTGCGGCTGTTGCAGGCCTGTTGCCACGACAGTGACCCGAAGCTCCCCTTCCAGCGACTCGTCGATCGCGGTACCAACGACAACCGTCGCATCGTCCGCTGCGAACTGACGAACCACGTTGCCGACTTCCTCGAACTCACCGATCGCCATGTCGAGGCCCGCGGTGATGTTGACGAGGATGCCGCGAGCACCGGCCAGGTCGATGTCTTCCAGCAGCGGGCTGGAGATGGCCATCTCGGCCGCTTCCGTTGCCCGCTCGTCACCACGACCAATACCGGAACCCATCATCGCAAGACCCATTTCGCTCATGACGGTGCGAACATCCGCAAAATCGACGTTGATCAGGCCCGGGTTGGTGATGAGCTCGGCAATGCCTTGTACTGCACCACGGAGCACATCGTTGGCTGCACGAAAGGCATCCAGCAGGCTGATGTTCTTGCCGAGTACCGACAGAAGCTTCTCGTTCGGGATGGTGATCAGGCTGTCGACATGGGTACGCAGCTCCTCAATGCCCGCTTCAGCCGTGCGCATGCGCTTGGAGCCTTCAAACGGAAACGGCTTGGTCACGACAGCCACGGTCAGTACGCCCATCTCCCGGGCGATCTGGGCAACCACCGGAATCGCGCCGGTGCCGGTGCCGCCGCCCATGCCGGCCGTGATGAACAGCATGTCGGTACCTTCGATCAGGTCCTGGATGCGATCCCGATCTTCCATCGCCGCCTGACGACCAATCTCCGGGTTGGCGCCAGCACCCAGACCCTTGGTGATGCTCTGGCCGATGTGCAGAACGGTCTGCGCCTCCATCGACTTGAGCGCTTGAGCATCCGTGTTGGCACAGATGAAATCCACGCCTTCGATACCTGAACTGACCATGTGCTGCACGGCATTGCTGCCGCCGCCACCGACGCCAACAAGCTTGATAACCGGTGCGTCGTTAATCGAGTCTACGAGTTCGAACATGAGTTGTGTCTCCTACTGAAGTTTTGTGTTGCGTTCTCAAACGCGACTCGACCGAACGTCGTGTCGCCCCCGTTTCCGGATATGGCAAAAGCGCCATACCCGTACCGATCTACGTCGGCTATTCCCGCGGAATTCCATCCACGGTCCTGCCCGGTGTTCCTGAATCGTTGCAGGACCGGTAAGCAATACAGAGGACCCATCAGAAATTCCTCTGAAACCATTCCGCCATACGCTTGAGCAACCCTTTTTCGGAACTGGTGTCCACAGGTTCGCTGCGTGGGTTCTGTCGTCGTTGCTGTCCATAGAGCAGCAGTCCGACGCCAGTGGCGTGTATCGGATTTCGCGATACATCCGCGAGTCCGTTGACGTGTTGCGGCGCGCCAAGGCGCACCGGCATATGAAAGATCTCTTCGGCGAGTTCAACGACACCTTCCATCTTGGCGGTACCGCCGGTAAGCACCACACCTGCAGCGCAGGCATCTTCAAAACCACTGCGACGAAGCTCCGACTGCACGAGGCCAAGAAGTTCCTCGTAGCGGGGCTCGACCACCTCGGCCAGCGTCTGGCGCTGCAGACGTCTTGCTCCGCGATCTCCAACACCAGGGACTTCGATGGTCTCTTCCGGTGTCGCCAGCTGACGCAATGCACAGGCGTGCTTGAGTTTGATCTCCTCGGCGAATTGCGTGGGGGTTCGGAACGCGACCGCGATGTCGTTGGTGACCTGATCTCCCGCAATCGGAATCACTGCGGTGTGTCGGATCGCCCCTTCGGTAAAGATCGCGATGTCAGTGGTACCGCCACCCATGTCTACCAGCAACACTCCGAGATCCTTCTCGTCGGGTGTCAGTACCGAATGGCTCGACGCGAGCTGTTCGAGGATGACGTCTTCGACCTCGAGGTCGCAACGACGGATGCACTTGGCGATGTTCTGCGCTGCGCTGATCGAGCCGGTGACCAGATGCACCTTGGCTTCGAGCCGCACACCGGCCATGCCGATCGGCTGATGGATACCTTCCTGGCTGTCGATCACGAACTCCTGCGGCAAGACGTGCAGGATGCGCTGATCAGCCGGTATCGCTACCGCCTTGGCAGCATCGATGACGCGATCAACATCCTCGGGTTCGACCTCGGTGTTGCGAATGGCAACGATGCCGTGCGAATTCAGGCTCTTGATGTGACTACCCGCGATACCCGCAAAGACAGAGCGGATCTCGACGCCGGCCATGCGCTCGGCTTCGTCAACGGCCTTGCCGATCGCATCAACGGTGGTATCGATGTTGACGACAACACCCTTCTTGAGACCCTTTGAAGGATGTGATCCGAGTGCGATGAGTTCGAGCTCGCCATCGGCATCGATTTCCGCCACCAGTGCGACGATCTTCGAGGTGCCGATATCGAGACCGACAATCATCTGCCTGTCGGTTCGACTACCTGATTTCTTGTCAGCCGCGATCACAGCGCATCTCCACCAAATCCATGAGCTGTTCCAGTTCGATAGAGCGTGTTCACAAGGCACGTGCTCCCGCGACAGAGAATCCGTCGCTGTAGCGCATGTCGAAGGTCACAGGGTCAGTGGCGAGCGATTCCGCCAGACGAGGAAACACCGTGACAAAGCGGCCGAGACGCCGCTCATGATCTTCGTAGCCGAGTCGCAAGGTCAGGTTGCGTCCGAGTTGCACCGTCTGTGACAGGCGATCGTCCTCACGCAGCGACTGTATTTCGAGATCGAGGGTCGACAGTGCGCTGGTATAGCGCCGGAAGTCGTCGAGTACCTCCGAGTGCCTGCCAGCAGAGCCTCGCAGCTCAGGCAAGGAGGCAAAGATCTGCTGCCACTCGGTGTATCGCACATCCTCGGTCGCCAGCTGCGGCGGCTTGAACAGCTCGAGACGCTTGCTGATCAGACCATCGTCGTTCCAACGCGCTGCTGGCTCGTGCTCCTCAACGGTGATCTTCACGCGCCCGGGCCATTCCCGCGCAATGCGTGCCTCTGCCACCCACGGCAACGACTCGACCTCGTTGCGCAGAGCATCGATGTCGAGCGTGTAGAAACCCTGATCAGTAAACGCGGATACCTTGGCCTGCAGGGCAGCACGATCCGTGTAATCCAGCGTGCCGAGCACATCGACATTGGATACCGGGAAACGCACCGGGTTCTTCAAGTATTGCCAGGCCAGCAAGCCGGCAAACACCACCGCCAAGGTTCCGGCGGCACCGATGAACCAGCGCGTGGCAGGCGACACACGCGGTGTCGTGACCGGCATGATCGGCGTGCGCCGTACTGTACCGGCGCGCCCGGTGGCGGACACGGGTGCCGTCTTGGCTCGCGGCCTCGGCGCGCGCGTTTCGGCGGTGTCCAGCACCGCTTTGTCCATGACGTTCTTCTTGTCCAGCACGGGGGTACTCATGTTTGCACCTCCGCGGGAGCCTGTGCCGGTGCTTCTGTCGCAGGCAAGTGCTGCTTGCCGCTGCGTTCCTGATGCATCGACGTCCTCAGTATGGCGAGGCAGAGATGCTCATAATCGATACCGACTTCGGCTGCGGCCATCGGCACCAGGCTATGACCGGTCATGCCGGGCGCCGTGTTGCACTCGATGAACTGGGGATTGCCGGCAGCATCGATCATGAAGTCGATACGACCCCAGCCACTACAACCGATGGCCTTGAAGGCGTTCAGCGCGAGCGAGGAGATCTGGTCGGTGACATCCGTCGACAACTGCGCCGGGCAGTCGTATTCCGTCGTATCGAGCAGGTACTTCGCGTCGTAGTCATAGAATCCTCCGGCCGCCCGCATGCTTACCAACGGCAAGGACTGAAGACCAACAGCCGGGATGTCCAACACCGCCGCGGTCACTTCCGGACCCGGCATGAAGGCTTCAACCAGCACGTCACCGTAACGACTGGCATCGGTCCACGCAGCATCAACGCCCTTGCCCCCACGCACGATGGTGACACCCAGACTTGAGCCTTCACACAGGGGCTTGATCACGACGTCACCACCGATCGCGGAGACCGCGTTGTGCACGTCGTCCAGTGATGTCACCAGATGACAGGCCGGTGTCGGAATACCCGCAGCGACACAGAGTTGCTTGGCGCGCCATTTGTCCATGCCAACAGCCGACCCCAGTACACCCGTGCCGGTGTAGGGGATGCCCGCGAGTTCCAGCGCAGCCTGCACCGTGCCATCTTCGCCACCGCGGCCATGAAGAATCAGGAACGCCCGATCAAAACCACCCTGCACCAGTACATCGCCGATATCGCGACCGGCATCAACGGCATGAGCATCCACACCAGCGGCTGACAGAGCCCCCAGCACAGGTTGTCCACTCATCAGCGACACATCGCGTTCGGCTGACCACCCGCCCATGACAACGGCCACCTTGCCGAAGTCGGCCGGAGAGGATGATTCGCGAATCACTTGTGCAAGCCTTGACACGTCAGACATCAGCCGCTGCCTCCGCCGGAAAATGCGCTGGCAGGGACTTGGCCAGTGCTCCGACACTGCCCGCGCCAAGGGTCAGCACCACGTCACCGTCTTCAATCACGCGCGACAACTGCTCCGGCACATCATCAATCGACTCGACGAAGATCGGATCTGCTGCGCCTCGAGCGCGAATGGCCCGCGCAAGTGAACGTCCATCAGCACCCGTGATGGGTGACTCACCCGCCGCATAGACTTCGGTAAGTACCAGCACGTCGGGCGCGGACAGGACTTCGGCGAAGTCATCAAACAGATCGCGTGTGCGCGTGAATCGATGCGGTTGAAACACGACGACCAGACGCCTTTCCGGCCATCCGCCACGGATCGCTGCGATGGTCGCACCGACCTCGGTCGGGTGATGTCCGTAGTCGTCGACGAGGTCTGCCCGCTTGCCATCGACATGCAGCGTGCCGAGCTTTTGTGCACGTCGACCAATACCGGCAAAGCGCGACAGGGCACGCTTGCTCGCCTTGACGTCCACACCGAGCTCCAGCGCAACGGTGATCGCTGCCAGCGCATTCAGCACATTGTGATGCCCAGGCATGTTCAGCACGATATCGCTGATGACCGAGGTCACGTCACCGGTATCGATGATGACATCGAAGCGCATGCGCAGACCTTCCTGAGTCACATTGGTCGCACGAACGTCGGCAAGCTCATCAAAGCCGTAGGTGCGAACCGGGCGTGCAACACGCGGCAGCACTTCCTTGATGTTCTCGTCATCCAGACAGACGATGGCAAGGCCGTAGAACGGCAAGTGCAACAGAAATTCGACAAACGTCTGCTTGAGCTTTTCAAAGTCACCGCCATAGGTCGACAAGTGATCAGCATCGATGTTGGTCACGATGGCCATGACCGGTTGCAGATAGAGGAAGGACGCATCACTTTCGTCCGCTTCCGCGACCAACCAGTCACTGTCACCGAGGTAGGCGTTGGTGGATGAGCTCGTCAACTGTCCACCGATGACATAGGTCGGATCCATTCCACCTTCGGTCAGCAGGCTTGCGACCAGGCTTGTCGTGGTGGTCTTGCCATGCGTTCCGGCAACGGCGATACCCTGCTGGAATCGGAAGAGCTCGGCGAGCATCTCGGCGCGTCGTACCACCGGCAGACCGAGTTCACGTGCTCGCACCAGCTCGGGATTGTCTTCGGGTACGGCGGTGGAGATCACGACCACATCCGCCTCTTCGACCTGCGCCGACTGATGCCCGCGGTACACCGTGACGCCGATCGCGGACAACCTGGCGGTCAGGGCGTTGGTGCCGAGATCGGAACCCGACACACGAAAGCCGAGGTTATGCATGACCTCGGCGATACCGCCCATGCCCACGCCACCGATACCGATGAAGTGCATACCGCGGACGCGCCGCATCTGGCTCTTGACGACCGGAGAGAGAACGAGTGCCATCAGTGAGCTCCCCCGGTGACCGGTTGACGCTGATCAACCGACGCGTCGGTGTTGTCGCTCGAACGTGTTTCGACATCCGACGCGCCGGAGCGCGCGAGCCCTGCGACGTCTATCAGTGCATCGGCAACGCGCGCAGCGGCTCCAGGCACATACTGTTGATGCGCAGCTGATGCCATGGCTTGCAAACGTGGTCTATCGATAGCCAGTTCATCGATGAGGGTAGCCAGTCGGGTCGCCGTCAGCTCGGATTGTGGCAGTAGCACGGCGCCTCCGGCCTTGACCAGCCAATTGGCATTTGCGGTCTGGTGATCATCAACGGCAAAGGGATACGGCACCAGCAGCGAAGGCGTGCCAGACGCCGCAAGCTCGGTCACGGTCATGGCACCTGCCCGGCTGATCACAAGGTCAGCCTGTCGATACGCGCTTGCCATGTCGTCAATGAAGTCGCTCACGACGATCTGATCATGACTCGCCTGATACCGATCGCGAGTTGCCTCGCCCCGACCGGCTCCAGCCTGATGCATGACCTTGACGGGTCGAGACTCCGCCGTTCGCAATGCCATGGCTTCCGGAAGAATGGTGTTCAGGAACTCTGCCCCTCTGCTGCCACCGACAACAAGGATCTGTACCGCTTGGTCGGTGGCCGCAGCGCGTGAGGCTTCCGCTTGGGCAACGATGGACTGAGGGACCGGGTTGCCAACGACTTCCACCATTGGCTTGTTGTGAATCGCGTCCGGGAAGGCACCGGGAAACGCACTAAACACCCGCGTGGCAAACCGCGCGAGCTTTGCGTTGGTCATGCCGGGTACCGCGTTTTGTTCGTGCAGTACCAAGGGTATGCGCAGCAGCAGCGCAGCGATCGCCACAGGACCTGACACAAATCCTCCCATGCCAAGGACCGCGCTGACCCGCTGCTGTCGGAGCAATCGTATCGATTGAACGATGGCACCGACCAGGCGGAACGGCCCGCTCACGGTATCGATCAGCGATTGTCCGCGCAGTCCGCGCACATTGATCAACGACAGCGGGACACCGGCGTCGGGCACCAGTCGCGCTTCAAGACCCGTGGCGGTACCGGCCCAGATCACCGGCACCCGCCGCGCCTTCAATGCTTCTGCCACGGCAAGGCCAGGCACGACGTGACCACCCGTGCCACCCGCTGCGATGAGTACGGTCATGACGTCCCCCCCTGCGAGAGCCCACGGCTCAAGGGGCTACGTGAGGCCTGGCGAACTTCCCATTCCACGCGCAACAACAAGGCGAAGGTCGCGGCAAACACGACCGCACTCGATCCGCCGTAACTCATCAACGGCAAGGTAATGCCCTTGGTCGGCAAGACACCCATGTTCACGCCGACGTTGATGAACGACTGCAAGCCGATCCAGATACCGATGCCGAGCGCAACGTGGCTGGCGAATCGCAAGCCGACCTTCTCGGCCTGCGACGACAATTGAAAGCAGCGAAAGACGATGAACGCGAACAGCGAGATCAGGCAGAGCACGCCGACAAGACCCAACTCTTCAGCGAGCACGGCAAACAGAAAGTCAGTGTGCGCTTCGGGCAGGTAGTGCAGCTTCTGAACGCTTGAACCAAAACCCACACCACTGACACCACCCGACCCGATAGCAATCAATGACTGTGTCAGCTGAAAGCCGGTATTGAAGGGGTCGGAGAACGGATCCAGGAAACTCGCAAAGCGACGCATGCGATACGGCGATATGGCAATCAGCAAGGCGCCGATGGTGCCGACGACCGCGATGAGAGCAGCAAACTGACTGAAGCGCACACCGGCGATGAACAACATCAGCAAGGCCGTACCCACGATGACCACCGACGCACCAAAATCCGGCTCGAGCAGCAGCAGCGCACTGACGACACCCATCAGCACCAGAGGTCGGATGAAACCGCCAAAGGTGTTCTGTACCAGATGACCACGGCGCACCAGGTAGCCGGCCAGGTACACGATGATCAGGAGCTTGACCGACTCGGACACCTGCACGGTGATCACGCCAAGATCAATCCAGCGGCGGCTGCCGTTGACTTCCTTGCCGATTCCCGGAATCAACACCAGCGCCAAAGCAACCAGCGCGAGAATGATCATGTGCGGGCCGTACTTTTCCCAGACCGCCAGTGGTAGCCGAAACAGAAACACGCCGACCATCGCGCCCAGCGCAAGGAAGATCAGCTGGCGATTGACGAAATAGAAAGGCTGGCCGTAGTTCTTGTCGGCCAGCGCCATGGAGGCGGATGCGATCATCGCAGCACCGAACAGGGCAAGGCCCAGGATCGCGAGCAACAGCGCGTGATCCTTGAACGGCTGTGATGCGGGCAAACGTCGTGAGGCACTACCGAGCCGGGTAGTCGGACGGCCGGTGCCTGTCACGCTGCGTGAGGTCAGGGAACTCATCGTGCGCCCACCTGTGCAGCAACCGCGCTCTGGAAGGCCAGGCCTCGTGCCATGTAATTCTCGAACATGTCGAAGCTCGAGCATGCGGGTGATAGCAGGACCGCGTCACCCGGTTCTGCCGCAGCATCAGCCAGAGCAACGGCCTGTTGCAGGGAATCTGCGGTAGTCAGTTGCGTTGCGCCATCAAGCGCCTGCGCGATTGCCGCGCTGTCGCGACCAATCAATATGGCCTGCTTGACGTGTTGCTTGACCACGGGCTCGAGTACCGAGAAGTCCGCACCCTTGCCGATTCCGCCAGCGATCAGCACAACCTTTCCAGACATCGCTTCAATGGCCTTGATACACGCATCCACGTTGGTACCTTTGGAATCGTCGTACCAGCGCACACCGTCGTGCTCGACTACAAGCGCCGTACGGTGCGGCAGACCAGCCCAGTCCTGCACAGCGTGAATGAAGCGCTCATGGTCAATCGTTATGTTCGATTGCTGCGTCAGGCACTCCGCCAGAGCAAGCACGGTCAGCGCATTGGCAGCGTTATGTATACCGGGCACGGACAGCTGCGATGCATCCAGCAGGACGACACCACTACGGCATAGCTCGACAGCCGGCTCGTCGTTGGCAGCGATGCGACCCGCCGACGTCGAGAAGTGCCAGCACACCGCTTGCGTATCGCCGCTGGCGGCATTGGCGTGCGCGTCAGCCACCACGATTCCGTCACGTGATGTCAGGGCGGCATCAGGCAAGGTTTGCGCGTCGAGCGCATTGACCACACGACAGAGTGCGCCGGAATAGATCTGCCGCTTGACGGCCGCGTATTCATCCAGTGATACGTAGCGGTCGAGGTGGTCTTCACTGACGTTGAGTACGGCCGCTGCCAGCGGCTTCAGACGTGTCAGCGATTCGAGCTGGTAGCTCGATAGTTCAAGCACGTAAACCGATGCTTCGGCATCGAGTGCGTCCAGCACACCCAGACCGATATTGCCGCAGGCAATGGCTTGCACACCTGACTGCTCGAGAGCGTGGGTCAACCATGCGACGACCGTGCTCTTGCCGTTGGAGCCGGTTACTGCAATCACTGGCTTGTCGACCACGCTGGCAAAGAGCTCGACGTCTCCGATGACGGTGACGCCCGCGCCAATGGCACGCGCGATGGCTTGATGCGCCCGAGGGATACCCGGGCTCAGGATGACCACGTCGTAGTCCGAGGCAACATCGAAGCCTTGATGTACAACCGACGCGGACGGAAGATCAAGATCACGCAGGCTGCGCTCGTCTGCGACATCAAACGGTACGTGTTCGCGCTCGAGATACCGCGCCACGGAGACTCCGCTGACGCCCAGGCCCACGACGAGCACCCGATGCTGCTTGAGTTCTGTCGGCGTCATCAGCGGATCTTCAACGTGGACAGACCGATCAGCACGAGAATGACCGTGATGATCCAGAAACGCACGATGATGCGCGGCTCGGGCCAGCCCTTGAGTTCGAAGTGATGATGAATCGGGGCCATGCGAAAGATACGGCGTCCGGTCAACTTGAACGATGCGACCTGCAGGATCACTGAGACCGCTTCCATGACGAACACACCACCCATGATGAACAGCACGAGTTCCTGCCTCACCATGATGGCAACGGCGCCGAGGGCTGCGCCAATGGCGAGCGCGCCGACATCACCCATGAACACTTGCGCCGGATACGTGTTGAACCACAGGAAACCCAGGCCGGCCCCTACCAGGGCACTGCAGAAGACCGTGAGCTCACCGGCTCCCTGGATATTGGGGATGTGCAGGTAGTCCGCAAAGAGCGCATGACCGGCGAGATACGCGATAAGGCCCAGCCCTGCCGCCACCATCACTGACGGCAGAATGGCAAGACCATCCAGCCCGTCGGTCAGATTCACCGCATTGCTGGAACCCACGATGACGAGAAAGGCGAAGGGGATGAACAACCAACCGAGGTTGAGGGCAACATCCTTGAAGAAGGGCACGATGAGTTCGACTTCCGAGCGCTCGGTCGCCGTGAAATACAACACCAGCACCGCGATACCAGCAACGACGGCCTGCCCGATCAGTTTTTCGCGCGCTTTGAGTCCTACTGAATTCGACAGAATGACCTTTCGGTAATCGTCCACCCATCCGATGGCACCAAAGCCCACGGTGACGAACAGCACCAGCCACACCTGTCTGACCGAGAGATCTGACCACAACAAGGTGGAGAAGGCGACGGCAACGATGATCATCGCACCGCCCATCGTGGGCGTACCCGCCTTGACCAGATGCGACTCCGGGCCATCATCACGCACCGATTGTCCGATCTTGGCAGCCGTCAATCGGCGAATGAGTGTGGGCCCCACGAGCAGGCACACGAGCAGCGCGGTAAGCGCAGAGAAGATCGCACGCAGGGTGATGTACTGCACGACCTCAAAGCCTTGATCAAGACCCGTCAGCCAGCTGCCGATCAACAGCATCATGACACTGCCTCCGGCTCGCGTTGCAATGCGGCGACCACACGCTCCATGCGTGCGCCACGCGATCCCTTGACCAGCACCGTGTCGCCGGAGGCGAGGCCTCTACGCAAGGCATCGAGCAAGCTGTCCATGCGCTCGAAAGTCGCGGCTCCCTCACCAAACGCCTCTGCCGCTGGCACCGTGGAAGCACCGATGGTCCACAAGCGCTCGATACCGCGCTGACGTGCAAGGTGACCGATGTCCGCGTGCATGCGGTCCTGCTCATCCCCAAGCTCCAGCATCTCGCCGAGAACCAGATGTCGACGACCGGGACGACGCGACAAGAGCTCTACCGCGGCGGTCACCGATACCGGATTGGCGTTGTAGCTGTCATCGACCAGACGTACGCCGCCTACACCCGCCTTCTCTTCAAGCCGACCGGGGGCCGCTGACACCTTGGCAAGACCTTTGAGAATTGCCCGGTCCTGAACATCGAGACACTGCACCGCCGCCACAGCGGCAAGCGCATTCATGCCATTGTGATCACCCAGCAGCGAGAAATCGGCACGCAAGGTACGGCCGAAGGTCTGAATCTGCAGGCCTGGCCCCGGTACACCACGCACATCGGCCTGAGGCGACACACCAAAGGTGCGCTTGCCACGGCCCACCGCCACATCGCGGAACAAGGGCGAGTACTGATCGTCGAGGTTGATGATTGCCGTGCCATGGCGGCCAAGGCCGGCATAGATTTCCGCCTTGGAACGCGCCGTGGTGTCCAGATTGCCGAAGCTCTCGAGGTGCGCCGAACCGACGTTGGTGACTATCGCGACATCCGGCGGCGCAATTCTGACCAGTCGTTCGATATCACCCGGACGGCTCGCACCCATTTCGATGACGGCGTATTGATGACTCTCGTTCAGCTCGAACAGCGTGAGCGGCACACCGATATCGTTGTTGAGATTGCCGCGGGTAGCGAGCACCGGTCCAAGCCCACTGAGGATCGAGGCAACGATTTCCTTGGTCGTGGTCTTGCCGTTGCTTCCGGTTATCGCGACCACGGGTACCTGATGGCGCGACAGCCAGAGGTGAGCAAGATCGCCGAGGGCCTTGGTCGTATCAGCCACGATCAACTGCGGCAAGGACGATGACACCTCATGCTCCACAACGAGTGCGGCAACGCCCGCCTGTTCGGCGTCGCTGACAAATTCATGGCCGTCAAAGCGCTCACCACGTATCGCAACGAACAACGACCCCGGTGTCTCGGTACGCGTGTCGATGCTGACACCGGCAAAGTCCACATCCTCACCCACCAGAGTGGCAGACAAGGGCACGACACACTGCGACAACGACAGGCGAACGCTCATGCGCACTCTCCTGAAGTTGCCGTGGCTACGCTGGCCCTGGCGACAAGAGCCGCTCGGGCGACGGCGTGATCACTGAACGGACGACGCTCGGTGCCGACGATCTGATAGTCCTCGTGGCCCTTGCCCGCAATCAACACGACGTCGGCGCTTGAAGCAGCACTCACCGCCGTGTCGATCGCCTGGCCACGATCCGCGATGACCGTAGCCTCGTCCCTGCTGTTCAGACCGGACACGATCTGTTCGATGATCAGTTCTGATGATTCAGTGCGCGGATTGTCGTCGGTGATCACGATGCGATCAGCGGCACGTGCGGCTTGCGCCATCGGAGCACGCTTGCCCGCATCACGATCACCGCCACAACCGAACACGACCACCAGGTCACCTTCGCAGTGACCACGCGCCGCAGCCAGTGCCGCTGTCAGTGCATCCGGTGTATGCGCGTAGTCGATGATTACCACAGGCTCGTGTGGCTTGTTGGTATCCACGCGATCCATGCGCCCGGGCACGGCTTGCAAGCCCTGCAATGCCTTGACCGATTGTTCCGGCGCGACACCGGCAAGCCGCAACACGGCATGACAGGCAAGCAGATTGGCAACGTTGAAGCGGCCCAGCAGCATGCTGTTGACCACCAGCCGTGAACCACCATCCTGCAGGACGAATTCGATACCCGCTGCAGT
Organism: uncultured Granulosicoccaceae bacterium; assembly: GCA_938006335.1. Lineage (GTDB taxonomy): Bacteria > Pseudomonadota > Gammaproteobacteria > Granulosicoccales > Granulosicoccaceae > Granulosicoccus. The sequence continues at coordinate 99,773 of CALLMF010000005.1, read as the reverse complement.
GGTCCGCACCTGCAGCGCCTGTGCGATGACATTTGCCGCGTCGGCATTCATCGGTGTGCCGGACTCCGACAGCGAAAAGAGACCCAGTGCGCGAGTGCCCTGCCACTGATCCACGTACTTTTCAACCAATGCCTGACCGAGCCTGTCATCCGCATTGACCACCATGACACTGAGCGACGGCACATCGAACAGGCGCGCCTTGCTGGCGGCATAGGCTTCTTCGGTACCGTGATAGTCCAGATGATCGCGACCAAGGTTGGTCAGCACGGCGATATCAATCGAGAGGCCTTCCAGACGCCCTTCGGCGATGCCGTGGGACGATGCTTCCAAGGCCACGGTTGACGCACCAGCATCCACCATCTGACGCAGCATGCGGCGCATGGCCACAGCATCAGGCGTGGTCAAGGATGTGTTGGACAGCGCTTCTGACGTGCCCACTACACCCCAACCGATCGTGCCGACGTAGCCCGCGATCTGACCGAGGGCTGCAAACGCATCCGCCACAAAGCGGCACACACTCGTTTTGCCATCGGTACCGGTGACCGCGACGATGCGCAAGGCATCCGCCGGTGAGTCAAAAAAGGTATCGGCCAGCGCAGCGACCCTGGATACCAGGTCTGGCACCTCGATGACCGGAACGTCAAGCTCTCCTGCCCTGGCAGCAGCGCCGGGCATGGTGAACACGGCAACCGCACCTGCCGCGACAGCAGCTGCCGCGTGCTCGATCCCGTGAGAGGCATGCCCCGGCAAGGCGAGGTACAGGTCGCCCGCACTCAAGGCGCGAGTATCGAGACTCATACCGCCAACCACCACGTGCTGCCATGCACCGGCAGTAGCGCCGTCCGCCGCGGTGGCATCAGACGCCACCGCGCGGGTCAGCTCACCGAGCGTCATGCTGCGCTTCTGGCTCGACGAGTGGGTCAAGACCGATCTCCCGAACCATCGTCGACACTGTCGTCAAGAGACACGCTGGTCAGATCGTCGATATCGTCCGGCTCGACCCCGTCGAGGCGCAAGGCATGCGCCATGACAGCCTTGAAAATGGGCGCGGCCACTACGCTGCCGAAGTGCTCACCCGCCTTGGGGTCATGGACAACGACGACCGCTGCGAGGCGCGGATTGCTCACGGGTGCAAAACCTGCGAATACCGACACGTAGCGATCCTCGGCGTAACCACCGGACTGCGAGCGATGTGATGTACCGGTCTTGCCAGCAACGCGATAACCCGGAATAGCGGCACGATGCCCGGTACCGTCCACCACAACACCTTCCAGCATCGACTGCAGCTGTTGCGCGGTGGATTCCTTGATCACCCTGACCCCGTCGACTTCACCATCCACGGCGAGAAAGGACACCGGCGGCATGACGCCATCAGCGGCGATTGCCGCGTACGCCCGCACAAGCTGTAGCGCTGACACGGATATGCCGTAGCCATAGGACACGCTCGCCTGCTCGACGTAGTGCCACAAGGTCGGGTGATTGAAGTAGCCCGCTACCTCTCCTGGAAACTCACTGCCCGGGGGTCGACCAAAACCAAAACCGTCGAACACCGACCACATCTGCTCGGGATCGAGCGACGTTGCAATCTTGCTCACACCGACGTTGCTCGACTTCTTCATGATGGCCCTGAGATCGAGCCAGCCATGATCGCGCGTGTCGGAAATCTTGTATTTGCCGATCTCGTAATAGCCGGGCGAGGTGTAGACGATGTCGTCGGGCTTGAATTCTCCCGACTCGAGCGCTGCAGCGATCGTGAATGATTTCATCGTGGAACCGGGCTCGAACACGTCGGTCAACGCGCGGTTGCGCTGGCGCCCTCCGCTCCGATCACTGATGTCGTTGGGGTTGTAACCCGGCAGATTGACCATGGCCCGGATCTCGCCGGTGTGTACGTCCATCACCACCAGCGAAGCCGACTCTGCCTTGTTCCTGGCAACCGCATCACGCAACGCGCTGTCAGCGAGATACTGCAACTGCTTGTCGAGCCCCAGGCGCAGATCGCGGCCGGGCACGGCGTCCTCGATGACATCGGTACCCGCAATCTCGCGGCCGTTGAGATCGCGAATCACGCGTCGCTTGCCGGGCACACCGGCCAGCCAGTCGTTGTAAGCCAGCTCGAGCCCTTCGCGTCCGCGATCATCGACATCGGTAAAGCCCAGCACATGTGACGTCGCAGACCCGTTCGGATAGTAGCGTCGGTACTCACGCTGCACGGACAGATCAGCCACGCGCAACTCCATCACACTATCTGCCAGCGTCGGTGGAACATGACGCTTGATGTACATGAACTCTCGGCCGCGCGACGCCGACGTCTCGATCCGTTGTTGCAACTGATCGCTGTCGAGGTCGAGCAAGGCCGCCACTTCACGCATGGCCGCCGGCTGCTCGATCAGGGACTGCGGGTTGCCCCAGAGTGTCTGGATCGGCGTGGATACCGCGAGCGGCTCGCCGTGACGATCCAGCAGGTTCCCTCGGTGGGCAGGAATCGACACCGTGCGCAGCTGACGCGCATCACCCTGACCGCGGTAGAAGTCGTGATCGAGCACCTGCAGGTAGGTGGCACGTGCCGCGAGACCAACGCCCAGCAGCCCGAAGCCTGCGAGCACGATGCGCCGACGCCAGCGTGAAGAATGATTGCGCGGAAGACTCATGACTGGCGACTCATGGACGCGACGGCTCACTCACGATGAAACGAGTGGTCTCGAGCGAGGGATAGGTCATGCCGAGTCGATCACGCGCCGCGCGCTCTACGCGACCATGGTCAGAGAAGGTGCTCTGCTCGATCTGCAGTCGACTCCAATCAACACTCAACTCGTCAATGGCCGCGCGGCTCACGCTGATATCAGCCCACACGGCGCGCGACAAGTGCTTTGTGTACACGACGGCAATTGCCGAGCAACAGCACAGGCCCGCCAGCGCAAGCGCAGCAATATTCCACGCATCGGATACATCAAGCCCGGAACCTGGCGACGCAAGCGATGCCGAGCTGTGCGCAGAGAGATTGACGCTGGGACGACCCACGTTGGCAGCGGACTCGCTCATGTGCGCTCCGCTATGCGCAGCACAGCGCTACGTGCGCGTGGATTGCCATCCAGCTCCGCAACTGACGCGCGCACCGGCTTTCCGACCGTACGCCAGGGGTGGATGGCTTCCTCGTATCCGGGCGGCAGCGGCAGATCGCGCGGAAGGTTCGGATCAGGCGGTGGTTTGCGCAAAGCTCGCTTCACCAGACGGTCTTCCAGGGAATGAAAACTGATGATCGCCAGACGCGCCCCGCGCGAGAGGATGTTGGCGGCGCTGCCAAGCAACGACTCAAGCGCATCAAGTTCTCCGTTGATCGCGATACGGATGGCCTGGAAGGTGCGCGTAGCCGGGTGATGATGGCGCTCCCAGCGCGGGTGCGCCGCCTTCACGATCTCGGCCAGCTCGGTGGTGCGCCGAATCGGCTGCTCCTGACGGGCCTGCACGATCGCCGCAGCAATACGCTTGGCGTAGCGTTCTTCTCCGTATCGCTTGAGCACATCAGCGAGCAGGCCTTCATCGACCTGGGCCAACCACTCGGCCGCTGACTCGCCGCTACCGGGATCCATGCGCATGTCCAGCTCGCCATCACGGGAAAAACCAAAACCACGCTCGGCAACATCCAGTTGTGGTGATGACACGCCGAGATCGGCGAGCAGGCCGTCAACACGGCCACGCCAGCCGGCAGCATCGACCACTGCCTCTATCGCAGCGAAGTTCGCTTGCCGGATCGTGAAACGCGAATCGTCGGCAAAGCGCTGCTGCGCCACTGCGACCGCATCCGGATCCCGATCCACGGCCAACAGACTGCCGCTGGCACCGAGGCGTTCGAGCAGGCTGGACGCGTGCCCACCGCGCCCGAAGGTTGCGTCAACGTAACGACCGTCCTCGCGCAGCGCGAGGGCATCGAGCGCTTCATCGAGCAACACGGGTATGTGTGTTCCAGCTGCTTCCATCAGAAACTGATGCTCTGCAGGGCGTCAGGCGGCGGCATTTCACTCTCGGTGCCCCTGTCGTCTCTCCAGCTTTCGTTCTCGCTGGTCCAGGCCTGCTCATCCCATAGCTCGAGCTTTCGACCTTGCCCGATCAGCACCACCTTGCGGTCCATGCCGGCGTACTCACGAAGCTCGGCGGGCAGCAGGATACGTCCGGTGCCGTCGAGCTCCATCGGCGTTGCGTAGCCGATGTAGAGACGCTGGATTCGACGAGCCTTTGGATTGTTATTGGGCAGATCGACCAATTTGTCCTCGATCTCCTGCCACACGGGCATGGGATAGACCAGCAAACAGCCGGACAGGTCCGCGGTCACGACGATCTCGGAGATGCCGTTGTCGATCAGGGTGTCGCGATGGTGCTTTGGCACCGCAATGCGGCCCTTGGCGTCGACACTGATCTTTGTAATTCCGCGAAATCGCATGGCTCCGGGATGAATTCCCACAAAATGCCACTGACGGGCATCTGCTGCCACTATACGGATCACACACGACCTCAGCAACGAAATCGCGGCTTAAATCAAGTTTTTTGCCTTCTACGACAAGGAGTTAGGAGCGAGCCCCGAAAGGCTCAAATCAATGGCTTAGGGGCAGCTGCTCGAATCGTGATTAGAACAGTGGCGCAGGTCACTGCCGAATCTCTGGCGCACGCAGTTCTGTTTCAAAGAGTTTTCATTTGAGCCTGAGGCGGCGCTGCCTGCCAATGGGTTTTATGGGTGCGCAGGCTGAGGTGGGAGTCGGCCGTAAGCCGGGTTCTGTCGAGGGTCATCATTCATCTGGGCGCCGTGTCACCACGACGCTCGAGCGACCTACCCGGGAACAGTGCGGACCACACCATCGTTCCCCTATTCGGTCTTGCTCCAGGCGGGGTTTACCATGCCGCCATGTGTTACCACTGACGCGGTGCGCTCTTACCGCACCCTTTCACCCTTGCCGGCGACCCGGACACGTCCGGATCACGTAGGCGGTCTTCTCTCTGCTGCACTTTCCGTAGGCTCGCGCCCCCCAGGCGTTACCTGGCGCCCTGTCCTCTGGAGCCCGGACTTTCCTCCACCACATGCTGCGTTAACAGCATGCCGCAGCGATGACCAGGCCGACTCCCGCGCCGAGCATAGCAAGCGCGCGATGCGGCCGTGGAGCTTTCTAGGGAAGCCCTGCCGACTCGTCCTGCTCACCGCGCAAGGCCAGCACCCGAGCATAGGCGTCACGACGCGAGATACTGCCGAGATCAGCAAGGATTCGAGCCACCGTCTTCGGTGGCAAGTGCGGTGTCAGCGTGCCAATCACCGCATCAACGGAGCTCTCTATAAGGTGCTCGTCCAGCGCGCGCGTGGCAGCACCCAGCACCACGACAAACTCCCCTCGTTGCTGGTTGGCATCGGCTCGCAATTGCTCGAGCACCTCAGCTGCCGTGCCGCGCAAAAACGTTTCAAAGCGCTTGGTGATCTCCCGCCCCAGCACCAGTGGGTGGCCGGCACCACTGTGCGCAACGATCTGCTCGACCGCATCGAGGATGCGGTGCGGGGACTCATAAAAGACCACCGTGTGCGCCGAGCGGGCATGTTCGGCAAACCAGGCCGCACGCACCGCTCCGCGAGCCGGCGGAAACCCGGCGTAGGAAAAACGGTCCGTCGGCAAGCCCGAGGCGCTGATAGCGGCAATCAGCGCGCAGGCCCCGGGCACCGGAGACACCGTTACCCCCATGCTGACGCAGGCCTTGACCAGACGGTAACCGGGGTCCGATATCAACGGCGTCCCCGCATCACTGATCAGCGCGGCGCTGCCGCTCTCGGCGATGCGCCGCGCGATCTCGTCCGCGCGCTCGGCCTCGTTGTGCTCGTGCAGTGTGTGTACCGGTGTCGAGATGCCATGGGCCTGCAGCAGTCGCCTGCTATGGCGCGTGTCTTCAGCGTAGATTGTCACCACGTCACGGAGCGTGGTGACGGCTCTCTGACTGATGTCATCGAGGTTGCCAATTGGCGTGGCAACGAGGTACAGCGTATGCTCACGCGCCATGAACTACGCAATCAATGAAAGGTTGAAGAGCGCGCCCGCACGCGGCGTTCGCTGGTTTGCCGGCATGGTGCTTGTCGCGACACTCGGCGTCACTGCCGGCTGTGCCACCTCGTCGTCACCTGCCCTGCCCGACGAACCGGGTTTTGCGAGCGTAACAGACCCGGCTGCACGCCGGCAGCTGCAGCGCGGGCAGCCCATCGCGGCAGCGGATGTGTACACCGACAAGGCCGCCGGTGCCGACAGCATCGAGGAGCAGCAGGACTACCTGATCATCGCTGCGGAAATTCTCTTTGACCGTGGACTTGGGGCGCCAGGGCGGACCAAGCTTGACGCTGTGCCGCTGGAGCTCGCCACGCTCGAACTGGTCCAACGCCGCAATATCCTCGTCGCCAAGGCGCGCCTGCTGGACGACAACCCGGAAGGCGCCCTGGAGGCGCTGCCGCAACCGGAAGACGTGCTGTCGTCCCTGCATCGCGCACGCGTCTACGAAACCCGCGCCCAGGTCCATTCCCGGACCGGCGACGCCGACCAGGAACTGCAGGCACGCATCGGACTCGAGTCGCAGCTGACCGACCCCGTCGTGATCGAGCGCAGCCAGGCCGGCACGTGGCAAATGCTCAGTGCACTGCCGCTCTCCACCTTGCAACGGCTGACGACCAACGTGCGTGGCGATGTCTACCAGGGTTGGGTCGAGCTCGCACTCGCCAATGCAGACGCCGGCCCGGACGTCGCCGAGCGGCGAGAGGTGTTTTCGCAGTGGCAAACCCTGTTTCCGGATCACCCGGCCAATGGCGACTTTGTGGCAGCCCTGGAGACACCAACGGACTTCGAAGGCATTTCGACCGGCGGCACGGACATCACCGCCGTCGCGGTGCTGCTACCGCTGACCGATTCGCGTACGGGCTCGGCTTCCGCCGCCATACGCGACGGCATGATCGCCGCTCGCAACGAAGCCGGCCGCACTGCGCGTGTACCGGACTTGCGTTTTTACGACATCGGAGTCAGCCCGGCATTTGCGCGCACCGCTTATGAGAATGCCGTTCGGGAAGGCGCCGATGCCATCATCGGCCCGCTGCGCAAGGAAGCGGTCGCAGCGATAGTGACGCAACGACTGATCTCTGTCCCCACCATCACACTCAATACCGTAGAGAACATCGGCGGAAGAAGCTCCGGCGAAAACATCATCCAGTTTGGCCTGGCACCCGAAGACGAGGCGCGCGGCGCCGCGGCTCGCGCGATGGCGCTTTCACTGGACACGGCCATCGTGTTGCAAAGCGACGACTCACGGGGTGATCGCGAAGCGCGCGCCTTCCAGGAAGCGATGTATGCGCGTGGAGGCGACGTGGTTCATGTCGCTGTCCTGCCCAACGATCAGTATGACTACTCGGCACAGATCCGCGAAGCACTCGCCATCGATGCGAGCGACAGCCGCTTTCGTACGCTGAGCAATGTTCTCGGTGAGCGACTGTTCTTCGAGCCCGCCATTCGGCAGGACGTGGACATGGTGTTTCTGGCGATGGGCAATGAGCAGGCGCGCTCGGTGCGGCCGCAGCTCGATTTTTTCCGCGCACGCGGGCTACCCAGGTTTTCAACTTCACGTGTGGCTTCAGTCACTGACGATACCAAAGCCAACAGCGATCTCAACACGATCTTCTACACCGACTCCCCGTGGGCGCTGGACCCGGCGATGGACAACAACCCGGTCAAGAGCGCCATTCTCAACGAGTTCCCTTCTGCGCAAGGCGTGTTCGGACCACTCTATGCGCTTGGTGCCGATGCCTGGACCTTGATCAATTCGCTGGACACCATTGCCGAAGGCGGGCGCATCCGCGGTTTTACCGGTGAGCTTTCTCTAGGGAGTGACGGGCGCGTGCAACGTCGGCTGGACTGGGCGCAGTATCAGGAGGGTGTGTCGGTACGTGTCGACCAGATCGATACCGCAGACGATGCGGCCGTCGGTACCCGCGGACGACGCATCAACTGACCTAACGCTCACCATGACGATGGACCAGGGAGGGTCCTCGAATGCATCAGAAAATACAGAACGAGACCGGCTCCAGAACAGTCAAGCAGACCCGAGGGGATGCCGCCGAAGCGTCCGCGGGGCGCTTTCTGGAGTCCCGGGGCTTGCACATACTCGAACGCGGATACCTGCGTCGCAGAGGCGAACTGGATCTCGTCTGTGCCGACCCCGCGAGCCGTGGCATCGTATTTGTCGAAGTGCGCTATCGCAGCCGCCTGGACTACGGCGGACCACTGGCAAGCGTGACGTATGCCAAGGCACGCAAGCTACGCATCACCGCACGCGCATGGCTGCAGCAACACGCCGACCCGCGTCGCCCGGCGCGCATCGATGTCATCGGGATATGCCCGGCGCGCTTCGGCGCCCCAGGCGATTTAAGCTGGGAGGGTCAGCGCCTTACCTGGGTTCAGTCAGCCTGCTAGTGGTCTGTCCCTACTTCACGATTTTCAGGGTCGGGCGCTCTGTCTTGGATGAGCCGGCGGGCGGCGGCGGCGGTGCGTCGCCGGTATCGACGGATCTGGGAGCGCCTGGCTTGGGGCCCGGCTCCGGCGGAGTGTCGTCCTGCTCGCCGAACATCATGCCTTGTCCGTTTTCACGGGCATAGATGGCGAGAACTCCAGCCACCGGTACGTGTACGTCCATGGCCGTGCCACTGAATCGGGCGTTGAAAGTCACAGCATCATTGCCCAGCACCAGGCTGTGCGTGGCCTCAGGGCTGATATTCAGGATGATGCGGCCGTTCTCGACGAAGGCACTCGGTACTGTCACGCGGTCCCCTGCGGTATCGACCAACATATACGGCGTGAAGCCGTTGTCGACGATCCACTCGTAGAGCGCTCTGATCAAATACGGTCTGCTAGACGTCACCTCACTCACCTGCCGTTCATGACTCGCTCATGGCCTTCTCAGCATCGCTGAGGCTTGCTTGAAAACCCGGACGCGCGAACAGGCGCTGAGCATAGGTCGCAATCGGCTCAGCCCCTTCGTCGAGAACGATGCCATAACCGCGCAGACGCCACAACAGCGGGCCGAGTGTGATGTCCAGCAGCGAGAACTCGTCGGACAGAAAATACCGCTTGACGGCAAATAGCTCGGCCGCCTCGCTCAAGGCCGCCTTCAACTGCGCCGCCGAGGGAGCCGTGATCGCGTCCCCCGTCGCGGGGAGCAGACTATCCCAGTCCTTGCGAAGTCGGGCGCGGGCCTGTCGTGTCTGTGCCCTCGACACGGGGTCCATGGGCATCAGCGGCGGATGCGGGAAGCGTTCGTCAATGTAATCGATGATGACTTGCCAGTCGTAGAGCGCAAGCTCGCGGTCGGCAAACACCGGGGTCGCGCCCGAAGGCTCATGAGCCAACAACTCCGCGTTGACGTCCCCGGCGGCAACGTCAACGCAGGTGAAGTCGATTCGTTTTTCCTCGAGTACAAACCGGACCCGATGGCTATCGATGGCCAAAGGGTCCGAGTAGAGCACCGGCAGACTGCGTCGGGTTCCGGACACCGGATCAGACGACGTCTTTCCAGTATTCCTTCTTGAGGAACCAGGAGCCGACCAGCAGCACGAGCAGAAACAGCATCACGAGAACACCCATGCTGTGTCGGGTTTCCTTGATCGGATCGGCGACGTAGCCCAGGAAGTTGGTGATGTCCGAAATCATCGTGTCGTACTCGTCAGGAGACATCACTCCGGGCTCTGCCAGTGTCAGCGCAGCATCGCCGTGGCTGTCTTCGCCGAGTTCCTGCCAACCTTGATACTTCCACAACACGTGGGGCATGGCCGTCCCCGGATAGACCACGTTGTTGACGCCAGTGCCGGCACGGTCCGGGTCGAGGTAGAACGTCTTCAGGAAGGTGTAGATCCAGTCCGTACCGCGCGACCGGGCTGTCAACGACAGATCAGGCGGCTTGACGCCAAAGGCGGTGGCGCCGTACTCCTTGGTCATGTTATTGGTCATGAGCGAGCCGATCTTGGTGGGCTCGCCATCCGCGTCCGTGGTAAAGATGAAGTTGGCTTCCACATCCGTCTCGTCCAGCTGCAGATCTTCAGCCAGACGGCTGTAACGGCTGTACTCGACGCTGTGGCAACCCATGCAATTGTTGATGAAGTGGCGAGCGCCACTCTGCAGGGAGCGCACATTGCCCTGATCGATGCGAGGCGTTTCGAGTGCCGCACCCGCGCCGGCAGACCATGCCGGTGCCGACGCTGCACCGAGCATCAGCGCCAGGGTCAGAGGCAGGGTCAGCGGCAGTGCCGCCGCCAGGCGTGAAGTGATTCCCGCCATCATGATGCCTCCCCGGCACGGCCGTGGCCGTGGTAGGTCACCCGATCCGGCAAGGGCTTGCCAACCTCGTTCTTGCTGAGGATGAACAGAAGCGGGAAGTAGCCGAAGTAGATGAGCGTGCCGATACGCGACATCAGGGTGTAGAGGTCGGTCGCAGGCTTGATGCCCAGGTAGCCGAGCATGAGGAAGTTGGCAGCAAACACGAACAACATGATCTTGTACCAGTTGGCACGGTAGCGGATGGAACGGATCGGACTACGATCCAGCCATGGCAGCAGGAACAGCACCACGATTGCACCACCCATGGCCATGACACCACCGAGCTTGTCGGGAACCGCGCGAAGGATCGCGTAGAACGGCGTGAAGTACCAGACGGGAGCGATGTGCTCAGGTGTCTTCAAGGGGTCTGCCGGGATGAAGTTGGCGTGCTCCAGGAAATAGCCGCCCATTTCCGGCGCAAAGAACACCACCGCGAAGAACACGATCAGGAAGATCACGATGGCGACCAGATCCTTCACGGTGTAGTACGGGTGAAACGGGATGCCGTCTTTCGGGATACCGGCCGAGTTCTTGTTCTTCTTGATCTCGATGCCGTCGGGGTTGTTGGAGCCGACTTCGTGCAGCGCCATGATGTGACCGGCAACCAGCCCGATCAGTACCAGCGGTACCGCGATGACATGCAGCGCAAAAAAGCGGTTGAGCGTCGCATCGGAGACGATGTAATCGCCCTTGAGCCACAAGGTCACCGCATCGCCGATACCAAACGGAATGGCACCGAACAGGGAGATGATGACCTGGGCGCCCCAGTAGCTCATCTGACCCCAGGGCAGCAGGTAGCCCATGAAGGCTTCTGCCATCAGTGCAACGTAGATGAGCATCCCGAACACCCACAGCAGCTCGCGCGGCTTCTTGTAGGAGCCGTACATCAGCGCTCTGAACATGTGCAGGTAGACGACCACGAAGAACGCCGAAGCGCCGGTGGAGTGCATGTAGCGAATGAGCCAACCGAAGTTGACGTCGCGCATGATGTACTCGACCGATGCAAACGCCTTGGCGCCGTCCGGCTTGTAGTTCATGGTAAGGAAGATGCCGGTCACGATCTGGATGACGAGCGTGACCATGGCGAGTACGCCAAACACGTACCAGAGGTTGAAATTCTTGGGAGCGTAGTACTGGGTAACGTGCTCCTCGAGCAACTTCGAGAGCGGGAACCGCTCGTCAACCCATGCCAGTAGCCCGTTCTTCTTGCCGACCGCATTGTCCGGTGAAACATTGGCGCTCATGCTGCGGCTCCTTGGTCTTCGCCAACGACGATGAGCCCGTCATCGACGTAGCGGTAGGGGGGGACTTCGAGATTGGTGGGAGCAGGCACCCCTGCGTAGACCCGCCCGGCGAGATCAAACTTCGAGCCGTGGCAGGGGCAGAAGAATCCGCCTTCCCAGTCTGCACCGAGGTCGGCAGGAGCGACTTCCGGCCGGTAGGTCGGCGAACACCCGAGATGCGTGCAGATACCAACGACCACAAGGTACTCGGGCTTGATGGACCGGTACTCGTTGGCTGCGTATTCCGGCTGCATCGGTTGCGTGGAGTCGGGATCGGACAAGCGCGAGGCATCCACGCTGAGCGTGCCGAGCTGTTGTTCGGTGCGGTTGACGATCCACACCGGTTTGCCACGCCACTCCACGGTGAGTAGTTGCCCTGCCTCGAGTTTGCCGATGCTGGCTTCTACCGGGGCACCCGCGGCACGCGCACGCGCACTCGGCGACATGGACGTGACGAATGGCCATGCCACGGCGGCAACACCCAGGCCTCCGACGGCGGCCATGCCGCGTACCAAGGTGCGTCGCCGCTTGACGTCAAGCCCGGCGGTGGATACCGATGATTCCTTGCCCGGATCTTGCGGGCCGGACGCGGCGTCTGATGTCGCGCTCATGCGAAAACTCCACTTGATGACATGGATCTAGCTGACATGGATCTGGTTAGGAACACTGAACTGCTTTGGACCGACAGCTGCACAACCTCGCAGTCAACTGTCTCGGATAGCCGTACATTGTATACGGCTTAGGTAACATCACGAGCGATGACCACGCGATTCATACTGCTGTGCCTCACTGTCGGCGTACTGTCTGGCGGTACCTGGTGGTGGTTGTCGACCTCTCCGGAGCGGCTGTCGATGGCCGCGGTGACGCAGGGCACCGAGGCACCCCCGGATTCGACTGACGAACTGCGCGGCGCGGTGGTGTCGTACAACGCCGCCGTCGTGCGCGCCGCACCCTCCGTTGTGAGTGTTTACGCGAGCACCAGCCCTGCGGATCTGAACGCGTCAGACCAGACAGCCTCGGACGAGGGCGAGACAGGACAGAACACCCGGCCCCAACGTGTCCGCACCACCCAGGGCTCCGGTGTGATCATCGACCCGAACGGGCTGATCGTCACCAACGCCCACATTCTGGCGGATGCCGACACCATCAATGTGGCGCTGCGCGATGGCCGATTACACCCCGCCACGATGGTTGGCAGCGACCAGGAGACCGACATCGCAGTGCTCCAGATTCCCCAAACCAACCTGCCCGCACTGGCGCTGGATACAGCCCCGCCACTCGCGGTCGGCGACGTGGTTCTAGCGATCGGCAACCCTTTTGGGGTCGGGCAAACCGTCACGCAAGGCATCGTCAGCGCCACCCGTAGACGCATCGCCGGCGCCAGCCCGTGGCAGAACTTCGTACAGATCGATGCCGCCATCAATCCGGGCAACTCCGGCGGCGCATTGATCAACCCGGCCGGGCAGCTCGTTGGCGTCAACACGGCCGTGTTCCGACGGTTCGGCAACTACATCGGAGCGTCCGACGTGGCCTTCGATCAGGACGCAGCGGCGCAGGGCATCGGCTTCACGATTCCCGCCAGCCTGTTGGCCGAGGTCGTGCCGAAAATCGTTGAGCATGGCCGCGTCGCGCGTGGTTGGCTCGGTGCGGACGCAGAGGACTTGCCGCTGTTCCCTGCCCTGGCAGCTAGCCTTGGCACCGCAGCGGGTGCGGTCATCATCCGCACGGCGGCCGGCGGTCCGGCCGAGATGATCGGTTTGCGTCCAAGAGACGTGATCGTTGCCGTGGACGATATGGCGATCGTCAATGCGAATGGCTTGTTGCTTGCCGTCGCCGCGTACATGCCCGGCAAACCTGTCCAGCTCGATCTGATTCGAGACGGGCAGGCGCTCGGCGTGGATGTCGTGCTTGGCGAGAGACCGCTTGGTGACGTCGCGGGCGTCGTGCGCGAGTGATCTCGCTGTTGCCGTGAGGCCGAGGGCTGGCCGGGGTTTGGCCGGGATCTGTCTTGAGGCCTAGTTTGTCGCACCTCGGCGTCGCCACCAGAGCACGGCAAGACCGAACAGCAGTCCAGGACCTGCACTCCCGCCACCCGAGCCTCCCGCCAACACCGGCGTGAAATCATCGTCGGCTGCGGTGTCTGCGTTTGCTGCAGTGTCGGGACCAACGGTGGAGCCATTTGACGCCAACACGAAGCCGCTACCATCGGTCGTCGCCGTGTTGTCGGCCGGCGACAGCTCCACCAGGCCGACGGGCATGACCTGGGCGGTGAGCGGCTCGCTCGATCCGCCATGGGCCGGATCAAAGCTGAACTGGATCTCCCGGCGCTCGGCCGGGCCGATGGTACTCACGGTGCACTCGGCACTGGTTGGCGTGACGACCTGACAGTAATCGGGCCAGATGACCTGGCCGGGCACACCGGTTTCTATCGTCAGGCGGGCATCGAGTCCAATGGTGGTCTCCGGGTTGGTGATACCGAACACCACCGTGTCATTGCTCGCGCGGGCATCGAGCTGCAGATCCACAGTGTTGATGAGACAACTGCGTGAACGCGCGGCCATGACACTGGCGGTACTGCAGCTGGTCAGGCGTGTCGGTGTGCTGTTGGAGATATGCGGCCACATCAGTCCGCCACTGTCGCTGGCACAGGCGGTGTCGCTATCGTGTTGAGCGCCGAAGGAATGTCCGAGCTCATGGGTCAACAGCACGTCCCCGAACGAACTCGGCGTGGTGACGCCAACGTCGTAGCCGTCGGTGCGACACAAGGTGTCTATCCAGGCAAGCCCGAGGGTGACATCAGTCTTCTGATTACCCGTGAACAGATAGGTTGCGGCGCTGTCGCCAAACAGCGTGTCGTGATTGAGTCGATAGTCACGGAAGGTGCGCAAGAAGCTCTCTAGCGTGCCGGGGTTCAATTTTAGTGGATCAGCATCACCGGAAAAGGTGATGGCTTCGTCGAGCGCAATCGCCAGTCCGTACTCACGAAACACGCCATCGGCCACGTTCAGATAGTCGAGCGCCCGCGCCAGCCCCGCACCCGAGTGATAGGCATCGAAGCGGCTGTCGATCACGATGGACAAAGGCACCGAACGCGTCGTCGTTTGTTGCGATGCGCCGCGTCGCTCGACACGGCGTGGAGGCGCTCGCATCAGATCGATCGCCTGCAGTCTGCTGGCGAGGCCCGGGTCAGTCACGTCAATCCCGCGCGCCGACGCTGCCGCGGGGTTGCGGCTGGCCGGTTGGTAGTAGTCGAGCGTGCCGGTCAGATGTCCCGGCAGCAAACGCTTGCGCTCTCCATTGACATAGATCATGCCGCTGATGCCACCGCCCTCGATGGTGGCGCGAACCCATGAGCCCGGCACGCCTTCAACTTCTCCCTGATACACACCGACATCCGGCGGGAGGCGATCGCTGAGTCGGGCGTCGTACCAGGCGGTCTCGGTGACCACGGCGCTCGGTGCGAGCAGCAGTTGCATGTCGATACCGTCGACGTTGACCGACACTCGCATGCGGCCATCATCGAGTTCGATACGATCCGAGATGCGGCTTGCCCGTTTCAGTCGTCGGTCGATCAGCTGGATCCGACGATCTGCCCGATCAAACCAGTAACGCGACAGCACATTGCCGCTGGGCCAACGGAACCCGAACGGCAGGCCGAGCGCCGTGTGACGCTCGCGCAGCTCGACCAGCGTCCTGCGCGCGGTGGCCGTATCGCCCATCTGCTCGGCCACGATGGCTGCCAGATAGTCGGCTGAATCGGTATACGCCGACTCGGGAAAGCGTCGCTCCAGCTGCGCCAGGCGCGCGCGAGCGTCCGGGAAATCATAGCCGTCCATGACGCTCAGGTAGGCGCCGAGGTAGAGCGCATCATCCAATAGCGGCGAACTGGCACGCTCGGTCACGATCCAATCCAGCAGGTCCAGCGCTTCAGTCAAACGCCCGGCATCACGCTCGTTGAGGGCTCGCAAGAACACGTCGAGGGAATCGCCTGCATCAGCCGCTTCCTGCAATACTGCAACTCTGGTCTTCACCGCTGACAACTTCGAGTACGACGGATACTCGAGCTGAATCTGACGCAGCGCCTTGAGCGCCTCCGCGTGGTCACCCGAATCGATCAGCGCGATGGCCGCACGGTACTGCTGTTCTGCCGGCGCCTCGTCGACGCGCACTACCACAGCATCAAAGCCAGGGGACACTGCCGCGTTGACTGCGGACACCGGACCCACCAGGAGCGCTGCGAGCGCGACGGCCAGAATTCGACTGACGCTCATGGACCTAGCTGTCCTGGACGTAGGGATATTCACCGGCCTCGGTCAAGCCCCACCGCGCCCGGATGACTGCTGCTCGGAATCGTTCGTTCCGCTCGCGTGCAGATCGGCGTCGAACCAGGAGAGCTCGGTGCGACAATTCCGCAAGGCCTCACGCATGGCCGCAGCATCGGGCTCGGGTTGATCGTCCAGGGCATCGAGAATGGCCGTGGCCGCGCGTGCCTCGGCGACGTGTGCCTGCACGGTTTCCACCGCGCGATTGAGCGCTTCGGCGACTTCAGCAAACTCCTTTGCATCGCCCGCTCGCAAGCGGGTATCGAGCTTGCCATCGCCGATGTCGTTGAGCGCGCGACGCATGGCAAGAATCGGGTTGCCGAGCTTGCGTACGATCCATGTGCCGATGATGCCGGTGACGACAGCGTTGATGACGAGCATGATCACCAACCATTTTGTCATTGCGGCGCCGACCGAAGGCACGGCGTCCGACATGCGCCCCATGTCCTCGGAGGCGAACAACAGCGGCGCGTTGCCGCTGACCAGCGAACCCAGCAACTGGTAGTGGAACACGCCCAGCAACAAGGTCGATTGCAGGATGAAGAACGCCGTCAGGTACAGGACTCGACGCAACTGCCGCAGCTGAAACGTCTTGTCGCGTACCAGCGACATGGGAAACACCGCATCGGACGAACGCGCCATGGAATACACCAGATCGGAGCCCCCTCAAAGCGGGGACGACTCCATCTAGGTCGGCGTGATGGGCTATGACTTGACGCAACAACAGGCGCGCCTTGTGACGTTGCAGGCAATTCAGCCAGGGCTTGTGACCTGACTCACAAGCCTGATGACCGGCGGGCCAGCCGTCAGCCGTCTCGACGCTGCTTCACCGCGTCCGCCAATTGCTGCAATAGCGGCTTGGTGTCTTCCCAGGACAGGCAGGCGTCCGTGACACTCTGCCCCCGGGTCAGGGGCTTGTGCGAAGGAGACTGATTCCCCTCGACCAGGTTGCTCTCGATCATCACGCCCATGATACGGCGATCACCATCGGCAACTTGCGCACACACATCGCGGCCTACGTAGCACTGGCGGCGGTGCAGCTTTCGGGAGTTGGCATGACTGAAATCGATCATCACGCGCTCACGCAAGCCCGCTTTCTGAAGCAGTGCACACGCGTCGTCAACGCTCGCGGCATCGTAGTTGGTGTGCAACTTGCCGCCTCTGAGGATGACGTGGCAGTCGGCATTGCCGGTCGTCTTGAAGATTGCAGACCCCCCTTCCTTGGTCACGGACAGGAAGTGGTGTGAATTGACCGCAGCGCCAATCGCGTCGACTGCAATCTGTACGCTGCCGGCGGTGCCGTTCTTGAAACCCACCGGGCATGACAACCCGGACGCCAGCTCACGGTGACCCTGACTTTCGGTGGTGCGCGCACCGATCGCGCCCCAGCCGACGAGGTCTGCGATGTATTGCGGGCTGATCAGGTCAAGGTACTCGACCCCCGAGGGCAGCCCTAGCTCACCGATGTCACGCAACAGACCGCGCGCTTTCGCGAGACCCTCGTTGATGCGAAAGCTGCCATCCATGTCAGGGTCGTTGATGAGACCTTTCCAGCCCACGGTGGTGCGCGGCTTCTCGAAGTACACGCGCATGATCACGATCAGCTCCTTCTCGAGTGATCGCTGCATCTCGGCCAGACCCCGCGCGTAGTCCATCGCCGCCTCGGGGTCATGAATCGAACACGGGCCCACGACCACGACCAGACGGTCATCGTCGCCCTCGAGTACCCGGTGCACGTCATCACGACATCGCGCAACGGCAGTGCCGGCCGTTTCGGTCACGGGAAACTCGGCGATCAGGGACTCCGGCGAGCGCAGTGCGTTCTGGGCGCTGATTCGCAGGTCGTCGGTAGCGTTGGTTGACATGAGAGTAGGGATACCTTCGAAAGCAGGATTCAGGCAGAGGGCGTACAGACCGCATCAAGCTGCGAGACGATGTCCGACAATTCGGCGTGTCGCACCTTCATCGCTGCGCGATTGACCACGAGGCGCGCGCTGATCTTGGCGATCAGCTCAATAGGTTCGAGACCATTCGCCTTGAGAGTGGAGCCGGTGTCCACGACATCGACGATGAGGTCGGCGAGACCGACCAGCGGTGCGAGCTCCATCGATCCGTACAGTTTGACCAACTCCACTTGTCGCCCGCTGGCGGCAAAGTGCTTGCGCGCCGAGGCCGGGAATTTCGTGGCGATGCGGGGTCGCGCGGGCAGCTCTGACGGTGCCACATCGGCAGGGCCTGCGACCATGAGACGACACGTGGCAATCCCGAGATCCAACGGCTCCAGCAGGCCCTCGCCACCATGCTCGCTCAGTACGTCCTTGCCAACCACCCCAAGCTCTGCTCCGCCGTGCTGCACATAGGTCGGCACGTCCGAAGCGCGAACGATCAGAAACTCGACCCGCCCGTCGGTGCTCGGGATGCGCAACTTGCGGGACGTCGACGGATGCTCGGCAGGCACCAGCCCGATGCTTTCGAGCAACGGCAGCGTGTCATCGAATATCCGCCCCTTGGACAGGGCAAAACGCAGGGGTGTCATTGTTGTCGGAACGTCGGCCGTCGGTGTGGCGGCCATCAACGATCGGGCGCGCGACGAATCTCGGCACCGAGCTGTGCGAACTTTTCCTCGATGCGCTCGTAGCCACGATCGATGTGATACACGCGGCGCACGGTCGTCTCCCCCTCGGCACGCAAGGCGGCGATGATCAAGGACGCGGAGGCGCGAAGATCGGTGGCCATGACCGGTGCACCCTTGAGGCGCTCCACCCCGCGAATGGTGACAGTGCTGCCCTTGATGTCCATGTCAGCGCCCATGCGCTGCAGTTCGCTGATGTGCATGAAGCGGTTTTCAAACACGTTCTCGGTGATGTTGCCCACACCTTCCGCCAGCGCGTTGAGCACACAGAATTGCGCTTGCATGTCAGTGGGAAAATCCGGATAGGGTGCTGTAGTGAGATCCACGGCTTGCGGCCGCTCGCCCTTCATGTCCAGTTCGATCCAGTCATCACCCCGGGTGATATGCGCACCGGCTGCCTCAAGGCGCTCCAACGGCGCTTCGAGAATGCCGGGCACGGTGTCGAGTACCTTGACGCGTCCGCGAGTGGCAGCAGCACCGACCAGGAAGGTGCCGGTTTCTATGCGATCCGGTACCACGGAATGGCGGCAGCCCTGCAGTGAATCAACGCCTTGCACATGGATGGTGTCGGTTCCAACACCCTCGATCTTCGCTCCCATGCGGATAAGGTACTCGGCAAGGTCGACGACCTCGGGTTCCTTGGCAGCATTCTCCAGAACGGTCTCGCCACGTGCCAGGGTGGCCGCCATCAGCAGGTTCTCGGTACCGGTGACAGTGACGGTCTCGAAGTTGATGCGTGCACCTTGCAGGCGCCCTGCCCGCGCACGGATGTAGCCGTCCTCGATATCGATATCGGCGCCGAGCTTGCGCAGGCCGTCGATGTGCAGATTGACCGGTCGCGCACCGATGGCGCAACCACCCGGCAACGACACCTCGGCCTGCCCGTAGCGAGCGACCAGAGGCCCCAGCACAAGAATCGAGGCTCGCATCGTGCGCACGAGCTCGTACGCGGCGGTGTAGTCCTTGATGGTGGTCGGGTTGACGTCGACGGCCATGCCGTCACCCATGGTGATTTCGCAGCCCATGCGAGCGAGCAACGACATGGTCGTCGTCACATCATTGAGGTGCGGGACATTGGTGATCGTTGACGTTGAACTTCCCAACAGCGTGCCTGCCAGAATCGGAAGCACGGCGTTCTTGGCGCCGGAAATGCGCACGTCGCCAGACAGCGGGCCAGAGCCGCTGATCAGGAATTTGTCCATCGAATTCGCGGATCGGTGTAGTCGACCGTCCGCTGGTTGGGGCGTGGAAAAGCACCTCTCGACGGACGACCAGTCTTCAGGGCCTTGCGATGCCCGGAGGCGATCCGATCAAAGTGGCGCTCAGTGTGGCTGGTCGCGCACTCAAGCCGGATCGCGGCTAGCGTACCGGCGCAGTATAACGTCCGATCAGGCCGTCGGCAGCAAACCGTCAACCTGGCAGACGCCAGCGAGCTGCATGAGCCCGGACGGCACTGCGGCAAAGCTGACGGTATGGCCCGACCGGCGGGCGATGCCCAGCCATTCGATCATCAACGAAAGGCCAGCGCTGTTGCTGCGAGTGACGCCGGAGAGATCGACGGTCAGCGACTGAGTGGACTCGATCGCAGTGCGACCGGACTCCAGCGCCTTGCCGGCCGTCTCGAAATCGATCTCGCCGGAGACGATCAGTCTATCCCCGTCGTGCCGCAGCTCGACACTCATGACTTCTTGGTGTTTCGCTCTTTGAGCGTGTTCAGCAGACCCTCGATGCCGCCCTTGCTGATCTCGTTCGAGAATGCGGAACGGTAGCTGGTGACGAGACTGATGCCGCTGACCTCGATGTCGTAGATCTTCCAGTCGCTCTCCTTGTCACGCAACTTGTAGATCACCGGCACGCTGCTCGACGCCGACGGATCATTGAACTCGGAACGCACGATGGCACGATCGTCACGGTTCTCGGGACGATACGGCTCGAAGGTGATGGTCTGTCCCTGATACTCCGCCAGTGCACCGGAGTAGGTGTTCATCAGCAACTCCTTGAACTGCTCGACCAGCTCGAACTTCTGGGGAGCCGATGCTCGACGCCAGAATTTACCGACCGCAAGCTTGGTCATCGACTCGAAATCCACGTGCGGGACGATCAGTTCGTCAACGCGTACACGCAGCAGGTCCGGGTCGGCAATCAATGCATCCTTTTCGGTCTCGAGCACATCTATCGCCTGCGACACTGCGCCGACGACCATCTGCTGTGCCGGGTGATCGTCCTGTGCGATGGCGCCGTTGCCGAGGCACAAAGCCAGCAATGCGCCGAGCAGCCAGATTTTTGAGAACCGCTTCATGCGAAGTGAGTGCATACCTTTACTCCAGGGGAGATATACCAATAGGACCGCTGACGAGACGACTCGTTCGATCCGAGAGTGACTATTGAGAACCCGACTGGCTGAACAGTACCTGACCGATCAGCCTTTCCAGCACGATCGCAGATTGCGTCAGCGTAATCTCGTCGCCATCGGCGAGCGCATCGTCCTCGGCTCCAGCCTCCAGGCCAACGTACTGCTCGCCCAGCAGACCCGCCGTGTAGATGCTCGCGGTGGTGTCTTCGGGGAAGGCCCCCTCGAACTCGCCATCGATACGCAAGGACACCCGAGCGGAATAATCATCCGGGATGTAGGCGATCGATTCGACCTGGCCGACGCGCACGCCGCTGGCGGCAACCGGCGCGCCCTCCTTCAGGCCGCCAATATTGTCGTAGTGCGCGACCAGCGAGTAGCCAGCGCCAGAGCCGATGCCAGTCAAATTACTGACACGCATCGCCAAAACGAGCATCGCGGCGAGGAACAACAACATGAAGATCCCGACAAGGATCTCGATAGCACGAGAATTCATTGATATGCCTCAGAACATGATTGCGGTGAGCACGAAGTCGAGTCCGAGCACGGCAAGAGAGGAGTAGACGACGGTACGGGTAGTTGCAGAACTGACGCCTTCGGAGGTGGGGATGCAGTCCGCGCCTTCGAATACCGCAATCCAGCTGACCACGAATCCGAAGACACAGGCCTTGATCAGGCCCTTTCCAACATCTTCCATGAAAGCCACGGAGCTCTGCATGTTCGCCCAGTAGGCGCCGGCATCGACACCGAGCACCTCGACACCGACCAGATAACCGCCGTACACACCGACGGCACTGAACATGGCAGCGAGCATCGGTAGCGCCAGAAAACCTGCGAAAAAGCGCGGCGCATACACCCGTCTGAACGGATCAACCGCCATCATCTCGAGACCGGACAACTGCTCGGTGGCTTTCATCAAGCCGATTTCTGCGGTCATGGCCGAGCCCGCCCGACCCGCAAACAGCAAACCGGTCACCACCGGTCCGAGCTCGCGCACCAGCGTCAACGCGACCGCCTGACCAAGCGCGGACTCGGCGCCGAAGCCTTCGAGCAGATTGAAGCCCTGCAGCGCGAGAACCATACCAACGAACAGACCGGACACGAGCACGATCGACAACGTCATAACGCCGGTCGCGTACAGCTGACGAACCAGCAGAGGAAACCGTACGAGCAATGACGGCAAGGCGCCGAGCATGCGCGCGAGAAACAGATGTGCGCGCCCAGTGCGTTCGAGCGCGTTGAGCCAGAATCGGCCGAAACGTGCAATCCTGTCCATCAGCGCGAGACTCCGGCGAGCAGCTGCTCCGCGTAGTCGGGAGCCGACAGTTGAAAGGGCACGGGCCCGTCGGGACTGCCGGACAGGAATTGTTGCGTCCAGGCCGAGTCACTGTTGTGCAGCTCGTCTGGAGTGCCTGCCTCGACCACAACGCCTTCGGAGATGATCACCACGTAGTCCGAGATCGACAAGGCTTCGGCGAGGTCGTGAGAGACCATCAGGGAGGTAAGTCCGAGCGCCTGATTGACCGTGCGGATGAGCGTCAACAACACACCCATTGAAATCGGATCCTGCCCGGTGAACGGCTCGTCGTACATGATCATCATCGGATCAAACACCAGCGCGCGAGCCAATGCCGCGCGGCGTGCCATACCCCCGGAAAGTTCAGCGGGATACAGCTCGCTCGCCCCCCGCAGTCCGACCGCGTGCAGGCGCATCAGCACCAGATGCGAGATCAGGGACTCGGGAAGATCGGTGTGCTCGCGCAGCGGAAAGGCCACATTGTCGAACACGCTCAGGTCAGTCAGCAGTGCGCCCGACTGGAACAGCATGCCCATACGCTTGCGTAATGCGTAGAGGTCGCGTCGACCGAGCTTGGCCACGTTTTTTCCATCGACCGTGATGCTGCCCTTGCTGGGCTTCAACTGACCACCGATCATCTTGAGCAGGGTGGTCTTGCCGGTGCCGGAAGGGCCGAGGATGGTGGTTACCTGACCGCGCGGAACAGCGAAGTCCAGACCGCGAAAAATCGGTTTCGCACCACGCGAGTAGTGCAGGTCGCTAATGCGAACCAGCGATGCGTCCTGACTCTCTGAACTGTCCGTCGTTGAACTCATAAAAAGGCCATTCGCACGATCCGTACCATTAGACAGCGTCCGCGATCAATCACAAGCGGACCGCAGTTAGCGACCAATAACTCTTCGGCTCGACCGCGCACGGTACGCCATTCCCGCCTCACGTGCGTGATGTCACGTCAATACGACCACGTATTCGATTGACGTTAATTTGGCACTTGCCGGCCTGACAGATCTCATCGACTACACTTCGGCTGTCGTCCGACCAGTGAATCGACCATGACGCGCCCTACCCTTGCCTTGCTATGCCTGTTGTTGACAGGCGCGTGTGCCGTCAACACCTCAACAGGGCCGGTTCACGACCCCTACGAGAATTTCAATCGGGGCGTATACCGCTTCAATGATGCTCTCGATCGCGCGGTTCTGGTGCCGCTCGCCAAAGGCTACCGTTATGTAACGCCAGACTTCATCGAGCTGGGCGTCACCAACTTCTTCGGCAATATCGATGACGTGACATCCGTCATCAACGCTCTCTTGCAAGGCAAGTTCAAACAAGCAGGATCTGACGCCGCACGCGTTGTGGTCAACACGACGTCGGGCATGGGAGGGTTCATCGACGCAGCGTCCAAGGTCGGATTGCCCAAGCACAACGAAAGTTTTGGACAAACGCTAGGCTATTGGGGAGTCGGGGAAGGCCCTTTTCTGATGCTGCCGTTCTACGGCCCCAACCATACGCGCAGCACTGCGGGCCTGTTCCCTGACAGTACGGTGTTCTCTCCCAAATGGTGGCTGGTTGATGACGCGCCCACGAACCTCGGCCTCACTGCCCTTGAAGTGACGTCGCTGCGCGCTCGCCTGCTCTCTGCCGGCAATCTGCTCAACAGCGCCGCTCTGGACCCGTATTTGATGCTGCGTGACTTCTGGGTGCAACGAGAGCGTCGGCTGACCTTCGACGGGCAGCGACCGGTCGCCATCGGTACGGCCGGCGGTGACGACGAATTGGACGAACTCGACGCCTTCGACGAGCTGGACGAGCTGGACGAGCTGGACGAGCTGGACGAGCTGGACGAACTGGACGAACTGGACGAACTGGACGAACTGGACGAACTGGATGAGCTTGACGAACTCGACAGGCTCGATGCGCTCGACTGAGGCGCACTCCGCGTCCGACCTCGAAGCATTCATCAGCAGCGGGCGTGAGGTCATACAAACCGAAGCAGATGCTGTAAGCGCGCTGATCGCCCGTCTGGGGCTCCCCTTCGGCGAAGCCTGCGGACGGCTCCTCGCCTGCAACGGTCGCGTGATCGTCTGCGGCGTCGGCAAGTCAGGGCACATAGGCACCAAGCTCGCCGCCACGTTTGCGAGCACCGGCACCCCGGCGTTCTTTGTTCATGCCGCCGAAGCGAGTCATGGTGATCTCGGCATGCTGCGAAGCGAAGACATCGTGCTTGCCTTGTCGTATTCCGGCACCTCGGATGAATTGATCGCGATTCTTCCGGGACTGCAGCGCCTCGGAGCCGGCCTGATCGCCATGACCGGCAACCCCGCCTCTGCCCTTGCCTTGGCAGCCGATGTTCATCTGGACGTTGCGGTGGATCACGAAGCCTGTCCGCTCGGCCTTGCGCCGACGGCCAGCACCAGCGCGATGCTGGCGATGGGTGATGCACTGGCCATCGCCCTGCTGCGTGCCCGCGGCTTCAGCGAAGAGGATTTTGCGCGCTCCCACCCCGGAGGCCGTCTTGGCAAACGATTGCTGATGCGTGTGGCCGACGTGATGACACTCGGCGACGCGATTCCTGCGGTCACTGCGGACAGTTCGCTCTCCACGGGTCTCATGGAGATCAGTCGCAAGGGGCTCGGCATGGTTCTCGTCATGGATCAGGCGCGTCGCCTGGAAGGCATTTTCACCGATGGCGACCTGCGCCGCGCGATCGAGGCCGGCGCAGATCTTCGCGAGGTCGAAATTCGCGATGTCATGACGCGTGGGCCGCATACCATCGAGGCATGCAGGTTGGCGATCGATGCGGTCAATACCATGCAGTCAAGAAAGATCACCACGCTGCCGGTCGTCACCGATGGGCACGTGCAAGGTGTCATATCGATGCATGCCTTGCTTGCGGCTGGCGTCGTGTAACGCTCACGATGATGACCGCGACCACTGATATGGACGGGCACACGACGCCAACACCACCAGGCGCCCATGGTCATGGCTAGTGGACAGAGCGCGCGCGGATGGTCCGGTTACTGGCTGTTGGTACCACTGATCCTGGCAGCGATACTCGTTCACAACTGGGTCGAGCAACCCGAAACCCTCGTGCCGGAAGCTCCAATGGCTATCAGCGAAAGCCAGGCGGACTACCTGCTTGAAGACTTCACCACACGACACTACGACGCCGACGGCATGCTCGAGTACCTGCTCGTCGGTGCAAGCCTTGCGCATTATCCGGACGATGGAAGAGCGGAAATCAGCCGCCCTGAAATGACGCTGACCCGTGAGCTCAATCATTGGTCGGTCACTGCCGAGTCTGGCAGACTGACGCGCCAGCCCGATGTGATTACCTTGCTCGGTGACGTACATATCGAACGCCGAGCACAGACCGCCAGAGAAAACGATTCGTTCGCGCCCCCCATCTCGATTGTCGGTAGCAACATCGTGATCATGCTCGATGATGATCAATTGAGTACGGGAGATCGCGTACGCATCGAATCGCCGGGCCTCGTGGTCGAAGCGGATGGCTTGCGGTCGTCCATCAAGGAAGGCAAGCTCGAGTTACTGTCGGATGTCAGCGCACGCTACGAGGCAGCACGCCCTGCAGCGGACACCACGATCCAACGATGAAAGTACCAGGCATGTCCATGACACGAATCGCCGGATCACGCACCCACCAGTGGCTGTTGTCTCGCATCGCCATGCTTGCCGTGGTGCTTGTCGCTCTGCCTTGCGGCACCGCAGCCGAGGCACGCGACAGCGATCTCGACCAACCGATAGATATCACCGCTGACCGCTCGGAATTCGATGAACGCGCCGGGCGCCAAGTGCTCGAAGGCAACGTCAGGATCACGCAAGGCACCTTGCTGATCACTGCCGACAGAATAGAAGTGCTACTCGCTGATGGTCGCTTGTCCAGCATCGAAGGCGTCGGCTCACCGCTCGGCTTCGAGCAGGACAACGAAGCCGGCGAGCGCATGCGCGGCGCAGCACAGCGCATCAGCTATGACGCCATCGGCGGTTCTCTTGTGCTGGAAGGTGAGGCAACGCTCGAACAACCACGCCAGCGTCTCGTCAGCGATCGCATCGTGTTCGATGCCGACACCCAGACCGTACGCGCGGAGGGCGATGGCAGCGACGGCGACGCCGGCGGACGGGTCAGTATTCGGATCCAGCCCCCGCCACGCAAAGCGGACTGACCGTGAGCACTGCAAACTCCGAGCAGGAGGACCCGACCCGCGGCCCAGCCAACGCGCCACGGCGGCTGATCGCAGAAGATCTGCACAAGGCGTACAAGAAGCGACGCATCCTCGAGGGCGTGTCCATCCGTGTCGACAGTGGCGACATCGTCGGGCTGCTCGGCCCCAACGGTGCCGGCAAGACCACCTGCTTCTACATGGTTGTAGGCCTGGTACGACCGGACAGCGGAAAGATCCTTCTCGACGATACCGACATCACTGCGCACCCGATGCATGCCCGTGCGCGGCTCGGCGTCGGCTATCTCCCGCAGGAAGCCTCGGTGTTCCGACAGCTCACGGTAGAGCAGAACCTCATGGCCATACTGGAGGTACGCCGCGAGCTTTCATCGATCGAGCGCCGTGACCGCATGGAGGCCCTGCTCGAGGAACTGCAGATCACACACATTCGCGATAGTCTCGGCATCAGTCTGTCGGGCGGGGAACGGCGGCGCGTGGAAATCGCTCGTGCGCTGGCGGCAGAGCCCGCCTTTATCCTTCTTGACGAACCGTTTGCGGGCGTCGATCCGATCTCGATCATCGAGATCCAGCGCATCGTCACGCATCTGAAGCAGCGTGGTATCGGGGTCCTGATCACAGACCACAATGTGCGAGAGACGCTCGGGATCTGCGACCGCGCCTACATTCTCTCCAACGGCAAACTCATCGCCGAAGGAGATGCCAGCGCGCTGCTTGCCAACGAGGAGGTTCGACGCGTGTATCTCGGCGACAACTTCACGATCTAGCGCGTCATGCAACGCGAGATTGAAGCCGCGCTCGAGCGCACCCGAGGGATCGTTCGCACCACGCCGCTGCTCGAGAGTCGGGCGCTCAATCAACGCGTGGGGCGGCGTATTCTGGTCAAGGCAGAGTGCTTGCAGGTCACGGGCTCGTTCAAGTTTCGCGGCGCATGGAACGCGCTCGGCGCGTTGCCGCCGGCACAACGCAGTAACGGCGTGATTGCCTATTCTTCCGGCAATCACGCGCAAGGCGTTGCCGAGGCGGCCGGGCGCATGGAAGTCCCCGCCGTCATCATCATGCCGAGTGATGCACCACGTGCAAAACTCGACGGAACGCGCGAGCTGGGCGCCGACATCATCACCTATGATCGCCCCGGCGGCGAGTCACGTGAGGCCATCGGCGAGGCGCTGGCGCGCGAGCGCGATCTGACGCTCATCAAGCCCTATGACGACCTGACCGTTATTGCAGGCCAGGCCACCTGCGGCGTCGAGATCGCACAACAAGCGCAACTGGCCGGCGTATCGAACTGCGATGTACTGACCTGTTGCGGCGGCGGCGGCCTGACCGCTGGCGTCGCGCTGGCCCTCTCGGCGCATGCACCGACGCTGCGCGTTCGGCCAGTGGAACCCCACGGCGCAGACGATACCTGCAGATCCTTGCAGCAGGGCACTCGTCTCACGATAGAGGGCACACCGGACACGCTCTGCGACGCGATCGTCACGCCGATGCCGGGTGAGCTCACCTTCCCGATCCTCCAGCGGCTCTGCGGCCCCGGCCTGAGCGTCTCTGACGCCGAGGTGTTCGAAGCGATGGCCCTCGCGATGCGCTACTTCAACCTCGTGGTCGAACCGGGCGGCGCGGTCGCTCTTGCGGCCGCACTGACGGGTCGGGACACGCCGACGCCGGGCTCGGACGTCATCGTCATCGCCTCTGGCGGCAATGTGGATATGGACGTTTTCGCGACTGCGCTCGCGGCCGCCTGAGCGCACCTCACTCCCCTTGAAGCGCCAGAAAACTGGCCAAAAATAGGTGGTTAACGCCCGGTTTCGCGTGAAAAATCAGGCTATTTGTTGATTTATCAACAACTTACCGGGGTCCGACCCCAAGGCGATGGCGGTTGTATTCGCTTGGGAGTGAGCCATACTCGAACGCGCAGGCTGTTGATCTGCGGCTAACACGGTTTGAGTACAGGCATGAAACAAGCGCTGCAGATGAAGATGGGCCAGTCATTGGCCATGACTCCGCAGCTGCAACAGGCGATCAAGCTGTTGCAACTCTCCACGCTCGAGTTACAGGGCGAGATTCAGGAGGCCCTCGAGAGCAATCCCATGCTCGAGCTGACCGAAGACGATGGTAGTGCGCCGGATGCCCGCGATTCGGCCGGTGACGGCGATGAGCACCGCGAGGCGCTCGATAGCGCTCGGGACGAAGCACGCGATGCAGCTGAAGATCGCGCCGAACGCGAGAGGTCTGCCGATGAAGGTGGCGTCGACGATGGGGACCCATGGGAAATCGCGGAGCTGGACGCCACCCTCGCTGAATTCGATTCCGCGGAGGTCGAGCAGGCCGGCATCGTCGATGAGTTACCCGGCGACTACGATGTGGCCGTCGAGATGCAGGAACTGAGCACCTCCGAGCCGTCCGCCGACGATGTCATGCCGGATGACCTACCAGTCGATAGTGCCTGGGAAGACGTGTACGAGCCCGCGGCTCCGGCAAGCACCGGCTCTGGCGTCGAAGGGGAAGGTCGGGACTTCACCGAGTTCCACAACGCGGGGCTCGCAAGTATCCAGGATCACTTGAACGAGCAGATTCGTTTCGCCCCGCTGTCCGAGCGCGATCAGTTCATCGCCGAGACCATCATCGATGCGATCGACAACAACGGTTACCTGCTGGACAACGTGGACTCGCTTGTCGAAGGGCTCAACCAGGAGTTGGGCGCAAACGACGAGAGCATCGACGTCGAGGAATTCGAAACGGTACTGCACCTCATACAGCACCTTGATCCCGCGGGCTGCGGCGCGCGCAACGCGGCTGAGTGCATGGTGATTCAGCTGTCGCAGCTACCGGCACACGAGACCGTCGAGCACGCCAAGGCGATCGCGAAGAGTCACCTCGATCTGCTCGCTGCGCACGACTTTGCACGCCTGCGACGCTTGCTCAAGATAGACGAGGACGCTCTGCAGGCCGCTATCCGTTTGATCCGCAGTCTGAACCCGCGTCCGGGCCGTCAATTGGTCAACGATCACGACCAATATATCGTGCCTGACGTGTTCGTAAAAAAGCAAAAAGGAGTATGGCGTGTCGAGCTCAACCCTGACATCGCACCGAAGTTGGGCATCAACGCCTTGTATGCGGGAATGGTCAAGCGTGCGGACAAGAGTGACGACAACGCCTTCATGCGTAACCACTTGCAGGAAGCGCGATGGTTCATCAAGAGCTTGCAGTCACGCAACGAAACGCTGTTGCGCGTAGCAACAGCAATCGTCGAGCGGCAGCGTGCATTCCTGGAATATGGCGATGAAGCCATGAAGCCTCTGGTGCTACGAGACATCGCAGAACAATTGTCATTGCACGAGTCCACCATTTCGCGAGTGACCACTCAGAAATACATTCACACTCCTCGAGGTATTTTCGAGTTCAAGTATTTCTTCTCAAGTCATGTATCAACCGCAAACGGTGGTGAATGTTCGGCAACGGCCATACGCGCCATGATCCGAAAGTTCATCGCGGCAGAAGATGCAACCAAACCCTTGTCAGACAGCAAGATTGCCAGCACGCTGGTTTCAGAAGGGATACAGGTTGCAAGACGCACCGTAGCGAAGTACCGTGAGTCCATGTCCATTCCGCCGTCCAATGAACGCAAGCGACTGAATTGAGTTCACGCCCACGCGAGCACACACATACTCATAACGCGTCGACATCACGTGACGCGCGGCGCGGCACCTTGTTGCACGACAGATTCTTGCACGGCAAATTCTGCTGCGTAACTTCAGCACCCGCCTTAACACGCACAACGCCAGCGCAGCCAAGCGCCCAGAGGCCCGGACTTGGCTTGATGCCAGCCGCTCTGCACGGCAAGCTACATGAACGACAAGCTCCGTTCATGCCTGGGGTCGGTCCGACCCCACCTCTCGTCACGCTGACTCCGGTGTGCACACCTTTGCACACCGCTCTGCGGGCGATTTTGTCAGACCACTCACTTTCGGCCCGCAAGGGCCTGTCTCGGGAGACGCTTATGAACCTCACCGTAACCGGTCACCACGTTGATGTCACACAGTCGATGCACGACTACGTCACCGGCAAGATGAAGCGCTTGCAGCGCCATTCGACGCACATGTCGGACATTCACGTGATCCTGACGGTCGAGGAGAAAACACGCCAGAAGGCGGAGGCCACAATCAACGTCTCGGGGGCACGCTTGTACGCCGACACCACCGAGCCCGACATGTACGCAGCCATCGATCTGTTGACCGACAAGCTTGATCGCCAGCTGATCAGACACAAGGAAATGAACAGCAAGACACTGCGACGACAACCTGCCCCGCCGGATCCGGTCGAGGACCCGATCGATATTACGGAAACCGAGCCCGACTAGCCGCATTTCCAGCGCCCTTATTGACTGTGGCGAACACGCCATGACATCCCGACACGAGCTGCGCGACACTTGGCCTCGCGCAGCTCGTGTTGTGTTTTTGGCATGACACCTGTTCCCTGCACTATCAATTTGGCGCTACTCACTTACGGCGGCGAAATGGCGCGCGCTATAGACTCGTCACATGATGTTCCAGAACGCAGTAGCGCATGACTGACCTGCCAGACCTTCTCTCGCCAGACCGCATTCGATGTCGGTGCGAGATACACAGCAAGAAGCGCGCGTTGCAGACCGTTGCGGAATTGCTCGGCGCCTCTCTTCGCGACGCCGAGTCCGCCGCAGAGGACGACGACCCCGACACGACGCGGGAGCCTGCCGCCCTGTCGGATATGACCATACTCGACGCCCTGATCAGTCGCGAACGGCTGGGGAGTACGGGTATTGGCCACGGCATCGCCTTGCCACACAGCCGCCTGGCCGGCATCGAGGAGCCGCTGGCAGCCCTCGTCACGCTGAACGAAGGGGTCGATTTCGATGCTGCAGACGACATGGCCGTGGATGTCGTTCTCGGCCTGCTCGTGCCTGAAGACTGCAACGACGAGCATCTGAAGATCCTTGCGGGTCTCGCCAAACGATTCAGCGATCCCGCGCAGCGAGATGCCATGCGCGAGTGCGATGACGGCAGCGTGCTGCTCACGCGCCTGGACTCTGCGCCACCCGCCACCTGATTCCGTGGCTTTCCCACGTCTGAGTGTTGCTGATGCGTTCGAGCGGTTCGAAACCGATCTCAAACTCGACTGGATTGCCGGCGACGCGGGTCAGAATCGCGTTCTGACTCGAGACGTGGACGCGGGTCGTCGCCCGCGACTGCTGGGCCCTCTCAACTACAACAGCGCGAATCGCATCCAGTTGTTGGGAGCTGCGGAGGTGCGCAGCTTTGCCGAGCCCGATGCCTTCGAGCACGACCGCTTCGAGTACGCGCTGACCTCGGCATCGGACCTGTTCATCGTGAGCGACGGGCTCTCTCCACCGGATGCACTGAAAAACCTGGCCGACAGTGGCGGCATCGCGCTGATCAGGTCTCAGCTTCCATACGGAGAACTTCTCAAGGCCCTTCGCCACGAACTCAGTCGGGCGCTCGCGGAACGCGAGATCGTGCACGGGGTCATGATGGACGTGCTCGGTACCGGAATCCTGATTACTGGCGACGCGAGCGTTGGCAAGAGCGAACTGGCACTGGAGCTGGTGAGCCGCGGGCACATTCTGGTCGCTGACGACGCTCCGGAGTTCAGCCGCATTGCACTGAACACGATCGAGTGTCGCTGTCCGCCGCTGTTACAGGATTTTCTCGAGGTAAGAGGGCTCGGCGTGCTGAACATTGCTCGCATGTACGGTGATGCTCACACGCGTAGGCGCAAGATCTTGCGTTTCATCATTCACCTGCGTGCGGTCTCGGGCGAAAACCTGGAAGGGCTGAGTTTTGAGGGCAGCCGCATGTCCGAGCCGTCGACCACACGCACCTTGCTGGGCACGGAAATCGCCGAGCGCACCATACCGGTCGCTCCGGGCAGAAACCTCGCCGTACTCGTCGAGGCGGCTGTTCGAGACCACATACTCAGAGCCGGTGGCTACTCCGCCACAAGAGACCTTGTGGAAAAGCAGGCACGCCTTTTGACAGGTAGAACGCCAACTGGGCGTGCGCCGTCGGGCACCGCGCCAGAAAGCGACTCCGCGGAAACCAGCTGATGCACACCTCTCCACGCGACGGACGCCCCCCCCACACGCCACGCTTGTCTATCGTGTCCGGGTTGTCGGGAGCCGGCAAGAGTGTCGCCCTCGCGACGCTTGAGGACGAGGGATTCTTCTGCATCGACAATCTTCCGGCCACACTGCTGCCGGACGTGATCGACCGCCTCATCGCGGAGCATGCCGCACAGTACGAGCGACTTGCCATTGGTATCGACATGCGGAGCGAGCGCGGCTCCAGCGATGCCTTGCTGTCAATGATGAAGAACCTGCGCGAGCGCGGTGACGTGGACGTCGAGATGCTGTTCCTGTACGCCGACCGCTCTACTCTGGTGACACGCTTTTCCGAAACACGCCGCAGGCATCCATTGAGCAGCAAGGAGCGACCGTTGATCAACGCGATCGACGACGAAGAGCGCGCTCTCGATTCGGTCAAGGCCCAGGCGGATCTGGTCATCGATACCACGCAACTCAATCTGCACGAGCTACGCGATATCATTCGCACCTACCTGCTTGGCAGAAACGCCAGAGGCCTGTCACTGATCTTCCAGTCTTTCGGGTTCAAGCACGGCACGCCCGCCAGCTCCGACTTCACCTTCGATGTGCGCTGCTTGCCGAATCCCTACTGGGAGCCGGAATTGCGCGCCTACAACGGCCGCGAACAACCCATCATCGACTACCTCCAACGTCAACCCGATGTGGAAGACATGTTCAGTCACATACGCGACTTCATCGCTCGCTGGCTACCGTTGTTCCAGGCCGAAAACCGCGCTTACCTGACGGTATCCATCGGGTGCACCGGCGGGCGCCATCGATCGGTCTACCTGTCGGAACGACTGGCAACGCACTTTTCGCAACACAATGACGGCGTATCGCTACGCCATCGCGAACTCGGCGATATCGTGAACATGGACGGCAGCATGGCCCCCCTCATCGACCAGACAGTGGAACCCTCGTGATCAGTCGCGACCTCGAGATCATCAACCGCCTCGGGCTGCATGCGCGGGCGGCCGCCAAACTGGTCAAGCTATCGGCCACGTTCGCCTCCGATATCGACATAGAGAAGGATGGCCAGCGCGTGAATTCAAAAAGCATAATGGGGGTCATGATGCTTGCCGCCGGTTGTGGCTCGCACGTCACCGTGTATGCCGAAGGTGATGATGCTGCTGATGCCATCGACGCCATTGCCGATCTGATCGAGCGCCGCTTCGACGAAGATGAATAAGCAGCGTCCATGACCATTGAGTTCAGTGGGATAGCGGTATCTACCGGCATCGCTATCGGTGAGGCGCTGACGCTGCGCCGCGACAGCGTGGATGTGTCCGAACGTGCGCTCAACAAGAAGGAAACCACGGCCGAGGTGCGCCGTCTCAAGCGTGCGCTGAAGACAGCGCGCGCGCAATTGCTCGCAGTTCGGGACTCGATCCCCAAGGACGCACCAACCGATGTCAGTGCGTTCATTGAAACGCACATTCTGATGCTCGACGACAGCTTCTTCTCCGAGCGCACGATCACCATCATCAAGACCGAACAGATCAACGCAGAGGCGGCGCTGCATCGGCAGATGCAGGAGCTGGCCCGTGCATTCGACGCCATGGAAGATAGAAACCTTGCCACGCGAATCGATGATGTAAGGCATGTCATCGACTCGGTGCTGCGCGCGCTGGACGTGGACGAGTCACATGTGGGGATAAGCGACTTCAGCATGGGTGGCGATCACTGGTCAGGACGAATAGTCGTGGCGGATGACCTGACACCGGCGGATACGGTTGCCATGCAGCACCACGGCGTTGCGGGCTTTGTCACCGAATCCGGCGGGCCCTTGTCGCACACCGCAATACTCGCACGCAGCCTCGGGCTACCAGCAATCGTTGGCGTCCATGGCGCAAGGCGTTACATCAAGACGGGCGAAACGGTGGCCATCGATGGCGTCAACGGAATGATGTATGCCGAGACCACCGAGGCATTGCTGGTCGATCTGCGCAACGAACAGAAGCGCCTGCGACAGGAGACCCGCGATCTCAAGAAGCTCATAGATACCGAGAGCACGACGACCGATGGTGTCGAGCTGAGCCTGATGGCGAATATCGATATCGAAGAAGACATCAAGGCTCTCAAGCGCGTCAACGCTGCAGGCGTCGGCTTGTACCGCACCGAGTTCCTCTATCTCAATCGGGAAACCACACCCACCGAGGCCGAGCACCTGCGTGTCTACCAGCGCGTGCTCAGAGCCCTGAAAGGTGCGCCGCTGACCATCCGCACCATCGACCTCGGCGCCGACAAGAACTTGCCCGGCGTCACCGACACCGGTAACCGGCCCACAGACAGCAATCCTGCCCTCGGCCTGCGAGGCATCCGACTGAGTCTGTCCGAGCCTTCACTGTTTACCCCTCAGCTACGGGCGATATTTCGTGCGTCGGCCAAGGGCCCGGTCCGCGCGCTGTTGCCGATGCTCACCAACATGGAAGAGATCCGACAGTCCCAGCAATTGATCGCTCAGGTCAAGGAAAGCCTGCGGTCAGAGGGCCTCGATTTTGACGAGAATCTCCCGATCGGGGGGATGATCGAAGTGCCGGCTGCTGCCCTCATTGCAGACCAGTTTGCCGAGGAACTCGATTTTCTCTCGATTGGCACCAACGATCTGATTCAGTACACACTGGCGATCGATCGCGTTGATGATCAAGTGAACTATCTGTACGAGCCGATTCATGCCAGCGTGCTCCGTTTGATCAAGCAGGTCATCGATGCGGGACAGAGTGCTGGCAAGCCCGTCGCTCTCTGTGGGGAGATGGCTGGCGACACCCGCTATGCGCGGCTGCTGCTCGGCCTCGGACTCACCGAGTTCAGCATGCCGCCGAGCCTGTTGCTGCAGGTCAAGCGCTCGCTGGTCACCTGCAAACGCTCGAAGCTGCGCAAGCAGGCCCTGGCATTTCTGGACGCCTCATCTCGCGAGGAGCGTCAAGCCTTGTTGGAGCGCATCAACGCCTGATCGGCACGCTCACGCCCTTGCGGTTCGACCTCAATCGACTACCAACATGAACGACACCCACGAAGACACGAGGCCGCAGACCGAAAGCGAGGACCGCGACGAGCTCACGGCCATCATCGGCCGGGGCTCCAGTGACGCTGCAAGCAAGATAATGCAAGCCATGCACCCGGCGGAAATCGGTGACGCCCTCGAGGCATTGCCGCCGGTACGAAGACGGCTGTTGTGGGATCTGGTGGAATCCGACATCGAAGGCGAAGTCCTGATGGAGGTCGGCGATGAGGTCCGTGAATCGCTGGTCGCCGACATGGATCTCGATGCCCTGCGCGCGGCAACCGAACAGCTGGACACCGACGATCTCGCTGACTTCGTTCAGTCACTGCCCGACCGCCTGACCACAGACCTCTTGTCCGCCATGGGTCGCGCGGATCGCGCACGGCTTGAGCAGGTCATGTCCTATCCCGAGGACAGCGCTGGCGGATTGATGAATCTTGACACCATTACGGTTCGCGGCGACGTCACACTCGACACGGTCTTGCGTTACCTGCGCCTTCGTGGCGAGATGCCCCGCCACACCGATCGGCTCTGGGTCACCGATCGCTACGGACATTACCGCGGCGAGCTACCGCTGCGACGTCTGCTGACCAGCCAGGGGGACGCGCTGGTGAGCGAGACGATCAAGAACGAACTCGATCCCTTCGATGCACTGATGCCAGCCAGCGATGTTGCGCGCAGCTTCGAGGACTACGATCTGGTGTCCGCACCCGTCGTCGACGACAACGGTCGACTGATCGGCCGCGTCACCATCGACGATGTGGTCGACGTCATTCGGGAGGAAGCAGAACAGTCGGTAATGAGCATGGCCGGGCTCAACCCGGAAGCCGACACCTTCGCGCCGATACTCAAGAGCACTCGTAAACGTGCGGTGTGGCTGGGTGTGAACCTGCTGACCGCCCTGCTCGCATCGTGGGTCATCTCGCAGTTCGACGCGACCCTGGAACGTGTGGTGTTGCTCGCCGTGCTGATGAGCGTCGTACCCAGCATGGGCGGAATTGCCGGCAGTCAGACCCTGACACTGGTGATTCGTAGTCAGGCGCTGGGACAGATTACGCGCGACAACGCACGGGATCTGTTGTTGCGCGAGTTGGCGATCGGACTCCTCAACGGGCTGTTGTGGGCAGGCATCGTGTCGCTGCTGGTGTGGTTCTGGTTCGGCGAAGCCACCATCGGTCTGATACTGGGTGTTGCCTTGATCGTGAATCTGTTCACGGCCGCCTATGCCGGTCTGGTACTGCCGCTGCTGATGAAGCGTTTCGGCATTGACCCTGCGCTGGCCGGTGGCGTGGCGCTTACCACGGTGACGGACGTTGTCGGCCTGGTGACGTTTCTGGGCCTGGCGACCTGGTTACTGTAAGGGCGGTCAAAAAAAAGCCCGGACGTCAAGTCCGGGCTCTTTACGTGCGGTTGACCCTGCGGAGCCCGCAGGGTCAACACGTCCGATCACTGCCAGCCTACTGAACGGCGGGGCATGCTGTACCGCTACCTGGAATGCCGCAGGACATCGACGCCTTGAACTGATCACGCTGATAGACACGGATGTAATCGACTTCCAGGCTGATCGGCGGATTGTCGTTGTCCGGCTCGGGCGCCCAGCCAGAACCCGTGACCAGGTAGTTGATGATGTTCATCGGTTGCTGAGACACCATCGGGCCGTCGATACGTCGCACCTCGACACCATCGATATACCAGATCACGAGGTTGGGCTCCCACAAGGCGCTGAAGGTATGGAACTCGCCACCGTAGATACCACCGTCTTCCTTGGCGTGATTGTTGGTCGGCGATGAGCGAATCATGCCGGTATTGACGTCAATGAAGTGGTGGACCTGGAAGGCATCCTCGTCGCCGAAGGGGTTCTCGCCCAGGTACTCGAGGATGTCGATCTCGGGGCCGTGCTGATAAAACGTACCCGCTTCAACATTGTTCTCACCGGCATAGCGGTGATACAGGTAGAAGCTCGACAAGGCACCGGACACATCACTGGCACGGAGTCGCGCCTCGGTGTAGCCGTACACAAACTGCATGCGATCGTGTGTCGACAAGGCACCGGACAGAAATTCGCAGCGATCACGATCCGCCATGTTGGCTAGGATGGGGTCGGTTTCCAGACAGCTGTCAGGCAAGGCTGCTCGATCATTATCCGGGGTGCGAATCGCGTTGATCTTCAGCGTGCCTTGGTCCGTGAGTTCGAACGGATCGTGACTTACGCCAGTCCCTTCGAGCACCGGCACGAAATACTGCTGCTCGCCGTTGATGAATACGTCGTCGCCGAACACGAGCTCGGTCTGCCAACGTTCGGAGTCGAGCGAGTCGCCTTCGAATTCGTCGTTCCAGACCACGTCAAAGCCATCGATGAAATCGGACACCCGCGACGGTACGGCATCGTCGCCACCACCGAAGGTGATGTCGAGCGGATCAGAGGCCGCTGATGCGTTGCCGTCTGCGTCAAAGGCAGTGACGGTATATGAGTACGTCGCGCCTTCCATCGGACGCGTGTTCGCGCAGTTCCATGGAGCATCGAGGTCCTTCTGGCTGCCCGGCACAAACGTGAAGCGCGTGGGGTTGCAGTCCATGAAGTAGGTGTTCAGCCAGTAGTTGCGGAACTCATCGTAGGTACCACCGTCCAGCGATAGGCCCGGCTCGAGTTCCGACGTCAGCGTGTAGCTGACACCGTCACTGCGCTCGATCAGGTAACTGGTGACACCCTGGTCGTCATTGGACGGTGCCCAGCTGAACTCCGCCCAGTTGCTGGAGACGAGGTCGGCACGCAGGTTCTTCGGCTGGGTGGGCACGCCGTCGGAGACCTCGTCATCGAATTCGAGCGTGTAGCCGAAGGGGTCGGTCGCCGGTCGCGGAGTGGAACCGACCATCGAGACGGGAACATCAACCGCTTCGTTGGCACCCGTGTCACCGCCACCCGTGTCACCGCCACCCGTGTCGCTTGCGCCTGTGGTCGTTCCACCGGTATCGCCGTCGGTATCGCCACCGGTCGCGCCGTCGTCAGCAGCGCCATCATCGCCGCCGGTGGTCGTGGTGTCGCCACCGGTGGCCGTATCGCCGTCGGTCGCGCCGTCGTCAGAGGCGCTGTCGTCGGGGGCACTGTCGTCGTCGCCAGTGGTCGCGGTGGTGCCGCCCGTGGTGGCGTCACCGTCGGTCGCGCCCGCGTCGCCGCCGGTCGTTTCGTCACCGGCTGTGCCGCCGGTATCGGTGGACGCTACTCCGGTGTCTGCACCGTCGTCTCCGGCGGTGTTGCCATCCGCGACAGATACGGGATCCGCAGCGGAATCACCATCGTCATCGGACGAACACGCGACAAGCGTGGTCGCAAGGACCGTGCAGAGGGCTATGGATTGCCAGTTTTTCATCGATAGTCGACGCAGTTAGGGTTCGAAAGGGGCGGATGGTAGCACCCGCCAAAGATCAGATATGCGATGAATCAACCAGTTGCATGACACATTGGTGATGAGGGCCGGATTCGGTAAAAGAACCCTCATATCTATGCGCTGCAGGCCGTTTCAGTCCGCGTTTTGTCGTGGGACAGCGTTCAACTGCCGCGCGTGGCACCCACCAGACGTCTGGTGGAATTCGAAGACACGCGAGCGACTTTCTCGAATTCGACCCGGGCGTACTGACATGAGTCCTGGACCGCCTCGAGCACCTCTGCCGAATCGATGCGAAAGCCCTGGAACATGAATCGTGTTTCTGACCAGGGGCGGTCGAGCTCGGCCACATACATGCCGACTTCGAGCTGGTTGCGGCTCATCCAGCGGCCTTCGTTGACTATGCGGGTCGAAATGCATTCGACCGGTCGCTGCTTGCGACGGGGGGCGGTACGTGCGTGTTCCTTGCGTAACATGTCGTTCACTCCTGCCGGACTCGGGTCCGATCTTGTTGTGCACCGGTTGTGGCGGTGAAGGGGGCACGTTAACCACGTCATCTGCGCTTATCCAGCCTGATCGAAACGTCTTGTGCACGACCACTCACGACGACGTCGGATAGCGCCGGGAACGTGCGCCAGTTCACGACAACTCCGTGAACGACGCCACGAAAATTATTCGAGAAATATCCGGGGCTTGCAAAGACTTTACGCAGCAACATCTGTGGAATTTGCAACTTGACTCGGCGGCCCCAACCACTACATGTAGTGTGACAGATGTAAATTAATAGCTAGATGTGGTGGTTTTCGTTGCCCACGGATCTTTGTGGAGTTAAGCTTCGCGGCCGCACCGGGAGACGTTCGCCGCCCTGTTGCAGCCGGACTCTCATGTGTCTGGCTGACGCAGCAGAGCCGCCACTCTCATCCGGGCAAAGCATTCACCGAGGAGACTAGACCTGTCCATGAGCCACGCCGACGTACTCGATCCAGACCACGCTGCCCGCAAGACTGATCGCTCGGTCGCCGCGACAGCGATTCCGTTGCAGGAAACCTCACTCGACATCTGGGACAAGAAATATCGGCTGAAGACCAAGGACGGCGACAACGTCGACCTG
Organism: uncultured Granulosicoccaceae bacterium; assembly: GCA_938006335.1. Classification (GTDB taxonomy): domain Bacteria; phylum Pseudomonadota; class Gammaproteobacteria; order Granulosicoccales; family Granulosicoccaceae; genus Granulosicoccus. Next base: position 59,686 of record CALLMF010000005.1, on the reverse strand, counting down.
ACCATCGAAGACACGTTCAAACGAGTGGCACGAGCCCTCGCCGACGTCGAGCAGAACGAGGAACTCAGGGCCTATTGGTACGATCGCTTCGTCTGGGCTCTCGAGCAGGGCGCGGTACCGGCCGGTCGCATCACATCCAACGCGGGTGCGCTGGACCACAAGCCTGCCACCTCAACAATCAACTGCACCGTGTCGGGCACCATCTCGGACTCGATGGACGACATCCTCGGCAAGGTGCACGAGGCCGGGCTCACCCTCAAGGCAGGCTGCGGCATCGGCTACGACTTCTCGACCCTGCGCCCACGCGGTGCCTATGTGTCCGGCGCTGGCGCTTACACCTCGGGCCCGCTGTCGTTCATGGACATCTTCGACAAGATGTGTTTCACCGTGTCTTCTGCGGGTGGCCGGCGTGGCGCCCAGATGGGCACCTTCGATGTCCGCCATCCCGATGTGCTCGAGTTCATCAAGGCAAAGCGAGAAGACGGGCGCCTGCGCCAGTTCAATCTGTCGCTGCTGATTACCGAGGATTTCATTCAGGCTGTAAAGGCTGACGAGCAGTGGCAGTTGGCCTTCCCGATCCGTCAGCGTGAGCTTGACGAAGACGATGCCTTGTCGCTCGATGATCCTGACCGGGTCGTGTGGCGTGATTGGCCGTCACACAGCAATGTCGTGATGGACGACGAAGGCCTGGTGGCCTGTCGCATCTACAAGACCCTGCCGGCACGACGCCTGTGGGATCTGATCATGGCCTCGACCTATGACTTTGCAGAGCCCGGCTTCATACTGATCGACAAGGTCAACGAGATGAACAACAACTGGTTCGACGAGACCATTCGTGCAACCAACCCCTGCGGTGAGCAGCCATTGCCGCCGTATGGTGCCTGCCTGCTGGGCTCGGTCAACCTGACCCGCTTCGTGGTGGATCCGTTCACCGACAAGGCACGCTTTGACTGGGAGCGCTACCGCGAGACCGTCGCCGTCTTCACGCGCATGCTCGACAACGTGGTCGAGATCAACGGTCTGCCGCTCGAACAGCAACGCCGCGAAATTCGCCGCAAGCGCCGCCACGGCATGGGCTACCTCGGGCTTGGTTCGACACTGACTCTGCTTGGCATGAAGTACGGTAGCGAAGCCTCGCTCGAGTTCACGGAAACGGTGACCCGCGAACTGGCCATCACCGGCTGGAAGACCGGCCTTGAACTCGCCGAGGAGAAAGGACCGGCACCCATCATGGACGAGACCTTCACGGTCACCGGCGCCATGCTGCGACTGCGCCCGGAAATGAAGGAAGACGGCTACACGGTCGGCGATACCGTCGCCGGTCGTGTACTGCATGCCAGGTACAGCCGCTACATGCAACGCGTTGCAGAGGTCGAGCCGGAACTGGTCGAAAAACTCTCGGTATCAGGCTGTCGTTTTACCCACCACAGCTCCATTGCACCGACGGGCACCATCGCGCTGTCTCTTGGCAACAACGCCAGCAATGGTATCGAGCCGAGCTTTGCGCACCACTACGCGCGTAACGTGATTCGTGAAGGCAAGAAGACCAAGGAAAAAGTGGACGTCTTCAGCTTCGAGCTGCTCGCCTATCAGAAGCTCATCAACGAGAAGGCCATGCCCTTCTCGGATGATCCGGACGCACAACTGCCGGAGTGCTTCATCTCCGCTGACGATATCCGCCCGGTTGATCACGTCGCTGTCCAGGCCGCATCACAAAAATGGATCGACTCCTCTATCTCGAAGACCGCGAACGTCCCGACGGACTTCCCGTTTGACGACTTCAAGGACATCTACTTGTTTGCACACGAGCAAGGCCTGAAGGGCTGCACCACGTTCCGGTTCAACCCGGAGAACTTCCAGGGCGTCCTGGTCAAGGAACAGGACCTCGAGGACACCGAGTACACCTTCACGCTTGAAGACGGCAGCGTAGTGAGCGTGCGTGGCAATGAAGAGGTGGAATACGACGGAGAAACACACACCGCCGCCAACCTCTACGACGCGCTCAAAGAAGGCTACTACGGCAAGTTCTGACCACCGACAACACGGGCGCGGCCATGGAGGGTCTCGCACCGGCATTCAAGAATCACGGAGTATCCCGCATGAACGTCAAGATCCCCAGCAAGATCGTCGGCTACAGCGTCAAGAAGCCCGACGAGAGCCCTGCTCAACCCAAGACGGCAGATGTCATCCAGATGCACGAGACGCTCGAGCGTCCGCAGCGCCTGGTCGGCTCGACCTACAAGCTCAAGACACCCGAGCATGTATCGGCGCATGCCATGTACATCACCATCAACGATATCGTGCTCAACGAAGGCACCGAGCACGAACATCGACGTCCGTTCGAAGTGTTCATCAACTCGAAGAATCTCGAGCATTATCAGTGGATTGTTGCACTAACCTTGATCATGTCTGCAGTATTCAGGAAAGGCGGAGACATCACCTTCCTGGTTGACGAGCTGCACTCGGTGTTCGATCCGCGTGGTGGCTACTGGAGCAAGGGCCGGTACGTGCCTTCCATCATCGCCGAGATTGGCGACGTCATCGAGAGCCACCTGATGTCCATCGGCATGATCGAAAGCAAGCAACCGGATGAACACCAGCAAGCGCTGATCGACGCAAAAAAGGCTGAAATGGCAGCAGAAAGTGCACCAGAGGCCAGCAACAGCAGCGGCGCGCCCGCCGACGGCACCGAAGCCTGGATGGCCACAGCGACCACCTGCAGCAAGTGTCATCACAAGGCCGTGGTGCTGCGCGACGGATGCCAGACGTGCATGAATTGTGGTGATTCGAAATGTGGTTGACACCGCACGCACGTTAACGGCAAAGTTCGCCCACCGAGACCACGGAGCCCGGGTTCTTGAGCGATTCAATTCAGTGCCGCACTTGCAGTATCTCCATGTCTACGGACTACTGCGAAAGTGAGCGAAAGGCAACCACCTGTTGGCATAGTTGCCCGCGCTGCGGGCAACGCCGCATGACCAGCGAACCTGGCTTGTACGTGGCCCGCGGCGCACAGAAAAACAGTGTCGCGACCGAAGCGGAAGCAGGACTTGACCGCCGCGGCCGATTGGTCACCAGCCTTTAGTGGTCTGTCTACCTGATGACGTCACTATCAGGTAGACAGACCACTAGACCTGCCGAGCCGGCAACTCGGCCAGCAGGTCAGGAACAGCGTCCAACACGCGCTCCGTGGCCGCATACCCGACATCACTGATGTCGCGGAAGTCCTTGAAATCAAGCAAGTCCCACTCACTGACATCGGGCTCCACCAGGATGTCCACAGCGTCTCGTTGCTGCTGCTTTCTTTCGACATCCTTGATGTCTGTCGAGCGCAGCAAGGTCGCGATCAAGCGCGGTGCAGCGATGCGATGATGCAGCGGTGATATCCACGAGAACAATACGCGCCACCCCGACAGCTCCGTACCGAACGTGAACCGATGCAACGGCTCGGGAACACGACTCACATCAATACCGACAAGCGTGCCGAGACCGCCAAGACGCTCACGCATGATATCCACCGGAAAGCCATTGAGCACCGCGCCGTCGACCAACAGGCGCCCGTCGTCGTTGGGCACCGGGGAGAACAATCCGGGCAGGGAGATACTGCTGCGTACGGCCTTCCAGAGCGGACCGCGGTCATGCACCACGACACAACCGTCGCCGAGGTTTGACGACACGGCAAAAAACGGTGTCCACAAGTCCTCGATATGGATCTCGCCGCACACATGCTTGCAGAAATCCGTAAGGCGACGAGAGCGCAATACGGACACCAGCGGCAAGGTGTAATCGAACAGCGCGCTGCGACGCGCGAACTGCTCGGACAACACACTCACGTGCTCGTGATCGTGTCCCATCGCAATGGCCGCTCCCAACAGGGCCCCCATGCTCGTCCCGCCGACGTGGTCGATGGAGATACCACGCTCCTCGAAGAATCGATGGGTACCGAGGTGGGCGTATCCCCTCGCCCCTCCCGATGACAACACCAGACCCCGCTCGCCTCCGGTGAGCCGGCGTGCAAGCGCTGCAATATGCTCATCATCGCCCTCTCGCACATGGTGAACACGTGACACGCCGGTGAGGTCAAGCCAGCGCGATGTGCCCGTCGGCTGAACGTGTCCTGGCGGATGCAACAACACCAGCTCGGGACGGGGCACATGACGCTGATCGTCAAAGATCTGCTGCAGCAACTCAAGCGCTTGCCGCGCCCTGGCAGGGTCGGTGTCGCTGCGGGCGAGCCAGACGATCCGGTCGGCTCGATTGACAATACGCTCTGTCCATGGAGTTCTGGTCGATTCGCCCGCGTAGATGAGTAACTCGTGCTGCCGCTCCATCTCATCGAGCCAGCGGGCAATCGAGTGGTCCAGCAAACCATCAAACCCGGTTGAAGCCGCGGCGTCCACGCCAAAGTCCGCATCGAAGCGCGCCGCATCCAGAAATTTGAGCGAGGTCGTGTTGCCGATGACCCCGCGCAGTCCGTCGGCCAGGGCATGGGTCGGGAAATCGTCCTGCAATGAGAGGAAGGCGACGGTGCGGGATTGCCCGCGCACCTGCACGGGCTCCTGCACGGTGACGCGCTTCTCGAAGCTGTGCAAGGTATGCCGTGCAAGGCTGGTCACCAGCGCCGCATCACCCAGCACGATGGAGCGGAATGCGTCGCGCGGCAAGTGCGCATGGACCGAGGCGCGCACCGCCACCAGACGCACGAGCCTTGGGGAATCCGCAAGCGCACCGATTTCGCCAACGATGGACGGGCCCCGAAACTCGCTGATCTGCCGGGCGACGCCGTCCTCATCCATCTGTTCGGTGACAAAGCGCCCGGACACCACGAAATGCACACCATCAGACGGTGAACCCGGTTCGAACAGGACGTCCCCACCTCGGCAATAACCGAGCGTGGACGCCTCGAGCAACTGCTGCATCTGCTCGACACTCAAGGTGTCGAACAAGCGGTTGAACATATGGGCGAGGATCACGCGGCGCACCAGATCGGCAGCCGTGACATAGATCTGGACGCGAGCGTCCTGGTCGGAATCTCCGATCAGTTCGAAAGCCGCGGCACTCAACCGCGCGACCACCGCCTCACCGTAGGCAACGGCACGGACGAGGTAGCGTGAACGGTTGATGAACGCAAAGTCCCCAAGCGTCTGGCCGACCGAGCGCAAGCCCATGTGGAAGCACTCATCGGAGTGTTCTGACGGCAGCTGCAGCTCGAGCTCTCCGGCGAGAACGACGAACAGGGCGTCGGAGACCTCGCCGACCTCGAACAACGTTTCACTCGGGCTCAGCCTACGAATCTCTACCTGTTTGCGAACCGCGGCGCGGCACTCATCGTCAATACCTTTCAGCAGCTCGAGCTCAAACAGTTGCTCAAGCGCCGACTCATCACCGTTAGGCATCGGAAATCGGTCTACAGGCCGCTCGTAACGGCGTAACATACCACGCGGCGAAGACCTTACCCTAGGCGCTCCGCAAGCGTCTTTGCAGTCGGTTACGTGCCGCTTGTTTCGTCACGGGCAGGCTCATGGCGCCGGATTCACCACTTCAGAAACTGACCGCCCCTACCACCAATGAGTGAACTCAAACTGTCCGCCACACTTGTCGGCGACCTGCAGGAAGTCGTGCAGAAGCACGACCCGTCGGCGACGGACCCAAGCGTCCATGCGCAGTATCTTTGCGCCGTGGTTGGCTTTCTGCTCGGGCAGCAGGACATGCCGTCAGAGCAGAAGACGGAGGTGCTGGACCAGCTCGGCGCCTTCATGAAGCACGTGGCAGAAGATGTCGACAACCAGCGCCGCCAGCAAGCAGCACCGCCAGCGGCGCCTCCACAACAAGAATCCTTTGGTATCTGGAAGCCCAAGCGATCTTCCTGAGCCCGCTCGCGCCGGGTTCATCAATCGGCGCGACACACCCCGAATTGCCTCCAACACCAACCCAAGCAGGAAAACATCAACCATGAGCCAAGCCACTGCCCGCCACATTCTCGTCGACGACGAAACTCGCTGCCAGACCCTGATCGATGAGATCAAGGCCGGTGCGGACTTCGCGGATGTCGCCAAGTCCAACTCCTCGTGCCCCTCAAGTCGCGACGGCGGCAACCTCGGCACCTTTGGCAAGGGCCAGATGGTTCCGGAGTTCGAAACCGCGTGTTTCGAAGGCGAGGTGGGTGCCGTACAAGGTCCGATCAAGACACAGTTCGGCTATCACGCAGTACAAGTCACCGAACGTAGCTAGTGCGTCGTACCGGAGAGCCAGGACACTGTTGGCTCTCCGGTACTTTTGGCTAGTCGCACAGCCGTGTTGTTCGCATTTTTTCGATTGACAACTACACTCCGGGCCGCCGAAATGCATCGTCCCCCACCCCTGTACTGAACAGGCTTTTCGGGGAGAAAAAAAGCCAGATTTTTTGCACAGTTAGTGAATCTATCTGCTAACTTCCCTTAGGTCTTCCGGTGCTTCGCATCGCCTTCCGACGCCGGCGTTCTGCCGCACGTCGAGACGACGGGACCAGAGTTGCAATTCTCCACCCAAACACTGTTGATAGCGCACACGACTGCTGCTGCGGGCCTTGCGCTAGCGCCAAGTCAGCGAGCGGTTGCGGACAGCGCGCCGACTCAGCTGCTCGCGGGCGGCCTGAGCGTCCCGGACGCACCGCCAGCGGTGACCCATAGCTTTGCGGATGCCACGGGCGAGTTCATGTCCTCTGCGGGCACCCTGCTGCTCGATTGGTATCAGCTTGCCGGCAGTGAGATCGCGGCCGGCGCATGCCTTGCAGGTCTCGGCATCGGTGTGCTTGCACTGTGGCGGCGTCGTGGCCGCAACACACCAAACTCAGCCATCCTCGAGTCATTGCCCGACGCGATCGCCCTGTTCGATACCAAGGGACGCTTGACAGCAGCTAACCGCAAGCTGCTTGCGCTCTTTCCCATGGAGGTGTCCGACGACGAGCTGCTGCACAGCACCAGCTTTGACGTCTACGCGAACTTGTCTCCTGACAACCTCGCGATCGAGCGCGCCCGCAACCGTGCTCGCGACAAGCAGAATCCAGATGCCACCCTCGCCTTCGAACTCGCGAGCTACGGACGCAGCTCCTTGCTCGTCAAAGAGCGCCAGACCGAGGACGGAGGCACGGCGATAGCGGTGTACCCCAACCAATCAACGTCCGGTAGCGCTAGCCGCTACGACCCACTGACCGCACTCCCGACCCGCACGCACCTCGTCAGCGTTCTCGCACAGCGTTGCGCGCGCACCGACAATCGCCTCGCACTGCTTATCGTTGATCTGAAGAGCTTTCGCCAGATCAACGATACCTATGGGCGCACGGCAGGCGACGAGCTCCTCAAGCAGACCGCAATCTGCCTTCAGCACGCCATGCCGGAGACAGCCCTGATCGCACGCACCGCAGGCGATGAGTTTGCCGTACTTCTCGAGTTTGCCGGCGCTCAGGATGACATCGAGCGCCGCGTACACGAGATGCTTGGACTGCTACGCGGAGGCCTCAAGGTCAATTCCATGACCGTACCTGTGCGCGCCAGCGTCGGCATTGCATATGCGCCGGAACACGGCAACACCGTCTCCGCCCTGCTGACCGCCGCCGACAGCGCGTGTGCGCACGCCAAGCGTCTCGGCAACAACAAGCTTGTGGTCTACAACTCCACGCGCCAGCAGAAGGCCAAACGAGACCACCAGCTTGAAATCGGTTTGCAGCGTGCCATCGACAACGACGAGCTGTCGCTGCAGTATCAACCGCAGGTAGACTTGCGCACCCAGCGAACCTGCGGCATGGAGGCGCTTCTGCGCTGGAACAGCACCGAGTTCGGCAACGTTTCGCCCGCTGATTTCATCCCGATTGCCGAGCAGACCGGGATCATTTCCCACATCGGCGCCTGGGTGCTCGATCGTGCTGTCGCCGACTACCAGCGACTGGCGCAGTTTGGTGGCTCGCCGACCACACTCTCGGTCAATCTCTCTCGAAAGCAATTCGATACCCGACGCATCGTGGGCGACATTGCGGACATGTTCGAGCGCACCGGATTCAACCCGGACAACCTGTGCCTGGAAATCACGGAAACCGCCCTTTTCGACGACGCATCCAGCCTGACTGGCATTCTCAACGAGTTGACCGGTCTCGGCGCCAAGATCGCGATAGACGATTTCGGCGTCGGCTATTCATCCTTGCTCGAACTGCGCGACTTTCCGATCAGCGAAGTCAAGATCGACCGTGCGTTCATCACCGACATCACCACCAACGCCAACAGCCAGGACATCGTCCACGCCGTAGTCGATATCGCCCGCAGCATCGGAGCCGATGTGGTCGCAGAAGGTATCGAGACGCAGGAACAGTGCGACACGGTGGCAGCGCTTGGCTGCGACCGCGTACAGGGCTACTTCCTGTGCCGTCCGATGCGGGCAACCACCTTTCCGGACTTGATGCTCGCGTCATAGGTCGTCGAGTTCCAGCTGCCGTGGCCGATCATCGCCCCGGTGCGCCAGGCCGCTGAACGAAATCCCCAACAGACGAACCCGCGGTCCCGGCCGCTGCGCAAGCGCCCGCTCGAGCAACACCGGTAACGCCCGCCTGATGATCGCCGCGTTGACCGGTTGAGAGCGCTCCGAGTGCGCTCGAGTGAGTGTTTCAAAGTCTGAAAAACGCACCTTGACGGTAACCGTGCGGGCCAACAGCTCGCGCTGCCCCAGATCCTGGAACACGTCGCTGGCGAGTTCGCCGAGGACGTCCATCATGCGGGCCGGATCTGTCAGATCGCGGCTGAACGTCCGTTCACCCCCCATCGACTTGCGCGTTCGGGACACGCGCACCGGTCGCTCGTCGATGCCACGCGCGATGTTGAAATACCAGAGCGCGCTCTTGCCGAACTCGGACTCGAGCTCTGCGAGCGACAGTGCGCGCAAATCAGCTCCGGTGTCGATTCCCAGCGCGTGCATGCGCGCTTCGGTCACGCGCCCAACGCCGTGGAAGCGGCCGACGGGCAGACTCGCCACATACGCCTCGCCCTGCTCCGGCAGGACACAATAGAGCCCGTCCGGCTTGTCATGGTCCGACGCGAGCTTGGCGAGAAACTTGTTGTACGAAACACCGGCAGAGGCTACCAGCGCGGTACGCGTTCGAATCTCCGCCCGAATCTCGCGTGCCATGCGCACTGCAGATCCTTCGAAAAGATCGCTATTGCTGACATCCAGATAGGCTTCATCGAGCGACAGGGGCTCGATGATCTCGGTAAACTCGCGGAACACCTCGTGCACGTGTGCCGAGACGCGCTTGTAGACCTCGAACCGCGGTTTTACAAAGATCGCCTGCGGACAACGCCGGGCGGCCTCCGCACTTGGCATTGCCGAGTGGATACCAAACGCTCGGGCCTCGTAACTGCAGGCCGCCACCACGCCGCGACTGTCGGGACGCCCCCCGACAATGACCGCTTGTCCACGCAAGGCCGGGTTGTCGCGCTGCTCGACCGATGCGTAGAACGCATCCATGTCGACATGAATGATCTTGCGCACGACTCCTCTTGCCGCTGACCGGCGCCGGTCGTCCGATGAAAAAGTGTGCCAGAAACAACCGTAAAAATCATCAGTTGCCTCCTCCTCGGCCGACACCGCACAGGATACGTGCCGGACGACACCTCACTCATTGCCTCCTTTCATTTAAACTGCATGCTACAAGCAGCTGGGGAAGGTTCTCCATGCCTGTAGTCCAGCGGCAACCGCCATTGCTGCTGCCGTTGCCGACCTGACTTCGAGCCACTACAACACGTGCCAAGCGACAACCGAGTCGAATTGAAGGGGGGGATGTACACCTTCATGTCGCTCAAGGTGGGCGTTGCCGATGTCGACATCATCGATGCCAGCCTCGCCGACAAGGTGCTGCAGGCGCCGGGATTTTTCTCCAACACCCCGGTCGTGGTCGACCTCTCACCGCTCGATGGCGACGAAGAAGCTGCCGACAAGCTCGACCCGGCAGCGCTGGTCGCCTGTATTCGCCGCCACAAACTCGTACCTATCGTCGCTGCAACACATGACAAAACTTCACCGCTCGCGCAGACCATCGAGTTACCATTGATCGAGAGTAGCGCACGTCGGATTTCCGGCGCGGCCAAGTCGGAATCAACCCCGGCGAAAGCCGACGGCGCAGCAGCAGAGACACCCGCATCCGCAGAGCCCCTTGTCACCGAGCGCGAGGTCGAATACATAGCCAGGAAGCCGCTGATCATCGACCGGCCTGTTCGATCAGGCCAACAGATCTATGCGCGCGACACCGACCTGATTATCATCGGGCAGGTGGGCGCCGGCGCCGAGGTCGTTGCGGACAACAATATTCACGTCTACGGGCCGCTGCGGGGCAAGGCCCTCTGCGGCGTTTCAGGCGACACGAACACCAACATCTTCTGCCAGTCGCTTGAGGCAGAACTCGTATCGGTCGCTGGCATCTACAGACAGCTTGAGACCATTCCAGAGGAGCTGCGCGGCAAGGCCGCCAAGGTGTATCTGGAGGATGAACGGCTCAACATAGGGCCGCTGTAGTCGGACCTTCCGCCGCGAGCAGTTGGCGCGGCGGTACAACTTACGATCGGGAGTGAGAGCTTGACCAAGACCATTGTAGTGACATCGGGCAAAGGAGGCGTTGGCAAGACCACGACCAGCGCGTCTATTGCCACAGGCCTTGCACGGCGCGGCTTCAAGACTGTCGTTATCGATTTTGACGTCGGCCTGCGCAACCTCGATCTGATCATGGGCTGCGAGCGGCGGGTCGTCTACGACCTCGTCAACCTGGTCAACCAGGAGTCGAGCCTTCACCAGACGCTGATCAAGGACAAGCGTCTGGAAAATCTCTACATTCTTCCGGCGTCGCAAACGCGCGACAAGGACGCGTTGACCATAGAGGGCATTGCCCGGGTCATGCACAAGCTGAAGAAGGCCGAATTCGACTACATCATCTGCGATTCGCCGGCGGGCATCGAAAAAGGCGCAAAGATGGCGCTCTACTTCGCTGACGAGGCCATCGTGACCACCAACCCCGAAGTCTCTTCGGTGCGTGATTCCGATCGAATCCTGGGCATCCTGCAAAGTGAGTCCAAGCGATCGAAGATGAACGAAGACCCGGTCAAGGAACACCTGCTGATCACGCGCTACAACCCGGCGCGCGTCAAGGACGGGCAAATGCTGTCGGTAGATGACATCGTCGATCTCCTGGCCATTCCGCTCCTCGGCATCATCCCTGAGTCCCCTTCGGTTCTGGAATCATCGAATGCTGGCAAGCCCGTTATCCTGGACGACGAGAGCGAGGCCGGCCAAGCCTATTCCGACGCCATTGATCGCCTACTGGGCGAGGCTAAACCTCACCGCTTCATGGAAGTCCAGAAAAAGGGCATCCTGAAGCGGATCTTCGGGTAACCCGCCATGGGAATTTTCCGATTTTTCAGAAGCCGCAACGAGGACGCGTCTGCCAAGGTCGCGAAGGACCGCCTGCAGGTGCTGATCGCTCACGAACGTTCGGATCGCAGCGGTCCGGATTTTCTGCCAATGCTGCGCAAGGACATCCTCGACGTGATCAAGAAATACGTTGATGTCGGTGACGACAGTGTGTCCGTCAACGTCGAGCAGCAGGATGCCTGTGATGTGCTCGAACTCAACATTACCTTGCCGGAGGAAAATGCGGGCAACATCACGCCATCAGCTGCTGCGCGCAAACGTGCTGCGGAGCGACGTGCTGCGTTGAGCGGCCGCTAGTCAGGTCAGAAGAGCCTTTTGAGAGCGAGGGGGTTCAGCACACACCCCTTCGACGACGAGTGAGGTCCGGGCGCTGACCGAAGACGCGCCTGCAGAACCATCGTCGCCTTGGTAGCAGCGGCTACGGCGAGCTTGTCATACGTCGCTGAATGCACACACCCGACCAGGCACACCCAGCGCTCGGGATGTCTGTGCGCGAGTTACGTCTGGACCCGCCTCAGGTCCAGAAACTGATTTTTCACCACAGGGTACGGGAGACCCCAAAGGGGCCCCCCGCTGACTTGACATGCCCGACCGTTCAGGCCAGGCATGAGACTAGCCGATCCTTAGAAGCTCTTGCTGATCTGGATGCGGTAGTCGGTGCGGCTGTTGTCGAAGTCAAGCTCATCATCTTCGTTGCCCGCACGGTCAATGAAGTTGATGCGCGTGCTGATGTCGAAACCACCACCAAAGCCGTAAGAGGCATCAATGCGGATGATGCTTTCCTCGTTGTCCTCAATGCGGCCTGCGTTGTTGAGCAACGAGTAAGTCAGGCCGAGAGCGACACCACTGATGGAGTAGCCGACCTTGACCGCAAGGTTTTCCTCGTCTTCCTGGGCGCCTACACCGCCCTTGTTCCAGTACTGGGCAGCAACAGAGAAGCCAGCGATACCGAAGGACGCACCAGCCGCGACATTGTCGGCCGAATCGTCACCGATGTTGCGCTGCTCGTAACCGACACCGATAGAGGCGCCGAAAGCAGAGAACTTCGCACCGATACCGAGCATGTCGCTGTTCGGCTCGAGTGAGTAGTTTGCGATGATGCCAGCCGGGCCGAAGGTACCGACGTAGCTGATGCCGTCAACGACAGTTGAGCCGACATCGTGGATGTCGTTAGCCACCTGACCGTACTCGACAGCGAGCGGGATCTCACCCAACCGAATGTCACCGAAACCACCCTTGACGCCGACGTAAACGTTGTCGGCCGCGACGGTAGCCGCAGAGTTCAGGTTGACCGGATCACGGCTGAAGGGGTTATCCGGGTCAAATTCTGGATCGTCTTCCGGAATCTCGTCACCCAACTGAACGTCCTGGTTCAGGCCGCCCTGGCCCGTCAGGTTGTCGATGTTCATCTGCAGGTTGCCGTAGCCGGTGAGGCCACCGCCAAGAGCGTGCTGGGTGTTGATCGCGGCACGTACGTCACCGGATTGTAGGGACAGGTCGCCCGAGTCATCGTCGATATCGTCATCGTCGAAGCCTTGGAACTTGATTTGTACGACGCCAGAAAGCGTTGTTTCAGCCGAAGCCGCCATCGGGACTGCGAACAGACCCGCGACCGCAACAGCTGTCACTGTCTTGGTGAATTTCATGGAGTTAGATCCTCTGCTCTGCGTAATTTTATTTGTAAACAACTGGTACTGCGGTTGGGCGTTTGCTTCCGCGCCACAACTGTAGTCAGAATGTGGGGAATTTGCAACAACCTGTTGGGTATCCACACATGCCGCGACCAGATGGGCGCTGCGAACCGTAGTCTAGGAGAGCTCAGGGAATACGCAAATACCTTTACCCCACACCACCCGGTGCTGCAATGCGGCACTCGGGATAGGCACAACGGGCGGTCCGCTGTGTGGTGTGAACGCAACGGGCGATGTCGCAGGTCGCGCACACACCTGTCAATCCTGTGAAGACCGGCAAGGTGGCGACTTGGGCACCGATTCTCCGCGTGCAAGCCACTCGGCTTCGGTGTACGCATGCAGGCCGAGCGCGTGAACCGGACCTGCCAGCTGCTGTGCCAATAATCGGTTAACGGATCGATGGCGCTGCACCAGGGACTGACCGTCGAAGCTCGGGCTCACGATGAGCAACTTGAAGTGACTCTCGCCATCGGCCGGCACATTGTGCCGGTGGCTTTCGTCGATGACATCGAGATGCACGGGCTGCAACGCATCCACGAGGATGTCGTTGATCGTTTCAGCGACTGACACTAGGCAGGCTACTCGGCAGACGGTGGGCCAGTATACGAGGTAAAAACGGCGCATTTATGGCCATTTAAGGGCCTCATCGAGTCTCCTGAGGGCGAAAACCCTTATGTTATTCAGGACTTGCCTTGGTCCGACCCCAGGGCGGAGCCTACGGTGGGTTCCTTGGCGGGGACGGTGGGCAGGCGTTGGGTGATCGGGGTGACGACGCCGGTGAGCTGGTGCTCGTAGATGGCGGCGTAGGCGAGCACGGCGCGGACGTAGCGGCGCGTTTCCGTAAACGGGATGGTGTCGATCCAGCGGTCCGCTTCCATGTCCTGCTCAGGCAGCCAGCTCTTGACGCGGGTGGGTCCGGCGTTGTAGCTGGCCGTGGCGAGCGCACGATGCCCGTCGAACTTGTCCTGCACGTACCCGATATAGAACGTGCCGAAGTCGATGTTGACGTCAGGGCGCGTGAGGTCGCCGCCCCAATCAGGCTTTTTCTGCAGCTCGGCGACGTAGTCGGCGGTGCGTGGCAAGAGCTGCATCAGTCCTACCGCTCTCGCGCTGGAGACGACGTCGGGTATGAATGCGCTCTCGCGCCGCATGATGCCGAAGATCCATGCCGGCTCGATCTGGTGCTCGGCAGCGGCTGTGGCAACTTCGCTGCGATACAGCACCGGGAAGCGGTAACTCAGGGCGCGCCGCTGCTCGGCCCTGCCGGCGGTAAAGATCGCACGATCTTCCATGCCCCACTGCTTGGCGAGCACGGCAGCCGCCGTCAGCTCCGGCTTGGAGGCCTTCGCGAGTACGGCAGTCCACACGCGGCGCCCCTCACTCGGCATGCCGACCGCAAAGAATTCTCGTGCGCGCTGTGCCAGCGGGTTCGCGAACAAGGCCGCAAGAACACCGGCGTCAGGTTCGATCGGCTCGTCGTACAGCACGTAGTCCTGGCCCAGACGATCAGCAGACAGAAAGCCATGCCACGACTGCAGACCAGCCAGCTCCTGGTAGATGGTCGTCGCGGGGCCGATGTGACCGGCCACCTCCAGCGCGCGCGCCTCCCAATACGCCCAGTGGTCCTCCTTGCGCTCTTCTTCGGGCAGGCGGTAGAGGTAGCGCATCACGTCGAGCCAGTCCCCCTTGGTGAGCGCAGCACGTACACGCCACTCCATGATTTCGAGATCGTCCGCGCGCGCCTTGAACTCCCCGAGCCACTCGCCCGCCTCGGGCATGCGCCTGAGGGCCGCTCGCATGACCAGCGCACGGTGGGTGTCGTAGTAGCGATCGGCGTAGAACCCGAATCGAGCACTGTTCTCCCGCCACCAGTCGACCGCCGCAACCGTGTCGTCTCGGGACCAGCGCAGCACAAGATCAGCGATGGCGCGACGATTGAACGGCGTGTCAGTCGACAGGGCATCCCCCTGGAGATACTCGCCAGGCGCATCGACCGCATCAATCCAGCCGTTCACCGCGTTGCGATCAGCGGTACCCAACCAGCGCAGTACTTCTTTTGCCGCCGAGTAATCGTTGGCATCCATCGCGGCGTAGACACGCTCCCACATCGCCGCGATCGGAGGCGTGTCCCTGTCTACGAGCGCAGCGAGCACATCGCGACACATCGCATCGCGCTTGCCAGGCTTGATCCAGAGTGCGATGGCGGCGTCATCAAGGCGTTCAAGCTGCCCGGTCTCGGCACGGGCACGCAGTGTGGTGCACGGCATCTCCACGCCGTACTCGGATTTTTCGATGGCGAGGTACCGGGCCCACTCGTCTCCGCGCGCCAAAGACTGCTGCAGGGTGCGGGCAAGTCGACGCACCAGCGCCGGGTCGGGCGTGCGCTCCTTGAAATCCGCCAGAATGGCGAGTGTGCCCGGGCCGGGCGTCTCCATACCCCAGCGATCAGCCAGCTCCTCAAAGATCAACCAATCGTGCAGCGCGTAGTCAGCCAGCCCCGGTATGGCCGCACGAAAGGGCTCCCTGTGTCCGGCAGTAAGCGACGCGCGTGCCGCGATGAAACGCTCACGGTGCTCATCAAGCGCCTCTTGCTGGGCCGACGCCGGCGCGGCAATCGAGGTGTTGGCCAAGGCCCCCAACAGCAGGGCTGCCGCACCAGTGAAAAGGTACTCGCATACCCCCCCGTCGCGCCGTCGCACGATTGAATTCGCCATTAACATTCCCACCCCGAAACCGTCCGTGAGTTCGAGCTCACGATACGGCATAGACTTGTCGCCTGACGAAGGGTAGTACACGTAGAGAAAGATGCCAGCAGCCAAACACGACGAATATTTGTCACCTGATTCCCTGGCGGTTCGACCTGCCGCAATCATCAATCTGTCCGGCTATCGCTTTGTGCACCTGGAGCATCCGTCCCTGTTACAGGCAGACCTCGAGCAGGAGCTCGGCAACACGGGCGTGATGGGCACGCTGTTGCTGGCAGAAGAAGGCATCAACGTGGCACTCGCCGGTAGCCGAGAGGCAACCGATGCGGCGCGAGCCTGCCTGGACAAGCGTGCCGAACTCAGCGGGCTCTGGCTCAAGGAAAGCCTGTCTGACACACTGCCCTTCTCGAAGCTGAAAGTGCGTGTACGCCGAGAAATCATCGCCTTCGACGGTGGTGAGCTCAAGGTCGCGTCACTTGCCGATGCCGCACCTCACGTCGCACCCGCCGCGCTGCGCGCCGAACTCGAGAGTGACGATCCACCGGTCCTGCTCGACACGCGCAATACCTACGAGATCGCCGCTGGCGGATTCACAGACGCCCTGTCGCTGGATATCGACAATTTCCGGGACTTCAGGACCGCGGTCAACGCAGCCGTTGCCAACGGGCGGCTGACCCATGACGATCGACTGGTCACCTTCTGTACCGGAGGCATACGTTGCGAGAAGGCCGCACCCTGGCTGAAACAGCAGGGCTTCAAGGACGTCCGCCAGATCGAGGGCGGCATCCTGAACTGGATAGCGTCCGAGGGCAGCGCGCATTGGCAGGGCGACTGTTTCGTGTTCGACGACAGGGTGACGGTAGACCAGCAACTCAGCCCCGGCGGCAAGACCTTGTGCACACGCTGTCATCACGCGGTTCCGGAGGGGACGAGTTGTACCTGTGACGAAAGCGAGGGACCAGGGGCTACTCCTTGATGGCCGACGTGACCGTGTGGGTTCGTCCCTGCTTGACCTTGTTCGAGTTGCCGAAGGTCTGACGGAAGCTCTTCTTGACGAAGTCGCGCAGGCCGTTGACGGTCACGACAACAATGCGCGCGCCAGGCTTCATGCGCAGATGCGCGTCATGGAACATCAGGCGGAACATCTCGTTGCCGACCTTGGCTGGCAGGTTCGACACCACGAGATCGAGCGCCAGATCCTCCGGCACCGCAGAAAATCCGTTGCTGAGGTAGATCTCGGCGTTGTCGATGCCATTTCGCCGCGCATTGCCCTGTGCGTAGTCTATGGCCACGAAATCTCGATCCAGCATGTGGACCCGACCGCGAGGTGCCGCCTTGGCGATCGCAAGACCCAGCGGTCCGTAGCCACAGCCGAGATCCAGGGCAATATCGTCCTCGTGGATCTCGAGCTTCTCGAGTAACAAGCGTGTCCCCTCGTCCACCGCCTTCGGCGAGAACAGCCCCCAGGTCGTGTTGAAGGTGAACGGATGCCCCAGTAGCTGGGCCTCAAGCACGAGGTCTTCGCGCAGTGCTTCGATGGTCATCCGGAGGATTATGCCGTTGCAACGGCCCTGGTGGTCGGTCCACAGACTGCACCTTGGCGCGCCTACCACGCCTATTTCGCTGGCCGGGGGGATTGCGAGGCGATTGGCACCGTGGCGCGGCCGCACAGTGGCACCAGTGCTCAATAGTGGTGGCACATCCATCGCGAAGCGTGCATGCCTCGCTCTAATTAGATACTCTCGCGCGTCGGACACTTGGACCCGAGAATACGAATGAGACTGATCCTGCTAGGCGGACCTGGCGCGGGCAAGGGAACACAGGCGGGGTTTCTGACCGCGCACTACGGCATTCCCCAGATCAGTACCGGCGACATGCTGCGCGCTGCCGTCAAGGCTGGCACGCCGCTCGGGAAGCAGGCCAAGGAAGTCATGGACCGCGGAGACCTCGTGTCCGATGACATCATCATCGGGCTCGTCAAGGAGCGCATCACCGAGGCCGATTGTGCCAATGGCTTCCTGTTCGACGGTTTTCCACGCACCGTGCCGCAGGCCGACGCGATGAAAGACGCTGGCGTGATGCTCGATGCCGTCGTCGAGATCGATGTGGACCACCAGGAAATCATCTCCCGTATCAGCGGGCGCCGCGTACACCCGGACTCCGGACGCAGCTACCACGTGATTCACAACCCTCCCAAGACCGACGGCGTCGATGATGAGACCGGCGAGCCGCTGATTCACCGCGATGACGACAAGGAGGATGTCGTGCGCAAACGCCTCGAGGTGTACGAGGCCCAGACCGCGCCGCTCAAGAAGTACTACTCGAGCTGGGCAAGCTCGGACGACGAGTCCGCACCCGCCTACGTCAAGGTCAAGGGCATCGGTACCGTTGACGAGATCCGGCAGCGGATTGCAGCAGGACTCGAAACCGAAGTCAGCTGACGCGATCGCTGCGAGCGCCTCGATACGCGCTCTACTGCAAGGCGTTACGCACGGCCTGCAGGGTTTGCTCCGGGAACTCGCTCATCATCATGTGGCCGCTATCGGGCAGCCACTGCACAGACCTCGCAGCCAGCGTCTCGGCGAGTTGCTTGCAGGCCTTGGCGGGCGTCATCCGGTCCTGACTACCCGCAATGATGTGAACCGCACAGGTCTCGGGCAGACGCGCGGCAAAACCATCGTCGATACCTCGGTACTCGTTGCATGCATTGAGATCCGTGTGCAACACGCCGGGTCTGGCTCGCAGCAGCAGCACGCGGGCCATATTGGCCACCGAGATACCGGGTAAGGGGTTATGCCCGAGGCGCGATGCGTAGGCATGCCCGTAGGCTGTGATCATGTCGGCGGCGAGCGGGTCGTTGGCCTCGGCTGCAGCGAGTAGCGGCGGGCCCACTTGCATCGGATAACCCACGCCCAACAACACCACGCGCGCTGCATCGACGCGCTGACTGGTGTCCGCGGCGATCAGGGCTCCCATGCTGTGCCCGATCAGCGATATCGGCCCATCACCCAAGGGCTGCCCATCGGTCGGGGCATGTTGCTGCAAGGCCTCCAGCAGTCGGGGCAGCCAGTCGCTCATGGCCTCGATCGAGGTCAGCGCATCGCCGCCGGATCTGCCGTGACCCGGCAAGTCCGGGATCATCACGTCATAGCCGTGCCGCGCCAGCCAGCGCCCCAACAGCACCCAGATGGTGTGGTCCATGCCGGCGCCATGCATCAGTACAACACGAGGGCGTTGCCCACCACCCCAGGCGGCTCCGCCTCTTCCAACGAACACCTTGTGCCCGTCGAGTGCGATCTCCACGCCCGCACTCATGCTGATGCCACAGCCGTGTTGGCGATGCGCGCAGCCCGTTTCAACGCCTGCTTGAGATCGGCGATCAGATCGTCAGGATCTTCCAGCCCGACAGACAGACGAATGAGCCCGGGGGATATTCCAGCCTCGAGCAACGCCGTATCATCCATGCGCGAGTGCGTGGTGCTGGCCGGATGAATCACCAGCGACTTGGCATCGCCTACGTTGGCAAGATGCGAGAACAACTGCAGGGCATCGATACAGGCCGCACCCGCCGCACGCCCTCCAGACAACTCAAAGCTCAATACCGCACTGGTTCCGCGCGGCAACAGTTGCCGGGCAAGCTCATGGTCAGGGTGGGTGGCAACATGGGGATGATGAACCACCGCAACACTGTCGTCTTCAACGAGAAAGTCGACGATACGATGAGTGTTCTCGATATGCCGCTGCATGCGCATGCCGAGGGTCTCGAGACCCTGCAGCAAGTGGAAGGCATTATGCGGCGACAGGCTTGCGCCAAAGTCTCGCAAGCCTTCCTTGCGCGCACGCATCACGAAAGCCGCGGGCCCGAACTCTTCAACGAAGTTCATGCCATGAAAACCGGCATAAGGTTCAGCCAGCTCGGGAAATCGCCCTGAAGCCGCCCAGTCGAAACGGCCGCTGTCGATGACCGCACCACCGATGGCGATGCCGTGACCGCCCATGAATTTGGTGAGGCTATGCACCGTGATATCAGCGCCATAGTCGAACGGTCGCATCAACCAGGGTGTCGTGAGCGTGGCATCGAGTATCAAGGGCACACCCGCGGCGTGGGCCACGTCAGCGACGCGTTGAACATCGAGGACTTCGCATCGCGGATTCGCGACGATTTCGGCAAAGACCACGCGCGTGTTCGGTTGGATGGCCGCGGCAAACGCATCGGGATCTCTGGGATCCACAAACGTGCTCTCGACCCCGAAACGCGGCAGCGTATAGGAGAGCAGGTTATGCGTACCGCCATAGAGCGAACGCGATGCCACGATGTGGCTACCGGTGCTGGTCAGGGTTGCGAGCGCCATATGAATGGCCGCCATGCCACTGGCCGCGCACACGGCCCCGACTCCGCCTTCCAGCGCTGCCACACGCTCTTCGAGCACACCCACGGTGGGATTGGAGATACGCGAATACACATGTCCGGTGCGCGCAACATCAAACAGCGACGACGCCTGATCACCATCATCGAACACGAAACTGGTGCTCTGATAGATGGGCGTTGCGCGCGCGCCGGTCTGACTGTCGGGCGCCTGTCCTGCGTGCAGCGCGAGGGTGTCGAATCCGGGCTCAAGACCTTTGGTGCTCATGCCGTGATTCTACCCCGCCACCTGCCGACAGGTACAACCGAAGGCAGTGCCGGGCAGAGACTTCAGGTAATACCGAACTCGTGCTCACGCGCGCGCTTGATCACATCGTAGTGCGCACCCAACAGATCGCTCTTGAACACCACACCGGCCACAGACCCACGCGAGTCTTGCGTCGACTTTTGCGTCACCGGAATGAACTCGAGCTGTTGCTCGGCCATCGTCTGCACGGCCGATAGGATGTCGGTCGACGGATAGATGGCGTAGTCGTCGCCGATCGCAGCTGCCACCGCCGGACTGTCCATCCCGTGCTCGATGGCATGCGCGATCAGGCCTGACAGGTTCACGCTGCCGAGCAATCTCTGTTGTTCGTCAACAAATACGGCGACACGCCGTCGCTCGCTGCCCATGCGCGCCTCGAGCTCACCGACGGTCAGCGTGACATCCGCCTGCGCATACATCTGACTGACGAGGTTTTCGCAGGGCTCTCGGGATAACAGACTGATATCCCGACCCCGCCGAATATCCACGTTGCGTCGTGCCAGCTGCCACCGAAAGTAGGAACCGTGCTGCCCGAATTGCATGACGGTACTGGCCACTGCTGCCGCGGTCATGACACCGAGCGTCACCCCGTACTCACGTGTGAGTTCGAACACGATGAGAATCGTCGAGATCGGCGCGCCAAGCAAGGCCGATGAGACCGCCGCCATGCCAACGACGGCATACAGACTCTGCCCGGCGAGTACCTCGGTCATCGGCCAACCGAAGACGCTACCGAGCATCACCAGCGTGTACCACCACACACCACCGAGCATCGCGCCGAGATAGATCGCGGGGCCAAAGACACCGCCGGCGAACCCGGACCCCAGAGCGAGCACCACAGCGAACAGCTTGACCGCAAGCAGGAGCGCGAGTACGCCAGGACCCAGACTTCCAGAGAGCGCCGCAAGCGTCGCCTCGAACCCTACCGACATGATCATGGGCACCTGGATCGCAAGGATGCCAATCACGAGCCCCGCGCATGCCGGACGTAGCCAACCGGGTACGTGCATGCGCGTCCACAGCTGCTCGACACGCGGCACCAGCATGATGATCGATTTGGCAAGCCCGGCTCCCAGCACGCCGAGTATCGCCAGCACCGCCAATTCCCATAGCGTCGCGATACCGTTTTCCGGAATCGGAAACAAGGCCTCGCTACCGATGAAATACTCGCGCACGACCATGGCAAGCATCGCCGCGATCACCACTGGAGCGAATACGCGCAGAGTGAAGTAACCGACAATGACTTCCAGCGCGAAGATAACAGCGGCCACCGGCGCGTTGAACGACGCGGCGACTGCGGCAGATGCGCCGCAGCCCAGCAGCGCCAGTGATTGACGGTGATCGAGCCGCAAACGCTCCGCCAGCCAGGCACTGATCGAGGCACCGATGTGCACGGCCGGCCCTTCTCGACCCAGGGGCGCACCGACACCCAGCGAGACACCAGCGGCAAGCGCTGCCGCGATACCGGAACGTGCGGGCATGCGCGCACTGTTCAGTGCACACGCTTCCATCACATCAGCGATACCGTGATATCGCTTCTCGGGCAACAACTGCATCAACAGACCAACAACCAGACCACCGAGCGTCGGTACCAGGATCACTTTCCAGGCCGGAGCTCGCGAGATGATCTCGGCGTAATGAGTTTCCGACCCCTCGCCGTAACCCACGGTCTGCACGAAGCGGATGAGTTCGATCAGTCCGATGGTCGCCACACCGACAACCACACCAATCAAGGCGGCAAGCATGAAGAACACCAACCGCTCGCCCAGAGCCGTTGCATAAAGCCGACGCAACAGTTCCCGTACACCGAGGCTGCGAGTCCGGGGCTGTGAGGACTCGCTCAGAGCAAGGGGCCCCGGGTGGTGGCGTGTGCAAAGCGGCGTCGCAACGGGTCGACCATGTCGAGTGCGATCAAACCACCCGCACGCAGATGCCCTGGCAAGGATGCACGGCCACGGAATACCCGCGCCAGTGTATCGGTCAATGTCACGCTGCGATGATGATCCTTTGCACGGCTGGCCAGCCACGCAGCCAATGCCGATGTCTCACCCGGGTCCACGCTCCCTGCGAGCGACGCGACCAGACTGGCCACATCGCGCACAGCGAGGTTGTAGCCCTGCCCCGCCACCGGATGCACCAAGCGAGCCGCATTGCCGATCAGCACGCATCGACCCTGTTGCTGGCTATTGGCCACTACCCGGCGCAAGGGGATGAGCGTCCGTGGCCCAAGCGCAACCGGCCGCCCGCTGCGCGACGGCATGCGCTCTGCCATCCAGTCGACAAACTGTTGATCATCAAAGGTATCCACAAGCTGCGCTTGAGCCTCATCGTGGCAGGCCACCACCGACAGCACGGAACCTGGTCGCGGCAACAACGCCAACGGGCCTGAAGCGGTAAATCGCTCGCGGGCAACACCGTGGTGATCGGCATCGGTACGGACAGTGGTCAGCGTGGCCCATTGCTTGTGATCAGTCATCGTTGAGTCGATGCCGAGCAGTGCAGCGGTCGATGAATGCGCCCCATCGGCGATGATCAACAGCCTGGCGTGCACGCAATCCGCTGCTTGCCCGGTATCAGCCGCCGTCAGAGACACCTCAAGACCGTCGGTCCGTGCTTCGATGCCGGAGACCACGCGCGAGCGCAGCTGCTGTATATCCGTGCCGTCCAGCACCTTGCGCAAGGACTGCAAAAAACAGCGATTTTCGATCGTGACGCCAAGCGTGGTACGCCCGACATCGCGAGCTGCGATACGCGTCGCGCCGAAATGACCACATTGCGACACGTGCACATCGTTTATGGGAGACGCAGACGCCGCATGAGCATCCCATAGGCGCTGGGCCTGCAACCACTCGACCGTGCCCGCGGAGAGCGCCGTGCAACGCTGATCAAGATCATGCCTGGGCAACGCGTCAGTTCGTGCATCCGGCAGCTTGTCGATCAGCGCCACCGCATGACCGCTCGCCGACAAGGCGGCGGCCAGCGGCCGGCCAACCAGCCCATCACCGACCACGGCGATATCAACGCTTACCACGACAAGGCACCGGGCGGGATATCCGCAGCGTCATGCACTGCCGTGATTCGATGCCTCATCGGTCGTCACGCGGCGCCTTTGTTGGCGCTCATGAACGCTTCGATGTCCAAAACCGTTTTCGGCACATCACCGGTGGTGACCTCCGGCCCTTCCGCAGTCACGACGACGTTGTCCTCGATGCGGATCCCCATCTGTCGATAGCGTTTTGGGATCGCTCGCTGCGAGCCCAAATACAAGCCCGGCTCCACCGTCGTGACCATTCCAGCGCCAAGCTCGCGCCACTGATCACCGACCTTGTACTCACCCACATCGTGCACATCCATGCCCAGCCAATGGCCGGTGCGGTGCATGTAGTAGGGCTTGTAGGCCTCTTCCTTGATCAGCGATGGCACCGAGCCCTTGAGAATGCCAAGCGATTTGAGCCCACGTACCAGCACTTTCAAGGCCGCTTCGTGGGCCGCGTTCCAGTGTTCGCCGACGCGTGTGGCGTCAATGGCGGCAAGATTGGCCTCGAGCACGATTTCATATACATCGCGCTGCGCGTCGGTAAACCGCCCGTTAACCGGGAAGGTGCGCGTGATGTCGCCACAGTAACCCTGGTATTCCGCACCGGAGTCAATCAGCACCAACTCCCCGTCCGCAAGCTCGGATTCGTTTTCGGTGTAGTGCAGGATGCAGCCGTTGGCACCTCCGCCGACGATCGGCAGGAATGCGTGCTCGGCGCCGCTACGCGTGTACTCGGCGATCAGCTCTGCTTCCAGCTCGTACTCGCGACGCCCGGGTCGGGCCGCACGCATCGCCGCACAATGCCCCGCCGCAGAGATCTTTGCGGCCCGCCGCAACACCGCAAGTTCGGCGCGGCTCTTGTGCACCCGCATTTCATGCAAGTGATAATCAAGTGAAATGAAGGCATCGGGGTCGAGACCCTTCTGACGCCGTGCCGAACGTGACTCTCCGAGCCAATGCAGCACCTGAGCGTCAAACGCCTGATTCTTGCCAAGGGTGTGATAGACCGCGCTACGCCCCTCCAACAGCCCCGGCAGGATGTCGTCAAGATCCGTGATCGGGAAGGCATCATCGGCACCGAGGATGTCGGGCGCGCGATCCACACCGATTCGACGCCCGTGCCAGATTTCCTTCTCCGCATCACGCTCGCGACAGAACATCAGGTACTGACCCGCGCGCCGATTGGGTATCAGCACCAACAAGGCATCGGGCTCACTGAATCCACTCAGGTACGTGAAGTTGCTGTCCTGGCGATACTTGTACTCGGTATCCCGACTGCGCACGGCCTCGTTGGCCGCCGGTATCAGTGCGATGGAGTTCTCGCCCATCAGGCGCATCAATGCGCGTCGGCGGCGCTTGAGCTCCGCAGCCAGTGTCTTGGTAATCGGACGCATCAGTGCAATCGAGAAAAATCAGTGGAGCCGCTGGTCGCGCCAGGGGTGTCGGACGTAGCCCGTTCTTTGCCAGCTGCCACCCGATCCACCGGCTTGAGTTCTTCAAGGATCACCAGCACCCCGACACGGACGTACTCGACGAGCTCGGCGTAATCGGCTTCGTTGTCTGCCGCGCCGTCTGACCCGCTGCCGGCATCGTCGCGTGTGCCACGCTCCACACCGTCGATCGCCTGAAAGTCCGCGAGGAGCTCGCGGGAATCGTCCGGCAACGCGCGGTTGCCGCGGCTGGACACCCCGATACCGACGCCGTAGGTGAACCCCGCACAGAAATCGCCAAGCGCGTCGATGCGCATGCCAAACGGAGCATCGTCGGGTGGCAAGACCGGCGAAAAGACCACATCGGGCGCGTCAAGTTGCTCCTG
Organism: uncultured Granulosicoccaceae bacterium; assembly: GCA_938006335.1. GTDB lineage: Bacteria > Pseudomonadota > Gammaproteobacteria > Granulosicoccales > Granulosicoccaceae > Granulosicoccus. Next base: position 34,322 of record CALLMF010000005.1, on the reverse strand, counting down.
GGTCGCGACAAACCATGCGTCTATCACACGGATCGATTCCCCATGAGCCGCCACAGCCCCCGCGTCCAGCTCCGCTGCATCGATGAGCTCGGTAAACCAGCGCGATTTGGCCGCTGCCGTCGTCTCCGCGCACAGCAGGCCGCACGCGAGCCCGTGAGCCTCGGAACGCGACAAGGGAATCCCGATGGACTCGAGGGCGCGCCCGACGCGCTCAGGATCGATTGCAGCGCCCGCACCGGACGTCAAGTCAGGACCCGCATCCGCGCTGGGGGCGATGCCGGATGCATTGACCTCCGGTAGCTTGTCGTCTGATTGTCGACTCATCAAAATAGGGCCGGCTGGAAGGGAATCCGGTGGCAGCGAATCGCGTTGTGCCTTGCCTGCACCGGACCAGGTCGAGTATACAGTCGTGCCGATGCGCACATTGCGCTCGCCGATGCCGGTTCTGCATGAGTACATCCCCGCTGGAGCAACAACTCGAATCCCTCGAAAATCGCCTGACGTCGCTGCTGGCGACCTGCGATGACCTGCGCGCGGAGAATGCGCTGCTACGCGATCAACAGCTTGCGCTGATCGACGAACGCTCGCGCCTGATCGAGAAGAACGAGACGGCCCGCAACAAGGTCGAACAGATGATCGTACGCTTGAAGTCGCTTGAGGCAGGACAATGACACGACGCGAGGCAAACCACACCAGCAAGGCCGGCTCTTCGGGCAGCGCCAGCGCGTCAGCGGCCGATAAACCGCCAGAGCCGCGCCTGGCAAAACTGCGCATTCTCGACAAGGAAGTCACGATCGCGTGCCGACCGGGTGAGGAGGACGCGCTCAAACAAGCGGCTGCCTACATCGATCAGTCGATGCGGGATCTGCGATCGCGCAACAACACCTCCAGCATCGAGAAGATTGCAATCGTGACCGCCATCAACACAGCAGATGCCTTGTTGAAGTCGCGCGCAAACAATGGCGATGACCCTCGCATTCTCAACCGCATCGAAGCCATGAATCAACGACTTGCGGGCGCCCTGGAACAAGGCGTTGCAGACGTGGACGCAACCGCCTCTGAAAACAGTGTGAAGAATGAGGATTGACGCGCAGCCACGACGAATGAGCGTGCTAAGGTCATTGACGTATCTTCTGCGGTGTTCGTGATTCTGTCGGGTATATCCCTTGAGCCTAATTTCGAAACCCGGGAGCGGTCTGGTAACTGCTGTTGTGCACGTCCGCCACGGCGGAAAGCCTGATGTGGTTCCAGTTGCTCCCACTTGAACCGATTGGTTCAAGGTAGCACGCTGAAGACGGCACTTGCGGTTGATACACTTTTACCAACGCGCCTGCACGCATGACTGACGGCATTCAAGACGATGCCTGGCGGGCCGCGCTTCGCCAGCGCATCAAGACGCAACGCGCAGCACTTGATAATACAAGTCTGGATAAAGTATCAATTGCGGTGTGCGCCCATCTTTCCGAGCATGTGGCAGGTGCCCGGCATGTTGCGGCTTATGTAGCCATCAACGGCGAAGTACCGGTTGACGATGTCTTGAGGCAAGCCCGCCTGACCGGCAGCACGACCTACGTTCCTGTAGTGACGGGTGCATCCATGCAGTTCGTCGCAATAGATGATCGTACGCCGTTTGTTCGCAATCGCTTCGGTATCGAGGAACCGGTAGCAACCCTGGATACCGACGTCAGACCGGTTTTTGATATCGTGCTCGTTCCGCTGGTGGCCTTCGATTCAGCAGGGCATCGACTGGGCATGGGTGGAGGCTTCTACGATCGGTATTTTGCAGATGCCGAGCAACGGCCCAGGCTCATTGGTATCGCTCACGAGTTTCAGCGTGTCGATCACTTGCAGCCGATGCCATGGGACGTGCCACTGGATGGGGTGGTGACCGAGAACGGGTGGCTTACACCGTTGTAAGTCTGCGCAAAGGCCGCGGACAAGAGTCAAGTCGATACTGAACCCATCGAAACAACGCACCAACGCGAGTTTCGAATCAGTCAATTCAGTACGCCTCAACTCTCATCTACACACCCAAGGAACCCACTCTCATGAAAGCTCTCAACATCGCCGCTGCTCTCGCTCTCGTTTCTGCTACTGCCTTTACCGCCCCCGCCACGGCCGTCTCCAGCGGCAACGTCTACCAGGACGTGCAATCCGCGATCTCGGGTTCCGGCCAGATCGGCGTCGTCGTCGATGGCGATACGGCCACCCTCTTTGGCTACTCCGAAAAGACAGACGCGCTGGCCGCCGAGCGCGCTGCCTTGAACGCTCCGGGCATTGACCGGGTGATCAACAGCATCGATAGCAACAACTCGTAACTCAGACCACGAGCACGCGGTAAGCGGCTGCGATTGATCGCAGCCGCTTTTCGTTTGGGGACGAGCTTCTCAAGCCAGAAACAGGCGGTAGGCCTCGTTGGAAGACTCTTCTTCGCAGTGGAAACCGGGCTCACTCGACAACTCACCGAGGATGTCCGATACGCCCTTGACACCTTGCGTGTCAATCCCGACCAGCACCCGACCATAGGCCGCACCGTGGTTGCGGTAGTGAAACAAGGTAATGCTGTAACGCTCACCGATACGGGTGAGAAAGCCCAGCAGGGCACCCGGGCGCTCCGGAAAGCGAAAACGGAACAAGCGCTCGTTCTCGAGGCTGGCACGTCCGCCGATCATGTGTCGCACATGCAGCTTGGCGGTGTCGTTGTCAGTGAGATCCTCGATCGGATAGCCAGCATCCGCAAGAGATCCCACCAACTGCTCGCGTTCTTCGTTACCGCCCTCGATCTCGACACCGGCAAACACCACCGCCCTCTTCTCGTCGTGGTAGCGATAGTTGAACTCGGTGATGCTCCGCCGCCCAAGCGCCTCGCAAAAACGCCTGAAGCTGCCTGGCTCCTCGGCAATGGTTGCAGCGAGCAAGGCTTCACGCGATTCTCCGATTTCAGCGCGTTCGGCCACATGGCGCAGCCGGTCGAAATTGATGTTGGCGCCGGAGCTGACTGCAATATAGGTCTTGCCAGCCTCACCGGTATCACGCACGTGACGTTTCAACCCGGCAAGCGCCAGTGCGCCTGCAGGCTCCACCAGCGTGCGGGTCTCCGTGAAGATGTCCTTGATGGCTGCGGACATCTCGTCCACGGTCACCAACACCACGTGATCGAGGCATTCACGGCAGAGCTCGAAGGTGGCGGCACCGACTTGTCGCACGGCCACGCCATCCGCAAAGAGGCCCACCTCGTCGAGCACCACGCGTTCGTCGGCTGCGAGTGCTGCGTGCATGCTGGCAGCGTCCACGGGTTCCACGCCTATGGTACGAACCTCCGGGCGCAGATAGCGCATGTAGGCACTGACACCGGCAGCCAGGCCGCCGCCGCCGACAGGCACGAACACGGCATCGAGCTCACCCGGGTGCTGGCGACATATCTCGACCGCCACGGTGCCCTGGCCTGCGATGGTATCTTCGGCATCAAAGGGGTGGATGAACTCGAGCCCACGCTCGTCAGCCAGACGCAGCGCCTCCTTGAGCGCGGAGTCAAAATCATCCCCGAACAGGACGGCCTCGGCGCCCAGTGCACGTACCGCGTCGACCTTGATCGGCGGCGTGGTTCGTGGCATCACGATGATCGCCTTCAGGTCGAGTTTTCCTGCTGCAAGAGCAACACCTTGCGCATGGTTGCCAGCTGACGCGGCGATAACGCCTGCAATAGGCTGCGCGTTGCCGCCGTCATTGCCATTGCCTTCAGCAGCGCGCGCCTTGACGAGATTGTGAATGCGGTTGAAGGCGCCGCGACACTTGAACGAGAAGATGCTCTGTTCGTCCTCGCGCTTGAGCAGCACACGGTTGCCGATCCTCGCAGACAAGCCAGGTGCGTCGTGCAATCGGGTTTCCTTTGCAACATCGTAGACGCGCGCCGAGAGAATGCGTCTGATGTAACCTTCCAGCAGTGTGCTCATCCCATGAGCATAACGTCAAACACCGCCTTCTCTACCCGGACCACCCAAGTCATGTCTGTCGATCTTGCCCACGTATTGAGTCAGGCGCCGGCAGGGAAGCGCGCTGCGGCCGAGGCAGCGCTCGCCGACATTGAGCCGCGCATGGCGGTCGGTATCGGCTCCGGATCGACGGTCAATGTGCTGATCGCGCTGCTGGCTGAAAAACCGGGACTGGTCGACGGTGCCGTAGCCGCCTCGCGCGGATCCGAACAGCACATGGACGCCGCGGGTATCGAGGTGCTCGATCTGAACATGGCAGGACCGCTCGATCTCTATATCGACGGAGCTGATGAATCCGATGCCGGCCTGCGGCTGATCAAGGGTGGCGGCGCGGCACTCACGCGCGAGAAGATCATCGCCGCGGCAAGTCGCCAGTTCGTCTGCATCGTCGATGAGTCGAAGCGTGTGCAACGTCTCGGTGAATTCCCGCTACCGATCGAGGTGATTCCCATGGCGCGCAGTCATGTCGCGCGGGAGATCGTCCGCCTCGGCGCGGACCCTGAATATCGAGAGGGCGTGACCACCGACAATGGCAACATCATCCTTGATTGCCATGAGTTCCGGATCGATGACCCCCTGGCGCTGGAGACGCAGCTGAACGCGATACCGGGCGTGGTGACATGCGGGCTGTTTGCCACACGCGGGGCAGACAAGCTGATCGTCGGCAAGGCGTCGGGTGGGGCGGACACCGTACTACCCGCCCAGGTATCGATGCTATCGCGGTGACCTATTGCTCGGACACAACGTCGTTGTCGAGGTCAGCGAGGGGCAGCTGCATGACGATATCCGTCCCTTTGCCAGGACTGAAGGCCTCTACCTCGCCGCCATGCTGCCTGACGACCCGGCTGACCAGGGCCAGTCCCAGCCCGATCCCCTTGAACTTGCCGACCACACGCGCATCGCGACGAAACCGCACGAACAGATGCTTCAACTCTGCGGGGTCGATACCGACGCCGTCGTCGCTGATCGTCAGCACTCCACACTGAGTTTCGGGATCACCGCGCAAGGACACGCGAACGGAGCTGCCTTCAGGGGAGTACTTGATGGCGTTCCCGATGATGTTGCACACCGCTCGCTCGAGTGAGCCGGCATCGCCCATCAACCAGAGCTCATCGTCGGTGGTGTCGAGCTTGAATCCGATGTCACGACCCGTGGCCTGTGGCAGCATCTGATCAAGTGCGTTATCGACGACCGCATTGAACAGCACTTCGGTGAAGCCGCTGCCGTCGAGACTATCGGCACGCGCCACATGGAGCAGGTCATCCATCATGCTCAGGCTGCGACGGATGTTCGATACGATTCTGCGACGGACAACGTCCGAGTCGAGTCCGTCCTCGGGATTGGCCTGGGTAGCAGCAGGTCCCGGTAACTCTGCCGACTCGAGCTGTCCGATCGGTTTTTCAGCCTCGATGTCATACAGCGCGGAGATCAACGGCGAGCGCAAATCGTGCGACAGGTAGTCCACCAACTCTGCGCGCGCGCGTTCTGCGCTGCGCACTGCAGTGACGTCCAACACGCTGGCGCAGATCAATCGATCCGCCAGGCGGTCGCCGATGGCACTCAACACGATGACGAGTTCCTGCTCACCGGCCTCGTAGGCAAGCTGCCACCCTTCGCCCCTCAGGATCAGGCCGTCCACCCGTTGACGCAACGCGTAGTCCTCGGTCTCGGGCTCGATCACCCGAATGAAGTCCACCAGCGCGACCCGCGGACTCTTGACCGGAATGAAGCGTTCTATCAGTGCATTGCCACGAATCATCTCGCCGGCCGGGTTCCACACCGCAAACCCCATCGGGCTACCGGACATGATGGTTTCGCTGAAGATCTTCACGCCCCGCAACCACTGCAGCTCGGACGAGAGCGTTTGTGCGTTGCGCTGCAGCTTTTCGATCGAGCCACCTAATGCCATACGACGTTCGCGCGAACGAACTCGCCCGAGCGAGTCGATGTATCGCTTGACGGGGTTCGCCTGGTCCTCGTCGCGCAGCTGGATGCTGATCTCGAGGCGACCGGGCGTGTTGTAACGGCGCGAGTGAATTCCGCGACGAAAACGCCAGCGATTGCCGACAAGATCGGCCGGCGCATTGGGAATACTCTGACCACCGGAATAATGTTTGCCATCGACGGTGAATCGCCAGCCATCGATCGGCAAGTGCCGGACTGCGGTCTCGAAGAATCCGATCAGCGCCTGCAGATCCAGATCGTCGCGCTCGGGCATGTGTGGCGCGAGCAAGGCGCGTTCGCGCTCGAGAAAGCGATTGACGTAGGCGAGCCGATGACGGCTCCAGGCGAGATAACTGGAGATGATGCCGATGCTCACCGAAATCGGCGCGAACCACAGTTGCTGCTGGGAATACAGGGTCAAGCTGACGATGACCGGCAGCAAGGATCCACCGAGCGCAAGGAACAGACTCCACTGCGGTGGCGAGCGGGAATACAACAGCAGGAGCAGTGGCAGGAAACACGCGGCAACGAGTAGACCGGTCCAGGAAGGTGCCACCGTGACCAGCCCATCGACGTCAAGGGCAGCCAGCACATTGGCATGCACCTCGATCCCTGGCAGCGGGCGGTCCTGAGCGGATACCGGTGTTGGCACGACATCACCGAGGCCTGTCGATGTCAAACCAATCAACACGATGCGACCATCGATGACCGAACGGGGTACACGACCTTGCAGCAGATCAACGACAGGCACCTGAGTGAAGCTGCCTGCCGGGCCGTAGAACGGGATGAGCGCCTCGTGATCACCTGTCCAGACGTCTTCAGGTGGATCGCTCAGCTCGAGGCGCTCCCCGGGGATATCAGCATCCGTGAAATCAGGATTCAGGGCCTGATGAGCGGCCAGCGACAGCGACGACCAATGCGGCCGCCGAAACCCTGCCTTCAGTTGGATACGCCTGACAATACCGTCGCTATCGATCGGTAGCACGACATGCCCGATATCCGATGCGGCGCGTGCAAGCACAGGAATCGGCAGCGTGTCATTGGACGACCGACCTACCCCGCCTTCGAGCAGCACCGGAAGGATGCTGACCGGAACCTGGCCGAGCAAATGCGCCAGACGCCGGTCCACGTCCGGGTCACGGGACTCCTCGGTGTAGAGAATATCCACGACCACTGCACGCGCACCGAGCCGCGCCAGCACGTCGAATATCTTGGTTTGCGTTTCGCGTTGCCAGGGCCAGCGACCAATGACGTCGAGACTGGCAGGGTCAATGGCCGCGATGACGATCTCTTCGGGCGCATCGCGCTGATGCCAGCGCACCCAGCTGTCGTGCACCAGGCGATCGAGTCGAGTAGTGGCTCCGCTCCAGTCCAGCAGGACGACAAACGCCAGCAAGATGAGCAGAAACGAGCCAAGCCAACCGAGCGTGATACGACGAGCACCTCGTCGCAGTTCGGGGTCAGCCTTGATGGAGTCGTACACGGGAGCCGTACGTTCGGTGAACCGGCGTCAGATGCTTCCGGCGCCGAGTATCCGTCAGGCTCGCCCCCGCTCTTCGAGGCGGTATCCGTGCTGATAGATCGATGTCAGCTTCCAGCGTCCGGACTCGAGCAGGCGGAGCTTCTTGCGCAGACGGCTGGCGTGGGTATCCACGGTACGGGTGTTGAGCTCGGCGCTGGTTCCCCAGACCGAGGTCAACAGATGCTGGCGTGACAGGACACGACCGCGGTTACGGAACAGGAACAGCGCGAGCTCGTATTCCTTTTCGGTCAGCTTGATCGACTCCTCGCCGAAGTGCACGGTACGGGCCTGCGTATCGAACACATAGGGAGGACACTCCAGCAGATCGACATCAGGCTGGGCACGCCGCGCGAGCGCATACAGCCGTGCCAGGAGCTCTTGCTGACGAACCGGCTTTGCCAGGTAGTCGTCCGCGCCGGCCTGCAACGCCGTGACGATGTCCTGCTCCGACTGGCGTGAGGTCACGAAAATGACAGGCACATCGCTGGTGATGGTACTGCGCAGCCAGTGCAGTACCTCGATCCCGGAGCTGCCGGTCTCGAGCGTCCAGTCCAGTATGACCACGTCGTAGCTGGTCTTCTTGAAGGCACGCTGAAACGCTTCGGCCGAATCAAACGCGTCACACGGATATCCATGGGCGTCGATCCAGCCGGTAACGCGCGCCGATTGCTCAGCACTATCTTCGAGCAAAGCGATGCGCAACCGCTGCAGTTCGTTCATCGAATGGGCTCCCGGTAATTACCCAAGAGTGCCATAAAGTCAGAGCATTGGCGACCGGCCGGGCTCATGAAACTACAAGTGCTGTCGGATGGACGCCGTCGCCTGGCTCACGAAGGGTTGAAGAAGTGCCGCCCACCTTCGAGTGATGCAATGCGGTCCATCAGACGCTCGACGGCGAGCACGTCCGTTGACAGGTCGACCTTGTCGGTATTGACGATCAGCAAGGGGGTGGCCACATGATCGTGAAAGAAGCGCTCGTACAGGCGCGACAAGCCCTCGAGATACGCACTATCAATACGCTGCTCATACTCGATGCCACGCTTCTCGACGCGCTGAATCAAGTGCTCGACCGACGCCTGCAGATAGATCACCAGATCCGGCTGCAAGCAGGTCTGTCCGAGCGGAGCGACCAGGCGCTCATACAGCGCGCGATAGAGCAGCCACTCGCGCTCGTCGAGCACCAGCTCGGCAAACAAGGGGTCCTTTTCGATCATGAAGTCAGCGACCAGCGGGCGCTTGCCGCGACGCGTATCGCTGTCCTCACGTGCCGGCGCGAGGCGCTCAAGCGTTTCGATGCGTGACACCAGAAAATGCAACTGCGTGTGTAGCGCGTTTACCGCAGGTTCGCGATAAAAGGCCTCGAGCCAGGGGTTCACCGCTTCTGTGTCACGCAGCCGGTCCGCACCCATGCGTTCGGATAATTGTTCGGCAAGGCTGGATTTGCCCACACCGATCGGTCCCTCGATGGCAAGGTAGAACGGCTTCATGGCAAGGCCTCCAGAGTGTCGACAACACGTCGCCCGGTATGCGGTAGAACCCGATGAGGTGCGAGCTCTGCCAGGGGTTGCAATACAAAGGCGCGCTCGGTCATCAGTGGATGCGGCACCGTCAGTCGTGGCGATTCCAGGCACAGGTCGCCGTACAACAACAGATCAAGGTCCAGTGGTCTCGCACTCCAGCGTGGCACACCCTCGCGCTGCCGGCCGCGCTGTCGTTCGATATCCTGCAGCACATCAAGAAGTTCGAGCGGCTCGAGGCAGGTATGCAGTTGCACCACGGCATTGAGATAGTCGGGCTGCCGTTCATCGGCGCGCTCTTCGGGAACGACGGCCTGCGTCAAGATACGCGAGGACTCGCGCAGCTCTGTGCCCTCAGCGCACACGCCCCTGAGCGCCTCGATCGCGGCATCGCAATGGGCATGGCCATCGCCGAGGTTACTGCCGAGTGCGACGAATACCTCAGTGACAGGCAACGTCGGCGCAGTCATTGCCCTGAACTGTCAGCGCCAGAACTGCTCACCGGACCACCGCCAGCACGTGGACCCCGCTTGCGTCGTCGCGATCCGCCGCGGCGCTTTTTCTTGCCACCGCCGGGGAGCTCGCCCCAGACATGCGCGCACGTCGGGCGCTGGGCCGCGCTGTCCAGACGCGCGTCTTCGTCTTCTATCGTCTGAACCTCGGTCCACCACTTCGCCACCGGCTTCAAGAGTGGGTCGATCGTGGCGCGCAAGCACAGGAAATCGTAGGCAGCACGAAAGCGACGGTCTTCCATCAAGCTGATTGCGCGAGCGCCTCGATCACGTTCCAGACGGGGCTGCATGTGCCAGATCTCCTTCATGGGGCCAGAAAATCGCTTGGGTATGGACGTCGCGCCGATCTGTTCCGACAGCGCACGCTCGGCCGCCGCTGCCAATGCGTCGTGTACCGGCTCGCCTGCCGTGACGCTTCGCAGTGCCTCCTCTTCTACCTCGGGCCATAGCATGAACGCCAGCAGATACGCCGGCGTGATCGGTTTGCGCTGACTCACACGACGATCGGTGTTGGCGAGTGCTGCCCGCAGCATGGACTCGAGGTCGTTGCGCGCCGCCTCGTCAAGACGCCCAAGGCGACGGTGCAAGGCCGGAAACAAGTGCTGTAGCAGGTCGTGCTCGCGCACCGCGTCAAAACTCTTCTCGGCATAGCCGCCCTGGAACAACTTGAGTACTTCGTCGAACAGGCGCGCAGGAGCGGTCTTGCCAAGCTCCGGGGACACCTGCCGCATGGCTTTCAATGTGTTCTGTTCGATCGAGAAGCCGAGCTTTGCAGCGAGGCGAACGGCGCGCAGCACGCGTACCGGATCTTCCTCGCAACGCGTCAGCGGGTCTCCGATGAGACGAAACACCCCCGCGTCGATATCGTCCAACCCACCCACATAGTCGACAACGGATCCGTCAGCGACATCCCAGTACAAACCGTTGACCGAGAAGTCACGCCGCACGGCGTCTTCCTCGATAGTGCCGTACACGTTGTCGCGAACGATTCTTCCGGACGCCGCCACCTCACCGCCCGCGCCTGCGTCATGCGCCGCTCGGAACGTGGCCACCTCGATGATCTCACGGCCGTACACCACGTGCACCAGTCGAAAGCGTCGACCGATGATGCGGGAGTTGCGAAACAGTGCCTTGACCTGCTCGGGACTGGCGTCGGTTGCAACGTCGAAGTCCTTGGGTCTCAGGCCGACAAGCGCATCACGTACCCCGCCACCGACAAGACACGCCCGATGTCCGTTCTCGTGCAGCCGGTCGAGCACCTTGAGCGCATTGCGCCCGATCAGCTTTCGAGTGACCGGATGGGCATCGGCAGCCACGACTTGTGGTTCCGGCATGACGTGATCCACGACAGGGCCAGAGGCTTTGTCACCGGTCAACATCGAACGCGTTCGATTGATGGCAGAGCGGGACATTCCACTCAGTCTTTTCAGCACCTGATTCTCCGTGAATGTTGCGTGCAGCAGCGACCCGGGTGGTAGCGAGAGAACACGACGCGCGAGTTCAATCCTCCATCCCCGTGGGCTGACTTTGTTGGAGACGCATGATCTCTCGACGTTGCCGCTTGCTTGGGCGGCCATCGCCTGCAATACCGAGACGCGCTTCCCGATCTGCCCGGCGCCGTGCGCGAATCTCCTCACGCGCCTTGACACTGTGCTCGGCCTCTTCGTACAGCAGCGCTGCTTGCGCCGCCCCTTGCCGCTTGTCACCCGTGACGAGCACGGTGAGCTCGAAGGTATACGGTCCCTTTTCAACGGTGACCTGATCACCGACCTGAACGATCCGCGACGGTTTGATGCGCTGGCCGCCGATGCGCACCCGATTGCGCGTGATCGAGTTGGCAGCAACGCTACGTGTCTTGTAGAGACGGGCTGCCCACAACCACTTGTCGATACGAACCCGTACGATAGGCGTCTGCTCACCCATGACAAGAGCCACAGAAATGCAGTGCTGGATATACCGAAGCAACGTGCGCGAAGGACTGTACGTCTGGTTGCGCGACGAGGAAGGCCTGCCTGACTTGCCTGACCCCGTGAGACGTCAACTGGGTGACGCCGAGCTGGCGATGACTATCGATCTGACCCCGACCACCACACTGAGCCAGGAAGACCCGGCTGTCGTGCTCGAGAACCTTGAATCCCGGGGATTTCACGTGCAGATGCCCCGCGACATCGAACCCGAGCTGGTTCGTGCCGCATTGGACAGTCTGCCGAAAACCTGAATCAGCGTGCTCAGTTGTTGATCGGGGCGGTAACGAGCGGCCCCTGCTGCGCCGAGTAGTACTCGGCGAGATCGCGAATGTCGTCGTCCGACAGCGTGGCCGCGATGCCCATCATGATCGCGTTGTTGCGCTCGCCCGTCTGGTAGGACTTCAACGATTGCTCGATGTAGCTCTTGTACTGCCCGGCGAGGGCGGGCCATTGCGGAGCGGCAGACAAGCCCGTCGGGCCGTGACAGGCCACGCAGGTCGTCGCCGCGTCAGGCGCCTCACCCTTCTGGTCGGTTCCCGCTTCGCCGCCGACGGACTCGAGCCATGAGGTAATGTCTGCGATGTCCTGATCGCTGAGCAGATCGGCATTGGCCTGCATGGTCTGGTGTTGGCGTTCGCCGGACTGATAGGCCTGCAGGGCTGCGGTCAGATAGGCCGCATTCTGTCCCGCAATCAGCGGTACGTGATAACTGGGATACACGTTCACGTAGTGCTGGATACCGTGGCAACCCAGACAGGTATATGCCTTCTTTTCCCCGGCGGCGGGATCACCCGCACCCTGGGCGAGCGCATTGCTGCCCCCCAGAATCGAGCCGACAAGCAGAGCGGCCGCGACAAGCGGTTGCGGCAGACCAGAGAGTTTCATTGAATCGGACGAGAGTAATTGAAACGAAGGACCGGGCGTGAGGCGCGGGCGCGGGGTGCAAGTCTAGCGCTTGACCGCCGCGCCGCCAACGGCCAGAGGGAAATCGTCCCGCGACTGGACATAGCACTAGAGAGAAATCATCCCGCATGCAGGGCCACGAACATCTCGTTCATGCGCTTGACAAAGCCGGCCCCGTCTTCGAGCTGCCCGCCCTCGGCGAGCAGTGCCTGGTCGAGCAGCAAACGAGACCAATCCGCAAAGCGGTCCTCGTCCTGCTCCTTGTCGAGCAACTCGAGAATCGGGTGCGAGGGGTTGATCTCGAGCGCGGGCTTGCTGGATGGCATTTCGTGACCTGCCTGCTTCATCAGCTGTTGCATGTGCATGGCCATGTCCTGCTCGCCCAGCACCACACAAGCGGGTGACAAGGTAAGGCGGGTCGACGCGCGCACTTCGCTGGTGTCTTCCTTGAGCACTTCACTCATGCGCTCGATCAGCGGCCCAGCCTCCTTGACCTTCGCCTCGCGCTCTTCGCGCGCCTCCTTGTCGCTTTCGTCACCTTCGATGGCATCGAGGTCGAGATCGCCCTTGGCGACCGACACAAAGGATTTGCCTTCGTATTCGCTGAGGTAGGACATGCCCCACTCGTCGACGCGATCGTGCATCAACAGCACTTCGATGCCCTTGTCGCGGAAGACCTCGAGGTGAGGACTGTTGGCAGCAGCGCGATAGCTGTCTGCCGTGATGTAGAAGATCTTGTCCTGCCCCGGCTTCATGCGGGCGATGTACTCGTCCAGCGACACCCACTCACCTTCCTTGTCGGTATGCGTGGAATCGAATCGGTAAAGCTTGGCGACTTGCTCGCGGTTGGCAAAGTCCTCACCAGGCGCTTCCTTCAGACAGGCACCAAACTCGGTCCAGAATGCCTTGTAGTCATCCGGCTGCTTTTCAGCGAGCTTCTCGAGCATGCCGAGTACGCGCTTGACCGACGCGCTGCGGATGGTCTCGATGATGCGATTGTTCTGAAGGATTTCGCGCGAGACGTTCAATGGCAAGTCGTTGCTGTCGACCAGGCCACGCACAAAGCGCAGATAGCGAGGCATGAGCTTTTCAGCCTCGTCCATGATGAACACACGCTGCACGAACAGCTTGATACCGCGAGCATCCCGGTTGGCATCGAAGAGATCAAACGGGGCCTTTTTAGGCACATACAGCAACGAGGTGTATTCCTGAGTACCTTCAACGCGATTGTGTGCCCAGACCAACGGGTCTTCGTAGTCCTGGCACACCTGCTTGTAGAATTCGGTGTACTCCTCATCGCTGATCGATGACTTGGGCCGCGTCCACAGCGCCGACGCCGCGTTGACCTGTTCGAGTACCGGCGCTTCGGCCGCCTGTTCTTCCTCGCCGTCTTCAGCGGGCGGCGGCGGGGTGGGCTCCGACCACATCATGATCGGGAAGGTGATGTGGTCCGAATACTTCTTGATGATGCTCTTGAGGCGCCAGGTGCCGGCGAACTCCTTCATGTCTTCCTTCAGGTGCAACACCACTTCGGTGCCGCGTGCATCCACGCTCTGCTCGGAAAGCGTGTAGCCGCCTTCGGCATCGGACTCCCACACCACACCGCTGGCTGCAGGGTCGCTGGCCTTGCGCGTGGTCAGGGTGACGCGATCCGCGACGACAAAGGCGGAATAGAAACCGACACCGAACTGACCGATGAGCTTGGCATCGGTCTTCTGATCACCGGTGAGGGACTCGAGAAACTGCTTGGTACCGGACTTTGCGATGGTGCCGATGTTCGCGATGACGTCGTCGCGGTTCATGCCGATGCCGTTGTCACGGACCGTGACCGTGCCGGCCGCTTCATCGGCTTCGACGACAATACGCAGCTCGGTATCGTCGGCCAGTAGATTGTCGTTGGAGACCGCCTCGAAGCGCAGCTTGTCCAGTGCGTCGGATCCGTTGGAAATCAGCTCGCGCAGAAAGATCTCGGGGTTGGAATACAGCGAGTGGATCATCAGCTGCAGCAGCTGATTGACTTCCGCCTGGAAGGTCATGCGCTCGCCGCCACTGCTCGGGGCGTGGGTCGCGGAGGGGTCAGCCGACTGACCGGTGGTGTCCTGCTCGTCGCTCATCGCGGTCTACCTGGGTTTGATTCTGGAGATGGGCATGCGCGCAGCACGCGGAAAGTTCCTGGCGGCAGCACGCGCGCAGGGCAGACCTATGGCCTGCTCGCAGAGGTTCAAGAGGGGCCGTGTCGAACGGCGACTGCGCACGTGCAGCCCGACGCTTGTCAGCTGTCGGGCGTGGGCCAAGCCTCGCTCGACAGCCAGCAGCGTATCAGAGCTTTTCCTTGATACGTGCCGCTCGGCCGGTAAGGCCGCGCAGGTAGTAGAGCTTGGCACGACGCACATCGCCGCGGCGCTTGACCTCAATGCTCGCAACCAGCGGGCTGTACGTCTGGAAGACACGCTCGACGCCCTCGCCATGAGAAATCTTGCGAACCGTGAAGGCCGAATTCAGACCACGGTTGCGCTTCGCGATGACCACACCCTCGAAGGCCTGAAGACGCTCGCGGTTGCCTTCCTTGACCCGCACTTGAACGACCACGCTGTCGCCCGGTGCGAATGCCGGAATGTCGCGTTGCATCTGCTCGGCGTTGATTTCGTCGATGATCCTGCTCATGGTCGTGTCGTTCCGTTCTACTTGAATGTTGACCCCGGGCTGGTGCCCAGGGCCGCTGTCTGAAATCAACACGCGTCGTCAGGCCCTGCAATCAGGTCTGGCCGACGCGCCTGTGTTCTTTCCTGCGCTTGTTGCGCACGCCATCGCGCGATACGCGCGTGGTCGCCCGACAACAGTACTTCCGGTACTCGACACCCTTCGAAATCCTCAGGTCTCGTGTAGTGAGGATGATCAAGCATGCCCGACGCGCCAAACGAATCCTCGCTGGCCGAATCGGCGTGCCCGAGCACCCCCGGAACCAAACGTGACACCGCATCGATCATGGCGATCGCCGCGATCTCACCCCCACTCAGCACAAAATCCCCGAGTGACACTTCTTCATCAACGACCGCATCCATGATGCGCTCGTCAATGCCCTCATACCGGCCTGCCAGAAACACCAGCGGGCCTTGCTGTGACCAGCGCCTTGCGAGCGCCTGATCGAAACGCCGCCCTTGCGGGCTGACGTACACCACTGTTACCGGCTCCCCGGACCGACCGGCGAGACGCTCCTTGAGCGTTCGTACCGCCGCGACCGTTGGCCCCGGCGACATCACCATACCCGGCCCGCCACCAAAGGGGCGGTCGTCCACGGTGCGGTGCCGGTCTGTTGCGTGTTCCCTCGGATTTTCGAGGTCGAGCTGCAACAGCCCTTCTTTGAAACCGCGCGCTACGACCCCTGAGCCGAGCGCTGTACTCACCAACTCGGGAAACAGCGTCACGACACCGAAGTGGCGCACCGGCTCCTCCCCCTCACTCACCATGACTCATCATGCCCTGCGTTCAAACCAGCCATCCTGTCGGCACCTGACAAGCCGGTCATCCCGTTCGGCCATGCCGTCAGAAATCCGGATCCCAATCCACCGTGATCCGTCGAGCGTTGACATCCACCTCCGTCACGACGTCGGGCTGGACCCAAGGCACGAGCACCTCGGCACCGGGTTTGCTGCCCTTGCGCTCGTCACTGACGACCAGTACATCGTTGGCCCCGGTCTCGAACAGTCGCACCACCTTGCCGATCCGCGTGCCGTCCGATGTCACCGTCTCCATACCGACCAGATCAGTCCAGTAGAACTCATCTGCGTCGAGAGCCGGCAGCTCCGAGCGCTTGACGACGATACTCTGGCCAATGAGGCGATCCGCCGCGTCGCGATCCTCGATGCCCTCGAGCCGCGCCACGATCGTCTTGCCCTGCTCCCGTCCATCCAGCACCTTGTAGCGCTGGCCGTCCGTTGTACTGCGGGCCGGCATGAGCACCCACTCGTCGTACGCCACGATATTGTCACGCGGTTGGGTGT
Source organism: uncultured Granulosicoccaceae bacterium (assembly GCA_938006335.1). Classification (GTDB taxonomy): domain Bacteria; phylum Pseudomonadota; class Gammaproteobacteria; order Granulosicoccales; family Granulosicoccaceae; genus Granulosicoccus. The sequence goes on along the minus strand of CALLMF010000005.1, from coordinate 17,964 downwards.
CGGAATGCACCTTGACCCAACCCTTGACACCGTAGTGGCCGGTGATGCGACCGAGTGGTATCCAGTCGGAAGCCTGCTCTGTCATCAGACCGGGCCCATCAGTCGATACCTGAACCACGCACCAGCATCAGTCATTCGAACCGCGCCCCTGACCTTACCGGGGTACAGCGGCGCTGCTGCAATCAGGCTGCTTCGGCTTGCGCCTTTCGATGACCCTTGACGATCTTGGTGACGCGATCGCTCATCTGGGCACCTACGCCCACCCAGTAATCCAGTCGCTCGAGATTGAGCTCAACGGGAGCGGCAGCGCCGCGAGCAACGGGGTTGAAGTAACCCAGACGTTCGATGTATTTGCCATCCCTTCGCGCACGGCTATCCGTAGCGACGATGTGATAGAACGGCTGTTTCTTCGCGCCGCCGCGCGACAGGCGAATCGTGACCATGAGAGGGGAGTCCACAACGTTGTGCGGGCACAGCCCGCGATAGGTAACCCGAAAGTGTACTGCATTCCTTCGGGATTGCGCGTCTCAAACTTCACGGCACGCGAGAGGGACCCGCCGTCTGGCTCAACACTCCGCCAATGACACCCTACTGGTCACAGGTTATGTGAAATTCTGACATATATTTGCGCTCGGTCGGTGTGCGTCAGCGCAAACCCCACTCACCCACTACAGCCAGATCGCCGCGATGAGCGGCACGCCGACCGACAGGATCACGAGGTTCAGCGGCAGGCCAAGCCGCCAGTAGTCCCCGAACCGGTAGCCCCCCGGCCCCATGACCAGGGTATTGGACTGATGCCCGATGGGCGTCAGGTAGGGTGACGCCGCGCCCACGGCCACCGCCATGAGAAAGGCGTCCGATGACAGGCCAAGACCCACCGCCAGGGCATAGGCAATGGGCGCCATCAACACGGCCGTCGGCGTGTTGTGGACGAGGTCCGACAACAGCATCGATGTTGCCATGATCAACGCCAGTAGCGACCACACCGGGAGCTGATCGGACACGCCAAGGATGCCGTTGGCAATCAGGTCGGTCGCGCCTGTGGTCTGTAACGCCTTGCCCACCGGAATCAGAAACCCGAGCAGCACGATAACCGGCCACTCGATACTGCGGTAGGCATCGCGCAGCGAAATCATGCGCGCCAACACCAGCACACCCACCACGGTGGTGAAGGCGATGTGGATCGGCACCAGCCCGAATCCAGCCGCGGCAATACCCGCAGCAAACACACCCGGCACAAGCAGAGCCCCGCGACGACGGGCGATTCCAAGCCCCCGATCCTTGATCGCAAGACAACCGAGGCTCTGACAGGCCTGCTCGAGAGCCGCAGTGTCACCCTGCAGGAGCAGAACGTCGCCGACTCGAAATCGCACCAGCTTCAAGCGCGCACGTGACGCGGCCCCATCGCGAGCAACGCCGAGGAGGTTGACGCCGAAGCGGCGATGCAGCCCTACCCCGCGAGCCGACTCGCCTTCGAGTACCGAATTCGGCATGACGACCGCCTCGAGCACACGCACATCGGGCGAGCTCAAGGAACCCGGGTCCACGTTCTCGGCACCGGTCTCGAGCAACGTCGGGTCGATGAAAAGCGGCTGCAAGGCCTCGCTTTCACCTTCAAGGATCAGCACATCACCCGCTTGCAGCACTTCCAGCGACGACGGCGCGAGACGTCGACGGTCGCGTCGCAGGATGGCCATGACGCTGACGTCGTTCTCACACATCGCCTCGAGATCGACGACCGAATCGCCAACCAGTGCAGACGTCTCTGCGACGCGCACCTCGGTCAGGTAGCGAGCCAGCTTGAACCGACCTGAATCGACATCCGATAGTGCGTGGTCTTGCGACGAGGCATCCGCGCTCGGGCGCAGAAACCAGCGCGACGCGACCACCAGAAACACAAAGCCCGCCAGCGCCACACCCAGGCCAACCGGCAGAAAATCAAACAGCTTGAAAGCCTCGCCTTCGCGCTCTTGTCTGAAGGTCGCGATAACGATGTTGGGTGGTGTTCCAATGGCTGTCACCAGCCCACCCAACAAGCTCGCAAACGACAGCGGCATCAACAGCAGCGAGGGAGAACGCCCCGCCTTGGCAGCGTCACGCAAGGTAATCGGCAGCATCAGAGCCAGCGCACCGATGTTGTTCATAAAGGCCGACAACATCAACGTGATGCCGCAGTTGGCAGCCAATTGCCGCGAGAGACTACCGCGCGCTCGAGACAACACGCCGAGAAACAGCTCCACCACACCCGAGGTCTGCAGGGTCTGGCTGATGACCAGTACCGCGGCAACGGTAATCACGGCCGGATGCGCAAATCCCTCGAACGCGTCGTCAAAGGGAATCAACCCCGAATACACCGAAGCCATGAGCGCAATCCCGGCGACGACGTCGTAGCGCAAACGGTTCCAAACGAACAGGACCATCGTGACAGCGAGAATGCTGACTATGGCAAGTTGGTCGAACGTCATCATTGACAGGTCGGCTGAAACTGCCGCGCCACTATAGCGTGTACCTGTGTCTACTCGCTTGCCGGTCGAGATGCACTTCCGGTTCTGCGGGTGTCGTACCAGACCCGCGAGTCGGCGTAGGGCGCAAACCCAAGCTGGTATTCGAAACGCGTACGCGGCACGGCCCGAGCAGGGAGTTCGTACACCACGCGCACATCATCGCCTTCCCGCTCGACTCGGCCTCTAAACACCGGATCCACGGTAGCGACAAGACTTGCCAGACCCCCTACGCGAATGGTGAATCGCGCCGGCAGCTGGTTGACGTCGAGTGGCAAGGTATCACCCGCACCATCTTCTGGGCCCATGAGTTCACTGACCACTTGCACACGTCCGTCATCGAGCCTCGTGACCTCAACGCCGTCAAAGCGGGGAAAGCGGGAGCGGTCGGTCGACTCATACAAGGCGAGCATGTCGGTACGAAAACGTTCGTTGACTTCCTCAAGCTCGCAACCGATCGTGCCGAGCGTATCCCTCCAGAACACAGGCCCCACAAGGTTGCGCGGCACATCGTCTCTGCCAGCGGCACGAAGAAAATCACCGATGGCTGCTTCTCCACACACCGACACGAAACTCTCTGTCCACAAGTCGCCCAGACTGTAATACAAGTCTGGATCAAAACGGGACGCAAACTCGGCGTCGCTCAGGTCTTCGAAGCGGATGTCCTGACGCTTCCAGGCGACCGCCGCAATCGCGCGATTGGAGGCGCGTCGCTCGACTTCCGGCACCACGATGAACGATAGGTACTGGGCCATGCCCTCGACGAAGAACCGTGTGGCAGCATAATGTCTTGCCAAGGCGCGATTCGACAACACCGATTGCATGACATGCACGGTCTCGTGACTGAGCACGCGACGCTGTGACACATCAGCCTCGAAAGTATCGAGGTCCATGCGAATGGTCTTCCAGGTCGCAAGCCCAGCCGCATGTTCGCTCGCCGCGGCAAGGTTGACGCGCACGCGCGGTAGCTCATCGGTGCCCAGCAAATCCGCGAGACGTTGGAAGTCATCATCGGCATGGCCGAGCACGTACTCGACGGTAGGCGTATCTGACGGATGGAAGGCAAAGCGGTAGTGAGCGGTGGTAGCCACCTCCAGGGAGTCATCGATGAGACCGCCGTTCTCGGTGGCCGTGATCTGCAACAGAGCGAGACCCACCGCCACGAAGGCGGCAAGTGACATGAGCCCTCGCGCGATCTTTGCGCTGACCGAACGACGCTTTCCGCCGGCACGCATCGATGGCGTCCGACTCCACAGGAAGTAGGCGATGAGCAGCACGAAGAACGCAACCAGTACGTGAATGACGATTGCACGCAAGTCGACCACCAGCCGCGACCCATCAAATTCATTGGACAGGATGCTGAGCACACTGAAGACACCCGCCCCGCCCGCCTGACTCTCCAACCAGGCAACACCCAGCAAATACAAGGCGTACACCACCAGGCCAAGCACCCGAAACCATGAGATCAGTACCCCGTGCGCGACGATGATGGCGGAGAACACGATGTCGCGCCATAGCATCGTGGCGAAAGCCTGGCCATAGAAACGCCCGCCGATCGACTCGGGATTCCAGGCAAGCACCACGGCATCAATGCCATAAGACAGCACCGTGAGTATGGCGATCAACACAACCGCCGCGATGTACTTGGCGACGAACACCGATACTCGCGACACCGGCAAGGCGCGCAGGAAATCAATCGTGGAGTCATCGACCTCGCGCGGAAACAACGCCCATGCCGTCACCAGACCCACCACAGCAGCCACTGCTGCAATCATCGGGTCACTGCCTACGGCGAGCAGGTTTTCGAACCAGGAGCCAAAGGTTTCCTCATCGATACGTTTTCCGATGAACCGTGATGCGTATCCAATCAGGATGATGGCGAACCACAGCCAGGCGATCGGCAATAGCTGGCGTAGTTCCTTCCAGATCAATGAGATCATCAGGAGCGCCTTCAGGGAATGTTCAAACGACGCGAGTCCAGCCTCAAGGGCTGGTGAAACGCCGGACTTTCCATTTCAAGCGCGACGTATACCCGGTCACCTGATGCGTACCGGCCACGAAGCGTATGCGCCTGCTCGTCCAGGGCACAAGGCGCCTCGAGTTCGTCTTCGTCGTCGACATCGAACTCGTAATCAAACGCAGACAAGGGACCATGACGCAGAATGCAGCGGGTATCCGCGTAAGCGTCGGACAAGCTTGTGCTGCCGTGAGTCGCCCGGTAGCCCGCGATGATGGTAGGCACGGCATCGTCAGCGACATCAATCACCGCCTCGATGGGCGGTACCGCGGCAAGCTTGCTCGCCACGCCAGGCTCACGTGTCGCGTTGGCAAGCGACTGTGCCCAGCCGCGCAGGAAGTCATCGCGACTGATACCCGTCGCATCAGTGAATCGTTGCCAGGAGGGCCGTCGCCGGTCCGCGGCACTGGCAAGTATCGATGCGCCGACGGGTTCCGACAGGAACGCGCGCCCGACGGCAAGCACCGCATTGCTACCAGCCGACTCGGACAGATAATGCATCGCCGAGAACGCAAGCGCTTCGGCCGAGGGATACCCAAAGCGATCTGCGACAAGCTGCCAGGTGCTGACCAGATCAGCATCTTCATCGAGTCGTGCGGCCACGAAGGCCGCACGCGCAAGCAGCTCATCTCGATGCGAGTTGCGCAGCCGCGCCGGATCTCCAAGCGTCTCTGCCCACCATCGAGTAAAGCCGTCCAGCACCCAGTGATGCGGCTCAAAGGGTGCACGACCACCGGTGCGCGCACTGAGCAAGCCGTGCAACACGACCGCCACCAGCACCGCGTCGTCGTAGCTATCGTGCTCCATCCAGTTGGCCGCGACATACACGCCATCGAGCGTACCGTAGTCGATATCGTGCGGCTCGCGCCCCGGACGCAAGGCCAGTCGCACGACCGGCAATGACTCGATGCCCAACACCGTTTGCAACGGAGCCTCAGCCTCCTTGACCAGCAACATGAAAGCCTCGCTGCGGCCGCGATAGGCTTCCGCGGCGTAGTACATCTCTATGGCAGGGTCGATGTTTCGCAACACCGTATTGGTGCCAAAGCGAATGGGATCCCGCGACTGATCCTCTGCGATGAGCCCACCCAGGGTCAGACCAGCTGCCGCCAATACACCGAGTACGACGAAGTCGCGCCGGCTCATCGGCTTGGCGAGTCGCTCGACCACCGCGCCATTGCCGAGCCGGGCAATCAGGAAGCCACCGGCCGTAAAGGCAGCGGCAATGACCAGCGTCCACAACATGTCAGCGACCGGCACCACATCCCGCTCGAACACGAACAGATCACGATCCATGAGATTGAAGGGAGCAAATCTCGATGAGTCGATGCCCGGCGACCAGGCAATCAGGGCGGCGATACCCAGCACGCTCAGGTACAGCATGATGCGCAGATGGCCACACAAGCTGAAGCAGAAAACGATGCTCCAATAAAGCAGCAGTATCACGACCGTCTTTGCCAGCAACAAGGCCAACCAGGGTGCCGTGACATCATCTGCCGCGCTGGAGCCAAGCGTGCACAAGGCGATCAACAACACACCGAGCAGTATCAGGAAGCCGGCACCCAACAGATACTTGATGGTGAGTGGCAGGGACGTGCCGACCGGCAAGGCCTCCACGAACTGTCGGGTCCCTGACAGGTACTCACGCACGACCAGACGATTGCCAACGGTCAGCACAATCAAGGGCACGAAGGTGATCAGCGCAAATCGCACCACCTCGAAGGGGCTCATTGAAAACGCAGCCGCGCGATTCTGCGCGATGGCAAGCGCGACCAGTGCAAAACCACCGAGCAGCAGACCCAGAGCCGCCAAGCCGTGCTCTCGAAGGTCCTTGCCCAACAGTGCCCTGGTTGCCATGTCAGCGAGCGTCCGAAGCTCCGATATGACGACTGACCAGCGCGACAAACACGTCTTCAAGCGACAAGCGTTCGGGACGCCAGCCGGGATTGAGCACCGGGCTGTAGCTTGCGCCCGTCGGGCCCGGCATTTCTTCCTCGGCCAGCATCATCACAAGATGCCGTCGACCACCACGTACCCCTTCGTCCAGCAGGCGAAGTCGTTCGGCGGCAAAGGGGCCAGGCAACGAGCCAGGCACGTCATCTTCGACCGCAATGGAGTAGCCCACCGTACGCGACGCAAGCGGCGCAAGAGCACCTTCGTAGATCGAACGCCCCCCTTCGACGATGGCAATACGATCCGCCACTGCCTCGATCTCATCGATGAGATGCGTTGAAAAAAACGTGGTCACTCCCTCGCGCTCGGTTTCACCGCGCACCAGATCCAGAAACTCACGCCGCGCGACGGGGTCCATTCCTGCCGTAGGCTCATCCAGTACCAACAGCTCCGGACGCGTCGACAAGGCAACCGCCAACGCAAGTTTCGCTTTCATGCCGCCGGAGAAGGTGCCCAGTCGCCGCTTGATCGGCAGATCGAACCGCGTGATCAGCTCGCGCCAGCGTGCCTCATTCCAGGTAGGGTAGAAACCGCGCACAAACCGCCCCAGCGTGCGCGGCGACATCCACGGGTACATGTGCTGCTCCTGAGCGACGTAGCCCACCCGTCGCCGCAGGGCAACCGCTCGTGGAGACACGGTTTCGCCAAACAAGCGTACTTCACCGGAATCGGCCGTCGTGATGCCCATCAGACACCGTATGGCGGTGGACTTGCCCGCGCCGTTGCGGCCGAGAAAGCCGAACACCTCACCCGCCTGCACCTGCAGACACAAGCCGTTCAATACTGGCAAGCGGCCAAATCGTTTGGCAACCTCGTCAAAGTCGATGACCGGGCTCAATCGGCGACCTCACGCACGATATAGCCACCCGAACGGTCATCCGAGTCGATCTTCAGCAAGCCCTGGCTCGCAGCCTCCTCCAGCAAGGCACCGAACGAGTCGAACCCGTAATAGCTCTCGTTGAAGCCCGGGCGACGACGTTTGAGTGTCTGCTTGATCATCGAGCCCCACACCTTGTCGCGCTCGGCAGCCAGCGCTCGCGCAGTCTCGACCACCAGCTCCATACCCTCCTGAGCGAGCTCGTCAGCATCGGAGCTATCGTCGAAGTCGACCGAACCGATTGCGGACTCAACTGGTGTTTTCGCCGCCGAAGACTCGGTTGACTCTTCGACGGGGTTTGGTGCAGAGCGCTTCGCGCGCTTGGAGCCCGAGCGCTTCTTGCCACTTTTTCGGGACGGCTTCTTTTCCAGCTCACGGACCAGATCGTCGTAGTAGATGAATTCGTCGCAGTTCTTGATCAACAGGTCCGAGGTGGAATTCTTGACACCAACGCCGATGACGGTCTTGGCGTTTTCCCGCAGCTTGCTGACCAGGGGCGAAAAGTCGGAGTCTCCACTGATTATCACAAAGGTGTCGACGTGTGATTTCGTGTAACAAAGATCGAGCGCGTCGACCACCATGCGAATGTCCGCCGAATTCTTGCCAGACTGTCGTACGTGTGGAATGTCGATCAGCTCGAATGATGCCTCGTGCATCGGCGCCTTGAAATCCTTGTAGCGCTGCCAATCGCAGTAGGCTTTCTTGACCACGATACTGCCCTTGACGAGCAAGCGTTCGAGGACGTGTTCGATATTGAACTTCTGGTACTTGGCGTCGCGCACGCCGAGCGCGATGTTTTCAAAATCGCAGTACAGCGCGAGATTCTTGTCATCTGGGTTGACAGCCATACATGAACACGTCCGAAAGCAGCTGCGGCATGGTACATGAGGGTATGCCTGACACATCTGTAAACCTTCCCGCGCCGGTTGACCGGCATGGGCGCAAAAAATGCCGACGCGCGGTATCCCGGCGCGGGGCTTCCCCGTTCACAGCGTCGGGGCTCGCGACGCTGGCTCTCTCCATCCTGTTACTCGCCACGCTACATCCGGCGCAGGCTCAGGAACACACTCCCGTGCGCATCGCCGTGCAGGATCGCGTCGCGTTGGCCTTGTTGCATTGGGCCGCAGAACGCGGGGACTTCGAGCAGGAGCAAATCGCCGTCGAGCTGCTGCCCTACGATAACGAGACGATCGCGCAAGTCGCTGACGGCAACATCGATCTGCTGGCAGCGGGTGCCGAGGTGCTGTTGCAAGACGCGTCCGCCGCCCTGGACTTGCGCGGCGTGCTCGTGCTGGCCTACTCGCTGGAGGCCAATGCGATTCTTGCAAGACCCGGAATCCGCGATGTAGTGGCGCTGCGTGGAGCATCGATCGCCATCGTGGCTGATGACTCGTCGAGTGCAAACGATGTGCTACTCGCACATGCTCTCCAGGAACGAGGGCTCAGTATGGCGCGAGTCGATATCAGCTATCTCAGCGAAGCGGACGCGCTAGCGGCCATCACTGCTGGTGACATCGACGCGTTGGTCGCCGGAGAGCCTGCATTGAGCCGCATCGAGCAAGCTGCGGCAGCCTCCAGTGGCAGTCTCATCCGTCTGGCGGACCCCTCCCGAGAAGCCGGCCTGGTAGCTGATCTGCTGATCGGTGAAGAGCGCTGGCTGCGGGCCAACAAGGAGACGGTCAAGCGCGTCATTCGCGCGTGGGATCGCGTAGTCCGTGCACTCATCCGCGAGCCTCAGCAGGCTGCCACCGCCATCGCAGACGCGCTCGCGACCACACCGGTAATAACGACGATTGGCCTTGACGCCACCCGGCTGTTCGACACCGAGGGCAATATCGAATTGCTACGCGGCACCTATCAGAAGGCCTTCTCTGCGATGAGTGTGGTGCTCGAGCGCCGCGGCCAACTCAGAGCCCGCGGCGTACCGTCTGCCAATCGCTACCTCGATCTGGCACCGCTGCGACAGGTGGCACGAGGCCGCTAGTGGCCTCGTAAAGAACGCGGCGGTCAGGCCTTATCGGAAGCTCGGCGCGCTGTTTCGCCGAGCGCTGCTATCGCTTGCACCCAGCTGCCAGGTGATACCGAAGTGCACATCGTCCTCGACCTTGCGCGTACCCGGGCGCGTATCAAATTCGAGAAAGCGCAGACCGACAAACGCACTGAGATTCTCACGCAGCTCGAGCCCGGCATCCACGCTGGCGTCGATGATGCGATCGGATTGACCGAAAGCCAGGATGTCGGGCGTGTAGAAGAAGGACGCACCAATGCTCAGCGGAAAGGCATCCAGCGGCAGTGAGTACTTCGCCTGCAGGCCCAGACCAGCGCCCACGACATCGCGATTTTCGATACCCAGCAACGCAAGATACAGGCGCGTGCCCACCTTGAAATCAACCTGCGGAATCAGTCCAGGGAAGGTATCCATCAGGTAGGTACCGCTGATGATGGTGTCGCGCAATTCGGTGAACAGGAAACCGGCCGAGATGCGTGCATCCTCAAGATCGAACAGCTCGCTGTCCTGCTCGTACTCGGCACGAAAGACCTTTTCGCTGGCGTAGAGAGAAAGCGCGCGTCCGGTGTCGGCAAAACCGGCAGACGCCATGCCGCCGGTGAGCAGCGGCTCTTCTTGTCGAGCACTGGCGTTGGCCACGGCTGTTGCATCAGCAGAAGGCGTCACAGCAGTGGCTACGGATTCGTCCACCACGTCGGCGTCTACCGCGGCCGGCGCGACAGAGACCGTGTCGGCCACGTCGGCGCCCTCCCCGAGTTGCAGCTCTTCCTCGAGAACCGGCGACGTGCGCTCGACGACGATGGGGTATTCGTAACCGTCGGCCTGAGCCAACAAGGGGCTTCCCAGCAAGCCAACAACGGAGAACGTGGCAGCCATGCAGGCTGTGGAGCATCGAAGGGTCATCTGGAACGTGTCAGCCAATCGTCGAAGACGTCATTATAGTGACGGAAAGCACACAATTGTTACCCTTTTGTTAACTTGTCCATTGCTGAGCCGAAGCTCCGCGTGCAGGGCCTCGCGCCTTTGGTCCGTATACTTCGCTCATGAAAGGCTTTGCTCGTATCGCTGCGGCGGTGCCCACCGTCCGTGTGGGGGATCCCGAACGCAACCGGGAAAACACCCTCGCCCTGTGGCGCGAGGCCAGCGAGGCGGGCGCGCAGGTGGTGGTGTTCCCGGAACTCGGGCTCAGCGCCTACACCGTGCGCGATCTGGTACTTGCCACACAACTGCTCGATGTCGTCGAGGAGCAGCTTCTCAGGCTGGCGCAGCAGGCGGCAGCCCTGGATTGCCTGGCACTCGTCGGTGCACCATTGAGAACGCCTCGCGGGCTCTACAACTGCGCCATTGCAATGCAAGGCGGCACTATCCTCGGCGTGGTTCCCAAGGCCTATCTGCCGAACTATCGCGAATTCGAGGAAGCCCGCTGGTTTCGACCCGGCGTGGAGGTTCCCGATGGCAGCATCATACGGATTGGCGCCAGCAACGTTCCCTTCGGGCTTGACCTGTTGTTCGACAGCACGCTGCGTGGACTGGTGGTCGGTGTGGAGATCTGCGAGGACCTGTGGGTTCAACAACCACCCAGCTCGGCCCAGTGTTCTGCTGGCGCCACCGTCATCGCCAATCTCTCGGCGTCGAACTTCACCATCGGCAAGGCAGAACTGCGGCGCACCCTGGCCAGCGCGCAAAGCGACCGTGGCAAGTGTGCCTACGTCTATGTGGCGGCGGGACCCGGCGAGTCATCCACCGATGTCACCTGGGACGCCGACGCGTTCATCTACGAGAACGGTAGCCTGCTTGCCGAGTCGAGACGCTTTGCGCGCGAGCGCCAGCTGGTGCTTCAGGACATCGATCTCGAGGCACTGGCCTTCGAGCGCAGATCCACGACCACCTTTGGCGACTGCGCAGCGCAACAGCACGATGAGCATGACTGGCGATGGTGCGCGTTCGAGGCGAAGGAAAACACCGACTTCCTGCGCAAGATCACCCCCACTCCGTTTCTCCCAAAGGACGAAAGCACGCTCAGCCGACGCTGTTGGGAGATGTTCGAGATACAGTCCAACGCCTTGTTGACCCGCATGCGCGCGATCGGCGCACCGAAACTGGTACTCGGTGTTTCCGGCGGACTGGACTCGACGGCAGCGGCTCTGGTCGCTGCGGCTGCGCTGGACCTCGACAAGCGACCGCGCACTGATCTCGTCTGCCTGACGATGCCGGGCTTTGGTACCAGTAGCGGAACCAAGGATAACGCCACCGTGCTGGCCGAATCGCTCGGAGCGACACTGCACACCTTGTCCATCGACGAAATCTCTCGCGTCGTGCTATCCGCGATTGGCCATGCCGCCACCGAAGGTGTCGACACGCTGGACGGCTTGCTGCAGCGTCTGCGCGAACACCCCGAGTTTGGCGACGTCACGCTGGAGAACGTGCAGGCGCGCGTCAGAACCCTCGTGCTGATGACGATTGCCAACCGCGACAGCGGCATTGTCGTCGGCACCGGCGACTTGTCGGAAAAGGCGCTGGGATGGTCGACCTATGCGGGTGATCACATCGCCATGTACGACGTCAACGCCGGCGTACCCAAGACACTCCTGCAGTTTGTCATCCGTTGGGTCGCCAACGAGGCTGCAGCCAACTGGGCTGACAAGGATCGCTTGCGCGAGGTGCTGTTCGACATTCTGGACACGCCGATATCACCGGAGCTGCTGCCCGCCGATGCCGCAGGACAGATTGCGCAACTCACCGAGGAGAAGATCGGTCCCTACGAGCTGCACGACTTCTTTCTCTACCACCACGTCCGTCACGGGGCGCGGCCGGCGCGCATTCTCGATCTGGCAGCTGTGGCCTTCAATGGTCGCTACGACGATGCAACCCTGGCGCGATGGCTACGCGTCTTTCTACAGCGCTTCTTTACGCAACAGTTCAAGCGCTCATGTACCGCCGATGCTCCCAAGGTCGGCACGGTGGCCTTGTCACCCCGTGGCGACTGGCGCATGCCGTCGGATGCATCGGCTACCGCGTGGCTCAACGACGTGGATAGCTGGCTGGCCTCTCGCTGAGCCGAGACACTACGTTCAGAGACAGCGCTCCAGCAACTGCCGGGTGTTTTCTGCGGTCATCTCTACTGGATTGCCGCCCACGCTCGGGTCCGCGAGCGCTGATCGTGTCAGCGCATCGAGGTCGGGATCGATGACACCGAGTGCGCCGAGGCTTGCAGGAATGCCGAGCAAGCGGTTGAGTTCTCCAACGCGCGCACGAAACGCATCGAAGTCCTTACCGATACCGAGGTACCGTGAGGCGGCAGCCATGCTTTTTACAATCTCGTCCCGGTTGAAGTCCAGCACCTGCTGCATGACCACCGCGTTGGTCGTGCCATGGTGGGTATGGTGCACAGCACCGATAGGGTGTGACAGCGCGTGAATTGCTCCAAGCCCTTTTTGAAACGCCGTCGCTCCCATGGCTGCCGCACTCATCATGTGGGCGCGCGCTTCGAGGTCATCTGCGCGTTCAAACGCTCGCGGTAGGTATTCGTTGACCAAGCGCAGACCCTCGAGCGCAATGCCCTGACTCATCGGGTGATAGTGAGGAGAGCAGTAGGCTTCGAGACAATGCGCGAAGGCATCCATACCGGTGCCAGCGGTTATCGCCGCAGGCATGCCCACGGTGAGCTCGGGATCCGCAATGACGATGCCTGGAAGCATCTTCGGGTGGAAGATGATCTTCTTCTCGGCAGTATCGGTATTGGTGAGCACCGCGGCTCGCCCCACTTCGCTGCCGGTACCCGCAGTGGTTGGTACGGCGACGATCGGGTCGATTCCATCGGAATCTGCACGTGTCCACCAATCGCCCACATCCTCGAAGTCCCACACCGGTCGGGTCTGTCGCGCCATGAACGCGATGGCCTTGCCCAGATCGAGCCCGGATCCACCCCCGAAGGCGACCACACCGTCGTGCCCTCCGTCGCGATAGTGGCGTAGTCCAGCATCAAGATTGTCACCAGTCGGGTTCGGATCGACGTCGGCAAACACCGCAGCGGGTGCCGAATCCGCAAGGCCCGCGCTCACCAGGGCATCCACCGCAGAGACCGTGATCGGCAGGCCAGCCAGCCCCTTGTCGGTTACCAGCAGCGGGCGCTGCATGCCCAAGGCCTGGCAAGCCTCGGCAAGTTCACGGATTCTTCCTGCGCCGAAGCGGATGGGGGTCGGGTAGTTCCAGTTGCCGTTGAGCGTCATGGGTTGAATCAGGTGGCTGTCAAGAACGGATGGCGTTAGTCTGGTAGCCCACAAAAAACCACGACTACAGGGAACGCTCATGGTACAGCCCGTAATTGCGGCCGGTAAGCTCCTTGCCGCCACACTGATGTCCGCCGCATTGTCGGTGCCGGCAACCGCATGGTCACAAGACGACAAGCTGGCAGCCGCCGAGGCCCTGCTGGAGGCCACGCGGGTAGAAGCCATGATGAATCAGATGTACGCGCAGATGCCGCAGATGCTCGCAGGCTTGCTGCCTACCGGCCCGAACGCGCCACCGCCGGAAGACTTGCAGGCATTGATGGAAAAAACCATGGGCTTCATCGATGAGCGCATCGGCTATGCCGCACTGAAGCCGGAGTACGTGACCTTGTACGCGGACACCTACACCGAAGAGGACATGGTCGCGCTGACTGAATTCATGGAGTCACCATTGGGGCAACGCTTCCTGGATGCCAGCCCCGATCTGATGGCGCGCACCTCCACGCTGGTCCAGCAGCGCATGAGCGAAGCCATGCCGGAGCTGCTCGAGTTCGTGCAGTCCGAGGTCAATGCCCTGCAGCAGGAGCAGTAGGCTTCTTGAGGTGATAGGACTTTGCTCGGGTAACCGATTGATACCCGAGCACTGACAAACCCGTGCCGCGACCCGTGTCCTTGCAACCGGTCCAACACAACTCCGGATCAAGGTAGTCGCAGCGGTTCATGAACACCGTCCCGGTCTGCATGTCGCGCCCGATCCGTGCTGCGCGTTCGGCATCCACCGTCCACAGCGAGGCGGTCAGACCGAACTCACTGTCGTTCATCAGACGTACCGCCTCGTCATCGCTGTCTACCGGCATGATGCCCACGACAGGACCAAAACTCTCCTCTCGCATCACGCGCATGTCGTGGGATACATCAACGAGTAGCTGAGGTGCGAGGTAGGCGCCTCCATCGTCATCGAAACGTGCAGCATCGATCAGACCGGCAGCACCGTTTGCCAAGGCATCGGCAGTGTGTTCCCGCACTGTCGCGGCAAAGCGCGCATGCGCCATGGGGCCGAGGGTAGTCGCCTGATCGAGTGGATTGCCAAGCACATACCCTTCGATGATCGCCACCGCCTTGTCGACGAAACTCGTATACAGAGAACGGTGCACATAGATGCGCTCTATCCCACAGCAGCACTGCCCGGAGTTGAACATGGCGCCATCTATCAAGGTGTCTACCGCTGCGTCGAGGTCGGCATCCTCAGCGACGTAAGCCGGGTCCTTGCCGCCGAGCTCGAGCCCCAGGGAAGTGAAGGTACCCAGTGCAGCGCGCTCGACCGCTCGTCCGCCATTGACTGAACCTGTGAAGTTCACGAAGCCGAAACTGCGATCGGCAATCAGCGCTGCGGTGACCTCATGATCCAGAAACAGGTTGCTGAAGACGCCTCTCGGCACACCCGCCTCATCGAACACCTGTTGCAAGCGTTCGCCGACCAAGAGGGTTTGCGTCGCATGCTTCAGCACGACGCTATTGCCCGCTATCAACGCAGGGACAATCGTGTTGATCGCTGTCATGTAAGGGTAATTCCAGGGGGCGACCACGAGCACCACACCCTGAGGCTCGCGCTCTATGCGCCGCTCGAACTCGGCCGATGATTCCACCACCAGAGGTGCAAGCCCCTCGTCGGCCAGTCGAGCCATCGCGTCGCTACGTTCCCTGACGCCGCCAAACTCACCGCCGTAGCGCACCGGCCGCCCCATCTGCCACGCAAGCTCTGGCACCAGCTCATCATTGATCTCTCCCAATCGGTCGATGGCCTTCAGCACCCGCATACGGCGATGTGACACCGACTCGCGCTGCCATGCCTGTTGCGCCTCTCGCGCTGATGCAAGGCGTGCTCTCGCTGCGTCCAGCGACAGGCTCTCGCGACTGGCGAACACGTTGCCATCGATAGGGGAGATGCAAGTGAGAGTAGTCATTCAAAGGCTCTTGCCAGTGGGATCAATCGACCACGATGGCCAGATCAGGCGCGCTCGAATCCACGACGAATTTCATAGTCGGTAACTGCTCGGTCAAAGTCTTCCTGTTCGACCTGCGCACATCGCACGTAGTGATCGACCACGTCATCACCGAAGGCCTCACGCAACATGCTGGAGTTGTGCAGGTAATCGGCGGCTTCTCGGAGGTTGCGTGGAATGCTGGAAGCGGCGTCGGCCGCGTAGGCATCACCGGTGAACATCGGCGGAGGTTCGAGGCCCGCATCCATACCGGCTATGGATGCTGCTACAAGACCTGAAAACGCAAGATAGGGATTGAGATCGGCCCCACCGATGCGACACTCGATACGTACCGCGGCGGTATCCGCACCGCAGATACGAAAACCTGCCGTGCGGTTGTCCAGCGACCAGACGGCGCGCGTTGGCGCGAAGGTGCCGGGGGCAAAGCGCTTGTAGGAATTGACGTATGGCGCAAGCAGACACGTGATATCAGCCACGTGAGCCAGTTGTCCGGCCAGCGCATGCTGCATCAGCGTGGACATGCCATGCGGCGCCTCGGCGTCAAAGAACACCGGCGTGTTGTTCTGGTCGCGCAGCGACAGGTGCACATGGCTGGAAGAGCCGACGATATTCGCTCCGGTCTTGGCCAGAAAGGTCACGCTACGCCCTTCGCGCATCGCGATCTCCTTCACCGCGTGTTTGGCGATGGCGTGCATGTCCGCGGTGACCGACATCTCCGCATAACGGATATTGAGCTCGGCCTGCCCTGCCTCGGCCTCGCCCTTGGTGTTCTCTACCGGGATACCCGCAGCAAACAGCTCATTGCGTATCGCGCGCATGACTGGCTCTTCGCTGGCGGTCTGAAACAGGTGATAGTCCTCGTTGTAGGGACTCGCTGGCGTCATGCCGCCATAGGCCTTGGAGCGCGCTTCGACATAGCTTTCATCGAACAGAAAGAACTCGAGCTCGGTCGCTGCAGCA
The DNA here is from genome assembly GCA_938006335.1 of uncultured Granulosicoccaceae bacterium. Taxonomy (GTDB): domain Bacteria; phylum Pseudomonadota; class Gammaproteobacteria; order Granulosicoccales; family Granulosicoccaceae; genus Granulosicoccus. The sequence goes on along the minus strand of CALLMF010000005.1, from coordinate 1,416 downwards.
CATTGGTAACCACGCTCCTCAAGTCGCTTGAGCTGGCGTTGCAACATCTGCCGTGGCGAGTGAGGTACCGGCTCATGACTGTGATGATCCAGCACGTCACACAACACGATCGCAGCACCATTGGCCCAGGGCGTGAGCCGGATGGCGTTGAGGTCCGGCTTCATGATGTAGTCCCCATACCCCTGCCCCCAGCTCGACGACGCGTAACCGTCCGGGGTCGCCATCTCCAGATCGGTAGCGAGCAGGTAGTTGCAGCAGTGCGTTTCCTCGTAGGCCGAGTCCACGAAGTGGCGCGCGTGAAAACGCTTGCCCATGAGACGGCCCTGCATGTCCACCAGCACGGCGGCCACCGTATCAACGCTGCCATCGTCAACAGCAGCACGGAGTTGCTCAAAGCTCAGATGTCCACGCATGAAGTCGCTCCGGGAGGTCGATCAGAAAAGGTCAGATGAAGGCTTGCCGAGGACGATCAATCAACAAGAATCTTCATGAAATTGGACTGAAACGTTCGTCGGTACAACACCAACGACAACCACACCGTGGCTGCGATGAAGGTGTAGGCATTGATGAACCACGCCGCCGCGCACAAGGCAAAGAAGTAGGAACTCAGGCCCATGGTGAAGTGCTTGGCGCCAATGGCGTGAAGCTTGGCCACTTTCGTGGCGAATTTCTCACCTGCTGCTGAGTCACCCTCGGCAGGAGGTGCAGCACCAATCATGATGATCACGTAGTTGAACAAGCGGTAGCTCCACGCGAACTTGAAAAAGGCATAGATGAATATCAGCAGCACCAGTGCCACCTTCAACTCCCACTCCGTACGCGTGTTGGTGCTCGACCAGTGAATATCGCTCAACACGCGCATCGCCGAGTCCGCCGAGCTCAGACCCGCCGTCAAACCACCGATGAGGAGAATCGAGGTGGACGCAAAGAACACCACACCCTGCTGGAGACTGTTGGCAATGAGCGCGTCCACCATGCGTACCTCACGGCCTACCATGTTCAACATCCACTGCTGACGGTACAGCACCATCTGATGGGTGATGGTGCGGGTTTGCCAGCGCGACGCGTTGACGGTCCAGAAGTAGGCGCACCACGTGAACACGAAAAACAACACGGCGACCAGATCCACCGTTTCAAAACCATGTTTATCCATCAAATCCCATACTCGACACTGCGAACCGCACGTTACCTGAGATACGCCACGTCAGGGCAATCAGCGAGAAGGGCTCCACTACGCTGGGGACACTGCCGCATGGCGATCGAACTATGCGTGAGTGTCGATCGGCCGCACCGGACACACCCCCTTTCCACACTTCCAGCGCTCGGCAAGGTACTCGCAGAACACATCGATCAGTATCGCCATGTGGTCAGCAAGCCGCTTCGGGTCCTTGGTCGTGCACCAGGTCCGTCGGTTCA
>CALLMF010000004.1 GCA_938006335.1 uncultured Granulosicoccaceae bacterium | reverse complement strand
AACGATCCATACCGGCAAGACGCGCGTCGACAGCATCGTAATCGGCGTCGCTGACCAAGGCCTCAAGCTCAGCGAGTTCAACGCGAAAGCGTTCCCCAAGCGACGACGCTGACACCGGTTGATCGCCAATTTCGACCCTTTGCTCGACTGTTGGCACTAACCCGTTGTCAGTCAGTGTGTCAGTCCCCTGCGGCGCATCCTGCGCATTGCGCAGGGTCTGCACGCCAAACGCCGCAGCCGCCAACACGAGCACAAGCCCCAGAAGAGATGCAAATATCCGCCACCGAGAGCCGCCAGTGTCGTCTTTCAGCGGCCGGTGGACACCGGCAAAATCATCAGGATCGACGTGCCGGGAAACATCGGCTCGCGGGGAGTTGGCTTGATCTGCTCGACCTTGCGGGTCCAGAAATCCGAAATCGTCGTCGATGTCCTCGAACCGCGGCCTCGTCCTTGCCACCGACTCGCCTGCCGACTCGTGGGACGGGCGTTGTTGAACGTACTGTGGCCGATTCGCGGGCGGAGCACGTTCGAGCCGAATGGTGTCGTCGACACCGTCCGAAGCATGTGGGAATGGAGTGACATTACTCGTCGACTGCCGACGCTCGGCGGCGTGCGGGTGGGGACGCGCTTGTTGCGGGGTGGCCGGGGGAACGGGGGCGGCAGATTCCGCACGGTCACGACGTGATGGCACTGCCTGCTGCGAAAATTCAGATTCGCGCGCGTGCAGATCGCGGGCGGCCTTGACGGCGAGATCCCGCATGCCACCACCAGAGGAAGGATCAACACGCAATCCGTCGATCTGGTACGGAGGGGCAACTGTGAACGGTTCGCCAGGACGCGGCGCGCGCAGCGGGCCACTCGAGCTGACGGGTACTGGAGTACGAATCACTGGCATGCGAGCGGGCGCACCGCGGATGACGTGCGCACCAGCGTCCGCACGTGACGCACCCTCTTCCTCAAGGAAGTCAAACATCGACGATGGATCGTCTTCGTTCTCTAGGTCAGGTTCAGCCATGCATGCTCACGCCGCGCCGCGAACGGCTATTGCTCCAGAGTGTGCAGTTAAATCAGGAGCTTGCTGTCGATGATATCCGATTAGGGCCAATTCCTCGGCGGGTAAAAATGTGCGCGAGCCGTCGAATTCCTGTGCTCGACATCAACATTTCGGTCCGATTGCGCCCTACAGCACATTGATTGTCCAGCTCCACACGAATTCCCCGGCGTGCGGGCCGGGCTGGCGAATCGCCCCGCTGATGTCGCTCACGAACAGCGAAAGCTCGTGTCGGCCCAAGGGTAGCTGCAACGAGATCGCAGCATTCTGGGGCTCTCCACCCGTAATTGCCTCCGACAGCGGATTACCGTCCAGTTGCCACTCGATGCGTTGCATTGACGCGTCAAACCACGGAGTGACGGAAAATTCGGCGAGCTGACCGAGAGACAGGTCAAATTCCAGTGCCACCGGCTGGAAGCCCAGGATCGGTCGGGCCTTGGCGTACAGCGCGAGCACCCAGGCCTCACCATTCACCGGTCCGAAGGGTTCCAGAACATTACGCATTCGGCTGATCAGCGTCGGGCGATATTGGCCGACCGCCACATAGTTGGCCCCTTCAAACACCCCCGGCTCGAACGGAGATGACGGATCACGGTCAATCCCAGGCACATCGCCAGCGCTGAGCCAGTGCTGCCACGGCGGGGAAGCAGGATCCGACGCGATGTTGGCGCGAAGATCCGGTGAAATCGGATTGCCGGGCTCGATACTGTCAGCGAAGGATTCGTCAACGTACTCGTCACCGAGCGAGGCGAGGCTATGCCCCATCTCGTGAATGGCAAGCCCAGGAACGGCGCTGGAGGAAATGGCAATACCGTCGCCTGCGTGCGCACTCCCACCAAACCGGGCATCGTTGACCAGCAGTACGATTTCGTCGACGTCGGCATACTCGCTGACTGCCGCCTCGAACACCGCCAGCCGGTTCGCGCAAATCAGACGCTCGACACCATTGCAGTTGTAGCGGGCATCGAAGGCGGTGTCCCGCACATCACTGAAGTCGTCATCATCAGCACCAGAATCAGCGGATTCGCGCCACACGGCGTGCAGATTGATCAGACCCAGATGATCTGACACATAGGGATCAGCCTCAAGGGTTTCCAACACGGCCTCAGCATCGGTTTCAAAGAGTGCGCGCTGCTCACTTCGGTAACCATCGCCGAGTATCACGATGTTTACTCCTGGTCCGGTGCGACGACCTGCGAGCGTCTGACCCAATGTGGATGGAGTCAGCGGCCGAAGCTCGATGGGCACGATTTGTCGGGTCTCGACACCCTCCTGATCGGTCAGCACGACCACTAGATTCACCACCGTGACTTCGGCGACGTCGGCCGCTTCCAGTCGCACCAACCCGCCACTCACCTGCGCGTCGACAAGCGGGTTCGACTCGACAACCAGACTTGCCAGACCTCCAAGACTGTCATCGGGAATCACAAGGACCTCGGCAACTTCTCGCCCCAACAGACGGTCGGGAAACGGCAAGGTATCAACGACCGATTGATTGTCATCAGCCGATACGGTGATGCGCACATCCTCAGAGCGGTCAGACAGACCGGTCGCATCAGTCACGCCAATGACGAATGGCAACGATTCCCCAACATCGACCGGTTCGGGCACTCCGCTGATAACGCCGCTGGCCGGATCAAGAGACAGCCACAACGGCAGCTGCTCGGTGAAATAACGCAGCACGTCTCCATCAGGGTCGCTGGCCTGGAGCACTTGTGAATACAGCTGCCCGACAGTTGCGACGCGCGCGATCTCGGCATCGAGCCTGGGCGCATCGTCTTGCGCAATGATCTCGATGGTGACGGCAATGCGGCGACTGCCGCTGACGTACCAGAAGCCGTCACTTCCGTTGACATCGGCGTCCGGAAGGTAGCGAAACTGTCGCAGATCCCGAGACACTTCCAGCAGACCCCACTGAGGCAAGGAAAGCAGGCTTGAGAACACGTCCTCGCCGGGAAGCAGTGCGAACAGCTGGTTGTCCTCGAGCACCTGATAGGTCGCCGCGTTTCCTTCCGTGGTGGCCAGCACCGGCGACGACGATTCGATATCGAACCTGCCAATACTGCCGAGGAGATCGACGTCAGGCTCGTCATCGACCGACGTGCCGCCACTTCCTCCGCCACAGGCCTGGAGCGCAAGGCCAAACACAATCAGCCCTGCACGCAATATCTGTTTCAGCAGTGAGGACACGAGGCCGGCGTCAGAGGTTCTGACGCTCGCGCGCAGTTTCGATGTATACCCGTCGCAGCTCTTTTGCCACAGGGCCTGGCTTACCATTTCCCAGCGTGGTTCCATCCACCTCAACCACCGGCATGACGAACGCTGATGCGCTGGTAATAAAGGCCTCCTTCGCAGCCTGAGCCTCGGCAATCGTGAACGGTGCTTCGCGCACGGTATAGCCCGCAGCCTTGGCAAACTTGAGCACCGCAGTACGTGTAATACCCGAGAGAATCTCCGTACCCAGATTTCGCGTCTGGATGACGTTGTCTTCGGTCACGATATAGGCGTTGTTTGACGTGCCTTCCGTGACATAGCCCTCCTCTACCATCCATGCGTCATCCACGCCCGCATCCACGGCTGCCTGCTTGGCAAGGCTCGGTGCCAGCAGCTGTACCGTCTTGATGTCGCGACGTCCCCAGCGTTGATCCGGCATGGCAACGATGCGCATGCCGCGCTCAGCCATGGGTGACTCGACCACGGATTTCTTCTGCGTGAACATCACCAGGGAGGACACCGGGTTCTTGGGGAAGCCAAAATCCCTATCTGCTACGCCACGTGACACCTGCAGATACAACAAGCCTTCATCGACATGATTGAGCTCGAGCAGTTTGAGTTGGGCCGCCACTATGTCGTCATCACTCGCTGGAGTGGCCATGGCAAGCTCGCCGAGCGACCGGGAAAGGCGCGCCAGATGGGCTCGATTGTCAATCAGTTTGCCGTCAAGCACCGTCGACACTTCGTAGACAGCGTCAGCAAACAGGAAACCCCGGTCCAGCACGGATACCTTGGCATCGGCCTCAGGTACGAATTCACCGTTGACGTAGAAAGTACGGCTCATTGGATTTTGACACGCGTCGCATTAACAGAGAGCGTCAGTATAAGGCGTGGCCGCCGTGCCCCCATCGCCAATGGTAGCTATACCGAAGAGCCAGTCATCAGGCTTGGTGGCAGCGGGATCAGCGCCAGGTCCTAGATCAGCAGTTCGTGCAACTGGTCGATGGAGGCGACAGTGAAATCCGGACGAGGGGCATCCTCTCGCCACATGTGACCCGTCGGGTTGAACCACACCGCCCCGACGCCAGCACGCTGCGCTCCTGCCACATCAGTGGTAACGCTGTCGCCGACGTGCAGCATCTCGTGCGCTGCGATACCAAACGCCTCCAGCGCGACGCAAAACATCGTATCAGCAGGCTTTGCGGGCAGGTCGAGTGATGCTCGAAGGATCAGATCGAATCGGTCGGCAATGCCGATGTAGTCCAGATCGGCATTGCCGTTGGTGATCGCGGCCACCTTGTAGCGCGGCCTGAGTGCGTCAAGCAAGGGCAGTACCCCGTCGTAGAGCACGACTTCGCTGCGCGCTCGGTAGAACACCGAAAAGGCTTCTTCAACCAGGCTGGCTGGCTGCCCGGCATCGGTGAACAGGTCGGCAAGCATTCGCTTGCGTAGCGCGGTTACGTCACCTGAGAGCTCCGGCTGATGCGCAAGCAAGCGATCACGCCTTTCCGTGAGAGAGGCCTGCTCCTGATACTCCAGTACCGCTGGCACCTCCTTTCGCAACCACTCCGTCAGCACCGCCTCCGCGCGGTTGATGGCGGGCGCACAGTCCCAGAATGTGTCGTCGAGATCAAAGGAGATGGCACGGATTCCAGACGGCGTACTCACACCGGCGGATCCCCTGGCAGCAACAGTACGTGCATGCGCCGGGGGCCATGGGCACCGATCTCGATCGTTTGCTCGATGTCTCCGGTGCGAGAAGGCCCGGTAACAAAGTTGAGTGCACGAGGCAGCGGATCGAGATCACGCATCTTCGCGAGCGCATCGTCAACATGGGCCACCACCTGGTTCTCGTATAGCACGATGATGTGGTTGTCAGGCAGGAAGTTCAGGGTTGCCGGCGTCGCTGCGTGACTCGCCAATGCGACACTGCCGGTTTCAGCAACAGCGGCAAGACAAGGGGTGACACTGGTGAGCTCGACGCCGCTCGCTGCCCCCACGCCTGTTTCTGCGGGCCAGTCGAGGTCTGCAAGCGCAGGGGATACCGTCATGGGACCGTCGATACCTTCGGACGCGCAATAGAATCGGACCGCTTCAACGACATCGCTACGCGACTGCAAGCGCACGACGCTCATCAATACCGCCTCCATCTGCGTGATCAAGCGCCCCACCAGATCGTCGCCGATGGTCGGCAAGGTGTGACGCTGATGACGCGAGATGCGATCAGACACGTCCGCGGGCAGCTGGTCTACCGATGCAATGGATCGCTCACGACCGAGCGCTGCTGATATCCGCCCAAGCACCCGCTCGCGCGCGGCCAATTCTCCGGACGTCATTGGCCTGCCTCCTCTGCCGAGCGCTGTTGCGCGTACAGCGACATGAACGTACTGCCGCCTTGTGGCGCCGGTAAATCCCGAGCCTGAGTCCAACCACCCGCAAACGGAAGTCGACGAAAATGGCCGCGACGACGCCCCAATCGCGACAGCAGCGAGACGCTCATGCGGGTAAGACCTCGATAGAGCTTCGGTCGACTGGCCGCCCACGCCCACAGACCCAGACCGTAACGCGCGTTTGCTGACTGAAGACCCCGTTCGAATGTGGTTTGACGGTGCCGTCGTAATAGCTTTGGCAAGGGAATGCTCATCGGGCAAACCTCTGCACAACGACCATTGAGCGTGCACGCATGCGGCAGGTCCTTGGCCTTTTCCACGCCGATGATGGCAGGCGTCACGACCGATCCCATCGGCCCTGGATATACCCATCCATACGCATGCCCACCGACCGAGCCGTAGACCGGGCAGTGGTTCATGCAGGCGCCACAGCGGATACAGCGCAGCATCTCCTTGAGATCGCCAGCCAGCATCTCGGTCCGCTTGTTATCGACCAGCACCACATGAAAGGCGTCCGGCCCATCGAGATCCCCCTCGCGTTTCGGGCCACTCATCAGACTCGTGTAGTTGGAAAAATGTTGCCCGGTCGCGCTACGCGCGAGCAAACGCAACAAGGAGCTGGCGTCCTCCAGGGTGGGAACGACCTTCTCGATGCCAACGACCACGATCTGCACGCGTGGCAGATTGGATGTCAGATCTCCATTGCCTTCGTTGGTCACCAGCACGTGCTGGCCGGTCTCGGCGATGAGAAAGTTGGCCCCGGTTATGCCGACATCTGCAACACGAAACTTCTCGCGCAGCACCGTGCGCGCTTCGTTGACCAGTGCACCCCGGTCAATCAGGCGTTCGGTCAGGCCGTATTGTTGATGGTGCTCGTGAAAGAGGTCAGCGACCTGCTCCTTGGTCTTGTGAACCGCCGGCGCGATGATGTGACTCGGCGGCTCCTTCGCGAGCTGGATGATGTACTCGCCAAGATCCGTTTCTATCGGCTCGATGCCCGCAGCTTCCAGTGCGCCGTTCACATCGGCCTCTTCGCCTACCATGGTCTTGCCCTTGGCAACGGTCCGGGCGCCAGCCTGCGTGCAGATATCAACGACCACCCGGGCAAGCTCGTCTCCGTCACTGGCCCAGTGCACGTGTCCGCCGTTGCGCTGCACTGACGCTTCGTAAGCCACGAGGTAGTGATCGAGGTTATCGAGCACATGGTTCTTGAGTGCGGCGGCTTCCTCGCGAATCTGTTGCCACTCGGGAACGACCGAAATCGCTTCCAGCCGCTTGCCGACGAAACCGGTCTTGACGTGACTGAGTGCGGCCTTGAGGTCCTCATCGAGCAGCGCCCGCGAGGCATTGGCGCTGAACGCCAGCGATTCGGGTTTCATCGACGGGTTCCCTCGTTTGCCTTGCCGTTGTCTGCGATGGCGTTGTTGACAGCACCGATGGGTGCAACATCCGTCATCCCGGCGAGTACTTCCGCCACGTGATAGACGCGTACGTCCTGGTCCAGGCGAGACAGTCGCCCGGCGATGTTGAGCAGGCACCCCATATCGCCGCCCAGCACCGCGCCTGCGCCTGTGGCTTTCACAAGAGCCGCCTTGTCGCTGACCATCCGCTCCGAGATATCCGGGTATTTCACGCAGAACGTGCCGCCGAAGCCGCAACACACTTCGGTATCGTCCATCTCCTTGAGATCCAGCCCGGTGACACTTGCAAGCAGTGCGCGGGGCTGTTCCTTGATCCCGAGCTCTCGCAGGCCCGAGCAACTATCGTGGTAGGTCACGATGCCGTCGAAACGCGCGGTATCCGGGATCAGTTGCGCAGGATCTGCGCCGAGCACATCGATCAGAAACGACGTCAACTCATGAGTGCGCTCAGCAAGCGCCTGTGCTCGCGGCTGCCACTCAGCGTCACCCTCGAACAACTCGGGGAAGTGCTCGCGAATCATTCCGGCGCACGAGCCCGACGGGGCGACGACGTGATCCAGGCCCTCGAAGGCCTCTATGACGTTCCGGGCAATGCGCTGTGCCGACGCATTGTCGCCGGAGTTGTAGGCTGGCTGACCACAGCAGGTTTGCGACTCGGGCACCACGACCTTGCAACCTGCCGCCTCCAGCAGGCGAATGCTGGCAAACCCGACGTTCGGCCGTTGCAGGTCCACCAGACACGTCACGAAAAGGCCGACCGTGCCGGGTGTAGTTTGTGTTTCCGGACTCATCGCACGAGTATACCGCTGGCTCCTGATTTCTCTTCTACGTCTGTCATGCCAGAACGCCCACTACCGCGAAACGTCCCCCCGATTGCACCTCCAGCGCCAGAAGCGGGTGATATCGCGGTGAACCATCGTGCCACTATCGATGGCGCTCGCCCGACCCTGCTGTTCTGTGGCGGGTTTCACTCGAACATGGCAGGCAACAAGGCGACCTTCATCGACCAGTTGGCGGCCGATCGTGGGCTCGCGTGCACGCGCTTCGACTATCGAGGGCACGGCAGCTCCCGCGGAGACGCGCGCTCTCTCGGTATCGCCCACTGGCTGGCCGACACGCTGTCCGTTGTCGATGCCACCGAGGGCCCGGTGTTGCTGATCGGTTCGTCGATGGGCGCCTGGTTGTCGGTGCTGGTGGCCGAGCGTCGACCTGCCCGTATTGCCGGTCTGCTGACCATCGCAGCCGCACCCGACTTCGTCAGCGAACTCCTGCTGGATTCACTCACTGCGACCGAACGGACCGCCGCATCCACCTCACAAATGGCCTGGCGCTACAGTCAATATGAGGCCGACCCGTGGCCCATCCCACCTGTCTTGCTCGACAGCGGATGCAACCACCGGGTACTGGACCGCAATGACATCATCGACGTGCCAGCCACTCTCGTCCATGGCACCAAGGATCAGGATGTGTCCTTGTCGCTATCGCGGCGCCTGCGAGAGCAGCGGCTGCCAAGCAGCACGCCGTTCATCGAGGTTGTCGGCGGCGACCATCGCTTGTCTGATCCGAAGTCGCTGGCGATCCTCGAGGAGGAACTTGATCACTTGCTGCACAGAATCGGTTGATACACTGGCCGTGACCGCCCGCAAACACACGTACGCCATGGCCCGTTCGCGCGGCGCACAAGCACCCGATGCCGATCTGATCGAGGCAACCACCCGCGGCCTCGAGTGCGCCGCCGGCGGCTTTACCATCGACCCCTGGAAGCCGGTAGAGCTTTCGCTCATCACCCACGCGCATGCCGACCATGCTCGTGCCGTGGCAGCGCGTTATATCGCCTCCAAGGCTTCCGTGCCCCTGCTCAGGCATCGACTCGGTCAGGACATCGACATTCAAGGCGTGAATTGGGGTGAGCGGCTGACACTTGGCGAGACCACGGTGTCGTTTCACCCGGCGGGACATGTACTGGGATCAGCACAGATTCGCATACAGCGCGGCGAGGAGGTGTGGGTGTTCACCGGTGACTACAAGCCCGACCCCGACCCAAGCTGTGAAGCTTTCGAGCTTGTTCCGTGTGACACCTTCATCACCGAAGCCACGTTTGCACTACCGGTCTATCGCTGGCCTGATGGCCGTACGGTTGCCAGGGAGATCTTCGATTGGTGGCAACAGATGAGACGAAGCGGGAGACCCGCGGTATTGTTTGCCTATTCGCTGGGCAAGGCTCAACGCGTACTGGCAGAACTCACCGCCTTTACCGACGAAACCGTGCATGTCCATGGCGCCGTAGAACCGCTGACCGAGCTGTATCGGCAGTCCGGCATCAAGATGCTACCGACCCAACGTATCGATCCGTCCGGTCCACGTGAGGACTACGCCGGCAAGCTCGTACTCGCGCCGCCGGGCGCCAATGGATCCAAATGGATGAAACGCTTTCCCAAGGCATCGACCGGATTTTGCTCCGGCTGGATGCGCGTGCGTGGTAACCGTCGACGACAGGGCTATGACCGCGGCTTTGTTCTCTCGGATCATTCCGACTGGCAAGGCCTGCTCGATACGATCACCGGCACCGGAGCAACTCGTGTGCTGACTACCCACGGTCAATCGGCCACACTGGTGCGCTACCTGCGGGATGAGCTCGGGCTGAATGCCGCCGAGCTTCGCACACGATACGCCGGCGACGACGCCAGCACCGAAGAAGCTGACCCGTGAAGCACTTCGCGCAGCTGTATCAGACCCTCGATCAGACCACGTCGACCAATGCCAAGGTCGTGGCCATGCGCGAGTACTTTGCGACCGCACCAGCAGCCGATGCCGCGTGGGCGGTCTACTTCTTGTCGGGGCGTCGCATCAAGCGATTGATCGGCGCCTCCGCACTGCGCACCTGGCTGGCAGAAACATCGGATCTGCCCGGCTGGTTGGTCGAGGACACCTACGCATCCGTCGGTGATCTTGCTGAAACGATTGCGCTGCTTCTGGCCCGCACGGGCACCAATGAGGTCCAGGGTTCATTGAGCGAATGGGTGGATCAGCGCCTGTTGCCGTTGAAGGACGCCGATGAAGACACCCAACGCAACACTGTCACCTCGTGGTGGCAAGAGCAGGACTATGAAGCGTGCTACATCATCAACAAGCTGATGACCGGCGCATTGCGAGTCGGCGTGTCACAAACGCTCTTGGCACGCGCATTGGCCGAGCATGCCGACTTGCCACGGCCGGTGATACTGCATCGACTGATGGGCGATTGGCAGGCAACGCCCGACTTCTACGATGCACTCATTGGCGAAGACGACGGCGCCGCAGCGCAGTCTCGCCCCTACCCGTTCTGCCTGGCCGCACCACTGGACGATGCCGCAGGCATCGACAGCAGCTCGATCGATTCGATCGCCACCACACTCGGACCGACTGACGAGTGGCACATCGAGTGGAAATGGGACGGTATCAGAGCGCAGCTGGTTCATCGCGGTGGCGAGACCTTCCTGTGGTCACGCGGCGAAGAGTTGATCGGCACCCGCTTTCCGGAAATTGTGGGTGCAGCTGCGTCACTACCTGACGGCACGGTACTCGATGGTGAAATTCTCGCCTGGCAGCTGCCGTTCGAGCCCGCTGCTGTCATGCCCTTCGCCGAACTGCAACGACGCATCGGCCGCAAGACCGTCGGCAAGAAGCTCTTGCGCGATGTTCCCTGCCTGTTTCTTGCCTACGACTTGCTTGAAGAACACGGCGAGGATCTTCGCGAAGAACCGATGCACGAACGCCGCAGTCGCCTCGGCATGCTGATCGACCAACTGGACGATCGTGACGCACAGGATCTGGCAACGGCTTCCCGACACCAGCTGCGCCTCTCACCTGCACTCGATGCAGACAGTTGGCAGACGCTTGCAGAACAGCGCGAAGATAGCCGTACTCGTCAGGTTGAGGGGCTGATGCTCAAGCGTCGCGATTCCCACTACGCCACGGGCCGTCAGCGCGGCGTGTGGTGGAAATGGAAGATCGAGCCCTACACCGTGGATGCGGTGATGATCTACGCACAAGCGGGCCACGGCAGGCGCGCCAACCTGTTTACCGACTACACCTTCGCCGTCTGGAACAATGACACCTTGGTGCCGATAGCCAAGGCATATTCAGGACTTGATAACACCGAGATCAAGGCACTCGACAAATGGATCAGACAACACACCATCGAGCGCTTCGGCCCGGTGCGTTCGGTAGAAGCCACGCACGTCTTTGAGCTTGCCTTCGAGGGTATCAATCGATCCACTCGCCACAAGTCGGGGATCGCCGTACGGTTCCCCCGCATCAGTCGCTGGCGCCATGATCTCGCGCCGAAGGATGCTGATACGCTTGAATCCGTGATGCGGCTGATCGATCAAGACCCGAACCAGGATGCTTGATAGCGCCCCCTTGAACGAGGCACGGCAGTTCGCTGATGCCGCCACTGACACCTGGTATCAACAGCAGGGCTGGACACTCTTCGACTTCCAGACGCAATGCCGGGACGCCTGGCACGCCGGTGAATCCGGTCTGGTGCACTCGCCGACCGGTAGCGGCAAGACACTGGCCGCCTGGTTGGGTCCCTTGCAGGACGCCGTCGCGCGCCAGCAACACCACCGCGAGCATGGTACGGATGCAGACCATCCGGCAGCGCCTCCCGACGGGCTCGAAGTGCTTTGGATCACGCCGTTGCGCGCCTTGGCCCTGGACACTCAACAGAACCTGCAAGCCACGGCCGATGCTCTTGCAGGCAACGATGCGCTTGATGTGGACCTGCGCACCGGAGACACATCATCAAGCCGTCGTCAGCGACAACGGCGTCGCCCGCCCTTTGCGCTCGTCACGACCCCCGAGAGCCTGTCGGTCATGCTCACGCATGTAGACGCGCGCATCGCGCTCGAACGCGTGCACACCGTGATCGTCGATGAATGGCATGAGCTGATGGGCAGCAAGCGTGGCGTGTTGTTGCAGCTGGCACTGGCACGCGTACGCGCCATGCCCCGCTGGCACGATCGCGCTCTGCGCATCTGGGGCCTGTCGGCAACGCTTGCGAACCTCGATGAAGCCCTGTCGGTACTGATCGGACCCGGACACAACGGCACGATCATTCGTGGCGTCGTTCCACGCGAGATTGTGGTCGATACACTGATCCCGGCAAGCACGCGCGGATTTCCCTGGGCCGGACACTATGGCCAGAAGAACGCATCACTGGTCGCCGATGCGCTTGATCGCGCCCAAACCTCATTGGTCTTTACCAACACCCGCGCACAGGCAGAGATCTGGTACCAGACACTGCTGACACTACGCCCCGAGCTCACCGGCGACATCGCCTTGCATCACGGATCCATTGATCGCGAAGAACGGCTACAGATCGAGGAACGTTTGCGGCGCGGCACCATCGTCGCGGTGGTATGCACCTCATCACTCGATCTCGGCGTTGATTTCAGCCCGGTCGATCAGGTGGTACAGATTGGCAGCCCCAAGGGGGTTGCACGGCTGCTGCAACGAGCCGGTCGCAGTGGCCACCGCCCGGGAGCAATATCGCGTGTGTTGTGCATGCCAACCAACGCATTGGAGCTCGTGGAGATCACCGCGGCACGTCGTGCGCTGGACGCGCGTCAGGTCGAATCCCGCCACGCGCCTGTTCGCGCGCTGGACGTCTTGTGTCAGCACCTCGTGACCATCGCCCTTGGCGAAGGATTCGATGAAGACGAGATGCGAGACGAAGTAAGACTGACGCATTGCTTTGCCGAGCTTTCCGACACCGAATGGGATTGGTGCATGGACTTCATCACCCGAGGTGGACAAGCGCTCAGGGGCTACCCGCAGTACCACAAGGTCATGAAAGTAGCGGGCCTCTGGCGCGTGATGAACGATCAGGTCGCCCAACGACACCGCACGCATATCGGCACCATCACCAGCGACATCCAGATCGCCGTGGCCTTCGCAGGCGGCAAGCGTCTGGGGTACACGCCGGAGGCCTTCATCACCCGCATAAAGACGGGCGAGAGCTTTCAGTTCGCCGGACGTCAACTGGAACTGGTGCGCATCAGGGACATGACCGCCACCGTCAAGCTGTCGCGCAAGCGCAGTCGCTCCGTGCCTCGCTGGGCTGGCACGCAGATGCCCTTGTCGTCGCAGCTTGCGGACGCCGTACTCGAGACATTGAAGGACTGGAAGGCGGGCCGCGAAAAATCACCGGAGATGCTCGCGATAGCGGACTATCTGAATTTGCAGGAGCAACGCTCCCTGGTGCCCGGCCCTGACGACTTTCTGGTCGAGTACACCACCACACCCGACGGGCATAGTCTGTTTTTCTATCCCTTTGCCGGAAGACTGGCGCACGAAGGGCTCGCGATGCTCGTCGCACAACGCTTGTCGTCGAATCGGGAAATCACCTTCACGCTTCAGGTCAATGACTATGGCTTTGAATTGATGAGTGAGCAGCGCATCGAATTCAACAAGAACACGCTGGCCCCGGCTTTCGTTTCCGACGATCTTGCCCGGGACATCCTTGCGTCGATGAATTCCGGTGAGCTGACACAGCGACGCTTCAGGGATATCGCGCGCATTGCCGGTCTCATTTTCGAAGGCCACCCCGGAAGGCAGAAATCCGCCCGCCAGATTCAAGCCTCAGCCAGCCTGATCTACGAAGTTCTGGTGGACTACGACAGCGACAACCTTCTGTTGCAACAGGCGCAGCGCGAGGTACTGGACGCGCAGTTGGAGCTGAAACGGCTGGAAACTGCGCTTGACCGAATCAGCAAGCGCCGCTGGCACCTTGTTGAAACCGAACGCCTTACACCGCTGTCGTTTCCCTTGTGGGCCGAGAGCGTGCAGTCGCAAACCGTATCCACCGAGAGTACCCAACAACGTATCGAACGCATGCTCGATGAAATCGACGACGATGCCGTCGCCCTGGCTCAGTTGGCATGACCGACATCAGTGTTCACGGCGAGCTCTTGCAGTTGCACGCTCTGCGCGCGCTCGTGTGGCCACGGCGGCGGACCGTTTTCGTGGCCGATGTCCACCTGGGCAAGGAGCACACGTTCGCGCGCCATGGTGTACCGATACCTCACGGACCCAGCACTGCATCGCTACTTCGCCTGGACACGCTTGTATCGACCACGGCAGCCGAGCGCCTGGTCGTACTCGGAGATCTGATGCACAGCACACCGGTACCGGGAGAGTCCTGGCTGGAAGCATTGACAGAGTTCCTGGACCGACACCAGCAATTGACTGTCGAGGTATGCGCCGGTAACCATGATCGCCTCGCCGGTCAAGCAGAAGTGGACGCTCGAATTCAATGGCACGCCCAGGCCATACAGGATGACCCCTTCGTGCTGCAGCACCATCCCGGAAGTGACTCACGTGGCTACGTGTTGTGCGGCCACATTCATCCGGCGGTGCGTATCGGCCGCAACCGGCGCGACACACTACGGGTACCCGCGTTCTGGTTTCGCCCGGATCATGCCGTATTGCCCGCGTTTGGCGACTTCACGGGCGGTCAGCAGGTGCAGGCCGAACCCGGAGATCAGCTGTGGGCATGCGGACCGCAGCGCGTCGTTGCGTGCCATCGCGAGCAGGCCCCCGCCGCCTGCAAGGATACCAACGGCAAGGTATCCTCCTGACATAACCAGAACAGAAAATCGCCTGAGGAGGCCCATCGATGAGTGAAGCTGCACGCCCCATACGCGACGAGGTTGTCGCGCGCGCGCATATCGACAATGCGACCTACGAGTCCTGGTACCAGGCATCGGTTGCTGATCCGGCAGCCTTTTGGGGCGAACACGGCAAGCGACTTGACTGGATCACGCCGTACACCAAGGTCAAGAACACGACCTATGAGTACCCCAATGTCAGCATCAAGTGGTTTGAGGACGGCGTACTTAACGTATCGGCCAACTGCATCGATCGCCACCTCGCTACCCGCGCCGACCAGACTGCCATCGTCTGGGAAGGGGATGACCCGGCCGACGACAAGCACATCAGCTACCGCGAGTTGCATGACGAGGTATGCCGCCTCGCCAATGTGTACAAGAACCTCGGTGTCGGCAAGGGTGACCGCATCGTGCTCTACATGCCGATGATTCCTGAAGCGGCCTACGCCATGCTCGCCTGCGCACGCATTGGCGCCATCCACTCCATCGTGTTCGGAGGCTTCAGCCCTGACGCGCTCGGTGATCGTATCGACGGCTGTGAGGCCAAGCTTGTAGTAACCGCAGACGAAGGCCTGCGCGGCGGGCGCACGGTGCCGTTGAAGGCCAATGCCGACAAGGCACTCAGCAAGGTCAACCACGACGTGCAGTTTCTTGTGGTCAAGCGCACCGGTGGCGAAATCGCGATGCGCGAGGGCATGGACCACTGGTACGGCGAAGCCGTTGCCGCCGCCTCGAACGAGTGCGCACCGGAACCGATGAACGCCGAAGACCCGCTGTTCATCCTGTACACCTCCGGCTCCACGGGCAAACCGAAAGGTGTCGTGCACACCACGGGTGGCTACCTGGTGTATGCATCGATGACGCATCAGTATGTATTCGACTACCACGACGGCGACATCTACTGGTGTACCGCCGATGTCGGCTGGGTCACCGGACACAGCTACATCGTTTACGGACCGCTCGCCAATGGTGCGACTACCCTGATGTTTGAAGGGGTACCCACCTATCCCACACCTGCACGCTTCTGGCAAGTCTGCGAGAAGCACAAGGTGAACGTGTTCTACACCGCGCCCACCGCGATCCGTGCCCTCATGGGCGCCGGAGACGATCACGTGAAAGGCTCTGACTTGTCCTCACTCAAGCTGCTCGGATCGGTCGGTGAACCCATCAACCCCGAAGCCTGGAACTGGTACGACCGTGTCGTCGGCGAAGGGCGCTGCCCGATAGTGGATACCTGGTGGCAAACAGAGACGGGCGGCATCCTGATCACCCCCCTGCCCGGTGCAACGCAAACCAAACCAGGCTCGGCCACTCGCCCGTTCTTTGGCGTTCAACCGGTCATGCTCGACACCGAAGGACAGGAAATCACCAGCACCGAAGCCGAGGGCGTACTCGCCATTCGCGATAGCTGGCCCGGGCAGATGCGCACCGTATGGCAGGATCACGACCGCTTTGTCTCGACCTACTTCGAAACCTTCAAGGGGTATTACTTCACCGGTGACGGCGCGCGACGCGATGCCGACGGTTACTACTGGATCACCGGACGCGTCGATGACGTGATCAACGTGTCGGGCCATCGCATGGGTACGGCCGAGGTCGAGTCTGCACTTGTCGCGCACGACAAGGTCTCGGAAGCAGCGGTCGTCGGCTACCCGCACGACATCAAGGGTCAGGGAATCTACGCCTACGTCACTCTGATGGGGGGGCACGAAGGTAGCGACGAGCTCAAGAAGGAACTGGTCGGCTGGGTACGCCAGGAGATCGGGCCCATCGCCTCCCCCGACCTCATCCAGTTTGCACCCGGTCTACCCAAGACGCGTTCCGGCAAGATCATGCGCCGCATTCTTCGCAAGATTGCCGAGGACGATTACGGCGCACTCGGTGATACCTCGACACTCGCCGACCCGGAAGTCGTCGACGATCTGATCGAGCATCGGCAAAATCGCCCGGCCTGATCCAGGCCGGGGGCCTCGACTCTCGCTTCAGTACCAGTTGTAACCGACCATGAACCGGCCGCTCAGCGTGTCGTAATCGATATCGGAGCCGAACTCCGGATCGAGCGTCGCGCTGACGGCCATCAGACTACCTTCCAGGTAGAGGCCCCAGGCAAAGGCATAGCCGCCGCCGAACATGGCGGCGCCGCCATAGGCATCTTCGGAGTCGATGTCATCATCGCTGACCGCGCCCAGACCAACACCGGCGGTCAGATACGGTGACGCCCCGCTGGCGCGAAAATGGTAGCTACCGCCCACGCCGGTCAGCCCGAAGCCGACGTCATCGCCCGTGTCAAACTGGTTGTCCAGCAGGAAGTACACGGCGAATCGGTCGCTGAGACCCATGCCGATCTTGAAGGCCAGCGCGAAGCCGGAGCTGTCGCCCTCGGATCGAAAGCCATTACCGGACACTTCCACATCGGTTGAATGGGCGCCGAGTGCCGCCCCTATGATGAAGCCGGAACGCTGCCCGTCAAACGCCGACACCGATGGCGCAAGGACCGTCGCAGCGACTGCCACAGCCGCCGTACCGAAGCTGCGTACTGTCCTGCGCGCTTCAGGTAAAAAACGACATCCCGTTGTTTTCATTTGTTCGGAACTCCGTGTGACGAGTCCCTACCCTAGCAATCCTTGAAAACCGCGTCATGTTCATCGGCGTCTGGCAAAAAAATCCGCCAGTAAAGCGGCACTCTCTGCAGCCAGAATACCTTCCTCGATCGCCACATGGTGCTGACGACGCGCCGCCGGGATCAATGTCTCGAACTCGCTCACTACCGCACCGGTTCGCGGTTCGCGCGCACCGTATACCAGTCGCTTGATTCGCGCGTTCAGCAAGGCGCCGCAGCACATCAGACAAGGCTCGAGAGTGACGTACAAGGTAGCTCCATCCAGCCGTTCCTGATCGACGTGCTTTGCGGCGCGCTGTAACGCCAGCACCTCGGCATGACCACACGGGTTGCAACTGGCCAGCACGTGATTGCCCGCCTCGCCCAGCATCTCACCCTCTCGAACGACCACCGCACCTACCGGCACCTCACCGTTCTCGCCCGCGTCGCGTGCAAGCGTGAGCGCTCGTCGCATCCAGTCCGTGTCGTTCACGCCACCGGGTAGTGGTTGCTGCGAACAAGTCCGTGCTCGAGAGCCTGTTGTTCAAGGTCCTCGCGAAAGTCCGGATGGGCGATGGATATCAGTGCACGCACACGCTCGGGCACCGACTTGCCCTTGAGGTTCACCATGCCGAACTCTGTCACGACATACATCTGATCCATACGGGTCGTGGTCACGGTGTTGCCCGGTGTCAGCGAGAGCACGATGCGACTCTTTCGTGTATCTCCCTTCTCGTACACGGACGAAAGGCAGATGAAGCTCTTACCGCCCGGAGATGCATACGCACCGCGCACAAACTGCAACTGCCCACCGGTACCGCTGATATGACGAAAGCCGTCGGACTCGGACGCCGCCTGACCGGTCAGGTCGATCTGAGTGGTGTTGTTGATCGCGACGACCTGTGAGTTCTGCATGATGATGTGCGGGGGATTCGTGTAGTCCACCGGACAGCAGAGAAAATCGGTGTTGTCGTTGATCGTCTCGTAGAGTCTTCGGCTGCCCAAGGCAAAACCGTACACATGCTTCCCGGTATCCAGCTGCTTGCGGACACCGGTCGCCTGGCCCGAGCACACAAGGTCTACCATGCTGTCGGTGAGCATCTCGGAATGCAATCCAAGATCCTTCGCGCCACTATCGAGCAAGGCACTGCACACGGCGTTAGGCATCCCTCCGATGCCGACTTGTATACAAGCGCCGTCATCGATGTTCTCAGCCACAAGGCGCCCGACGGCGCGGTCAACCTCACTGACAGGGGTTTCCGGCAGCTCGGTGGCTGGCGTGTTGTCGCCCTGGATGACAAAGTCGACTTTGCTCTCGTGGATTGCGCAGTCCTTTCCATGGGTGTACGGCAAGCCGCTGGTCTCCTCGACGATGATGCACTTCGCGGTCTCACAGATGGCGGGATGCCACAGGTTGGTGCCGCCAAAGTTGTAGTAGCCCTGGTCATCCTTCGGGCACACCTTGAGTACCGCAAAATCGGCCGGCTTGATGAACCGACGGTAGTAGTCCGGAATTTCCCCGAGATTGACCGGCGCATAGAATGCAATGCCCTGATCGCTCTTCTGGCGGTCGTAGGCGGAGTAATGCCAGCTTTGCCACTTGAAGCTACGCCCCTCCGGGTCT
>CALLMF010000003.1 GCA_938006335.1 uncultured Granulosicoccaceae bacterium | reverse complement strand
GACAGGAAACCGACCAGCAGCGACAGGCGCGTGCCGTACAGGATCGCCGAAAGCAGGTCCCGACCCTGATCGTCGGTTCCTATCGGGAATCGTGGGTCGCCCGCTTCGGTCCATGCGGGCGCGACCAGGGAGTCCATGATGTCGATGGCGCCGATGTCGTAGGGATCGGTCGGCGCGATCCATGGCGCGAGCACCGCCAGCACGATGCCGGTGACGGCGATCACGCTCGCGATGATCGCGACCGGGCTGGTCAGGAAGACGCAGAGAAATTCGTTCTCTATGACCCGACGACGGAGTTTGCCGACGGCGGAAACTTCTGCCGCGCTCATGTCGCCGCCCGCCCGGCGAGGCGCACGCGAGGATCGATCAGCGCGTAGGCGACGTCCACCAGCAGGTTCAGCACCACGAACATCAACGCGATCAACACGAGGTAGGTCGCCATGACCGGTATGTCGACGTAGCGGATGCTGTCGAGGAACAGCAGGCCGAGCCCCGGCCACTGGAACACCGATTCGGTGACGATGGAGAAGGCGATGACGCCGCCGAACTGCAGCGCGACGATCGTGACCACCGGCACCAGCGTGTTGCGCAGCGCATGGCGCAGGTACAGCGAGCGATAGTCGATGCCGCGTGCACGGGCAAAACGAATGTAGTCGGTCTTCAGCACGCCCTGCATCTCCGAGCGCACCAGACGCATCGTCAGCGTCAACTGGTAGACCCCGAGGGTCAGCGCCGGCAGCAGGATGGAGCGCCAGCCGTCGATCGACAGGAAGTTGGTCTCCCACCCGCCGAGCGACACCGTCTGCCCCCGGCCGAAGGTCGGCAGCCAGCCGAGCTGCACGCCAAACAGGTAGATCAGGAAGATGCCGATCACGAAGGTCGGCACCGAGATGCCGACCAAGGTCACGAACAGAATGCCGTTGGCCAGCACCCCGCGCCGGCGTATGGCCGTGTAGATGCCGGCCGGCACCCCCAGCACCAGCGAGATCAGGAGTGACACGAAGGCGAGCTCCGCCGTCGCCGGCAGGCGCGACAGGATCATCTCCCCGATCGGCTGGCGCGTGCGGTAGGAGTAACCGAAGTCCGCGCTGGCGAGCCGCTTGACGAAGCGTCCGTACTGCACGATGACCGGATCGTTCAGCCCGAGCTGCTCGCGCAGCCGTTCGCGGTCCTCGATCGAGGTCTCGGTACCGACCATCTGCGACACCGGGTCCCCGACGAAGCGGAACAGCGCGAAGGCCAGCAGGCTGATGACCGCCATGACGAACAGCGACTGAGCCAGTCGTCGTGCTATCAGGGCGATCACGGAAGTAGCGACACGGGTGTGGACGGGTCAGTGCGGAACAGGTGAAGACTACGCCACATTGCGCAATCGCCGTCCCCCATGTCGAGTGCCATCCGACGAAGGCCGGTAACATGTCCCGATGACCACACGCTGGCAACTCGCCCGCGCCGGCATCCTGAACGTTTACCAGTACGAGGACGAGATCCTCGAGTTCCATGGCGGACGGCTGCTGCTGCGCGGTATCAACGGCTCGGGCAAGTCCACGGCGATGAACATGCTGCTGCCGTTCCTGCTGACCGGCCGCACCCGCGGCATCGATGCGGCAGGCGAGCAGAGCGGCGTCCTGAAGTCCTGGATGCTGACCGGCCGCGACGAGCCGCAGCCGGTCGGCTACCTGTGGATCGAGTTCGCGCGCGATGCCGCGGGCGGCGACGGGCCCCAGCACCTCGTCATCGGCTGCGGCATCAAGGCCAATCGTGCGAGCGACACCCTGAGCACCTGGTGGTTCGTGACGCGTCGACGTCCGGGCATCGACCTGCAATTGCTCGAGCACGGCGTACCGCTCTCGGCCGAGGGCCTGCGCGTCGCGCTCGACGCGGATCCGGTATTCACCCACGATCGGCGGGCCGACTACCGGCGCGAGGTCGCGCAGCGTCTCTACGGCGGTGCCGACAACGAACCGTGGCTTGCCCTGCTGGACACGGTGCGCAATCCGCGGGTCGGCGACCGCATTGACCGCGATCTGCCGGAGTACCTGACCCGTGCGCTGCCGACCCTGTCCGAGACCGCCCTCGTCGAGGCCGCGCGTCCGCTCGACGATCTGGACGAGCACCGGCGCAACGTGGCCGACCTCGCCACGACCGACGAGACGCTGCGCGCGATCGGGGAGGTCTATCGGCGCTACGCACTGGTCGAGATCCACCGCGAGCTGGACGCTGCGCGCGAGGTCGTCAAGCGGGCCAATGCTCGGTGGCGCGAGGAGCGCGCGGCCATCGAGACCCTCAAGACGGCGGTGCGCGCAGCCGACGAGGCACGCGAGCGATGGTCGGCCTTGAACGCGTCGGTGCTGCAACTCGACGAGGAGATTCGGGCGCTGCGCGATTCCAGCGCGTACACGGAAGGCCGCCAGCTCGACGACCTGCGCACGGAGGTTGCCGAACTCGCGCGACGTCTGCAGCACCAGCGATCGGCGCTTGTCGCTGCCGAGGACGAGCGCGAGCGCGATGCGCGCGAGCTGCGCTCGCGACAGCGACAGTGCGAGGCCGACCGGCAGCAGCTCGCCGAGTCCTTGAACGCCATCGCGAGCGCTGTGCAGGAGCAGTCGCTGACGGTCGGCGTTCCCGTGCCACCCGCGATCGCCTCGCAGTTCGTCGCCACTGAAGGCGAGCCTTTGGCGGGACCCACGCACATGCTCGACGCGACGCCCCTCGACGTGGCGCTGACCGACGTCTCGGTCGCGGCCACGGCACGTCGGGCGGACGTCGAGGCGATACAACGCCTGAACGCGGCCTTGATGACGCTGGAGGCGGAAGTCGCGGTGGCGCGCAACAAGGTCGACCTTGCGGAACAGGCGGAACAGGAAGCCGAAGTCGCGCACGTGGAGGCGCGCGAGGCGTGCGAGCACGCGCGAGCCGACTGGGACGCGGCGATGGACGTATGGTTTGAGACGGTGCAGGCGGCGATGGCGGAAT
Organism: uncultured Granulosicoccaceae bacterium; assembly: GCA_938006335.1. Classification (GTDB taxonomy): domain Bacteria; phylum Pseudomonadota; class Gammaproteobacteria; order Granulosicoccales; family Granulosicoccaceae; genus Granulosicoccus. The sequence continues at coordinate 65,650 of CALLMF010000003.1, read as the reverse complement.
CGGCGCTGCCGGAATTCCTGACCGATCAAGGGCGTCTGCTGATCGACAGCGAAGTGCGCATCGACCGCGCCGCGCGTCGCGCCGACGTCGAAACCTTTCTCGCCGTCTGGCACGACGATCGTCAACGCGTCGCGCTGCAGAGCGAGGCCGACGAACGCGACGCCCGCGAGCGCGAAGCGGACGCGCAGCGCGTGCTGGACGAGCTGCTGGCGCAATGCGAACCGCTGCTGCCCCGCCCGGCGTGGCAGAGTGAGGAGGGCGTCGCCTTCGCCGACGTGATCGACTTCCAGGCCAACGTCGATGACGCGGGGCGTGCAAACCTCGAGGCCGCGTTGCAGGCGAGCGGTCTGTTGAGCGCGACGATCGGGGCGGACGGTGTGCGTCTCGCCACCGGCGAGTTGGTGGTCAGCGCTGGGGACACGGTCGTCTCGCCGTTGTCCGAGCTGCTCGCGCCGGTCGCGGTAGCGGACCTGCCTGCCGGTGTCGAGCAGGATGCGGTGACGCGCCTGCTCGCCGCGATCTCCACCGACCTGTCGGGCTTGGCAGACACCGTCATCGCCCCCGACGGCCACTTCCGGCTCGGTCGCCTGCACGGGCGGTACGAAAAGACCGTCGCCGAGCATGTTGGTGTGGGGGCACGCCGCGCTGCGCTGGAGCGGCAACGCGATGAGGCGCGTCGGGCACTTGCCGCCGCCACCGAAGACTCGGCACGCACGGTTGACCTGCGCCAGCGCGCCGAGTCGACGCTGGACGCCTGCAACACCTGTCGCCGATCACTGCCGTCGCTCTCGCCAGTGGCGTCCGCCGAGGCTGCGGTGATTACCGCCGAGACCCGGCAACAGCGCGCCGCGGAATACACGCTTCAGTCTCGCACGGTCTTCGGCGAGATCGACCAGCGGCTCTCGGGCGCGACTGACGAACGCGACCGCCAGGCTCGGTCGCACCGCCTGTCGACCGACGCCATCGCGTTGCACGCGGCGGCCACCTCGCTGGACGATCTCGGGCGCGACACCCGCGCGGCCGGGCTGGTGCTCGCGACGCTGCAGCGCTCTGTCGCCGATTGGTCCACGGCGGCGGAACGCTGGCGAGCGACCGCAGCCCGGGTTGACGGGCTGATCGCACAGCTCGCGCAGGACACCGCGCACCACGACGCCCGACGCTCGCGCCTCGACACGCTCGAGGCGACGCTTGGTACCGCCTACCGTGAGGTGGTCGCGCGGATCGACTCGCAACAGCACGCACTGAACGACACGAAGGAGCAGCTACCGCAGGCCGACGCCGAGCGCGAGCAGCGCCTCACCGACCGCGCCGGCGCCGAGGCTGCCCGCAACCAGGCCATCGAGGCCTGCGCTGCCGCCGAGCACGCATGCCGGGACTGTCATGCGCACCTCGGCGAGGTCGCCGAGGTGCCCGGCCTGATCGACATCGTGCGCGAGATCGACCCGGGCGCCGCCGAGGACACGACGTCCGATGAGGCGGTGGCGATCCGTTTCCAGGAACGCCTGCGCGAGCATGCCAATGACCGCGCGGGCCTTGCAAAGCTGTTGTCCTCGCTGACCGACCTGCTGCCGCCGCGACCAGACGCGCAGCAGGACATCACCGCGGACGGTGTGCGTGGCTCCATCCGTCAGCGGCGAGATCGGCTCGGTGCCGGGTGGGACGCCGAGAGTCACCAGCCGGATTCCACCCTTGCGTTGTCACTGTCGGTGAACGGACCGCTCGGTCGCTTCAGCCTGGCGGATGCCTTGGTCGAGGTCGGCACGCAACTTCGACAGCTGCAGGCGCTGCTCAGTCAGAAGCAGGACCAGGCGCTGCGCGAACTGTTGCACGGTCAGCTCGCGGGCGACGTCGCGCGCAAGCTGCAGCAAGCGAAGACCCTGATCGAGCGCATGAACGAGCGGCTCGCGAGTGTGACCACGAGCCATGGCATCGGCGTGCGCCTGCGATGGCGGCGCGACCCGGAGCTCGACGAGGCGACCTCGCGCATGGTCGACATCCTCGAGAAACTGCCGGACTTACGCAACGAGGCTGAGGAGCGCGAGCTGCGCGAGACCCTCGCTGCGCGACTGGACGAGGCGCGCAGGCTGGAACCCGAGTCGCCCTACCGCGAGTTGATCGACCGCGTGCTCGACTACCGCGGCTGGCACACCATGCACGTGTTGCTACGTCGCGGCAACGACGCCGAGCGTCCGCTGTCGCGACGCACGCCCTTGTCAGAAGGCGAGAAGAAGTTGGTCACCTACCTGCCGCTGTTCTCGGCCCTCGCCGCCGGCTGCGATGCGCTGGAGGAACGCGCGTCTGCGGCCGGGCCGCCAGTCGGCGTGCCGCGCTTCCTGCTGCTTGATGATGCCTTCGCGAAGGTGTCCGAAGACAACCACGCCCGGCTGTTCGGGCTGCTCGTGGAACTCGACCTGGATTTCATCGCGACCAGCGAACGCCTGTGGGGCACGCACGCGACGGTGCCGGCGCTCGCGATCACCGAGGTTGTGCGCGACGAAGCCGCGGGTGTCATCCTGCTCGAGCACAGCCAGTGGGATGGTCACACCCTGACGATGCCCGCGTGAACGAGCAGGCGTCTGCACCGGACAAAGCGGCGCGTGCGCGTCTGCTGTTCCGCTATGTCGGCGGCGAGGAATGGCGCGACTATCGGGCCATCCTTGGCATATTTGCCGACACCTTCTTCGCCGAGTTCTCGCCCGACGACGTGGTCGCGCGCCTACGCGCAGATGGCGTTGACATCGACCCGGACGTCGTGCCCGATCGGCTGGAAAGCCTGCGCACGTGGGGCAACCTCGCCGCGTCCACCACGGTCGGGAACCCGGCCAGCCTCGACGACTACTACCGACGTCGCCATCGGTATCTGATCACGCGGGCCGGGCAGGAGGTGCATGCCGTGGTCGAAGGCGTGCTCGGGCGGGTCGACGAGATCGGCGACGTGCAGGCCGGTCGCCTGCGCGACGTGTTGCGCGCACTGCAACGCCTGTTCGACCTCGTCGAGCAGGGGCTCGAGCGTGTCGCGGTCAACGACCTGATCGATGCGGTGCGCGGCGTGTTCGATCCGCACGCCTCGTTCAGTGATGAGCTCACGCAGTTCTTCGCCTCGATCAACCAGTGGCAGAGCCGCTACGACCTCGACCCCGAGGAGATCGCGTTCTTCGCCGAGGTCCTGGTCGGCTACGTGTCCGAGCAGCTGATCGAGATCGAGCGCATGACCCGACCGATCGCACGCGCGCTGCGAGCGCTGGAGCCACACGTCGAGGCGATCGGCGCGCGTGTGCGTGTCGGCCTCGCGGCACGAGTGGAGGCTCAGGGCATGGCCGGCACGGTCAAGGTGCGCGCTATCGCCGGCACCGACTCCGCCGACTGGTGGCACCTGCAGCGCTGGTTCGAGGCGGAACACGACGCCCCCTCGCGCCTGGAGGCGCTGACTCGTCAGGCGATGGCTGCGGTACGCACGCTGACCGGGAACCTCACGCGCCTTTCGCGCGCTGGTAGCGGCAGCGCCTCGCGACGTATCGATTTCGTCAGGCTCGCCGGCTGGCTCGATCAGGCAGACGACGCGGACAGTGCGCACGCGCTGCTGAATGCCGCCTTTGGCTTGCACGGTGCGCGTCATCTCGGTCTGCCGTCGCGGGATGCCGAGGACCCGGTGGCGTCGACCACATCGTGGGCAACGGCGCCGCGCGCGGCGGTACCGGTCACGCTGCGCGAACGCGGCGAGCGACGGCAGCGCGGCAGTGCCAGCCCGGTCCGGGATCGCGCAATGGAGCGCGAGGTGCTACGTCGCGAGCGCGAAGCGATGCGCCTTGCCGATGCGAAAGTCGCGGAGGAACTGCTGGCTGCGGCCGAGGCGGATGGCCGACTGATCGACGTACAGCTCTCCACCGAGGCCCTGCGTCGCATTCGCATGCTGCTGTCCGCGTCCGGCGCGCGGCGTGTGCCGAACGATCCGATCCGCCGCGCCGAGGACCGCGACCTCGCCTGCGAGGTCACCCGTCGTACAGACGCATCGGTGCGTCTCGAATGCCCGGAGGGCGTGCTGACCTTGCTTGATGCCGAGCTGCGCCTGCATGCCATCTGACGCCGACAAGCCGGCCCTGCAGGCCGCGGCACGCCGGATGCTGCAGACGCCGCTGCTGTGCGCCGAGCGCGACGCCGAGGCCTTCGCCGCGGTGCGCAAGCACGAGGTGGCGCTCGACCGCCTGTTCACCCAACGCCTCGGCTACCGCCTGCAGGTCTCCAGTCGCACCGCACGCTTGTACAAGACGACAAGCCTGGCACATCGACGCACCCTGAATACGGTCGGCAGCACGCCGCGCCCGATGACGCAGCGCGAGCTCGTGCTGCTGACCCTGATCCTCGCCGCGGTCGCTGCCGGTCCGCGCGTGATCAGTCTGCGCGATCTGGTGGGTGACGTGCACAGCGCCGCGGCCGATGCCGAGATCACGCTCGGTAGCGAGCCGGCCGATCGTCGCGCTTTCGTCGTCGTACTGAAGTGGCTCATCCACACCGGTCTCGCCGCCGAACTGCACGAGAAGGTCGGGCGCTACGAGACCGACGCCGATGCCGATGCGGTCCTTGAGTTCGATCCGGATCGCGTGGCGCTGCTGCCCCTACCGGCACTGTCCCGCGCGGAAACGCCGTCTGATCTGATCGACCGCAGTGCCGCACGCGCCAACACTCGTCAGTGGCTACGCGCCCGGCTGGTCGAGGACCCCGTGCTGTACGCCGTCGACGTGACCGAGCCCGAGTGGTCCGAACTACGTCGGCGGATCGGCGAGGAGCGCGCCATGCTCGACGACATGTTCGGCCTGCAGCTCGAGGCCCGTGCCGAGGGCGTCGTCGCGATCGATCCCGAGGATCGGCTCACCGACATCGCGTTTCCCGCCGCAAACACCCTGAACCACGCCGCTCTACTGCTGCTGGACGCGCTGATCGAGCGCGGCGGCGAGGTCGATCGTGCCGACATGGAGACAATGCTGGCCACGATGATCGAGCGACATGCGCGTCACTGGTCGAAGAGTCAGACGGCCAGCGTACCGGCACTGGCCGACCGCGTGATCAGGCTGCTCGGTGACCTGCGTCTGTTGCAGGTGGACGACACTCGCGTGCGCAGCTTGCCGGCTGCGGCGCGGTATGCGGTGATCGAGTCGGAGGTCGATGGCGATGAGTGCGTGCAGGCATCCACAGATGCATCCCTGCCGTCGCACGAGCAGGGGTCGTTGTTCTGAACGACTCGTCCGCATCTCCACCGTCCTCGCTGTTGCACGCGGACGTGCAGCCGTTGTGGCAGGCCGTGCGTGCCCGGCTCGATCGCTACGGGCTCGACCGACGCGGCCGCTTGCGCGTGCCACCGCTGCGCGAGCACGGACGGTTGTCACTGACATCGCTGCTGGGTGCACCCATCGGCGCCACGATCGATCTGGACGCACTAGAGTGCGCCCTGATCGCGCACTCGGTCGGGACGGATCTCGACGACGCGTTGACCCGACTCGGCGCACCGCGTTCTCTCGACAGCGAAGCGCGCCGCCAAGCGCGACAGTCGCGTGCCGAGACGCGCGCCGCCATCGAACGTACGTGCGCCACCTGGCATGAACCCTGGGCGATGGAGTGGATGTCCTGGTTGTTCCAGTCCGGGCAACTCGCGCGGTCGGATCACGACTCTCTCAGGGAGGCCACGACGAACACGCGCCGCTTGCTGGACGCCTTGACAGAGGCCGAGGAACCCCTCGCGCGCACGGAGCTTGCCGTACAGCTGTTCGGCTCGGCACACGCCCTCGATGACGGTGTCCTGTTGGAACGTTGCGCGCGTCGCGCCCTCTGGTTCAAGGGCGCTCGGAGCCTCGAACCCCGCGATGGGCGCGCGATCTGGAGCGCTGCCGGCGTGATTCACGATCGCGTGTCCGCGCCCGTGCTCGGCTGGCGTCTACCACTTGCACCGGACAGTACCCTCGGGGTGTTGGCGCAGGCCGCGACTGCGGCTGGCGTGCCGCTGCACCTGACGACATTCGCGCTGGAGCGACATCCCGTGACGATCGCGCCACGCGATGCCGTGCTGCTGGTCGAGAACCCGCGGCTGGTCGAGGCGGCCGCGGAACGCGATACCCCGTTCGCGGTCATCGCGACCAACGGCAATCCCGCGACGGCGGTGATGCGCCTGGTGAGTGCACTGCTCGCGCATGGCGTGACGGTGCGACACCACGGAGACTTCGACGTGGCAGGCATCGCCATCTGCCGCCGCCTGCACGCGCTCGGCTGCAAACCCTGGCGCATGGGTGCCGCCGACTACAACGCCGCGCTCAACTACGCCGCCGACCAAGGCATCGAGCTACCGACGGATGGCGCCGCGTGCGGTGACACTCCGTGGGATCCGATGCTGCGCGAGCGTTTCGACACCGTGCGCCGGCAGGTGCATGAGGAGTTGTTGATCGAGTTTCTTCTGAACGACGCGAATCCAGCATCGTCGTGAGTGCGCGCGTTTGCTCATCCGCGTTGTCCAGCAAGCGCTCGAGCGACGGATCGTACAGGCCGTGTCGCACGAAGCGGGTCAGGTCAGCAACTTCGGTGGCGGTCAGGCCCAGCGGCTTCAGGTGGCAGTCGATATCGGTCCCATGGCCGTTCTGTGCGTCGCGCCGTCGGACGATGTCGACCGGGGTGCCGACACCACCGGCGCGCCGGACGCCAGTCGTCCGGAGAAGTACACGGCACTCTAGGTCATGCGGCGGGCGCTGCAGCTCGGCCTTGGCGGCCCAGACAGAAGCCGCGGCGTTGTGTTCGCATCCTTGCGAAGTTTTGCCGAGTATCAGTCAGACGTGTGCAAACATGTAGTCTTAAGTGCGTGAGAATTTTATGAGTGAGTCCCGCATCACTCAACTGTGTACTGCAGCGAGAGCCAGTACTGTTCGCTGATTTTTTGAATCTACGAGCGGAATCGAGCCGCCAAAGGGACTGAAAATCTCCGTGTCGGCACCCTGCCGGGCGCGTTCGATTCCGTCCCTGCCCACCACATCAATCACCCGCTTGTTCCCAGCCTGCACATGCGGTGTTGGTTGCTTCTCAAAGCGGCTCCGTCCTCTGGGCCAATATTCCAAGATAGCGCGAGTAGCTAAAGCATCGATTCCGTTGTTTTCCTGTTGACTCTGCAACGACTCCAAGCGATTGCAGTTTTCCAATGGCTGTGCGGATAGTGGGCTCAGAGAGTTCAAGCTTGCTGGCTGCAGATGCAACCGAGATGGAAGAGCGTGTTCCCACGAGGGCAGAGATCGGTGCAAAACCGGAGATGGATGAGGCGCTGATTCCCGTCGGGGAGTCGGATGTCTACTCGCGTAAACAGTTTTTAGCGAGCTGGCTCACAGTTCTCGGTACTGCAACTGGCCTTACTGCCAGTCCTCGTGACTCGAAGGCTGGTGTGCGCGGCCTCATTTATATCGGTCAGCCTATCGGCCATCGAGTTGGCAGATAGGCGGTCAATAGAAAATTCTGCTCCGGTGCTCCGCTGGAATCCTGTTGCTCAGCGTTCTTACCTCAGATTGAGGCATCTGCTCGAAAGCTAATCTGCGCATTGGCCGTTACCTTGTCCCAAGGAGGCCTCGGACACTCGCACCATGCCCTCGCGCAAGCGAACCAATTTCACCAACAACCAGAAGTCAGCCATCTTCGGTCGGGATCGCGCCACCTGCGCCTTCAGTGGCGTCTCGCTGTGGATCCCCGATCAGGGCCTGACGCCAGAGTGGGATAACGACTGGGCAGATCACCTGAAGCCGAGTGCACGGGGCGGTACGTCCACGCTGGACAATGGCGCGTGCGTGTCGTCGACGTTCAACATCAAGAAGAGGGACAACGGAAGCGACAACCTGTGCTTCTTTCACAACGGCTGGATCACGAGGGACTATGTGAGGGTATTCGGTCTGCCGGACGATCAGTTGCTGTGCGATCTGCGTCGCCGCGAGGTCATCGTGGCGTCGGACTGGTGGTTCAATCGCGCGATCGGGAATTCACTGGTCGCACTCGATTGGCGTATCCGTGAACTCCGCGGCTTGCCCCGTCACACCCGCGACGACACCTACTACATGCGTTGTGCACTCAAACAGCATGCTCAGTGGCTAAGACGTCGTGAGCCGGGTACCTACGCTTCACGCGGGCTCGATAATCCGTCCGCCTTTGCGTCGGACAAGCTACTTGCGCTGGAGTCGGTGGCGACCGAGTTGCACTACCGAGAGTGGCTCGAGTCCATCTGGCCCTCGTACCGCGCCACGGCGGCGTTGTTGCATGCGTTTGACGCGGCGGTCAACGATACGGAACGGTCCACGATTCTCGACGCTGTCGGAAGCGATGCCGGGATCAACACCGACGTACTCGATGCGCTGAGATGTCTGTCAGAGGCTAACGACGACATATACGTTCGCGCTGCGTGAACCAGGGCCGAAACCCGTGTGACCGGGCCGTGAAGAGGTTCTGAATACCGGCGTCGAGCGGTGCAGTGTCAGACGGGCAGGCCGTTAGCCATGCAATCGTGGTCGAACATGCTGATTCGTACCGCCCTCAGCGAGCAACATGGACGCACGTCATGCCCCGACTTCTGCCCGTCATCGACGTTGCCTCGATCCAGCCGGACTCGGAGCGCGAGGTCATCGCATCGCTGATGCGCGATTTGCCGGAGGACTGCATCATCCTGCATTCCTGGGAAACGATTCGCCGCGATCGCGGCAAAAACGGGCGTGTCTCCCGCCTCGTCGAAGGTGAGGCGGATGCGGTGATCCTGTGGCCGGGTAAGGGCATGCTCGTACTTGAGGTCAAGGGCGGTGGCGTGTCCGTCGATGGCGATGGTAGCTGGACCTCGGTCGATCGTCACGGGGTACGTCATTCCATCAAGGATCCGTTCGAGCAGGCGCGTGGCAATATGCACACCATTGTCCGGCGTGTCGCAGACAACCTCGGTATGCCGCGGCAACAACTCGGCTTCACCTACGGCTACGCGGTGGTCCTACCGTCCACACGCACAGAGGGCACCCTGCCGTCCAACGTCGATCCCGCCATTCTGTGTGATGGCACAGCGCTACGCTCCATAGGCGATTTTGTTGAAGGCGCGTTGAAGAGCTGGAGCCGCCAGCTGACTCCCAACGCGCGCATTGTCAGCTTCAGGAAAGTAATTGACGCGATGCTACCGAGCATGCAACTGGTGCCTTCGCTCGCAGCGCGTATTCAGACGGAGGACGCCGTGCTTTATCGCATGACCGATGAGCAAGCGCGCTTCCTTGCGTATTCACGTTCGCAGTCGCGTGCTCGTATCTGGGGTGTAGCAGGTTCGGGCAAGACGATGCTCGCCGTACAGCAGGCCCGTCGATTCGCGGCAGAGGGCAAGCGCACGATGATGCTCTGCTACAACCGTTCGCTCGCGGCATGGTTGCGCGAGGCGACGGCAGACGATCGCCATCCGTTCGAGATCCATACCTTTCATGACCTATGCGAGTCGGTTACGCGCAAGGGTGGCGACGTGTTCGAGGTGCCAGTCGCTCCCGAGGACGCCGATGACTTCTGGAAGCGCGAGACCGCCGAGCTGCTGGTCGAGAACGCGGAAGCCGCAGGGCTCGAGATAGACGCCCTGATCGTCGATGAGGGGCAGGACTTCCGCGCTGATTGGTGGGCTGCGCTTGCCATGCTGGTGGCTGACGATGCACCTGTGTACGCGTTCTACGACGAGCATCAGGATCTCTTTGAAGCCGACGGCGCTAAAGCACTTGAAGCCTGGCTTCCACTTCGATTGGATCTACCGACCAATTGCCGCAACACACGCTCCATCGCAACTTGGTCAGCCAACATCGTGTCGATCAAAGGCGATGTGTCTCCGCAGGCCCCGGAAGGACTTGCCGTGACGGTGGACGTGGCCGGGGACGAGGCGTTGCGCCGACGGCACGTCGAGAAGCTTGTCGGCGCCTGGCTGTCCGACGAGAAGATCCGGCCGCAGCAGATCGCCATCCTGTCGCCGTGGAAGACAGATCGCGGTTGTCTTGGGGAGGTCTCGAAAATCGCAGGCGTCCCACTGACTTCGAGTGTCTCTGATTGGCAGGCCGGCAAAGGCGTTTTGCTGACGACCATCCGATCCTTCAAGGGCTTGGAGGCGGATGCGCTAGTGATGATCGACTTGCCAAAGCCAGGCACGCGCGCCGTGTTCGGTAATGCAGACTTCTACGTCGGGTGTTCACGCGCCAAGAACATGCTGCATTTGATCGCCAACGAGCCGTTTGATCGGGACTATGCGCAGGCCGCGTAGGCGGTACCTCTAGCAGCACCGAGCAATCTTTCGCGATGCTCGACATTGCCGTCGATGAATCTCGACGGTTTCGTCCATCAATCTCACTCTTGTTGTAGCGCAAGAGATTTGATGCAGCGCAAGAAATTCCGCGAACTCTTGCGTTTTGATCACCAGTATCGGTACGGTTGGTCTCAACCCGATATTTCTCGGCGATCACTTGACGGAGCCATCATGAACAGAACCATTCAGCCAGCCGTACCCGCTCGTCTGCGTTTTTCGTGTCTATCGCTTGCCGTGGCTGCGTGTCTCGGCGTCTCGGCACTGGCTGCGGCACAGGACACGCACCGCCCGGAATGCTTCGCCGCTGCACCAGACAGTACCGTGATCCAGCGCGACGCAAAGGAAGGGCCTTACAAGATCGCCTTCGTCAATGGTTTTGCCGGCAATGACTGGCGTATCGCTGCCATACAGGCCTCCAAGGCCTGGGCGGCGCGTCCGGAAAATGCCGAGAAGATCGAGGAGTTCAAGGTGGTTTCCGTTGGTAATGACAGTGCAGCGCAGATTGCCGCCATCGACAACTTCATCGCGGCAGGTTTCGATGCCATCACGTTCATCGCGGTCAACCCCACTGCCTTCGAGCCTGTGATTCGACGTGCCGAGCGTGCGGGTGTCGTGCTCGTACCTTTTGACAATGTGCTCGATACCGACAAGGTCGTGCAGATCAACGAAAGTCAGCTCGAACTCGGGCGCCTCAAGGCACAGGCGGTCATGGATGCGCTTGGCGGCTCTGCAGAGAAGATCCTGATGGTTGACGGGCTGCCCGGCAACTCGACGGATCGGGATCGTCGCGCCGGCATGATGTCTGTACTCGACCAGGTCGAGGGTCTGGAGATCGTGCAGGTCACCGGCAACTGGGACACCGGTACCAGCCAGAAGGTCGTCGCTGATGCGCTTGCCACACACGGGCAGTTCGATGGTGTGGTCTCGCAACACGGTGGTGCCGGCACCATCAACGCATTGCTTGCGGCCGATCACCCGATCGTGCCGATGGGGCTCGACGCTGAGAATGGTGTGCGCATGCTGATCGACGAGCATGACATCCCAGGCATTTCAGCCGCTCAGGCGCCCGCCATGTCGGCCATTGCGCTGGAGGCAGCGGTTGAATTGCTCGCCGGTAACGCGCTGCCTCAAACCGTGTTCCTGCCGATACCGCAGGTAGCCAATGCGGACATTGAGGAAGGCGTGCATTACTTTCCGGACCTGCCCAAGTCCTTCAACACGGGCACTGGCTTCCCGGATTGCTTCGCGCCATTCACGCCAGAAGAACTGTTGGGGCAGTCCCCCGACAACAACTGAGTGCCGCATGACGTGGTGACGCCGTCCGGGACAGCGCCCATCGTGGAGCTCAAGGGCGCATCGCGGCACTATGGGCCGGTTGTTGCGCTGTCGGACGTGGATTTCGCCTGCCATGCAGGTGAAATCCACGCCGTACTCGGTGAAAACGGGGCCGGAAAGTCCACGCTGATGAAGCTCGTCGCCGGGGTCGTCCAGCCGGAGCCAGGTGACGTGCTTGTCGATGGACACCCCGTGCGCCTGTCCAGCCCGCGGGTCGCGCTGGAGCATGGCATCGTCTGCATGTTCCAGGAGCTGTCGCTGGCGCCGGACCTGTCGGTACGCGATAACGTGCTGTTGGGCGCACGCTCGACGGGTCTCGGATTCTTCTCCTATCGGCGCATGCGCGACGTGCGTGCACTGCTCGATCGAATCGGTGGCGAGGGTATTCGCCTGACGGCTCGCGTGCGTGATCTGACACTGCCGGATCGCCAGCTCGTGGAGATCGTCAAGGCGCTTTACCGGGAGCCGCGCCTGTTGATTCTCGACGAGGCGACGTCTGCCCTTAATGCAAGTGTGGTAGATCGAGTGTTTGCTCTGTTGAGAGAACGGCGGGACGCGGGCCTTGGCGTGTTGTTCATCTCACACCGCTTTCATGAGGTCGAAGCCCTGGCTGATCGCATCAGCGTGTTTCGCAACGGCCGACACGTGGAGACCTTCGACAACGGCCGCTACGGCTATGGCGACATCATCCAACGCATGGTCGGCCAGTCCATCGACGAGCTGTTTCCACCCAAGGCATCGGTGGATGAAGTGCTGGGCGAGGTCGTTCTGGCTGTCGATGGTTTGACATGGAACGGTCGTCTGCACGACCTGCACTTCGACGTGCGGGCAGGCGACATCATCGGAATCGGGGGGCTCGATGGTCAGGGGCAGATCACTCTGCTGCAAGCGCTCTTCGGTGTGCTGCGTCGTGTCGACGGTGCGGTGAAGATCGGTGAACGCCAGGTCGTACCGGAGAACCCCCGGATCGCCAAGCAGAGCAGTACCGGGCTCGCCCTTGTTCCGGAGGACAGAAAGACCGAAGGTCTGATACCGGAGTTGTCGATCGCGGCCAACCTGGAACTTGCACAGCTCGGTCATGATGGGCCGGGCGACGCCGACTTCGAGGCGCTCGCGGCGGAGCTTGAATTGAAATGCGCGTCCTTTGCTCAGCCGGCTGCTGCGCTCTCTGGTGGTAACCAGCAGAAAGTCGCCTTGATGAAGTGGCTGGCGCTGTCGCCACGCTGCCTCTTGCTCGCGGATCCAACACGTGGTATCGACGTGCGCACCAAGACACAGATCTATGCGCTGCTGCGACGACTGGCTTCCAAGGGTGTCGCTGTGGTGCTGTTGAGCACGGACCACGAGGAGCTTGTACATCTCTGCGACCGAGTGCATGTGTTCTACGACGGTCGTATCGTGTCCACGCTCGCCGATGAGGAACTGACGTCCGAGGCTGTGGTGACCGCATCGCTCGATCCAGGAGCGGCCGCGTGACGCTGCCGAAGCCGGGTAATCCACGGGAGCTGCTTGCTCTGGTGTGCCTTGTCGGCATGGTGGCGCTGTATTTCGGTACACACCCGAGTGGACCGACGACCTATGTGATGACCATCTGGGCCAATCAGGCAACCATACTCGCACTGGTGGCCATCGCTCAATTCTTTGCGGTGCTGGTGCGCGGTCTGGACCTGTCGGTGGGCGCCATCGTCGCGCTGTCCAACGTGGTTGCGTCACATCTGCTATCAGGCAGCGCGTTTGAAATCGCCTACGGGACGCTTGCCGTGCTCGTGGTCGCGACCATCTGCGGCCTGGTGAATGGACTGCTGATCGTGTTCGGTCGTCTGCAGCCGATCGTCGCTACGCTCGCCACCAGTGCCGTGTTTGGTGGCATCGCGCTCTTGTTGCGGCCAACACCGGGAGGGGCGGTTGATTACGACTATGCCGATGCGATGACGCTGGACGTCGCTGGTGTGCCGACCGCGCTGATTCTGATGCTGGTGATCGTTCTCGGTTTCTGGTTACCACTTCGACGCACGGGATTCGGGCTATCGCTGTATGCCATCGGCTCGGCGGGGCAGGCAGCCTGGCAGTCCGGTACGCCCGTTGCCGGCGTCCGGATAGGTGCGTTTGTGCTGGCGGGATTCTTCGCAGGTCTTGCCGGTCTCTTCGTCAGCTTTGTGACAACCACGGGAGATGCCGGTATCGCACCGACCTATACCTTGAACTCCATCGCGGCGATCGTGCTTGGCGGCGTCGCCTTGCGCGGCGGTGTCGGCTCGCTGTTCGGTGCCATCATCGGAGCCTTCATACTGAAGACCATTGCTGCCTTGATGTTCTTCTCCGGCTTGCCGCCGCTCGCGCAACCCTTCGTTGAAGGCTTGATACTGGCGCTGGCCATCGCCATCGGTAGTGTCGATGTGCTGCGCATGCGACATCGACTCGAGGTCTTCGATAGATGAGGATCGATATCGATGCACTGCTTCCCTGGGTAGGATCACTGGTGGTCGTACTGTTGGGTTCGTTGGTGTTTCCGAATTTCCTGAGTCTCGATTACTTGCTGACACAAGCGCAGATCGCCTCGTTTCTCGGTGTGCTTGCAGCAGGCGCAATGGTCGTGATACTGCTCGGCCACATCGACCTGTCCGTTCCCTGGACACTCGGCTGGGCAGCCATCGTGTCGACCACACTTGTCGGCACGGGCCACCCGGTACTGGAGGCGATCGCGATACCTGCGGCATTGTGTACAGGAGCCATTATCGGAGTCGTCAACGGAATTGGTGTCGCCGTGTTCAGAATCCCGTCGATGGTATGGACACTCGCGGTCAATGCGATGTTGCTGGGTACTTCGGTGCTGTTTACCGGCGGCTTCAATCCACGCGGTGAGGCATCGCCTCTGATGCGTACTCTGGCTTCCGGGGACAGTCTTGGATTACCGAATGCCCTGTGGGTCTGGCTGGTGCTGTCGTTAGCGCTTGTCTGGCTACTGCGTAGAACATCCTTTGGTCGCTACCTTGTCGCCATCGGTCTTTCCGAGAAGGCCACCTGGCTATCCGGCGTTGCTACCCCTCGAATCGCGTTCGGTGCCTTCATCGTGGCCGGACTGTGCTCGGCATTGGGTGGCGTGCTGGTGGCGGGCTACGCGAATCAGGCCTATCAGTCCATGGGGGATCCTTACCTGATGCCGGTCATTGCCGCGGTCGTCATCGGTGGCACGTCCATCCTCGGTGGGCGTGGGAGCTACCTCGGCACCGTCGGTGGCGCATTGTTCATCACGCTGCTGACCTCGGTGCTGTCGGTCATGCAGTTCGGTGAGGCCTGGCGACAGATCGTGTTCGGCGGCATCATCATTCTGATGCTGCTGGTACAGAATTTCAGACGCGGAGTTCAGGCATGATCAGGATTCACCAGGACCATCCCGAGCTGGCTGATTGTCTGGACCAGGAGGTCCTGCCAGAGCTCATCGCGAGCGGCTACACCTGGACCGAAGGGCCGGTGTGGTGGCATGATGCACTCTACTTCAACGACATTCCGTCCAAGCGTCTGCTGCGCTGGCGTGAAGGCGAGGGTGTCGATGTGGTACTGGCTGATACCGATTTTGCCAATGGCAATACCCTTGATGCTGCGGGGCGGATGATTTCCTGTGAGCACGGTGGTCGGCGAGTTGTTGTTCGTGAAGATCCGGACAAGCCCGCAGTCACGAAAGTGCTTGCAACCCACGTCGAGGGTAAACGACTGAACTCACCAAACGATGTCATTGTCAGGAGCGATGGCACGATCTGGTTTACCGACCCACCCTATGGCATCAATTCCGATGTCGAGGGCTATCCGGCTGAAAGTGAAATTGGCAGTGCCGACGTGTATTGCATCACGACCGATGGCAGTGTCGTGCGCGTCGCCGATGACTTCGACAAGCCCAACGGTCTTGCGTTCTCCCCGGATGAGTCTCGTTTGTACATTGCCGATTCAGGTGCGATACAGGGCGCAAGCTTTCCCGGTATCGATCTCGATCGTCCGCACCACATTCGCATGTTCGAGGTCCACGGCACGACCTTGACTGGCGGTGACGTATTCGCAGAGATCAGCCCGGGAGTACCCGATGGCCTGCGCGTCGATCGTGGGGGACGCGTATGGACGAGCGCAGGTGATGGTATCCATATCTATCGGGCCGACGGTCGACGGCTGGGCCGGATCGAACTACCGGACGCAACGGCCAACTGTTGTTTCGGTGGTATGGATGGAAGCACCTTGTTCGTGACGTCTTCGGGACGGATCTATCGGATCGGGACACGAACCACAGGATGTATCTCCTGAGGATCGGCGGCACGTCGAAAAACCCATCGTCACTCTGAAGGATGGGGCGCTATCTTCTGCCCACCAGCCTCCAATGCCGGGATGTGAACGGCATCACATTTGTCACCCTGGACCGTCTAGAGCGGATCGACTCAGCCGACACGGATGGGTAGCGACGGGATGCGCCTTGTGTCCCTGCGCAATTGATGACGCCCCCCTTTTGCAAGGCTGGAAGTCACGTTGAGACAGACACGCGACAATCGATGGTTGCCCGACCTCCCAGCACAGATCGTGCTGTTGTCGGCGCTGTTCGTCGTGCTGGTTGCGGTGGTGACCTGGGCGGTTGTCTCTCGCAGTCAGAACCAACTGATCGAATACAAGGCGCTCAAGATCGCCGAGATCGTCGCGAGCCAGGCAGCGGCAGCACGCTCAGCCTACGCGGAACTGGCGGTATCGAAGCTAGTCCGTGACGGCTTTGGTGCATCTGCCGACTCTGACGATCTCGAAGGGCACGTACCGCTGCCCGCCCAGTTTCTAAAGCGATTGTCGCGAACCACCGTTCCGGGTGCCGACGGTCTCTACCGCTTCAAGCCTGTCAGTCTGTGGAATCTGGACCCTGATCAGGGCATCGTCGATCCGTTTCAACGCTGGGCGTGGGACGCGCTGCAACAACAGGACAAGCCAGCTCCTGCCACACCGATCGACTGGGAGCCCGTCTGGCGGATCGAAGAGCTGGCTGGCGTCAAGACACTGCGCTATCTGCGCGCCGACCCGGCTGCCAGTCAATCCTGCGTCGACTGTCACAACGCGCTGGAGCAGCAGCCGGACATCGCAGCTCTGCGTGAGAATGCGGGCATCGAGCCCGGTCATCGCTGGCAGCTCAATGAACTTCTGGGCGCGATAGAAATAGACATCCCGCTGGATCGTGCGGCCGCCTTGGCAAAGGAACAGACGCAACAGGGTTTGCTCATCGTGGCGGCAGTTTCCGTCATCGGTCTCGCCGGCGTCAGTTTCCTTCTTTTCATGTATTCCTTGCGTACCCGGACCATGACCGGCGAACTGAGACGTCAGGCCCGGCACGACTCACTGACCGGCCTGCCTAATCGGCTCGACTTCGATCAGGTCCTGGTGCAGTTGCTTCAAGATGAGTCCGTGGAAACTGGCTCCCTGGCGGTCATGCTTCTCGATCTTGATGACTTCAAGCAGATCAACGACACACTGGGACACGAAGTCGGCGATGAAGTCCTGAAGGCCACCGGAAAACGTCTGCAGCATGTCATCCGTCCCGGTGACTTCGTCGCGCGACTCGGCGGAGACGAGTTCGCCCTCGTCTTGAACGGCGTGAGTCGAGCCGAGGCGGAAGCCACCGCTATACGCTTGGTGAGTGCCATTGAAGAGAACTATTCCGTCGGCGACTACCAGCTGAGCTCAGGTGCAAGTGTTGGCATCGCGATGTCGCCCGATGACGGAACCGACGCACGTGAACTGATGCGCTGCGCTGACGTGGCGATGTATGCCGCGAAGAAGGCGAGCCTTCCGAGTACGTTCTATGTCCAGGAGCACGACTTCAACGATGTCTCACGATTGGCTCTGGTCAATGACCTGCGGGATGCCGTAAGAAACGATGGGTTGACGGTGTACTTTCAGCCGAAATACAGCTTGCACGAAGGGCGCATGGTGGGCACCGAGGCCCTGCTCCGGTGGCACCATCCGGCGCATGGACACGTTCCGCCCAACGAACTCATAGAGCTTGCCGAACGTTGCGGTCTGATCGGTGACGTCACCCGCTTCGTGTTGTCGCGAGCGCTACACCAGTGTCGTCAGTGGCGCGATGATGGATATGAGCTGCATGTGGCCGTCAATCTGTCGATGTCAAATCTTCTCGATGCCGATCTCACCCACGATGTCGCCCTGCTACTCGATGAGGTCGGCCTTCAACCCGACGCGTTGGTACTTGAAGTGACAGAGAGCGCCATGATGAGTGAACCCGAGCGAGCGGAGCAGGTGCTGGATGACATCCGGCGCCTCGGCGTGAAGTTGTCGATAGACGATTACGGCACGGGCTACTGTTCGCTGTCGTATCTGAGTCGACTGCCGGTGCAGGAGTTGAAACTGGATCGATCCTTTATCCAGAACCTGTTCGACAGCGAACGCGACGCCGTCATCGTGAAGGCAACCCTGGATCTGACACACAACCTGGGTCTGAAAATGGTGGCCGAAGGGGTTGAGGATGCCCGTTCGCTGGAACATCTGCGTGATATCGGATGTGATGTAGTGCAGGGGTATTTCCTGTGTCGACCACAGGCCGCTGTTGATCTGACCCGTCAGCTGTCCGCCCGATATCGAATTGCGTCACCACCCAGGCTGCAGGTTGTGGGGCAGAACTGAAGCTGATTCCGGCCCGGCATCGCTGCGACGGCCTCGCGTTACTCAGCTGTACCACCTTACCGGCGCCAACGGGGACCTGCCCCCAACAGTGCTTCCCCATCCGGCCAAATTGCCAACAAACGATGGGTGTTACCCGGGGATTTCGTACGGTCCAACTGCCTCTGCAATTTGTTCAATGGCCGAGGTGTACACCCCGGTAACAAGGTAGTGATACGGCCTTCATTCAATCACGGAATGCATCATGGATTACACCCTGGAAGAGCTCGCAAAGCAGCTCGGGCTGCCGGACGAGAATGT
Organism: uncultured Granulosicoccaceae bacterium; assembly: GCA_938006335.1. Classification (GTDB taxonomy): domain Bacteria; phylum Pseudomonadota; class Gammaproteobacteria; order Granulosicoccales; family Granulosicoccaceae; genus Granulosicoccus. Next base: position 47,049 of record CALLMF010000003.1, on the reverse strand, counting down.
GGAAGATTTCGTAGAGCAGCACGGCCCCCTTGACGAGTCCATAGCACTCGCAGATGCCTCGTTCTGGAACGCGGGCCAGGCTGGTATGCTCAGGGACGCCATACGAGCAGACGACCCGTGGTCGATAGCGGCGGGGCAACTGGACGCACTGTTCCGCGAATAATCTACGCTGAAAACAGCCGTGTCCGCACCTACATCGGCAAAGGATCGTTCACCGGGTTAGTCGGCGGTGTCGTCGGCGCAAGCACAGGTTCCCTTACAAGCTCGGGAGTTTGGGATGGCGGGACGTCGGCTGGCAAGACCGTTTCATGCGGCTTGATACGCCGGATACGCACAACTGTCGACACACCGACTCGGCGGTCGAGTGTGTCGAGCGTCTTCGTCAAGGTCGATCCTTGCCATAAGCCGTAAATTGTTCAAGCCGACAGGTTCCTGATCACCGCGGTTTAGTCTGACCGTCAGTCGCGCAAGGCGGGTGTCGGGCTGATGAGAACGCTCGGTGCCTGGGAACTTTGCTCGCGCTCGCGCAGAACACGCATGCAATTCGAATCGATGATGGAAAAAATATGAGCTCAGGCAAGGATCGCGACGTCATCTGGGATGAGTGGCGCGACCACATCAACATGGCGCCGAAGGAGCTGGAAGACTGGCTCGCCACCGACGACAGCAAGAGCGTCGGCGCTGACAGCGGGAACGGCGAAAGCGTCGGTCACAAGTCCGGTCGCCGCATCGTCGACATCAAGCGAACCAACAAGGACGACATTACAGACGATCAGTGGGACCATATGGCGACGGTGGTCGGCTACATCAAACGTCACCTTTCACAAGGTGGACCAGCGGAGGATGTAGAAAACAGCGCCTGGCGCTATTCCCTGATGAACTGGGGACATGATCCACTGAAGTAGTTGCGCTGTCGCTGCATCGGGATTGACGCGTGCGACCGCGCCCGCGTAGACGGGTGTCTTCGACTTCAATTCGAACCGTACCCGGTTCGACTACACCTTGTCGCGCCTTTCAGGTGGGAGTCCTGCCTTGGCCTTGCGTTGGCTGCGGTAGAGCCATGCGCCAACCAGCACAAACGTCACCAGAGGTAATGCGATTATCAAGGTTGAACTGTCCATCCAGCTTCCATGTCCTTTTGACTGGTGTGATCTCGATTACGGCATCGAACTATCAGCCGCTCGAACCAAATCGTCGGCACTGAAAAAAAGTCGGCATGGGCTTTCGTGACAGTACAAGCATGGATGCACGCAAGAACTACAAAGTGCGCCGATTGTTCAACGGGTGACGCTAGTTTCCTGTCTGGACGTGTATCAGGCATTAACTGGCGCTACTCTCACTCGTTGAACTGCCTCTGCGAACCCATCGCACTCGCCAATGCCTCATTCTGGAATTAATCCCTGCAGAAAACAGCCTTGTCCGCAACTACAGAGGCAAGGGATCGTTCACCGGATTGATCGGTGGTGTCATCGGCGGAAGCACGGGCTCCCGGTCGGGCTCGGGAGTGGGGGATGGCGGGGCTTCCTGAGGTGGTATCGGCTGTGGTCTGTCCGGTGGAATCTCGGGCGCGCGATCCGGCGTTCCATCAGGATCGATCGGAGATGGATTCGTGTGGGCAAACAGCGTGTTTGAGTCAGATGACGACGGCATGAACTAGCTCCATTGAAGGGGGTTACGTCGTGCAGGTGCACCAGAGGCCGACTCTACCGACCACTCGTCAGGATCGTCCTCGCGGATGTAAATTGCTCGCGCCTGATGGTCCTTTCGGCCTAGGCCTGTGCCGCTCGGTCGATCAGCGCGTCGCCTTCGCGCTCGCCATTGACGTAGTCGACGATCATTTGGCCGAGGCGTGCACTCGGCACGATCTCGCTTGGGTGGTCGCGCGCGATGACGTTGCGTGGCATCGATGCCTGTTCCGCGTCGCGCGGTTCCTGGACGAGCGTCGTGCCGCCGACCCTGGCGAGTCGGATCGCGCCCTGCGTACCGTCGTCGAGAAAACCACTCAGGATCACGCCGATGCACTCATCGCCAAAAGTCTCGGCCGCACTTTCGAGGGCGAGATCGATGTCCGGGCGTGGGCCCTGGCCGTCCGGCGCCGCCTGTACCTTCAGTCGACCGCCGTGCACAGTCACATGGCACCCGCCCGGTGCGACGTAGATATGGCTTGGCCTTATCGGCTCGCCGTCGACCGCTTCGCGGACCGGAAGACGGCTATCGCGTTCGAGGATGCTCGGCAGCAGGGTAGGGGGCGTCCGCTGGCGGTGTCGCAACACGAGCACCGCCGCATCGAGATCGACCGGCAGGTCGGACACGATCCTTCGCAAGGGTTCCAGGCTACCGGCGGAGCCTCCGATGATGACCAGTTTCATGCCGTCGATCCCGTTGCTGACGGACCACCGGCGGAACTGTGGCCCAGAGTGGACAGCATACGGGTCAAAGAGAGTTCAGGAAATACCAAACGGGCGCAAAGAGTAGTGCGAGGATTGGCAAGCCTGTTCCATGCGCCTCGATACGCCGGATACGCACAACCGTCGACACACCGACCTGTACTACGGAGCCTGTCACCATCGTGAAGTACTCGTCCTCTAATCGATGTGAGTGACCAACGTGTTGAGTGACTTGCGCACCTTCGGCAATGGCAGCAGCCAGTCGGTGTCGGGGTCGCGTTGCCCGAGCGACAGCAGCACGACGGATCGAAGCCCTTTCTCTCGCAGGTCCAGAACGTCGTCGACCTGGTCGGGGTCGAATCCTTCCATCGGGGTGCTGTCGACACCGTGTACCGCAGCGGCGACGAGGGCGAAGCCGAGCGCGATATAGGCCTGGCGAGCGGCGTGTGCGTAGTTGACCTCTGGTTCGCGACCAATATAGTTGGCCCTGAGGTTGTCGTAGTACGCATCGATTGCTGGGAGCTCGCCGCGAGCGTCCTTGTTGAGCTTGACGACTTCGTCGATGCGTTCGTCGGTGTAGTCGTCCCACGCCGCAAAGACAAGAACATGCGAGCCATCGGTAATGGGCGATTGATCCGATGCTGCGGCGCGAATCCGGCGCTTGGTCTCGCCGTTTGTGATCACGAACAGCTCGAAGGGTTGGGTACCGCTCGAGGTGGGCGCCATGCGAACGGCTTCGACGATGGCGTCGACCTTGTCTTGTGGCGCTGGAGAGTGTGGGTCCATGGCTTTGGCGGCATAGCGCCATTGCATCGCTTCGGTGATTGAGCTGTGGGTCATGTGATGGGTGCTTTACGTGTTCAGTTCGTCGAGAAGGGAGTCAGCGGCAAGTCGGCCGAAGGCATTGGCAGCTTGAGGGCCATCGCCGGATACCAGTTTGCGATCAATGTGGGTCATGCCGTTCGACTTGGTGTTGATGATGTTCACGCCGAGGCCGGTGAGGCGCTCACAGAGCCACCAGGGCATGGGGCCGGGTAAGTAGCCAATGCGCGGTGTTTGCTTGTCGACCGAATCGGGGAACACGACCATCTCGTATCCCTCGTAGAGGAAGCCGTCGTCGGCTCGTCCTTCCCTGGCTGCCGGCAGGTCTGCTGCGAGCAGGCCGCCTGGCCCATGGCACAGCGCCAAGGTGTGGAGGTCGCGGTCACGGGCCCAGTGCAGGATCTTGCCGAGGTCGGCATTGTCGGGGAGTCCCAACATCGCGCCGTGGCCGCCGGGCAGAAACACCGCGCAATACGGCGAGGTGTCGGTCAGAGACTCGGAAACGAAGTCGGACAAGACCATCGGGCTGTCGAACCGAGGCTTCAGCTCGTCATATAGACCCATTACCGTCTCGTCCTTCTCGGGCATCGCCCACATCTCGATCTGTACCGGCGCGCCGGTGGGTGTTGCAATGTCGATCTCGAATCCGGCGGCGCGCAGGTGCAGCATTGGTACAAGCATCTCCACCGGATGGTTGCCGGTCGAGAACGCTTTGCCGTTGCCCATCGTCATGGCTTTCTGCTCGGTGCAGATCATGAGGATCTTCAGCGCGCCTTGATAGGCGTTGGTGTAGACGTGACCGTCGTAATCGGTCGTGTCCTTGGTTGCCAGTTTCATGGCGAGCCATGACGGACGGTATGTTCCATCGCTCTCGACCTGGGGGGAGAGGGGATTACGCATGGAGTGATTCCTTTGTGCTGGTGAGGCCGCCTATCTGGGATGGCGCGCCGAGCACAGTACCTTCGAGGTAGTAGTATCTTCTACGGTACTAATAGGGAAAGTTGAAAAAAGTGGCCAAACACCTGCCAGCTGCCGTAACCGTCGAGGCTCTGGCAACCTTCACCGGAATGGTCGGTGGTCGCTGGAAGATCGGTATCCTCTACAACCTTGGATGCGACGGCAAGGCTCGCTTCAACGAACTCGCAGAGCGCATGAGCCCGGTCACGCCGACAACACTGACCCGCCAGCTCCGCGAACTCGAACGCGACGGACTCGTGACTCGGACTCAGTTCAACGAGATTCCGCCGCGCGTCGAGTACGACATCACCGACATGGCCCACACGCTGCTTCCGGTGATCGAGGCGATCGCCGCGTGGACGAGCACGCACGCGAACAATCTCGACGCTGCGGAAGTTCACTGAACGTTCGATGTGGACTCCGTCGAGGACCAGAGGTGGAAGTGCGCCCAATGGGTGCCAATGGCGCTTCGAGATGCACCGCTTCTCTACAAAACGGTGGATTGTGGACTGGACGTCACTTTGACGTTTTCCTGCTAAATGCCGGGCAGTTGAGTTTTCTGCCGGACATTGAGTGCTTGCAGTGAGTCGATGTCAGAGTTCTGCGCTGGTTGGAAAATCCAACGTAGGTTGCGGCTAGCAACATCAAGTAATTCGACCTTCGGCCAATTACCTAAAGGGCAAACGAATTACGTCGCGTCTGCGTGCGCTACACGCACTGCACAAGCGCGCCGTGATACGTCCATGAATCGGACTCAAGCTACTGGGGAATTGGTGAACCAAGTGAAGAAAGTACTGATCGTTGAAGACGACACCGCCATCGCTGATGCCATTGGTTATCGCCTGCGTGCGGTGGGCTACGAGGTTACAACTGCGGCTGACGCCGTCTATGCCATACAACACGCGGTAGAGGAAACGCCTGATGTCGCCGTGCTGGATATCAATCTGCCCGGTGGAAACGGCCTATTGGTAGCTGAACGATTGATGCAATCGGATCAGACTGACGGAATTCCGGTCATCTTCATCACGGCGAGCAAGAAGCCAAAGCACAAGGAGCGCGCAGGCGAGCTGAACGCGGTCGCTTTTCTGGAAAAGCCATTCTCGTCAGTAGAAATGATGGATGCCATCGACAAGGCAACCAGTCCAAGATTGCCGAGACATGAAGGTATCGAGCCGATCGAAACCTACGTTAACTGAAACGATTCGCGCTGTTTGTCAGTTGAACGCGGGTCTGCTGACGAATGTGGGCGGTAGATGCGCCGTATTCAACGAATCAGCACGCGATATCAGGGGCGTCCTGGCTGCGCAGGCGAGTGAGCTCGCTTGCCAGCCTTTCCAAACCTTCGCGCGTGAGCAATTCGTCTTTCTCGATGACGTTGATCGGAAGCAGGTCCAGCGAACGCTGCTCAGCGGGGGCCAAAGCCGATGCTGAGCAAAGAACATACTGTGTGAGTGGGTTCTTGTTCAAGCCAGCAAGTTCATCCAGTAGGGCCGTACCCAGCTGGGTGGGCATGCGGTAGTCCGTCACGATGTAATTCACCACACATGTCTCCACCACCCGTCTCGCTTCGTCCGGATCTGTTGTCAGACGGCTGTTGAACCCTGGGTTACGGTCGAAGTAACGCCGATGGCGTTCCAGTACCAGCTCATCGTCGTCAATCACCAGAACATCAACTAGGGTCTTTGGGTTATCCACTGGGTGCTCTCCGCGTCATTTTAGCTGGTAGCGCAAAGCTATCCGGCCTGCCGAGAAGCGTTGACAGTTGGTCGATGTCCTTGCCGCTGATCGGCTTTACGAAATATTTTGTTATGCCAAGCGCGGTAGCGCGGTCGACATCCGAGTGCCAGTTGGAACTTGACAGGATGCAGACAGGTAAACTCGCTGTGTGCTCTGAGTTTCGCAGAATTTCAAGGAACTCCAGGCCATTCAAACCAGGCAGGTTAAGGTCAAGCAGAATGATATCGGGTAGCGCCTTGTCGGGCGTGAAGGGGCCATCCAGAACGTCGAGCCCGGCTTGCGCGTTTTCAACATGCATTAGTTCATGCTGCACGCGTGAGCGCCGAAACAGGCGTTGGACTCGTTCAGCGTCAACATCGTTGTCTTCAATCAGAAGTACATGGAGTCCGTTCATGCCGCTTTTCTCAGCGTGTTGCTTGGTTCATTTGCAGCTTCTCGCGGCCACGAGAACGTAAAGGTTGTTCCAACATCTGGTTGCGACGTCACACGAATCGCGCCGCCATAGCTCTCGACTGTCTTCTTCACGATGGCTAGCCCGACTCCGGAACTGTCCTTGCGGTTGCCGCCGTGCAGCGTCTGGAATACTTCGAAGATACGCTGATGGAAACGAGGGTCGATTCCCACGCCCGAATCGGCGACCGAGAACTGATAGAACCCATTCAGCTCCACGGCGGTGACAGACACCACGGCGGTTTCGTCAGGCGTGCCGTACTTTACAGCGTTACCGATGAGGTTCTGCAGAACCTGTTTCAGCGGCAGTTTGGGCGTCTCGAGTTGGCTGAGCCGGTCGTCAAGAATCAATTGCTCCGGACGCAGTTGCAGGTCTTCAGCGATTTCGTCGATCAGTTCGCTCATGGCTGCCTTTTCAAATGGCACGGGGCATTTGCCAGCCGCTGAATAGCTCAATATGCCGTCGATCAACTGACACATCCTGTCGATCTGGGCGCGAACTCTGTTGAAGTTGTGACTGACCTGGTCAGGCAACTGGCTGGAGTCAGACAGTTCCAGCAGATCCTCTTCAACGAACTCGGTCAGGTCTCTAATACCGCGTAGCGGTGACTTTAGATCGTGTGAAGCGATGTAGGCAAAGCTCTGCAGCTCTGAGTTGCTTTGCTGCAGTTCTTTCGAGGTGGTATTCAATTGCTGGGACGCGCTCGCCAGCGTACTTGCAAGTTCAAAGATTCTGCGGTTGGAGCGAGTCATCAGCAGAAAGATGCACAGGAACCCGGCGTCGATAGTCAACCCGCTTATCAGTATCAGTGTTGGCTGGTTCGACGATACCTGAGCGGCAAAGCTCGCTTTTGGCCATGCTTCCACCATCCACTCGCGACCGTTGACGCCCACGCTTATACGTCTGACACTCTGCTCGTTACTCAAGGACGCATGATCACCCGTCCATTCGGAGTAGAGTTCGTCGCCTTGATCGGTGATGCGTATACCAATCTGGCGGCTCTGCTCATCCAGCACGCCGCGAATCAGTTCTGACATGATGAACGGGGCGTACACCCAGTGCCGAAACGCTGCTTTGCGCTCTTCAACAGTAGTCAGACCTGACTCGTTATACACCGGCGCAAAGAACAGAAAACCCGGCGTCTTCTTGTCATCCTGCACGAGGACGATGGGGCTCGTAACAACGGCTTTTCCGCTTTCACGTGACCGGATCGCACCCTCTCGCCGATTCTCCTCGAAAGCGACGTCCAGACCCAGCGCTGCTCGGTTGGATTTGCTTGGTTCGATCTGGGAAATTACAAGAGATTCGGCCTCGTCGTGTTTGGGATGCACATTGAAGTCGGGAAGTTCACGTCTGATTGATTCAACCCAGCTTTGCAGCTCGACATCGCGTTTTGGCTCGATAAGGCCTATCCCGCTAACGCCGGGATAGCGTGTTCCGATATCAAGAGAATTGGCGTATCGCGTCCACTCCTCGCGCGTCAGCGCACGATCGCTGGTTCGGCTCAGTGCCACGCCGCTCCATAACGCGTCCTCGTATTTACTGAGTCGTTCGGTTAGCAGTTCCACTGTCTGCTCGTGGTAGCCGTTGAACCGGGTATCAGCCTTCTCGGTGATGGCGTTAGTTGAATAGGACCATGCGCCGAAGGTTACCAGCAGCGATCCGAGTAGAATGGTCCAGTGAATCCAGTTCAGCGATATGCTTCCGTAGACATGCCCACTTTCCTCGCTCAGGGAGTGCAGCAGATCTCCGATGGCATGGTTGTCCGAAGCCAAACGGTCGTCCAAGGAAGTTGGGCCGCTCATATCATCGCTGCTGCGTATTTTCTAAAAGGCGGTCGACGTATTCACGAGTGGTGTCCATGCTGGACTGAAGCTGTTGCACTGAACGCTCGATCAGACTCATGCATGGCTTGATGTCTTCAGCGAAGAGGACGTTCAGCGCGTACCACTCATCCTCGGTGGTGTTGCTTGTGGGCTTGATTTGCTCGACGCTCTCCAGAGCTTCCCTCAGCTCTTCGCTGAATGCCCGTATGTTCGACAAAGGGCCTTGCAAGTCGTGTCGCCACTTTCTGACAATCTCCGCGTCGAGGGTAATCGTTGGAGCAGTGTCAGGCGCGGTATTCATAGTGTCCGGTGTTTCGTATGCATTCAGGCCGCCTGCTGTCGGGCTTCGCAGGCGTCGAGTTCAAAAGAGAACTCAGCCCCTTTTCCCAATTCGCTGGCGACGTGAATCTTTGAGCCGTGCGCTTTGACAATCTCTGAAGCAATTGCGAGTCCAATACCCATGCCGCATGGGGTTTCCTGCAGATTCGATGAAGAAACCTGAAACAGTCGCTCAAAAATCTGAGCGTGCTGCTCGCTGTCAATGCCTATGCCGTTGTCCGATACGCTGATCCGAACCCTCGATTTCTCGGAGAGAGTTTCTGCCTTGAGTGTGATGTGCCCCCCACCAGGGGTGAACTTGATGGCGTTGTCGAGAAAATTCCCGACCACCTGCACAATCCGATTTTCGTCCATCAGCAGTGTTTCGATGCCTGGAGCTATATCGCAATCCACCTCAACGCCTTTGGCTTGAATGGCTGCCCGAGCACCCAATTGGCAACGCTCGAAGACATTGGCAATAGTTGACGTTTCCAGCTCAACAGACACCTTTCCGGTTTCCAGCCGAGCAAGATCGAGCAGGTCGTTGAACTGCGTGGCCAGCTGGTCGCAACCAGCCAACGCGTGCCCAAGAAGTTTTCTCTGCTCGTCTACCACAGTCCCTGCCAGACCGTCGTTCACGATGGAGACGTACTCGCGCACTGCTGTCAACGGCGTCTTCATTTCGTGCGAGAGGTTGTGGTAGAACCGCGTGATTTCCTCGTTACGGCGGCTAAGCAGTTCGCAAGAGGCTTTCAGTTCCTTGCGTCCGGCGCTTATGGATCGTTTGAGCCTGCCGCGTTCGACCGCGTTGCTTACGGTGCGTCTCAACGCGTCTCGGGTTAGTGTGCGTTTGAACAGGAAGTCCTGTGCGCCTGCACGTATGGCGTCAACTGCCGCTTGCTCACCGCCTTCCGAGGTCATGACGATAGTGGGTGCCAGGTGTTCGCCGAGACGATCCTTCAGCATCGAAAGAATTTCGGTGCCGGTGTGGCCTGGCAGACGGTAGTCCACAATCAGACAGTCGAAAGCGACCGTCTCGCATTCCAGCAGTGCTTCGTGTGCCGTCTCCACGGCCGATACCTGGAAGTTGTACTTCAGATCCGCAGTGAGAAAACGCGAGCACAGTTCCCGAAAAACCGGGTCATCCTCGATAAGAAGAACTCGCGCGACACGCTTGTCACTGTCGATGTCGTCTGACATATAGCCATAGCGCCGCATTGCCGTTGTTACAGACGCTAGTGGCAACCTGGGCTATTTCTTGACGTGTTTCAAACTATCCCGTGTTAACCGGTTAACAATTACCGGCTCACTACTGCGCTGCCCAATGTTGCCCACAGTGACCTGTCCCTGGCCAATGAGTGTGGATTCACTACAGCTGATGCCTTAGGTCGGCCCGCCAAGCTCCGACTCGTCGGCCTTGTCCCGAAGCGGCAGCTCAACGGATTCCTCGTCAGCTTCCTCGACGGCCTCGAATAACCACTCGACGGTGGATTCCACCCAAGGGTCGTATGGACGTTTGTTCTGGATCGAGATCCATACCAAGGGCTCGGCGGAATCAAAGGCGTCTGCGTAGGCGGTAACATCTTGTACGTTGAGAGTATCTGCGAGGCTACGGTAGGTCATCGTAGCGGCAAGTCTACGGGCCTCGGCATCATTGGATCTGTCTCGGGTGAGCGAGTAACAGCGCGTATCGAAACGATCAGTGTCAGCATGTACAGCTGATCGGTGTTGCGTAATTTACCTGCCAACGCTCGATCAATTCGGCGGGATGTTCCAGTGCGGTGGCAATGGTGGGCAGTGCGTCTGTGGTCTCCAGTGATCGGTAGTTTCGCTCGAAGTAGGCCTGGTAGCTTCGTGACACACCGTCGACGCCATCGGCTTCCGAGGAAGCGCCCTATCCCTCGGCAGCGTCGCCGTGTGTTTGCGTTACCACGAGTAGCGAGGCCGGAGTGTCCTTGCCTTGCGACAGATTCCGCATGTTGTCGACCGTCATGTACCAGCCGCCCCACGGCTGTTGCATGCTTTGCAATTCCTGCTGGTCTTCGGCCTGGATTACCGCACGGCTGTAGTCAGTGTCATCAAAGCGCCCAAGCGTTCCTCGCTGCAGACGTCGCGTGGGATCTATCCAATGACGTTCCCCGTCGACAACCAATGTGGTGTGCGCGTGATCAAAGCCGTGAAATCGCGAGGGGAAGTCATTCTCCTTCAGTCCTTCCCTGGTGTTTGTCAGGGCTGGCAGCGCGCTAATTCCGAGTTCGATCAGCAGGTGCAACAGCACCCGTGTGGCCGCCTTGCAGTCTCCATAGCGTAGCGTGTGTGTGAGACGCTGATGCTATCCGAATCATCTTCCTCACTCAAGGGCGGGGCAGCACCAGAAGGCTTGTACAGCTGAGTGGAGAGCACAGAAGTTCAAGCAAGGATCGTGAGGTCATCCGGGGTGAGTGACGCGACCGCATCAAAGTGGCGCCGAAGGAGCAGGAAGACTGGCTCGCCACCGATGACAGCAAGCGCGTCGGTGCTGACAGCGGGGACGGCGAAAGCGTTGGTCACAAGTCCGGTCTCCGCATCGTCGAGATCAAGCGGACCAACAAGGACGACATTACCGACGATCAGTGGGACCCTATGGCGACGGTGGTCGGCTACACCTTGTCGCGCCTATCAGGTGGGAGTCCTGCCTTGGCTTTGCGGCGGCTGCGGTAGAGCCATGTGCCAACCAGTGCAAACGTCACCAGAGGTAATACGATTATCAAGGTCGAACTGTCCATCCGGCTTCTGTTTCCTTTTGTGCGGTGTGATCTCGATTACTGCATCAGACTATCAGTCGCTCGACTCGGATCATCGGCACTGCAAAAAATACGGTATGTACGTTCGGGACAGCGCGATCAGGGATGAACGCAAGAACTACAAGGCGTGCCCGTTGTTCAACGGGTGAGGCAAACTCTAGGGTCTTTAACAGGAGAACGGTTCCATGAGTAACGATGCAAGACCGGTGGAAGGCAATACCTTCGAATGTGAGACCTGCGGCATGCAGATTCTCGTCACCGCCGATTGCCAGTGCGAGTCGGGTGAACCCTTCTTCAGTTGTTGCGACAAGCAGATGAGCCCGGCGGGTAGTACCTCGGACTAGTGCGGCGGCACGTACGGGCGTACGCTTGTACCAGGTCGCGCCCGAAAGCCTCAGTCGGCGAGTTCGACCCTCTGGAACACGGCGATGCCGTCACGGAATTCGACCTGACGATAAGCGCGCTCGTAGCGAACGCCGAGCTCTCCCTCGAGGGCGCCCAATGCGGCTATCGCATCGGCAGGCAGTTCGAAAAAACCGTCGTCCTCGACCGTACAGGTGACCGGAAAGCCTTGGAATTCGCCGTCGATGAAGTGTATGAACACGATCTGCATGCTGGTACCCGACGCGTCCGCTTCCCAGCGGTACTCGGTCTGTGACGTGATCGGTGTGCCGATTACGGGCGACACGCGCACGGGCGGCACAGGCGAGACGATCGGCACGTCGTTCACCGCTGGAAACATCTCTCCCGGCAACGTGTAGCTGAGATCGTCCGGCGGCAGTGCCGGCAACACGTTGTCGCCGATGTAGCGAGCCTCGGCTGCATCATACGGGATCGTCGCCCAGGTCGAACCCTGGCTCGACAACACCAGATTCGATCCACCGCTGACGCCATCAGAGCTTCCGCCACCTCCGCCGTTCTCGCCATCGTCGATGTCGCAGACGTCGAGATCGAGTACATAGAAGTCCGCATGGATGCTGAAGTCGAAATCTTCATCGTAGTCGATGAGCCGGAGCGAAATGTCGCCGGTGGTGCTGGCCAAGGGAACGACCTGGAAGATACCGAGCACTGCCAGCCAGCGCGAGGACAACTCCTCGATCGTGGTATCAGCCGGGTGCACGATCCTGACACCGGGTCGCTCGGACACGATCCGATCATCACCGTTATCGCTGCCACTGCCACTGCCACCGCAGGCGCCAAGTGCGAGCGTGAAGGCGGACAGCAAGGGTACACCTGCGCGGCTGCTGCATGACCTGGAGGTCGGGCTACGGCGGTCCATACGTTGATCCCTCAATCGGTGGCTGCAGCCGCAGACTACCGCAGACTTCCAAGGCAAATTGGGGTAATAAATACAAAGTGGGTGCGTAGAGTAGTGAGCGACTGACACGCCTTTCTCATGCGGCCGGTTTGGCTTTGCGACGGATCGAATCTTCATCTGATTGATTTCGACCGGTTGCCCGATGTGTCTTCAGCTCGACAGCATCAGTTACTGAGTAGCGAAGCACCGAATAACGTGTATGGTCAAATCGAGCCCAGAAAGCTCGCGTAACTTGACGGCCACGGACACGCTGACTTCGGCATGAACACAGACTCATCATCGCTTGAGCGCAACCTCCTGCTGTTCAGGCAATACAAGGTTGCCAGCAGCACCGTGCCCTGCTTGCCAATCTTCTTCCTGTTCTTCATTGAACGAGTATCGCTCGGCGACGCGGTACTACTGGGCTCTGTGTTCTACTTTTCCGTGTTCGTGCTAGAGGTGCCTTCGGGATACTTCTCCGATCGGTTCGGTCGGCGGCCCACGCTGATCGCTGCAGCGGTCATGTCCAGCGTTGCCTACGCAGGCTTTGCTGCCGCAAATACGTTTACAGCCCTGGCCTTGGCGCAAATACTGATGGCGGCAGGAATGGCTTTCCGCTCCGGTAGTGACAGTGCCTTGTTGTATGACTCTCTGCGTATCCTGGGCCGAGAGCAGGAGTACACGCAAAGAGAGACGATAGCCCAGAAGTTGAGCATGGCCGCATTGGCGGTGTCATGTCTTGTCGGTGGCGTTCTGGGTGTGATGGATCTTCGCTTACCGTATCTAGTCGCCTTTCTGGCGGCTGTCTGGTCGGTGTTGCTGAGTGTGCGTCTGGTGGAGCCAGCGGTGGAGGCCGAGGGCGCTGTGGCAGGGTTCGGCTCACAACTGAAGCGTACGCTCGGGTACTTCTCTCATCCAATACTCGGCTGGGTGCTGGGCTTCTTCATCATCGGATTCGTGCTGGAGCATGTTCCCTACGAGTTCTATCAACCGTATCTGAAGTTGCTGGGTGATACAGCTGTTACCGGCTGGCTGTCTGCCGGCTCCGCACCTATCGTGTCAGGTGTGGTCATGGGCGTGTCGATGTTTGGCGGCGCGGTGGGAGCAGCGGTCAGTCAATGGCTGATTGACCGTGTCGGACTTCGTGTCTTGTTGCTGGCCAGCGTCTCCGTGCAGCTCATCATTGTCGCTGGCCTGTCGCTCGTACTTCACCCGGTCATGCTGGTGCTGGTCATGTTCAGGAACTTCTCCATGTCGATGGCGCATGGGCCCATGCTGGGTGTGGTGGCGCCTTACGTCTCCAGTGCTCAGCGAGCGACGTTTCTGTCGGTACTGAGTCTCGCTGGACGGGTGTCGTTCTCAGTGATGCTTGCTTTACTGTCAGTATTGATCGTCGGCAAGGAGGCATTGAACTGGCTGACATTGTCGAGTGTGCTGTCGTGGTCCGCCATCGTCGGGTTCGCAGCCTTGGTGCTTTTGTATGCGTGGTCTCGACGTATCAGCGGACAGTTCGCCATGTCGACGGCTTCTGATCAATAGGTAGCTGCAGACTTCCACATCCAAGGTCAAGAGCAAAGGCAACGGCACCCACTCTCGCGACTGTTCTTGACCGCCGACCTCTATTGGTTGTTCGACCCTTACCGAGGTGCGCCGGCATTGATCCACTCACGGATGGCATCGATGACGGAGGTGTCCAGACGTTCGCCACGAAAGGGCATACGTGAACCCACCTGTTGGGTACCGAGAAACTTGTGAATCAACAGGCTGTCTTCGGAGAACCCGGCTTGCACGCGCGTTAGGTTCGGCTCATTGAGACTCGGGAAATTAACCAGCGAGTTGTAGCTGGCGTCAGCCGTGGTCAGGTCCATGATAGCGGGCAATGAACTACCCGAACCTGTGTGGCAGCCCGAACATGTGGGTGTGAACACCTTGGCCTGAATATCGTCCAGTAGTGGCTGCACTGCAACGCTGATGGGAGCCTCACTGAGTTGACCGCGCACTTCACCCTCGGGAAAGGCATCGGACGTGATTACGACGTAGAGCCTGCCGGCTTGAAAGTCTGCCTGTTGTTGTGGTGTCAGAATCGTATCGGGCGGTATGACAAAGTTGGTGCTGGATTCACGTGTCAGTGTTATCACCGGGGCACCGATTTCGCCGGGGCTTCCCAGATTGACGGTGGCGCCAGTGGCAAGTGCCACTGAGTGAGTGACATTGCCACTCAACTGGCCGCTACCGGTACTCAACGACAAGTTCGCCAGACCTGCAGATCGCGTTGCCACGGCAGGTACCTGTTGCGCGCCGGTCAGTTCGACAGACCGGCTGACGGAAAACGAAGGGTTGGATTGCGGAGCCGAGTCCGTGTTCGATACTGGAATCGAAGGTTGATTACTTGGTTCTCCCACTGCGGCAGGAGCCGTGGTGGATGGATTTTTTGCGCTGGAACTGTCGCTACCAGAACACCCGCTCACCAGCAACCCGCCAAACAACATGCTCGCCAACAGAAGTTGACCCTGGGGAGCGCAATTCGGGAACAGCAATTTTCTGAACATGATTGTCTGGGCGTAGTGATCTTCGGGTTATCGCAGGTGAACGCTCAGCACAAAACGCGCCAAGCGCAAAGGTGCCGCTCATGCACGGATTCGCTGAAAAAATAGGGCTCGATACTTGCTGGGACATTGCGGTTCGCCGTGAACGACCGGCGTAATTTCCTGCGCACTATTTCAATTGAAGCGTCCATGAAGCATCCGTTTCCGATCTCCACGCAACTGACAACTGGCACTGTCTCCGGTGCAGCAGGGTTGCTGAGACAATCAAAGAAGTCGCCAGTTGCAGCAGCGCTATGGCTAATCACCGCGCTGACGTTGCTGTCGACACCAGCTACCGCACAGGAATTCTCTGATAGAAGCTCTGAATTCGTGGCTGGGCTTGAAAACGATTCGAGTGTCAAAGCCGTGGAGGTAGGCGATTTCGACGGCGATGGTGTCGATGACTTGATGATTAGCCGCCGAGGCGAAAGTCCAATACTGCTGATGAACGAAGACCGAGCGCTGGTCAACCGGACGACATTGTTTCTCGCGGCAGCTGATCAAGCGCGCAATTCAAATTACGCTGAAGCCTTCGATGCCAATGGTGACGGCTTCACCGATGTGGTGTTTGCCCGTTTGGGTACCAGTCCTCTGCTGTTCCTCAATCAGGGCCTGGACGCTAACGGCAGTTGGCTGGGTTTCGACACTGGTACGGCGCTGAGTGGTGCCAATAATGCTCTGGTGATCGAGTCTGGAGATATCACCGGCAATGGCGCAGCCGATTTGTTTGTGATTCAGGTAGAAGCTGAAAGCAATCGCCTTCTAGTCAACGACGGCAATGGAAATTTCACTCTCGAAAATTCACGACTGGGACCGCTAGGCGGATCCGAACATCAACGCGGCCACACGGCCCTGCTTGCTGATGTTGACAGTGATGGCGATATCGACATCGTTTATAACGAATCCGATCTGCGTTTGTACGTCTACTACAACCAGGGGGACGGTACCTTCAACGCCACCTTGCGCTCTGTCTTTCAGAACCCGGATAATTTCTCCTATATCTATGGTGCCGCCGACTTCAATGGTGACGGAATTTTCGACTATCGCCAGTACTCAAACCCGGCACCCAACGCTCAAATGTCTACAGGGACGTTTGATGTTCTCGGCATTCCCGAGTACTCGGTGCGCACGGATGCAGACATGCTGCGCGGCAACCGTAAACACGGTTTTGTGCACATGCGGGATTTCGATGGAGACGGTGATATGGACTACGTGCTGTCGTCAATACTGCGAAACTTTGGCAGTCTCGTAAATAGCCGTGAGGGGCATCGTACCGAGATGGTCATCAATGAAGGGGTTGATTCGGGCACCTTCAGGACGTTTGTTGCCGATGCCTGGGCATCAGAAGAATCATACGACATGAAAATGCTGGATATCAATGTCGACGGCAACATGGACATGTTCATTGCGCATGACAACCGTTACGCGGTCTATATAAACGGCGCACCACCTAGCGCTTTAACCATTGCAAGCGTTCAGGCAGCCCCTACGCCTGCCGGTGTGGATGCAGAATACACGGTGATATTGGATGACAACGTGGCGGCGACATTCGATTGGGATTTTGGCGATGGCAGTCCGGTGGTTACGACCACCGACGGCCGTGCCACCCACCGCTATGCCGCCCCAGGGCTGTACCAGATCGTGGTGACAGCGACCAATGGCTCCGGCAGCACGCAGTCAGTCATCACAGCTCGCGTGCATGAACCACTGGCGCTTGACACGGCCAGATCATCCGCGAGCATTGTCTATGAATCCAGAGCAGACGATGACCGCCTGTACACCGTCAATCCAGACCACGACAGTATCACGGTGATCAACGCTGTCTCTGGTGACGTGTTGGCGGAGATATCCGTTGATGATGAGCCGCGCAGCCTGGCAATGGGCAGTGCAGGGGTCTTGCACGTGGTAAACCGATCAGCTGCGACCTTGTTACGAATAGATACCAATAGCCTGGCAGTCATTGATTCAATTAAGTTGCCGCACGGGTCGCGGCCGAGTGGTCTGGTCATTTCGAGTGATGAGCCGTTCGCATACATTGCGTTGGAGGCCGTCGGCAAGATTATCAAACTGGATCTGAACTCGACACAGACAGTTGCCGAACTTGACAGCGGGCCTTTTCCCAGAGAACTGGGCTTGAGTGCGGATGGGCTACGTCTGTACGCGCCGCGCTTTATCAGTTTGCCAGTTGCCGATGAAAGTACGCGTACACCAGCAACCGGTGGTGGAGAGGTTCTCATCATCGAGACCAGCTCCATGACCATCAGCGACACTGTGCAGCTGCCCTACAACAACCCAGACAATGGTGTTGACACGGAGATCGAAGCACGGGGTATACCCAATTATCTACGGGCGCCAGCAGTCTCTCCGTCAGGCAGGCAAGCGTATATTCCAGCCAAACTGGATAACATCTACCGAGGGTCGATGCGTGATGGCAATGCGAGAGAGCATGACATGCTGGTGCGCGGCATCATCTCGCAGCTCAACCTGATTGATCGCTCCGAGAATACGCAACAGCGCGTGCATTTCGATAACCTCAGCGCACCTGTTGCTGCTACCTATGGCCCAACG
This sequence comes from uncultured Granulosicoccaceae bacterium, assembly GCA_938006335.1. GTDB lineage: Bacteria > Pseudomonadota > Gammaproteobacteria > Granulosicoccales > Granulosicoccaceae > Granulosicoccus. The sequence goes on along the minus strand of CALLMF010000003.1, from coordinate 29,318 downwards.
GGCAACTACCTCTTTACCGCGCACGAGGGCAGTCGAGTGGTCAAGGTGCTGGATGCGTTCAGCGGCGATATCATCACATCGACCAGTGTTGGGTTTGCACCGATGGGCATCATAAGCTCGCCGGATGGAACGCGCGTCTACGTACACAATTACCTCTCACGCAGTGTCAGTGAGTTGGACACTTCGGGCCTGATGACAGGCAACAGCAACACCGCTGATGTCATCAGAACCCTGCAGACCGTCGCAAACGAAACGCTCTCTCCGCAGGTACTGCTGGGTAAAAGACTATTTCATGATTCCAAGGACACCCGCCTTGCATCGCAGGAGTACATCAGCTGCGCGTCGTGTCATGACGATGCCGGCACCGACGGACGCGTGTGGGACTTCAGTGATGCCGGGGAGGGCTTGCGTAACACCACCGATTTGAGAACACGTGGTGGCATTGATCACGGCAATGTGCACTGGTCTGCCAACTTTGACGAGTTTCATGACTTCGAGAATGATATTCGCGAAATATTCGATGGTAATGGACTACTGGATGACGTCGACTTCAATGATGCCTATGGTCCCCTGGATGCGTCGAATCCCAAAGCGGGATTGAGCACAGATCTGGATGCCCTGGCGGCCTATGGGGCCAGCCTGACCGTCGAGCCCGCCAGCCCGTTTCGGTCGGCAGACGGCTCACTCACCAGTGCCGGTTTGCGTGGAAAAGACGTCTTTCGCGATGCCAACTGTGCTCAATGCCACAGCGGGACACGCTTTAGCGACAGTCCTACAGGCGTTGGCCACGATATCGGTACCGTTGACGCTGACACCGGCGGTCGACTGGGGCAACCACTTCTCGATGGTGGTCTGGATACGCCGACGTTGCGTGGTCTCTGGTTGGGTGCGCCCTATCTTCATGATGGTTCAGCGCCCACCGTACAAGCAGCAATTCGTGCGCACACTCGTGACATGAACACTGATATCACTGCTCTGAGCGGTGCCGCTCTGGATGATCTGGCGAGCTATCTATTGCAGATTGACGCTAACGAAATTGCCGCTGTATCACGTGATGACTCTGATGGCGATGGTATCAGCGACCCCGTGGATCCGGACGACGACAATGATGGTGTGGAAGATATTGACGATACACCGAGCAATCCCAACGGTGCCATTCGAATAGATGGGAACTTTGCTCAGTGGGGTGACACGTCTTCTTTCGCCGGAGACGCGGACGATGTCAGTGGCGCTGACAATCCGCTTGACCTTGCTCAGCTATGGCTCGCGCATGACGATGAAGCCTTGTATGTGCGATACGACAGTCATGCACCGGATGACGTTCGGTTGACTTGGGGTTACAGCATCCAGTTCGATACAGACAGTGATCCGACAACCGGGTTTCGAGGCTTTCAGAATGAGTTGCCCATCGGCGTGGACTACATGGTGGAAGGTAATTCCCTGCACCGATATACAGGAAATGGTAACGACTTTTCCTGGGGGCCGGGTTTGACACTGGCCGCTGTACTTGATGGCGCGAATCTCGAAATGAGCATCCCTCGTGCAGCCCTCGGTAATCCGAAGGGGTTTCGATTGTTCTTGTTTGCTAACAATAGTTCGGTCGATGGTACCTCAGTGGATTACTATCCGGACGCTGTGGCCGATCCGACCGCACCGCCAGAGTTACGCAGCTTTGCCTATCGGTTCGGTGATGGCGAGGTCTTGTCTGTTGATCCGACACCTGTCGATGCCGCCGTATTCAATCCGGCCACAATCAAGGTAGACGGTAATCTGGATGACTGGTCATCCTTGACCTCATTTGGTACCGATCCGGATGATGTCAGCGGTGGCAGCAACACGATTGACTGGCGTGAAGGCTGGATGGCGCATGATGCGCAGAACTTCTATCTCGCCTGGCGTAATGACGCACCCGCCGTTCTGTCATGGGGCAACGGCATCATGCTCGATACAGATCAGAATACCGGTACCGGGTTCAATGGCTTCAATGGCGAGTATCCGGTGGGTATAGATGTGTTGCTTGAGGCGAACACCATTCATCGTTACGTGGGTACCGGAGACAATTGGGCCTGGGAGGTGGCAGGTAGCTTTGCCCCGGCCATCAGCGGTAACGCCGTGGAAATTCAGATACCACGATCAGCGTTGAACAACTCCACGTCACTGTCTCTGTTTTTTTCCGGGCAAAATGCTGCAGTCGGCGGCGATGCGCTTGACTTCTATCCGGATGCTGCTGGCATTGTGACAGCCAGAGCAGACCGAAGGCGCTTTGTCTACAGTACACAAGAGCCGAACCTGCAGCCCGCCACACCGCTGGATATCACTGTGGACGGCGACCTGGCAGATTGGCAAAGTGTGCAAGGTGTGGTTGTCGCTGATGCCGACGACATGAATGGCTCCAATACCATTGATTGGCAGTCACTGAGGGCGCAACAGTCGGACGACGCGCTGTACATCGCCTACGAGACGTTCGATCCCATCGAGTTGACGTGGGGGCACAGTGTGCTGATCGATTCGGACCAGAACGTTGCCACCGGATTCAACGGATTTTCAGGCGAGCTGGCTCTGGGCGCTGATTTCATCATCGAGGGCAGACAATTGCAGCAGTTTACTGGCCGTGTCCAGTCTGAGTGGTCATGGTCTGATACCAACGAGGTAGAGTTGGTCACTGGCACTCGCGCTGCGGAAATAAGAATTGATCTCAGCATGCTGAACAACACTACCGCGGTTGATCTGCTGCTTCGCGGAGAAAATGCGGCCGTCAATGGCGAAGGGATAGATTACGCCCCCGATACCGGCAAGCTGTCCGTCAGTGAAGATGGGCCGGTACTGGCCAGTGCGTTGCCCATCGACACCGTAACGGTCGGCGGTGGTGCTGCTGGACTGTTCTTTACCGGTTTGCTGCTGATGCTCTATCTGCGGGTACAGGCCTGTTCGCGAAGGATTGCTCTACTCCGTGATGCAGCTCTTTTTGGGGCCAATGGGGCTCGGCTGTGCAATGCCCGCTCTCACAATGCCCGCGTTCATTAGGCCAAATTGACTGATAGACCTTTTCTGCGCGACAACGGAGATCTGCGCGCTACCACTTGACTAGATATCCAGCTCGTCGAGCAACTGCGGCGTGATGTAGTCCGTGACCTCCATGCGGCGCGCGATCTTGAAGATTCGGATCGCCAGCACCGTTTTCTTCCCGGCGTAACCGTCCGCGGGTCCCGCATCGATGCCGCGAGCGTTCAGCGCGCTCTGCACGTTCCGCGTGAGGTCCCGACTGGGGTTTGCAATCGGCTCCGACGACGCTGTGGACAGCGTGTCCACCGGTGCGGACTCTGCCGTGGTCACGTTCAATGTCGGGACGCGCGGTTCTGCGGTCGGGATGTTGTTCTCCGAATCGGATCCCGTGGACAGGCCCAGCGCGGAGCACCCCGCAAGCAGTGAAGCTCCCACGGTCGTGGCGAGTGCTGCAGCAAACACTCTATGTCGTCGTACGTCCATCCAAAAACTTTCTCTTGAGCGGGTGTGTTGCCCCGACCGGTCGATCGAGGATGCCGGACGATGGTGTCGGCGCACGGTAAGGGTAGACAGTGAAAATCACGCCTGTATGGGCTGTAACGACCAGGCGGGTCTGATCTCTAGTGGATCGGACAACGGGTCCGGCACAGAGCCGGCGACATGTCACACAATTTTACCAGGCACCCGTGAAGCCTTCGACAGTACGTACTCCCGATAGAGGGTGTAAAGGCCGGATGCAATGATGATGCTGCAGCCGAGCAGGGTCCATCGATCCGGCAGATCGTCAAACAGCAGGTAGCCGTAGAGGGAGCTCCAGATGATCAGCGTGTAGTGGCTGGGTGCGAGCGCCACGGACTGGGCGATGTCGAGTGCGCGGATGATCAGGATCTCCCCGATCGCCGCTGACAGGGTCAGAGCGACAATCAATCCCAGCGTGCGCGCGCCGGTGGGTGTCGTCCAGACGAAGACCTGCGCAAGACTGGTGAGCGCGAAGGCGACGATGGATGTGTAGGCGACGGTGGTCAGCACCGAGTCGATGCCGCTGAGCCAACGGGATAGCAACTGACGCATTGCGAAGAAGGAGGCGGCGAGTACGACCAGGAAGATCGCCGGATGGAAGATGCCCTGTCCCGGCCGGATCACGATCAGCATGCCGATGAAGCCGGCGGCGACGGCCAGCCATCGGCGAATACCCACCGCTTCGCCGAGTACGAGGGCGCCGAGCGCCGTCACGATGAACGGCGCGACGAAGGTCACGGCCACCGCTTCCGGTAGAGGGACGTAGCGCAGCGCGATGATGAAGCAGGTCGCTGAGCCAACCGCCGCGACGCCGCGCAACAGCTGCAACCGTGGGCGAGGCGTTCTGAGCACGCGGACACCGCGTATCGCCAGCACGCAACACACGCCGACGAACAGGCCGACCGTGCGCAACCAGACGACCTGAACCGGGTGCAGGGTCTCTGTCAGCAGCTTCGCCGTCGCATCACCGATGGAGAACGAGAAGAATCCCAGCGACATCAGGGCCAGTCCCTTCATCGTGTCGGTGCGTGCTATCACGGTATTTGCAGGTCCAGTCTGTGGTGGGTCGTACGGTCAATCATTCACTGACGGTGTCCAACACGCTGGGTACAGACCTCCTGCCTCAGACTAGTTGTCCTTGAGGGGTAGTCAAGGTGTTGTTTGCCCCCTTTCCCCCGATTCAAGTGCTTGTGGTCCGTCCCCCGCTGCGTGCGCTGGTGCAGTCACTGGCCGAGCCCGCCAGCCGTTCGGAACAGGGGATCGTCGGGTACCAGGATGCGCTCGCGCTGATACACGAAAGCGGCGCGGAAGCTGGGCAGAACGTCGACGTGCTGTGCAAGGTATCCGACCAGATGGCACCCGAATTCTTGTCAGTGTTGGAGCGTCCACGCACAACGTTTCAGAGGGTCATCGACGATTGCTTACACCCTCCATGACACGCTTGAACGATAGCTCACCTTGCTCGATGAGCGTTTGCTGCAGAGTGTTGGTGTTCGTCACGGCGTCTCGGGTTTCGCGCGATTGCTGTGTGCAAAGCGTCAACCAGACTGCCCGTGCTCTTTCGATTTCCATGGTAGCACCCGCATCTCCGAGCAATACTTGCAGCTTCGTGTAGGGGTCTTCTGATGCGTACCAAGAAGCCATCATGATTCGGGGCAACCATCTCATCATGTTGCCACTATTTAAATTCTGACAAGCCCAGATCGACTGATGAAAGGCGAGGGTGGCGTGATCCGATGCACTCAATCCTCTGTCGTCGATCGCATCGATAGCCGCGCGCACCGTTCCGGCATCCAGCAGAGCCTCGACGATTTCGGCATAACCGTGATGAGCAGCCGCTATCAATGGTGTCCGCCCGAGATGATCTCTCGCCGTCAGCGTGGAATCGTCCCCCTGGGCAGTGCGCCATTCAATTTTCTCGATTGCCTCGTCTACCTCGCGGCGCATTTCGGAGTGCTTGCCGCTGGTCGCGCCAACGGCATTCAGCCGTTGACCAAGCGTACTGATAACCTCGTGCGGTAACTGCTCGTCATCAGCCATCGTCGCGGACCACGGCGTCGGCGCGAGTGCCAGACACAGGGCCAGACACATGGCCAGACAGGTAGGCAAAGCACGCGTTGTCGTTCCGAGCATGGATACTCCTCGGTCAATAGCCAGTGTATGAGCGTACACCGACTGCATGTAACGTGAGCTGCTGCGGCTCTCAAATGGATTCCCGTAGACTTGTTTGACGGTTTGAACGAACGTGATCAAACACGACGTGATTGGCAGATTCCCATGACATTGTCCACCAACGACGTTCGCGAGCTCACCGAATTCCGGCGCGAGCTGCATCAATACCCCGAACTCTCTGGCAACGAAGTTGAAACCGCTCAGAGGATTGTTGATGCGCTCACACCGCTATCGCCGAACAGAGTCGTGACCGAGTTGGGTGGGCACGGTGTCGCTGCGGTATTCGATAGTGGCGTTGCGGGTCCAACGGTGCTTTTTCGCGCAGAGCTGGACGCGCTGCCTATCCAGGAAATTTCTGATAATCCCTGGGTGTCCAAGGTGCCTGGTCACGGTCATCTCTGTGGTCATGATGGGCACATGACGATGTTGCTGGCGCTGGGTCGCATGTTGGCAGAGCGCCCAACCGCGGTCGGCCGGGTCGTCTTGATGTTCCAGCCATCAGAGGAAGATGGACGCGGGGCTCGCGCTGTGGTTGCGGACAAAAAGTTCGAGGACCTGCGCCCGGACTACGCATTCGCGATTCATGTCGAGCCGGGTCGGCCGTTTGGTTTCGTGTCCACGCGCGTTGGTTTGATGAACTGCGCATCGCAAGGGCTCGCTATCAGCTTTGTGGGAAAAACCGCGCACGCCGCCTGTCCGCAAGAGGGCGTGTCGCCTGCCATGTGTATCGCGCAATTGATTCCCGCTTTGAATACCTTGAGTCTTGCAGATGAGCTGAACGATCAGTTTCGCCTGGTGACTGTGACTCATGTTCAGATGGGTGAGCCAACCTTCGGGATCGCACCGGGTGAGGCTCGTCTGCTTGTCACTCTGCGAACAGCGACGGACGAGGCGCTACACGCTCTGGATGAAGCAGCACGCAACCTCTCCCGCGACTTGGCAGAACAAGCAGGTTTGTCACTCTGCTTTGACGTCTGCGATGCCTTTGCCGCCACCGTCAACGATGCGGAAGCCACTGACATGGCGGTCAAGGCAATGAATGCGCTCGGCATAAGTTGTGACGACTCCGGGCTTCCAATGCGCGCATCAGAAGATTTTGGCGTGTTCGGCTGGGATGCCAGAGCTGCCATATTGTGCCTGGGTCCCGGCGAACGTTATGCGGGCCTGCACAATCCAGACTACGATTTTCCCGATGCGCTCATTCCTGTCGGTGCGTCGATTTTCGAGCGAATCACGCGGGATCTGTTAGGCACGCGTGGATGATGTGCGCAGCAGGAGCTACTTCCCGTCCATCAAGTCAATCAGATCCGTCAGCCCTTCGATGTTTGAGGTGCGTGCGGTGCTCACGACGGAATTACTTGCGCTCTCGGCCGCGATGGGTGCCCGGTCGCCGCTTGGATGGCATCACCCGCTTCAACACGAAGGGATGGGCCTGATACATCCGGTCGTAGTTGCTGCACGTGAAAATCTTCATGCCGGAATCAAGGTTAGCGGCGGTCCCGTCGATTGGGTCACTGTGCAGGAACCCGATTGTTCCGTCCATTCTGATGTGTCATGGAGCGCTAAATCTGCTCGGTTGATCCTGCACACGCTAGACTCCCCCCATGGAGCTCCCGGATCGACTTGATTTGCGTGATCACGCATCTCCGTCGCCTCGGTCGAGCGACGATGATGCGAGTGATCGCCGCGATCTCGTTTTGCTCATCCACGGGACGGGCGGTGCGGATATCGCTGACGAAGGTGAGGCCTGGTGGCAGCGCGGTAGCAAATTCCACCAACGCCTCAGCGATGGTCTGGAACCGGTGGTCGATGTGCAGCCTGCCGGGCATGTGTTTCATTGGTCGGGCGTCAACAGCGAAGCTGAACGTGTCGCCGCAGGCCTCGAGCTACTCGAACAACTACAGGCACTCGAGTCACAGGGGCGCCGGTATCACCTCATCGGCAACAGCCATGGCGGATCGGTCATCTGGCATGCCCTCACCGCATCGGCACGATCCGATGAACAGCTCACCGGCTTGAAGTCGTGGATCACTGTGGCAACACCGTTTATTCATGTGGACCCAAGACCCTTCGACAAGTGGACGCTGCTGCCGTGGCTCACCACTCTGGTGTTCGGGTATCTGAGCTTCCGTTTCATCGAGCCCTACCTCCATCATGTCGCCGAGATCTGGGCGGTCACCGGACTCAGCGTGCCGTTGGTGCTCCCGCTGCTGTGGTCAGTGATCCTCATTGTCGGGGTCGGGTTGTTGACCAAGGCGGTGCGCAGGCTCTGGTCGCGTCGCAGAATCGCTCTCGACAACCAGGCCGCCGAGCGCGCCTTCAGCTGGTACGGACACATCTGGATGGCCCTGTGGTCATCGGAGGACGAAGTGATCAACGGGCTGGTCACGTCGCTCAGTGGCGCGGGCGAGATCATCCCGCGATCGCGCTTTGATTTCCGGCGTGTTGGTAGCGCGCTGTGGGGTGTGGTCGCAGCGCCCTTCAAGCTGATCTACAACCATGCGCTTGCCGCGGCCGGGGACGAGTTCATCTGGGACCGACTGCGCGCACGCCTGCAAGGTAATGACCGCTCCGGGGACTGGGTAACCGGTGTGTCACCCGCTCCGGTGCGCGGATGCGCCTGCTGGCCGGAACTCCCGGAGTCATTCCAGAGCGCACAGAAGACACTTGCCAACCGCAACGGCGCCAGTTTCATTGAAAGCTTCAGAAGCTCCTTTGGCCTGATCGCCTCTGGAAGGCAAGGAGTTGCCGGTCTGGTCAATCACCTCAAGACGAATCTCTCATTCAGTGATCTGGTACACACCTCGTTTTTCGAAGTCGATGGCGTGGAGAAGATTCTGCTGGCCTATATCGGCCCGCGGCTTCGGGGTAGCCGGGCGTACGCCCGGCCAGAGCTGGCGCCTGACGTTGCCGACTGGCTCGCAGCCGGCGCGTGTGAGTTACCTGAAGAAAATACAAACCAGACCCTTCTTCGCAGCGATGGCACCTCGTCTCTGCGGATGCTCAAGGCGATCCTGATCGCTTCCTTCGTCGGGCTCGCGGGCGTGAGTGTGCAGGTGCTGTCCGGCACGGTGGTAAGGGAGTACACGCCTCGTTTTCAGGTGCGCGCACTGATGGAGACCACGCCGATGCGTCGTGTATCCCTTGGGCCGAGGGCTGAATTCTGGGTCGACCCAAGAGTCTTCAACTGGCTGTCGGCACTGGTCCGGGTCGGGGAGTTGCCGGTGGCGCTCGAGCAAGCCAGCTGGTTCCGATATGAGGTCGCGGATATGGCCTACAGCACCATCCTGTCCGCGCTGCTCCGTCTGGGTATGGAGGAGGAGGCTCGTGCACTGCTCGCCGAGCAGTCCTTGCTGCTGGATCAGACGGGCCGTATTGCTGACACCCTGCAGCGCGATGGTGCTGTGGATGCACTGGAATTGCTCGCGACCAATCTACCCCCGCTGTCGAAAGGCTCTGCTGCCTATCGACCTGAGCATGTGCTCCAGTTGGCGGTCGATGCACTCGCGGATGCAGGTCGTATCAGTGCTGCCATCCAGCTGGTAGTCAATGTAGAGGATGGCATCGAGACTGATGGCAGCTGGGCAACTGTCGCGTTTCATGTGGCTGCTGCCGGTGACACCTACCGAGCCTCGTTACTCACGGAGCAAATTGCCGAACGAGCAAACAAGCTGGTGGCCTACCAGAGCATCCTTGATTCGGGCGCAGCAGACGAAGACCTGGTTGACAAGGTAATCGATGACGTCCTATTCGCCTTTGGGGAGATGCCAAGCTGTCCGAGTGATACAAGCATGGTTCCGGAACGCGACGGCGGTGAGGCATGGGTAGATCGCTTGATCCGACTCGGTCGCGTAGACGATGCGATCGATCTTGCGTCGATCTGCTCAGACGGTAGCGGGCTGATCGGAGCAGTGGTTGCGCCACTGATCCAATCCGCCCGACTGGACGATCTCCAACAGTTGATCGAAGACGAAAGCGTCGCGCCCGACAAGGCGACCCTGCAAGGCGTGGCATTCACTGAATTTCTTCGACGTGGCAATGTTCGACAAGCGCAGGCTCTGGCTGGGCCGTTTGATTGGGCAAGCGTCACTCCCGCGGCCATTGGGGGTATCGCCCGTCTCTTGATGTCAACAGACGACGATGCGGGTATCGATGCACTGATCGGTGAGCTGGACAGACGAGGAGATACCTCAGCCGAAGGATCCGATCGCCTGCAGTTCTCGATCATGCGATTCGTTGCTGCGACAAGCCGCGATCCCGGGCAACGGGCCGCTCACGTGGACCGGCTGTTGGCGGTGGCAGAGGGCTTTGATTGGTCGACACTGGACGCCTTTGACGACACGCCCGCCGGTGAGTTCATGGATACACCCATGAGCGACAGTGCCAGTGAGTCCATGAGTCAGGCCTTGGAATCGCTCGCTGAAATCGGCTACGTGGATGTTGCCGAACAACTCGCCGATCAGCGACGTGCCTGGCCCGGCCGTGCCGATCCGTATCGTGAAATTGCGGTACGCCACCTTGCCGCCGCTGACATCAATGCAGCCGATCGAGCGATCGACAAGGGCATCGGACTGTCGTGGGCGGAGTTGGATTTTTCGATACTTGCGGACAAGATCCAGGACGCAGCCACACGTGAGCGGATTGAAGAGGAATTGAATGGCGTGCTCGAGTCCGGTTTTGACAGTGAAAGGGCCTGGCTTGGTTTTTCACTGATGCTGGTTGCATCCAATCGTAGCGACCAGGCCACTGAATACGTGGATCGACTGACCGATGACTCGCTTCGTGATCAGTTACTGATCGCTCTCATGGAGCATCAACTTTCCACACGGCAATACGACAAGTCAGACAGCAATCTCGTCAAGTTGAGTACCGATGGAGGGCAGACGATGGCGTTGGAGTTATTCAAGGCGCTGGCCGATGGCCATGCCGGTTCGCGAGAGCCAGAAGACGCTAGCTCGCGACGCAATCTTGCGATCTCGCCCGATCTTGAGCAGGCGAAGCGATTCGCTGATCTGATCAGTGTGTCCCGCTTCAGGGCTCGGGCCTACGCCTACCTCGCAGGCGCTTTGCGTCGATCAGGTGCGAGCAGCGCCGAGTCCACCCGTTGGTTGTCCATGGCCGGACAGCTGGTTGCCGACGATGCCGAACTGGCCAATGCGGACGAAGTCCGATCATTGATTGCGGAGCAACAGGCCGAGCAGTATCGATGGAATTCTGCTGCGGCTGTCTGCCGGGACTGCAACCCGATTGCCGTCATCATGACGAATGCGAGGGTGCTGGACCTGATCTGGTATCGGGAGACCCTGCTGTCGAGAAACGACGCTCTCTATGGCACCTACAGCAGAGAGTTCGAGTATCTCTCGTCGTCAGAGTGACGAAAGGCCGTTGAAAAACGGGATTGATGGCGCGTGGTGAGGGCAATGCGCCAAACGGCAGATGGGGGCCGACTCTTGCGAACGCCGTGGCGTCAGCTGTGATACCGTCCGATGTCCCTGCTTAGGGGGACTACTCGTTGAACATCGGCGGCCCCAGGCCGAAACGATCCCGTCGCCTCCTCTGAGTTCATCTCGAGGAGCGATCATGTCCCAGTTGCCCGATCGCACGCTGTCCCGCGTGCGCCAGTCCGTTTTCGATCTGCAGTCCGCTCGAGAATCCGCGGGACAGGCAGCTCGTGCATTGCAGGACAAGCAAGCCACTGCTGTTGTCTACTGCGAGGCGAACTTCGGCAAGATCGATGGCAAGACCGCGAACGGTCTTGTCAGACACTCCGAGCTGTACCGTGTCCTGTCTGTCATCGACAGCACTCTTGTCGGATCGGACACTGGTGTCGTGCTTGACGGTGTCCCCAATGGCATACCGATTCACAAGGACCTCGCCGATGCAATCGAGAAGGCGGAGCAAGTGCCCCAGTGGTACATCTTCGGCATGGCGCCCGCGAGCGGAAGACTATCCACGCACGAACGTGCTCTTGTGCTCGAAGCGATCGAGCGGGGCTTGAACATCGTCAACGGGCTGCACGAATTCCTTAACGACGATGAGGAGTTCGCCAATGCCAGTGCGCGCATGAACGTGCGAATACTGGATATCCGAAGACCGAACACCGAACGAACACTGCACACCTTCAGTGGTCGCATCCATGAGATCACTTGCCCGCGCATCGCCGTGCTCGGCACTGATTGCGCCATTGGCAAGCGCACCACGGCAACGGTTCTTGCGGCGGCACTCACCGAACGCGGGCTCGATGTCGTGATGATCGGTACTGGTCAGACTGGTCTGATGCAAGGTGCACGCTACGGCATCGCCCGGGATGCGGTGCCTTCGCAATTCTGTGCCGGTGAGCTCGAGGCCGAGATCATCGATGCCTTCGAACGCGAACAGCCTGATGTCATCATCGTTGAAGGACAGGGTGCATTGAGTCATCCGGCGTATTCCACCTCGTCATTCATACTGCGAGGAAGTTGTCCTGACGCGGTCATCCTGCAGCACGCGCCGGCACGCAAGCATCGTTGCGACTTCCCGATGATGCCGATGCCGAAGCCGGTCGACGAGATCAAGCTGATCCAGACATTCTCTGACACTCGGGTAATCGGGCTCACGATCAACCACGAGAGCATGAGCGACTCCGAGGTCGACATGAGCATCGAGCGCTACGAGGAGGAACTCGGTATTCCAGTGACCGATGCACTCAAACGGCCTGCCGAGCAATTGGCTGCCATGGTGTTCACGGCGTTTCCGGAACTCGAGAGCGCAAACTTCGACCCCGCAACGCCTGCGATCGCAACGTGAACGACGGGCGGCCTGTGCCGCGCGTCGAAGTCGATCTGGGCCGCATCTACGCTAACGCCTGCGTGCTGCGAGGACGACTTGCCCAAAGGGGTATGGACATTACCGCCGTGCTGAAGGCGACACTCGGCTCGCCCGAGGTCGCGAAAACAGTGCTAGCTGCCGGCATCCGGACGCTCGCCGATTCGCGCATCGAGAACGTCGAGACACTGCGTGCCTCTGGCATCACGACTCCCATTACATTGATCCGCACACCCATGCTCACTCAGGTGGATCGCGTTGTGCGCCATGTCGACCTCAGCTGCAACACCGAGGTCGATGTCATCTCGGCACTCTCTCGCGCCGCCCGCCGAATCAACCGGAGCCATCGCGTCATGCTCATGGTCGAACTCGGTGATCTGCGCGAAGGCATCCTGCCAGAGGACCTCCCCGAAATCGTGCGAATGGTCAGGCGAATGCCCAACATCATCGTTGCAGGTATCGGTGCCAACCTTGCCTGTCGCAGTGGCGTCGTGCCGGATGTGGTCAACATGAAGGTATTGTCCTCGTTGGCCAAGGCGATGCACGTCGAATCGGACACCGCACGGCATGTCCTTGTGTCGGGTGGCAATTCCGCCAATATCGACTGGGCCCTCGGTTGTGCGGATACGGGACTCATCAACGACCTGCGGCTGGGCGAAGCCCTGTTGCTCGGTCGCAATCCGCTGGATCGAATGCCTGTCGATGGCTTGCACGTCGATGCGTTCACGCTGGTAGCCGAAGTGATCGAGTCCAAGCGCAAGCCGACGATGCCATGGGGCCACAGGGCGCAGAACGCCGCCGGCGACACGCCGATGATTCCGGACCGGGGTGACGTTCAGCAGGCAATACTCGCGATTGGGCGTCAGGACATGGACCCGGATGATCTGCTGGCGCCCGCAGACATCCGCCTGCACGGTGCCAGCAGTGATCATCTGATCGTGGAATCCGCAAGTCGTCGGCTCGCGGTGGGCGAGGAGATCAGATTTATCCCGGGATACAACGCCCTACTGCGACTGATGACATCTCCGCATGTGGGCAAGGTGTACTCGGACGGGTCGCAGATCAGGCACCCGGAACTGCCTCCCGCATCGATACCGATGTCGCGGTACTCACACACCATCGCTGCAGACGCCGCCTGAGCTGCTGGTGCAATCTTGCGTAGCATGGAACATCACTGGAGAGTTCCACGTTCTCGGTGATCAGCGCCCGCTGAGTGCGATGAGCTCTACACGTCGATTCTTGAGTCGCCCTTCAGGCGTGGCATTGTCGGCTATGGGACGCGTTTCTCCGTAGGCTCGGACGGTGAAGCGTTCGAGCGGAATACCTGCACGGACGAGATAAATGCCCACTGCCCTGGCCCTGGCTACGGAGAGACGCTGGTTGTCTGCCTCGCTACCCTGGCTGTCGGTGTGGGCCGACAGCGTGAACCGTACCGACGGGTGTGCCTTGAGCGTCGCTACCGCCTCGTTGAGGCGCAACGTCGCCTGTGGCAACAGCCTGGCCGACGAAGGTTCAAAGTTGACACCCTCAAGCGTTCCCGAGAACAGCGCACAGCCACGCTCATCGACCGCCAACTCGGCTGGCGTCCGCGCACACGCATCTGCACTGTCGACAACGCCGTCGGCGTCACTGTCAGCCGGGGGAAGGGCGGCCGCCGCCGTCGGCACCGGCACCAGTGCAGGTGCAGGTGCAGGTGCAGGTGCAGGACGTGGTTCGGGCGCCTGGGCGATCTCGCGCATCGGCTTGCGTTCATCGCGTTTGCCGAAGCGATACACGAGCCCAAGCTGCGTGTAATTGACATCTGCATCGATGAGCAGTGTTTCAACACGCAGTGCCAGACCACGACGCGTTGCGTACTCGGCGCCGAGGCCTAGGACCAGATGCATGGCGTTATCCTGCTCGAAGCTGATGTTATCGCTCGGATCGTTCATCAGGAGCCCAAGCCCGGCACGACCGAAGGCGAACAATCCTTCACGCCGTTCGCGAGCAGGCTGACGTCCGAGGTAGCCGAGCGCACTGATTCCCAGCTCGCGATACCCAACCGACGCGTCCTCGGTCAGCCCGGCCGTACCCAGTTCCGCAAAGTGCCCCTCGACACTGAAACGAGGTCCGAAGTCCTTGCCCACCGTGAATTGTGTGCCAAGGTGAACACGATCGTTCGGATCGATGCCCTCAACTTCGCTGGTATCGGGTTCCAGCCAGCTTCGGCCAAAGCCGAGGCCGACGTAGATCCGACGGTCACGGTCCAGTTCGTCGTAGGGTAGGGCCTCACCCACCACCGGCAAGGTCTCGGCGCCGGCGTTGACGGACGCGGCATTGGCCGGGTCCGCTGCCTGAGCAGAGGTGCCGATGACGGTGGCTGCCACCACGACTGCGGCGCGCATCGGCGTCGCTCGGCGACGACGCACACACCATATCCCAGCAGAACCGAGCAGCAGCAGACCGAGCGTTGTATTGGAGGACGTATTGCCCCCGATGCTGCACCCGCCGCCTTGGAGGCCGCCTCGTATCGCGCCTGCGCCGAGCGCCGCACCGACTTCCGACTCCTGGATGTCTGGAACACCATTCCCATCGGAATCCGGCAAGGGCGTGACGATCGGCTCGCCACCGATATCCGAGAGCAGATCGATCATGCCGTCACCATCGGCATCGGCGTCACTGGCGTCGACGATGCCGTCGCTATCGCTGTCAGTACCGCTGGTCTGATCGACGTCCGCTGCATCGACGATACCGTCGCCATCGCTATCAAGCCCACCGACAAAATCGACGTCGACACTGTCTGGTACGCCGTCGTCATCGATATCCTCAAGCGCATCGACGACACCATCCTGATCGGCATCCGGTAGCTGGCCGAATACATCGACCACACCCGTCCATCCTGCTTCAACCGAATCGAACAGACGGTCACCGTCGGTATCGATGACGAGATGGTCCGGGCGACCGTCAGCATTCGAGTCCTGTGGCGACGTGGTGGGGTCGTCGTGCTGCCCGTCGCTGTTCGCATCGACGAAGCCGTCCAGGATGCCGTCCCGATTGGCGTCCGCATCTTCGCCACGTGACTCAAGTGCATCGGAAAGACCGTCGTTGTCCGAATCCAGGTCAAGCGCGTCGATGATGCCGTCGCCATCGGTATCTCGGGCTTCCAGTGGCCTTGCCGGATCGATACCCGCTTCGAGTGCATCACTGATGCCATCGTTGTCGGAGTCAAGATCGAGTCTGTCCACAATGCCATCGCCGTCGGTATCCACGTTTCCTTCGAGAAGATCCGGTAGACCATCCCCATCGGAATCAGCGTCGAAATTGACTGGTGTATCGCCACCGTCCGTGTCGACGTTCGTTTCTTCATCTCCATCGGCAATGCCGTCCCCGTCCGAGTCGGTATCGAGATAGTCCGGAGACCCGTCGCCATCAGTATCGAGCGAAGGATCCTGATCGGGACCAATCTCGGCCGCATCCGACACACCATCACCATCTGAATCGGTGTCGATATAGTCGGCAACACCATCACCGTCGGTATCGAGCGGCGCGGCCGGGTCGGATCCGAATTCGATCGAGTCACCGATGCCATCGCCATCGGCATCCTGGTCGATCCGATCAGCCTGGCCATCGCCATCAGTGTCAACATCGGCAACACCGACGATTGATGTTGCGTCGTCCACACCATCATTGTCGCTGTCAACGAAACCGTCGACGACACCGTCGCCGTCCGCATCAGTGGCACCGGCTTCGACCGAATCGGTGATGCCGTCGTCGTCAGAGTCGCGATCGAGGGCATCGATCACGCCGTCCGCATCCGAGTCGCGAGGAGCGTCAGACACACCATCACTATCGATGTCGACCGCACCACTGTCTGCTGACGTTTCTATCTCATCGACAAGACCGTTGGCACCGATTTCCCCGTCGAGGCGTCCATCACCATCAGCATCGAGCGAGGCATCGGCACCGTTCTCCACCGCGTCGAACACACCATCGTTGTCGCTGTCGAGATCGAGGCGATCGACTACACCGTCGCCATCACCATCCGTGTCGGCACCAGACGCGGACTCGATCTCATCCGGAATACCATCGTTGTCGGCATCGATGTCTATCAGATCGGCGATGCCGTCTCCATCGCTGTCTACCGGCGACGCTGGATCGGATCCGGCTTCAAGACTGTCGGGCAGGCCGTCACCGTCGGCATCCAGGTCCAGCATATCTGCGATCCCATCACCGTCACTATCTCGTGGCATCGCAGGATCAGCGCCGGCCTCAACGGCGTCTGGCACGCCATCACCATCGCTGTCGGTCTCGCGATAGTCCGCGACGCCATCATTGTCAGTGTCTACCGGGTTGACCGGATCGGTACCCGCTTCAAGCGTATCGCTCAAGCCATCGCCATCACTATCGGTCTCGCGATAATCCGCGACATCATCGTTGTCGGTGTCTATCGGGTTGGCAGGGTCGGGGCCAATCTCGACTGTATCCGGAATACCATCGCCGTCGCTGTCGGTCTCGCGATAGTCCGGGACGCCATCGTTGTCGGTGTCAGTGGGGTTCGACGGATCGCTACCCGCTTCTGCGGTATCGCTCAGGCCATCCGCATCGCTGTCGGTCGCGCGGTAGTCCGCGACGCCATCATTGTCGGTGTCGGTCGGGTTAGCCGGATCGGTACCCGCTTCAAGCGTATCGCTCAGACCATCGTCATCGCTGTCGGTCTCGCGGAAGTCCGCGACACCATCATTGTTAGTGTCGGTCGGGTTCGCAGGATCGCTACCCGCTTCGAGCGTATCGCTCAGGCCATCGTCATCGCTGTCGGTCTCGCGATAGTCCGCGATACCGTCGTTGTCGGTGTCGGTCGGGTTCGCCGGATCGGCACCCGCCTCGAGCGTATCGCTCAGGCCATCGTCGTCGCTGTCAGTCTCACGGAAGTCCTCGACACCATCATCGTCGGAGTCGTTCGGGTTTGCCGGATCGGCTCCCGCTTCGATCGTGTCCGACACACCATCGCCATCGCTGTCCTGATCCAGATAGTCGGGAGTCTGATCATTGTCGGTGTCTACTACACCCTCCAGACTGTCATCAATGCCGTCGCCATCGCTGTCGGTATCAAGGAAATCAGGATCGGGATCGGCATCGCTGTTCCGTGGATTCAACGGGTCCGTACCGGCCTCGACAGCATCGTCGATGCCATCGCCGTCGGCGTCGGGATCCTCGTGGTTGGCGAGCCCGTCATTGTCGAGATCCCCGGTACCTTCGATAGACAGCGGGATTCCGTCGCCGTCCAGATCATCGTTGTCTATGGCCTCGGACGTAACGTTGCGCACCAGGCCGTCGTAGTCGGTATCAGTGCTGCTGGCCGTGTTGACGATGATGTCGGCAACCGGGCCGTCGATCACGGCGTCGTCCACGGCGGTGACGGTTATGGTCTGCTTCAGGTACCAGTTCGCGGATGTGAAAGTAACTTGCGATGGGGATGCGGTGACTTCACCGGTCTGTGTCGCGATGTCTACGGTGACGTCCGCGCCCGGTGGGCGATACAGACTCAAGGTGTAGGAATCGGTTGCACCGTTCTCCACTGCAGTCGTTTCTCGCTCGTCGATTTCGAGATCTGCATCCTCCGGCGTAACATCAAAACCGGGTTGTGTTGCATCGCAGTCCGAGGTTGCGGAAGTGCCCGAGCCAGTGTCGAGCGATATGTCGGTCGGGCTGCCCGAGAAGTTTGTGATCAGCAATACGTAGTACTTTCCGGCATCGACACGGGTGATGAAGTTGAAATCGGCGGTCGGGAAGTAGTCCGAATCGAGCAGCTTGGCGCTCTCGTAGGATTCGGCGGGCGTTGAACCGTCTCGCAGGAAGTCACTGATGTCGTCGAAAGGCCCCCAGAAGGCGCCGTCCACGTCAACGTTAGCCGAGTTCGTCTGTGCGAGATTAAGTATGCCTCCGTCCTCGATTTTCATATAAAACCAAGCAGGGCGCGGTGCTCTGTTCAACCTGCCGTAGTCGTGTCCAGGATTGACTACTCGGGCATCGTCGCCGGTGGTCTCAGCCGCAAAGGTCAATGAGGAGCCAACGCATACCGGTGTGTAGTCATTCACGTTCCCGGAAGAGTCTGCGTACGCTGGTCGGGGTATGATCGCCGTCACGAATAGTCCCGTGGCAAGGGCGATCAATCGCTGCTGGCGTGTGCTGTTCATGAAATCGATTTTCCGTGTATTCAAAGCTACGCCAGAGTGGACCATTCGGCTGGAGGTGCTCTGATGCGAACCCTTCAATTTGGGTATCGGACGGAATGAAGGCCAACTTGAGTATGTGTCGACGCCGCGCCACGCCCTGGGCGGCTGCTGGAACACACCGTTCGAGGCCATGCGGAACGAGGCTGGAAGGCAAGACACGACGGCAACTGCCAGTGCAGCACAGGATGTGTTCGCTCTGTCCCGCCCTGAAATCTCAGGCGACGGCACTCTGCCTGCGGAACTGAGACGTAGCCGGGATGGCGGCGATGGGGCCTCCCGTCCGCTGGAGTGGTCAGACGCGCTCATTGGGACTGGCGGCTTTGCGGTAATCATGCACCACTCTCCCCGAGACACAAAAGAAGGGTGTGATGCGCCTGGTAAGTACCGACTGTTGTCGAATATCGCAGCTGTCAGAAACGCAATTACACGCGGCAACCCCGACTCCATCAGGGACGAAGGGGCTAATGATGATGAGCCATAAACTGGGTATGCGTTGGAAGCTCTGATCGCGGACTTGCCAGACAACGACGACGCTTTGGTCTATTGGGAAAGCTTGTCGGCGGCTATGGTCGGCAAAGTGATTGCAGTGTCACAGATCATTTTTGAGGACTGGGCGGATCATCAGAGCGCCAGCGGACGCCGAACCAGCGAACATCAACTGAATCATCGTACTGACAAGTCCTTAGCTACGTCGAACCCTGACAACCTTCATGTACTCGAATTCGAGACCTGCGATGACTTCGGTTTCCGGATAGTAGGTGAGGTTGACTACCGCACCCTCAAGGCTTCGGTACTGCTTCTTGCGCTTGTACTTGAAGGCGACCGAGTAGCCGTCTAGCATCAATGTGTTGAGAAACCAGTCGCCGCGCTCGCGCTGCACATGGCTGGTCACCTTCACCGATTCCAGGTGGTTGAGCTGAGCATGTTTCTTGAGCAGATTGTCTGCTTCGGAGTTCATGAATCTGGGTTTGAGTGGGTGTGTTGCTGCCATGTCAAGGCAGTTTGTGGATGCCGGTGCTTCAGACTCGTAGTAAGCCTATCGACAAGGTAGGAAAGACAACAAGGGTGGCTAGCAAAAGTAACATCGCAGCAATCAGAGGTAGGGCTTCTCTTGCTACTTTACCGATGGAACTGTCGGATTGCGTCGCCGTCAGAAACAAAAGCACGCCGACCGGTGGCGTCACCAGGGCAAGTGCTGACGCAAGTACGCTGACGATACCGTAGTGCACGATGTGGATGTCGGCGGCTACGACGACCGGCGCAAGTGCCGGTATGATCAGAATCATCTGCAAGCTTGGTCCTATGACAGTACCAAGCAAGACCAGTCCGATGGCGATAGAAGGCAGCAGCAGGACAGGTGGCAACGAGAGAGCCTCGACCCAGGAGACAAGACTTTTGGTGGCGCCGAGATTGGCAATGATCCATATCGTCCCACCAGAGACTGCGATTATTGACAGCACTCGAGCGCTGTCCAAAGCTGCGTTGGTAGCCAGTTGCCTGAGCATGTGTAACGTCAACGGGCGCTGGAGGCACAAAACGAGAATCAGCGCATACAGAACCGCCAACGCACCAGTTTCTGACGCAGTCGCAATACCTGTGTAGAGACTGAGGGTGATCAGTATCGGTAGCGCGAGTACCGGAAGGCTTGCGATGAGAGCAGAGCGGCGTTCCCGCAGTGTTGCCCGTCCGTGGCGTGGATAAGATCGACGTTTGGCGATCCACGCAGAAACCAGCATCAGATAGACGCCCATCAGGAGCCCTGGGACGATGCCGGCAACAAACAGGTCGGAGACGGACACATCATTGAAGAGGGCAAAGAGCACCAGAGGGATCGATGGTGGGATCAACAGGCCGATACTGGCTGATGTGGCCGTGACCGCAGCGGCCCAAGCGGCGTGATATCCCTCGCGACGCATGGCCGGGATCATGATTGAGCCTACCGCAGATACGTCTGCCACAGCAGAACCAGATATACCGCCAAACAGCATGCTTGCTACGATGTTTACCTGCGAGAGTCCTCCTTGACGATGTCCGAGCAGCGCGAGAGCAAGATCGACGAGCCGCTGCGAGAGTCCCCCGGTGTTCATCAGCGATCCGAGGAATATGAAATAGGCGATAGCCTCAAGCCCGCTTCGGTCCAGACCTGAGACAAGACTCTGTACCAGAACAACGGGAGGCATGGCGTCGAAAAGCACGGCGTATGCAGCGGTCGACAAGGCAACGCAGAGCAGCACAGGAACACCCGCGAACAGGGTGATCAACGCGACGCCGAATACGAATGTCAGGTCAACGATCACGGCCGATTCCCCACGACGACTTCACGATGTGTCAATACGCCTGTCGGCGACCCCATGGAGGAGGTTGAGCATGGCAGCGATGCACAGCAGCAAGACTCCGGTAAATGGTGGCAATAGTTTTACGCTAAGGGGCAATGGTAGGACAGGTAGAGTCAGTGCCGAGTAGAGCTTGATGGCGCTGGCGATCTGCGGCAGTAACCAGAGGGCTCCGAGCACCATGGTGACGTCAGACACGATGCGCACTCCTCGCTGCCAGCGACCCGCATTGCGGCCGACCAACGCGAACACCAGGTGCTCATGCCCCAGCCACAGACGAGCAGCTCCAACCCAGGCGAGTGTCTGCAGTAGCAGGAGTCGAATGTCAGATACCCACGGCAGGCTTGCATACAACCCGTGACGGAACAGAATGCTGATGCATTCGAAAGAGATCATGAGGATGAGCACTGCGGCGAGCAGCACCGACAGCCCGGTTCGAAACACACCTCGTATGCTCGTCTGCATTGCCTGCTCGTCAGTTGCTATCGCTTCCGTTGGGGTTGGCTAGCGAAGCGCTCGAATGCGTTCGACCTCGCCTTTAGGCCATATCGTGCCCTCGTGCGTGTCAACGAAGTCTTCGACGATAGCCTTGAAGCCGCCGAGCTCCGGCTTATGGATCTCTATACCGAGTTCGTCAAGTTTTTCGCGTGCGTCCCGCATATCGATATCGAAAGCGGCCGCCGCATCGGACTCCGACTGACTAACCGCGTCCTCGATCCAACTGCGTTGTTGGTCGGTAAGTGATTGCCAGCGTTTGTCCGAAATCCACAAGGCAACAACCGAGCGGTTCCAGTCGATGGGCGTGACGTGTCGGATGATCGAGGCGTTGGAGCTGTTGGCAAGCGTGACCATGCCGTTGTCCTCACCGTCGACCAGGCCAGACTTCAGCGCCATGAACATATCGGCTGGTTGTACTGGTGTTGCGATACTCCCCCAGCGATTGAAGATCTCGATGAACATTGGATGTCGTGGCACACGCATCTTCATTCCTCGCAGATCGGCAACGGATACTATCGGTCGGCGTGTGGTCGAGATGAGCCGCGGCGAGCGTTCGCCTACATGACCGAGATATCGAATGCTTGAGGTGACGGCAATATCGTTCAGGAGGCTGCGTGCCGACGGGCTTTCCATGTAGCGCCTGAGATGAACCTGACTCTCGAACAGGAATGGCGTCAGGAGGACCTGAATTGGCTTGCCCGACGCCAACAGGCTGATCGCACCGGTGTCGATAACCTGCATGTCGAGCGCCTCTGCCTGCATCTGAACCCACAACTCCGGGATGTTGCCCAGTGCGCCTCGACCAATGATCTCCACCGCCATCTCTCCATCGGACACGTTGGCGAGGTGTTGAGCGAAGCGCTCCGCACCGGCGTGGATGGCGCCCTGATCGTTACCTACGTGGCCGATTCTGAGAGTCGTTGTCGCTTGGACGGGCGGACTCGGCACGAACAGCGCGACGATGGCGGCCACGTAGGCTAGCCAATGTGGACGGGTAACCCATGTATGCACGCAAATCCCTCCGTTGCACACGATTCCTCGTGTTGGGGCGAACGCTAGCAGAACGTGGGGTCTGGAGAAAGACTCAAGGGCGGCCCTGGCGCGAGTTCACCCTGATCGGACTTCCTGGCCGATGGCGCAAACGCAAAGCGAACGCTCGCGAGATGAGACTCGTGATCGCTCATTTCGAGCGTATAGAGGATCAAAAAAGTGTTCCCACGATTCCTGTCTGTTAGCACTCGCCCGCCTTACCCTTGTGTGCTTTGTGCCGTTGTACTGGCCGTAGCAGGGGTGCTGCCTGCCACCGCCCAGGATGGCGGCGCCATCGGCCACCGCACGTGGATCGTCGAATCGGCAGCAGCGGTCAGGCCGCCGCCGCCCCCAGACAACGCTGCAACTCAGATCGAGCTCGATGAAGTTGAGCAGGCGCACGCCGCACTGACGGACGATGAACGCGGTGAGGCGATCCGTTGGAACGCCGGTGCAGCGAATCATTTTTGGGTGGAGATGCTGTTGCACCGCTATCGGGTCGGGCCGCCGTCGCCGTTCAAGGGGCGTGGACTGTCGTTGTTGAACGTTGCAATCTACGACGCAGTCGCCTCCGCGGCGACCGCACAGCGACACTATGCGCGGTCCCGGCCGACCGTTGAGGGAGCGCTGTTCGATCCCGGTACTGCTTATGGATACCCCTCGGTACGTGCAGCAGCAGCGGGTGCTGCCGCAAGCGTTCTCGCTTATCTGCTCCCGGACGAGGCGGATGTGTTCAGCGAGACTGCCGATGTGATGGCTCACAGTCGAGTCGCTGCCGGTGTCAGCTATCCGAGCGATACGGCCGCCGGGCTCGATCTCGGACGTGCAGTGGCTCAGGCAATTCTCGACGAAGTTGCAGCTGTCGATAGATCCGATAGCGAGTGGCACGGCGAGCGGCCGACCGGGCCGGACAAGCTGAAGGGCGAGCGATTCGTCTATCCCGCCGCCGGAGACTGGAAACCGTGGGTGATCGAGTCGCCCGAGGCATACCTGCCCGAACCGCCGGTCGCCGTGGGGTCAGACGCGATGCGGGCGCAGCTGGACGAACTCAAGGCAATCAAGCGCGAGGTGCCCGACATGATCCTGGCCTGGAGCCAGCACGGTGTCGAAAGTGCGTATCACGTGTGGTACCAACGACTGGCGGCGTCGATCTTTGAAAACGACCTTGGTGGTGACTTGCCGCATGCCGCCTTCATATACGCCACCGTCGCAACGTCAAACTCCGACGCGATCGTTGCGTGCTTTCATGCCAAGTACACGTGGTGGCTGATCAGGCCAGCCCAGCTCGACGACTCACTGAAGACACTGTTCCCAAGCCCGCCACACCCTAGCTACCCGTCAGCTCACTCCTGTGCGGGCAGCAACTTCGCCGCGACACTTGCGCACTTCTTCCCGGAACGCGAGGCAGAATTCGTGGCAATGTCTGATGAAGCCGGGCGCTCGCGGCTGATAGCCGGTATTCATTATCCGATGGACAAGGTGGCCGGCGAAGTGCTGGGCCGTCATGTCGCCGACGACGTCCTGCAAAGACTCGCTGAGAAGCTGTTGATCGCCGCACCTTGACGGCGGTCGTCTGCTGGCATCATAAGATGCCATGAGCGTACGGATCTCACTGTTCGGAGATTTTTTCCTCACGACCGAGAAAGGGCTGACCAATCCGGGTCCGCTCGAGCGGCCACGCGCCCAGGAACTTGTCGCACTGCTGTTGCTCAACCCTGATGGTGTACATCGGGCGACAGCGGCCGCGGCGATGTGGCCGGATTCCACCGAGGTGCAGGCGCGGACCAACCTGCGCCGCGAGTGGTATGTGCTCAAGAGCGGTCATTCCGCATTTTCGATCCCGCTCGAGGCTGACAGAAAGCAATTGCGACTTCAGCTCCCTGAGTCATGGTCGTTGGATGCCACTGCCTTCGATGCAGCGCTTGCACGATTGCGCAGCGTGCAGCCCAGTGACATCGACGCTCTGTGCGCCGATTGCGACGAGCTACAGAGACTATACGTCGCGCCGCTGCTGTCAACCTGTCGGTCGGACTGGTTGGTACCGGAACGAACGCGCCGCGCCGATGCCTACCGGCAAGCGATGTTATTCGCTGCTGATCACCTTCTGCACGAGGGCGACGCTACGACGGCGACGAGACTTGCTCGGGACCTCGTGGCTAGGGATGCCTGTGACGATGCCTCGCGATTGGTCTTGATGCGCGCTCAGCACGCAGACGGCAGGTGCGCAGCAGCGGTTGCCGGATTCCATGAACATGCCGAACGGCTGAAACGCGAACTCGAGCTCGATCCCGGCCCGGAGCTGATGACGGCCGTTGAGGAACTTCTTGCGACCGATTCGGGTGCCGCGTCGCCGTCGAGTAGTCGGTCGAACGGCAACGCGGGTTTGTTGCGTTCCGTGTTCGCCAGTCGTGAGCATGAATTGGCTCAGCTACACGACGCGGTTCTGGGTGGCGATGACAGTTGCGAAGGCGTTCGAGTGGTGTTCGTCCAGGGTGAGGCAGGGATCGGTAAGACCCGGTTGGTCGAGGAATTCCTGCAATCGTTGGAAGCAGAGCGCCTGTTGTCGATCGTGAGCCGCTGCCACGCTGCTGACGGTGAGCTTGCGTACCGGGTTCCTGCGGCGTGGATTGCTGCGCCAGCGATCAGAGACTGCATCGATAGACTCGACACGAACCAGCTCTCTGTTCTTGCACGAGTGTTTCCGGACGTCTTTCCGACGTCGCCTTGCAGAGAGTTTGGTCCACGTGTACGCGCCCTGCTGTTCGATGCCCTCGTCGCATGCTTCACCACACGAGCTGAGCGTCTGATACTGGTTGTGGACGATCTGCACTGGTGCGATCGCGATTCGCTTGAGTGGTTGGCGTACCTTGCTCGGGAAGCGAGATCGCGATCGCTCGCCGTCGTTGCGACCCTGCGTACCGAAACTCTTCCCGATCGACCGGATATCGTGGCTTTCGCTCGGGGACTCGAACGTGAGCTGGGCTTCCACCGAATCAAACTCGGACCGCTCGATGGTCAGGCAGCGAGTCGGTTGGTTGAATCCAATTACTCGGGCAACATCGTCGTGTCTCCCGCAGTTTTTCGTCGGTCAGGTGGTAACCCGCTGTTTCTTTTGGAGCAACTCGCTGCGCTTGAGCGCGGTGAGTCTCCGGATGAGTTGCCTGTGCGGATTCACTCCTTGATTGACGCGAGACTGGCTGCACTACCGGAAGCGCTCACGCCGTTTCTGCGCGTCGCGGCCGTACACGGAGATTTTTTTGACCCTGTACTGATTGCTCGTGCAGCTGATCTTGGTCCTGATGCTGCCCTTGACGCAACTGAAGAGCTCGTGTCGAGAGGACTGCTACGCGAGACCTCCGAAGGTAGGTACGTGTTCGGGCACGATTGCATCAGGGAGGTTGCGGTATCGTCGTTGGGTGCTGCACGCAAGCGCTTCATCCACGCGCGTGTCGCGCTCGTGCTCGCTCACCAGCACGAAACTGATGTGGACAAGGTGCGTGGTCTGATTGCTAACCACCAGGAGCAGGCCGGCGAGCTCGAGCTTGCCTACGAAGCCTACAAGCAGGCATCGGAATATGCGGTGAGCCGCTTCGCGCTACAGGAATCCCTGCAGTTCTGCAATCGAGCACTGGCGCTGTTGTCGAGCGGTAAGCTGTTCGATCCGGAGGACGTGCCGCTTCACAAGTTGACTTTGCTGCAGATGCAGGTGCATTCCCTCAGGCACGTTCACGGATTCGCGTTCTCTCGGATCGGCGAGATTTCTCGAGAGATGGGCGCTCTGTTGTCGCTTGTGATCGGACACAAGGAGTTCGTACAGGCTCGCTTTCAGACCAGGATATTCCATTCCTTTTCAGGTGCAGCTGACAAGGCGCTTGCAGAGGCGGGGGAAACGCTCCCGCTTGCCGAACGATTCGGTGATGTGGCGGATCGCATTGAGGCGCGTCGCTCCATCGCTTTCGCACAGTTTCAGCTCGGTCGGTACGCAGCGGCTCAGACCACGCTGCGCTCTGGGTTGCGAATTGCCGACCATTCGATTCGAACGGGAGAACTCGACTCCGATCGATTGCCGTGGCCAGTGATTATGAGCCGCGCTACCGATTCCTTCCACTCTGCCGTACGCGGCCGAGCCGATGCAGCGCGCGAAAGCTTCATGATCGATCCAATGATCGTGATGGCGCATATCGACCTCGAGGGACGTCTGTATCCGTTGATCGGTCTCGCGTTGTCGGCAATCGCCATGGAAGACATGGACCGCCTGTCGATCGCCATCACGGCAATGTCCGCTGTCGCGCTTGCTTGTCCTCTTGAACGTATTGCCTGCATCGTTGACATGTTCGTTGGCATGCATGGCGTATGGAACGGT
This sequence comes from uncultured Granulosicoccaceae bacterium, assembly GCA_938006335.1. Taxonomy (GTDB): domain Bacteria; phylum Pseudomonadota; class Gammaproteobacteria; order Granulosicoccales; family Granulosicoccaceae; genus Granulosicoccus. The sequence goes on along the minus strand of CALLMF010000003.1, from coordinate 2,385 downwards.
GAGGCCATGCGTGCCATCGAATCCATGCAGACTGCGATAGCACGGTATGAGCGACTGCAAGAACAGCATTTTCGCCCGCTGTGGTTTCGATTGCTGGGTGATGCTTGGCTCACGTCGAGCCAGCCGCAAAAGAGCATTGAGAGTGCTCAGCTCGGCTTGACCGCGGCGGGCGAGTCTAAAGAAGCCTATTGCACCGCGAGTCTGCACCGCTTGCGCATCGAAGCGTTGGAGGTCATGAACGCGTCTCCCGACGTTCTGCGTGCGGCCTGTGATACCGGGATCCGACAGGCACGACAAAGTGGAGACCGAGCGAGCTTGCTACGCATTCTCAGCGTCGGAGTCACGAGTGAGCGCACCGGGCCTGCTGCCCAACGCACTCGCGCGGTAGATGCTCTACGCAAGGAACTCGAATCCCAGGAAGCGCTCGGATCCACAGCGGTCACGCGACGGGTTCGTCATCGTCTGGAACGGGAGAGTAGCTAACAGTCGGGTCCAATCAGTCTGCGCGATCGCGAAAGTGATGTATCACGACTCGTCTCATAGAGGTTGCACGCGTCTAACACTGACATCGGAATGCTCACGCTGTGCAGTGCGCGTAGGATCGGGCGGCGGATTAGTCATGCGTGTTGATCCACGAGATGTTGGCGTGGAGTATTGCCTCTGATTCCCTACTACCGAAAAGATCAGTTCGATCGTTCGCTTTGGCTAATGCTGCCGACCGTGATAGGGTCCGCGCACGCGGTCAACAAGGTGAGGAACTACTATGGCGATAAAACCAGCACTTCAAGAGCTAGCCATTCCCACCGCGGACAGCGGATTTTATTTGAATTTCAATAAAATCGTCGCGTTCTCATCGAAGATCATCATCGCCCTTGTTGTCATCTGGGCGGCGCTCTTGCCGGAAAAGGCGGGAGAAGTGCTGGGGGCCATGAAGACGTGGTCGTTCAACAACCTCAACTACTACTACACCTTCTCTGTCGCGTTCTTCGTTGTCGTTTGTCTGGTGATTGCCGTGCATCCACGGTGGGGGAAGATCAAACTGGGAGATGGTGACAAGCCGGAGTTCTCGAACTTTTCCTGGTTCTCCATGATGTTCGGGGCTGGTATCGGCATTGGCATGTTGGGGTACGCCACGGGCGAGCCCATGTGGCACATCGGTGATAATCCGATGATTCGCATGAGCACGATCGAGGTACAGGCAGCGCTCGATGCGGCTGGCATCGCTATCGCTGAAGGCAGCTCGGCCATGGCGACATACGCAGCCCAGGTGGAGGCTGGGGCCATGCAAGCGATTCCGGACCTCGTCGTTGCGAAGACTGAGTCCGCCATTGCATCGACGTACCGATACTCCTTCCTGCACTGGGGTGTAGGCGCTTGGGCCTGCTACGCGCTTGTAGGCATTTCGCTCGCGTTCTTTGCCTACTCGCGGAATCTTCCGCTGACCATTCGCTCGACCCTCACGCCCTTGTTCGGCCGAACATTGTCAGGTCCGATAGGTCATGTCGTGGATATCACGGCGGTCGTGGCGACGATCCTCGGTATCAGTCAGACCATCGGTTTGGGGCTTGAGTCGTTCTCGGCCGGGCTGTACAACTTCACCGGTGCCGAATGGCTTATGACCACGGCGGCTGATGGGAAACTGACACCGACAACCGGTTCCATGCTGTTGGCCCTGGCGGTTGTCATGATCCTTTCGACGCTATCGGCCTTGTCGGGCGTCGGCAAGGGCATCAAGTGGCTCAGTAACCTGAACATGGTGTTGTCCTTTAGTTTGATCGCGTTCTTCCTGGTCTTCGGTTCCACCTTGTTTGCAATGAAGATACTGGGCTACGGCATCTTCGACTACATCATTCACCTGCCGGCGATCACTTTCCAGGTGTTCCCCGCCGATGGTGCGGGTAGCCCGGGCGAGTGGCAGGGCTGGTGGTCAATCTTCTACTGGGCGTGGTGGATCGCCTTTGCTCCGTTCGTCGGCATCTTCCTGGCACGCATCTCCAGAAACCGAACCATTCGCGAGTTTGTTCTCGGGTCCATCGTGGCACCGTCGTTGATGTGCTTCCTGTGGTTCGCCTTGCTGGGTGGCACCGCAATTGATCTGGAGCTCAATGGTTCGGCTAACGGCAGTATTTTTGCCCAGAGCCTGACCGCGCAGCTCTACGAGACCATTAATGTGTTGATGCCACAGGCGGCGGCCGCACTGTCCGTACTGATCGTTATCCTGCTACTGACCTACCTTGTCACGTCGGCTGACTCGGCCGTGCTGGTAGTAAATACGATCAATGCAGGTGGGTCTCAGGATGCAGCAACCAAGCATCACATCATCATCTGGGGCTTGATTCTTACCGCGGTCATCGCTGCACTTCTGTTGGCCGGTGGGCTGAACGC
>CALLMF010000002.1 GCA_938006335.1 uncultured Granulosicoccaceae bacterium | reverse complement strand
CTGTTCAGAAAGATCTCACCGTAGCTGCGCGTGCGCATGCGCGGGTCACAAATCACCAACACGCCGCGATCGGTGACATCGCGAATCAAACGCCCGACACCCTGCTTGAGTGCAATCGCCGCTTGTGGCACCTGAAACTCGAAAAAGGGGTTGCCGCCATCGGCTTTCATGTGATCGATACGGGCGCTGGTTACCGGATCTCCGGGAGAGCCGAAGGGCAGCTTGTCTATCACCACGAGCGACAAGGCCTCACCCCGCACGTCCACCCCTTCCCAGAAGCTCGAGGTGCCCAGCAGCACGGCGTTGCCCACCGACTGGAACGCTTCGAGCAACTCGCGCTTGGGCATGTCGCCCTGCGCGAAGATCGGATACTCGATACGATGCTCCAGCCAGCGCCTGGCCTCCTGCAGCGCGCGGTGGCTGGTAAACAGCAGGAATGCTCGCCCGGCACTGGCTTCCAGCACCGGCAGCACCGTGTCCATGACCGATGCGGTAAAGCCCGCGTGTTGAGGCTCTGGCAAACCTTCGGGCAGATACAACAAGGCGTTGCGTCGGTAGTCGAACGGACTGTCTACCAGCAACTCGTCGGTCTCTTCCAGACCGAGCTGCGCGCGGAAGTGGCTGAAGTCCCCGCCGACCGACAAGGTCGCCGACGTGAACACCCAACCGGCGCCGGTCTGCTCCCTCGCCCGTTGAAACGGCACCGCCACCGTCATCGGCGTGCGATTCAGGGCAAAGCCGTTACGGTAGGTCTCGTACCAGTGAATCCATTGATCATCTGCCGGTGGTTCAATGAATTTCTCGAGTATCTGTGACTGCTGCAGGGCGCGCTTGTGGCAACTCTCGAGGCCCTTGCCGCGTTCTGCCACCGCCTCCAGCGTGTCGGTCAAGGCAGCGAGCAACAGCGACATGCGCTCGAGCTCGCGCTCCATTTCCGGACGTGTGGCTATCGAGGCCCAGGTGTCCCTCGCAGGCTCGATGGCAAAGGCCAGTCGGAAGTGCCGCACTCCGGTCTCCAGCGCCATGGCCTGTTCGCGCAGCTCCTTCATGTCAGGTGCTTCGTGAACCTGCTCGCCGATGGTGTCGCGCGCAAGATCCAGCAACTGACGGCTCGAGAGCTTCTTGCCAAAGAACTGCGCAGCCACTTCCGGCAACTGATGCGCCTCGTCTATCACGAAGCCACGGGCACTCGGCAGGAGCTCGCCAAAGCCCTGCTCCTTCAACGCAAGGTCTGCGCACAGCAGGTGATGATTGACGACAACGATGTCTGCCTCTTGGGCGTGCTTGCGCGCGTTGTGGATGAAGCAATCGGGCAGATCCTCGCGCTCATGCCGTGAGCAGAAGTCCTCGTTCGACACGACGTACTGCCACACGGCAGACTCCTCGGGCACGGCGATCACTTCGGCGATGTCGCCGGTGTCGGTGGTGCGCGCCCACTCCTCGATGATCAGTAGATGGCGTCGCAGGGTGCCATCGCTCATCGCAGGATGAGTGCGGGCACGCCTCAGCCGATGTCGGCACAGGTAGTTGGCCCGCCCTTTCAGAAGGCTTGCCACCACCGGCACGCCCAGCGTGCGACGCACCAGCGGCAGATCGCTGTGGAAGAGCTGATCCTGAAGGTGCCGGGTACCGGTGGAGATGACGATGCGATCGTTGGAGAGCAAGGCCGGGACGAGGTAGGCAAAGGTCTTGCCGGTACCGGTGCCGGCCTCACCTACCAGCGTGCCGTAGTCAGCCAGTGCGCGCGTCACCGCCTCCGCCAGATGCTGCTGCTCTTCTCGTGGGGCAAAGTGCGAGAGCGATTCGCTGAAAGGCCCGTGCGCGCCAAGTAGCGCCACCACATCCGCGCTGTCGACGAGTTCGGACGCATCCGAGAATTCGTCTGTGCACTCCTCGCGCGCATCTTCGATATCGATTGTCATAAGCCGGTGCCTCCATGCTCCGGGAGTCGCTCGGATCGAGCGACGGGGGTGTCGAGTTTACTGATACTGGTACTGCTGTACCTTCCGGTGGGCGCTGCGCACGCCGAGCAGATCTCCACGCATGTTACGAGCATGTTCGATGATCAGCCAGTTGCGGTACAGCAGGCCACGATTTTCGCCCGCAAACAGATTGGACTTGACCGCAAAGTTTTCGGCTTGGGCCGGCTGTTCGTTGTCGAGCTGAAGTTCGGCAGCACGGCTCCATAGCAGGCTGTTCTGCGGGTCGAGCTCGAGTGCCTGGTAGAGGTATTCAAGGGCTTGCGGGTCGTCTTGTTCGGTCGCCGATTGCTGTGCAGCAGACCACAATTGGGCGATGCGCGCATCCTCGGTATCAACGCGCACCGAGCCGTCCGGCAGGGTTTCACCAAGGAATACCGGCGTGTCGTCGGCAATGGTCGCAGGCGCCTGTTCAGTGGTCGCGCAGCCGGAGAATGCGACAGCCACGGCAACGAGCAGAGCACGGCAAACGGGCGATACAGTGTCGATGTGATTCATGGTGTGGTGTAAAGCGTGGCTACATCATAGCGCGATGGGTTCAAGACCCGATAGCTCGCACTTCGATGCGTCGGTTGGCGGCCCGCCCTTCGGCGGTAGCGTTCTTTTCTATGGGTCGGCTTTCACCGAAAGCGACCGGGTCCAGTCTCTCGGGCGCGACGCCCGACGTCACAAGATACCTGACCACGGCCATCACCCGAAGTTTCGACAATTCAAGGTTTGCCTCTGCCGAGCCGCGGTTGTCGGTATGACCCTGCACTTCAAGCCGTACGTCCGGGTGGGCCAACAGCGCCTCCACCAGAGGATTCAAGGCCGAGCGCGCGTCCCGACCGAGCTGAACGCCACCGGACGCAAAGACCACGCCTGCGACAGTGCCGTTGAACGGCGAGCAGCCATCGGTAGAAACACCGACAGTGAACGTCGTATCGGGACAGAGGTCGAGGGTGTCGGCGATCCCGTCACCATCGGCGTCAACGTCCGCAGGGAGGCTGCCCGGCCCCGTCTTGGTGCCGCCACCCACGCCCAAGGTACTGCATCCGCTGGACACCAGGGCCGCACATCCCAGCACCAGCACAGCAGCCCGTCGTCGCGCTGTACTCAATGAACAACTCCTCCAGACAATCCAGCCACGCCAGGTCCCGACACCCGGCCGCGATGCAAACGAACGGTATTGCGCCACGCAAGCATCGTGATCCCCGCAAGGGCGACGAGCAGAATCGCGATGTCCCTGGATACCGTGAGCAAGGCCGCCGCAACATTCTCGACCGCAGTACCAAGCACCTCAGCGCTGGAACCCGACGCGATCAACACGTGGAATATCGGCACCAACAGGAACCCCGCGCTCAGCGCAACCACGAAAAAAACAAGGGCAAACGCCGGTAAGGCCTCATCGCTGAAAACGTCGCTGACGCGGTCGGATGAGTGTTCTTGACGTGTTTCTGACATCGCTCGCTATCACCAGGCACGGCGCAGGCCCCGCCCCGCGAGCGTAGTAGATGAGGACGAGGACACAAGGTCCGAGCGCCGGTCATTCCCACTCTATGGTGCCGGGAGGCTTGCTCGAGACGTCGTAGACGACACGGGATACATCGGGCACGCTGTTACAAATGGCCCGCGAGACTTCATCGAGGAATTCGTACGGCAGCTGCGCCGCGCGTGCAGTCATGAAATCGATGGTCTCGACCGCCCGCAATGCGATCACGTGCGCGTAGCGCCGCCCGTCTCCCGTGACGCCAACCGATTTGACCGGAAGAAACACGCAAAAAGCCTGCGAGACGGAGTCATACAGATCGCGACGTCGCAGCGCCTCGATGTAGATGGCATCTGCGGCCCGCAGTGTATCGGCAAAGTCCTTCCTGACCTCACCGAGAATACGCACCCCGAGACCCGGCCCGGGAAACGGATGCCGCATGACCATGACCGCCGGCAAACCCAACTGCTTGCCGATGGTCCGGACCTCGTCCTTGAACAACTCACGCAGGGGCTCGACCAGTTTCAGACGCATCTCGCTCGGCAGACCACCCACGTTGTGGTGTGACTTGATCAGATGTGCGCTACCGGTGGACGACGCTGCAGATTCGATCACGTCCGGGTAGATGGTGCCCTGCGCAAGCCAGGACACCTCGGTGAGCCGTTCGGCTTCTTCCTCGAACACGTCGATAAAGAGCCCGCCGATGATCTTGCGTTTTTTCTCCGGGTCATCAACGCCTGCGAGCGCGTCCAGAAAGCGGGCCTCGGCGTCCACGCGAATCACGTTGACGCCCATGTTGTCGGCAAAGGTCTTCATGACCTGGTCACCCTCGCCCAGGCGCAACAGGCCATTGTCGACAAACACGCAGGTCAGCTGATCGCCAATCGCGCGATGCAGCAGGGCAGCAACCACCGAAGAGTCGACGCCACCGGAGAGTGCCAGCAGTACCTTGTCGCCACCGACGGTGTCGCGCACACGGCTGACCGCGTCTTCGATGATGTTGCCCGGCGTCCACAAACCACTGCAGCCGCAGATGTCGCGCACAAAACGCGACAGGATCTCGGCACCCTGCACCGTGTGCGTGACTTCCGGATGAAACTGGATACCGAAGTGTTTTCGCGCTTCGTCGGCGATGACGGCGCATGGGGCGTTGGCGCTGACACCGACCTTGGCAAAGCCATCGGGGAGGTCAACCACATGATCCGCATGACTCATCCAGACGTCGATACGGTCTTCCCGATCGCGTATGCCATCGAACAAGGTGCACGCCCTTGTCAGCTGCACCTCGGCGTAGCCGAACTCCGCCTCGCCTGCGGCCGCGACAACCTTGCCGCCCAGCGCGTGCACCATCGCCTGCTGCCCGTAACAGATGCCGAGCACCGGCACCTCGAGTTCGAAGACTGACAAAGGCACTGTAGGCGCACCGTCGGCGACAACCGATTCCGGCCCACCTGAGAGGATCACGCCGCGTGGCTTGAACGCCCGCAAGGCCTCGTCGCTCATGTCCCAGGGATGTACCTCGCTGAATACCCCGGCTTCTCGCACGCGGCGTGCGATCAGCTGCGTGGTCTGTCCACCGAAGTCGAGGATCAGGATGCGCTCGTCGTGGATATCCACGGCGGATGTGTTCAAGGCGTTGTCTCGGGTCTTGAAAAAATCGGAATCGGGCGGTCAGTTCAAGCGGTAGTTCGGCGCTTCCTTGATCATCTGTACATCGTGCACGTGGCTCTCCTTCATGCCGGCACCGGAGACGCGTACAAACTCGGCCTCCCGGCGCATCGTGTCGATATCCGGTGCACCGCAGTAGCCCATGCTCGAACGCACGCCGCCGATCATCTGATGAATGATTGCTGACACTGGCCCCTTGTAAGGCACGCGGCCCTCGATGCCTTCCGGCACCAGCTTGTCGGCAGCGTCCTCGTCGTCCTGGAAATAACGGTCAGAGGAGCCGGCTTGCATGGCCCCGACGGAACCCATGCCGCGGTAGCTCTTGTAGGAGCGGCCCTGATACAACTCGACCACGCCCGGGGCCTCCTCGGTACCTGCCAGCATAGAGCCCACCATCACGGACGATGCCCCGGCCGCTATCGCCTTGGCCATGTCGCCCGAAAAACGGATACCACCGTCGGCAATCAACGGGATGCCTGTGTCCTTGAGCGCTTCTGCAACATCGGCAATAGCGGTGATCTGCGGCACACCGACTCCTGCCACGATACGAGTGGTACAGATGGAACCAGGGCCTATGCCAACCTTGACCCCATCAGCGCCATTGGCAACGAGGTCCCGTGCCGCATGGCCGGTCGCGATGTTGCCGCCAATCACCTGCACATCCGGATGCGCCTTCTTGGTCGCAGCGACACGATCCAGCACCCCTTGCGAGTGACCATGTGCGGTGTCCACGATCAGCACATCCACGCCCGCCGTGACCAGCTCGGCGACACGCTCTTCGGTGTCCCCGCCGGTGCCGACAGCAGCGCCCGACAACAGCCGCCCCGCGTCGTCCTTGCAGGCGTCCGGAAAGTCGGCCGCCTTGCCGATGTCCTTCACGGTGATCATGCCGCGCAGCTCGAAGCGGTCGTTGACGACGAGCACCTTCTCGATGCGGTGCTGGTGCAGTTTTTCGATCGCTTCCTCGCGCGCGGCGTGTTCGCCCACGGTGACCAGGCGCTCTCGCGGCGTCATGATCGCCGACACCGGTTGGTCCAGCCGCTGTTCAAAACGGATGTCACGCTGGGTGACGATACCGGCCAGCGTATCGCCATCGATGACCGGAAGCCCGGAAATCCCGAGCCGTGCGGTAAGCTCGCGGACCTCGCCGACGGTTGCCGACGGGCTGACCGTGACCGGCTCGGTGACCACCCCGCTCTCGAACTTCTTGACCCGCGAGACCTCCTCGGCCTGACGCTCTATCGACAGGTTCTTGTGGATGATCCCGATGCCGCCCTCCTGCGCCAGTGCGATCGCCAGGCGGCTCTCGGTAACGGTATCCATGGCTGCCGACAGCAGCGGAATTTTCAGCCGCAGATCACGCGTCAGCTGCGTGGACAGCGATACGTCACGAGGGAGAACCAGGGAATGGCGGGGGGTGAGCAGGACGTCATCAAACGTCAGGGCTTCCCGAAGAGACTGCATAGCGCGTGGCTACAATGGCGCGAGATGCGTCGGCATTGTACAGCGAAGCGGTAAGCTCGCGGCATGAGTGAGAAGACTTCTTCGCCCACACCGGGTCGCCGTGCCCGCCCCGGCTTGAGACCATCGCCTGCTGCTGCGGTGCCGACCGGGAGTCAGCGCAAGGTGTTCACCGTCGCGCGACTGCTGCAGGAAGTACAACAACAACTGGAATCCGGTTTTGGCACCGTCTGGCTGCAGGGCGAGTTGTCGAATGTGTCGCGTCCGGGCAGCGGGCATCTGTACTTTTCGATCAAGGACAGTCGTGCCCAGATCCGTTGCGCGATGTTCAAGGGCCGTAACAGCCGACTGGACTTCGAGCCCGCCCACGGAGACGCCGTGCTGGTGCGCGGCACCCTCGGCTTGTACGCCGCCCGCGGCGACTTCCAGCTCATCGTCGATCACATGGAGCCCGTCGGGGCCGGCCAGCTGCAGGCGGCCTTCGAGCGCACCAAGCGGGAACTCGACGAGCTGGGTTGGTTCAGCACCGAGACCAAGCGCCGCCTGCCATCGATGCCCGCAAGCATCGGCGTGGTCACCTCACCCACCGGCGCGGCGCTCCGCGATGTGCTGCACGTGCTGCAGCGGCGTTATCCGCAAGCGGAGGTCGTGCTGTATCCGACGCAAACACAAGGGATTCAAGCGGCGTCCGGCATCGTCAAGGCCATCGAGCAGGCAAGCCGGCGTCAGGAGGTGGATGTACTGCTGGTGGTACGCGGCGGCGGATCACTCGAGGATCTGTGGGGCTTCAACGAGCGCAGCGTGGCGGCAGCCCTCAGGGGTTGCGCAATCCCCACCGTCAGCGGCGTCGGTCATGAGGTGGACATCACCATCACCGACCTGGTGGCCGATCTGCGCGCACCCACCCCGTCGGCAGCAGCAGAATTGGCCACCCCGGACAGCCAGGCCCTGCGCGTCGCCAGCGAGCGTCAGCAGCGCAATCTTGTGCACGCCATGCAGCGGCGCCTCGACGATGCGCAGCGCACCTTGAAATCAATGGATATCCGGCTCGCCGCAAGGCAGCCTCGAAAGACGTTGGCTGCCCGTGCGCGCCACGTGGACGAGCTCGACCAACGCCTGAATCGCGCCACACTCCAGCTCAACCGACAGCGCGCACTCAAGCTCGGTGAATTGACGTCACGCCTGCATGCGCGTCACCCGAGGCGGAGCGTGAGCGAGATGACCCGACGCCACGAGTCGCTGCACCAGCGCCTGGTCGCGAGCATGGGAAAACAACTGACCGCCGCTCATTCGCGACTGCAGCCAGCCGAGCGTGCCTTGCACGCGGTAGGGCCCCGCGCCGTGCTGGCGCGTGGCTATGCGCTGCTGAACAACGACAAGGGATTGGTGACCCGCGTGTCCGACATCACAAAAGACTCATCGATAACAGCTACGCTTGTGGACGGCGATATCGTGACGCGAGTCGAATCAGTGCGTCGGGAATCGTAAGCACACCGGCACCGGCGCCGACCGGATTCCGGGAGCCGGTCACATCTATCCGCAGCCAGGGCCGTTTTTTCGGGCAGTGGATGCACGTTTTGAACACCAAGGGATTTGCATCCTGTTGCCCGTTCTGATAAAAGGGCGCGCTGCATATTCCGGTATCCAGAGGCCCGGAAGCTCTGGGAGGAGTCGATATGGCAACGAAGACCACGAAAAAGAAAGCGACGGCCAAGAAGGTGGCTTCCAAAACGGCCACAGCCAAAAAGGCCACAGCTAAGAAGACCGCCACGAAGAAGGTAGCGGCCAAGCAGGCGTCTGCTGACAACCCGGTCGCCGATTCGGCCAAAGCCGCTGCGTCCGCGGCAAAGAAGACTGCGAAGAAGACATCGAAGACCGCCGCCAAACCCGCAGCAAAGGCCACCGCAAAGAAGAAGGCCACAGCAAAGACGACGGCAACGGCCAAGAAGAAGGCGACAGCAAAGCCGGCGGCAACAGCCAGGAAGAAAACCACTGCCGCGGCAAAGACCAGGTCGACAGCGGAAGAGACAACAGCGCCGAAGGCGACTACAAAGTCCTCTGCGGAAGGCACTTCCGTTGCGGCGAACTCGAAGCGCCGTACTACCAAAGCCACGAGTTCCAAAGAGGCAATGACAGATTCACCGTCCAACGCAGCTAACGACAGCAAGGTGTCGCCAAGCGATTCACAGCGTTCCGGCCACTACATGGACAAGTCCCAGCTGGAGCACTTCAGCAAGCTGCTTGCCGAGTGGAAGCAACAGCTGATGGAGGAAGTTGACCGTACCGTCGATCACATGAAGGACGACGCCACCAACTTTCCGGATCCCAACGATCGCGCCACGCAAGAAGAAGAGTTCAGCCTCGAGCTACGCACACGAGATCGCGAACGCAAGTTGATCAAGAAGATCAACGAAGCGCAGCGTCGCATCGATGACGAGGAATACGGCTACTGCGAGAGCTGTGGTATCGAGATCGGTGTAGCACGCCTGGAAGCACGCCTCACTGCAGAACTGTGCATCGATTGCAAGACCCTCGAGGAAATCCGCGAGCGGCAAATCGCCTGACAGGTCACGACACAAGTCACGACCTGTCCCGCCCCCTTGCAGGGGGCGGGTGTGGCCGGTTCGCACCATCGCCGACCGGCCACCTGCACCTCGGCTCCCTGCTTGCAGCGCTTGCGAGTTACGCATGGAGCGTACATTGGTCCGTAAGGATTGATGACCTTGACACGCCGCGCGTGGTCCCTGGCTCCAGCGAGTCCATCAGACGCACTCTCAAGGCCTGTGCTCTGACGACTGAACAGACGCCGTGGCTTTGTCAAAGCCAACGCAAGGATCACTACCACACGGCGTTACGCCACCTATGCCAAGCGGGCCTCCTGTATGCATGCACCTGCAGCCGGCGCCAGCTCGGCGGCAATCCGATCTATCCAGGCCATTGCCGAGTCAATACACTGAGCGCTGATCAACTCGAGCAGCGATTGAAACCTGCATCCAGCACCCGTTTTGACTCCGCGGTACGAGCACGCCTGGACGGCATGGTGCATTTTGAAGACATGATCCAGGGCCCGCAGACGTGCGACCTGACGCGAGAGGCCGGCGACGTGATCGTGCATCGACGCGACGGCATCATCGCGTACCCGCTTGCAGCCGCCGTTGATGATTCCGATGACATTGACAATGTAGTGCGTGGCGCAGACCTGCTCGGCGCTACCGCCGCGCAGATCGCACTGATGCAAGGTATCGACCGATCAATACCCGCCTACGCGCACCTTCCGGTATTGGTGGACAAGCACAGCGCCAAGCTTGGCAAGCAAACAGAGGCACCCGCCATCACCGAACCGCTCGACGCACTACACAACGTATGGTGCGCGCTCGGGCAAGCTGCCATTCACGCCGATCGCACCGAAGACTTCATTGCCAGTGTGCGAGATGCGTGGCAGCCAGAACGCATCCCACGTGTTGCATCCATACGAGTGGCGGCATGAGAGCAACGACATGAGGCAGCGCAGCAACCAGGACTACTCCTTGTTGATTGGCGCAGCTGCGTTATTCATCATGAACTCTCCCCTCACGCATTGGTGGACAGCGCTGAGCCTGCCTTGGTACGCCATGTTCATCCCGTGGGGGCTTTTCATCGCTCTGGTGTGGTGGACCCAACGCCAGGCATCAAACTGAAAGACGTGGACGACGGCAGCCTCTCCATGTTCACGATCGAGCCCTCGACGCTGATTGCAGTCGGGCTGGTGTATCTGGGCTTGCTGTTTCTTATCGCGCATGCCACCGATGCCGGATGGCTACCGACAAGACTGGTCTCGAACCCCTTGGTGTACAGCCTGTCGCTCGGGGTCTATGCCACCTCGTGGACGTATTACGGCAGCGTAGGTCTTGCCGACACCAGCGGTTATGCCTTCCTGACTATCTATCTGGGTGTTACCGGTGCTTTTGTTCTTGGACCCCGCCTGCTTGCACCGATTCTGGCGCTGGCGCGAGAACATCAACTGACGTCCATTGCAGATCTGTTGGCGTTTCGTTATGGCGGGCGCATCAGCGGCGTGGCGGTCACGCTGTTCATGTTGTTCGGCATCCTCCCCTACCTTTCGCTGCAGATCCGAGCAGTGACCGAATCACTGCAACTGTTGTCAGACAGCATCCCAGCGGGCTTTGCCGCACTCGGATTCTGCGTGGTCATCGTGGTGTTCTCGGTGCTGTTTGGCGCACGCCATCTGTCACCTCGAGAAAAGCACCGAGGCCTGGTCGTCGCGATCGCCTTCGAATCAGCAGTGAAGCTCGGAGCACTGTTGGTAGCGGGCGCCTTCGTCATGTTCGCGGTGTTCGACTCTCCTGGCGACATGAACGAATGGGCGTCGGCCCGTCCAGACATGCTGCAGGCTTTGTACGAACCCACCGGCAGCGGCCTGTGGACGACCTTGTTGCTACTGGCCTTCTCTGCGGCATTCCTGTTGCCCCGTCAATACCACATGACCTTCGTGGAGAATGAAAAGCCGGAACATCTCTCGACCGCGTACTGGATGTTTCCGCTCTATCTGCTGTTGCTCAACCTGCCTATCGTGCCGATCCTGTTTGCGGGGAGGTTCCTTGATCTGCAGAGCACAGGCCTTGCTGCGGATTTCTACGTCCTGGGGATAGCCGCGACACTCGAGCACGAGTGGCTTGCCATACTGATTTTTCTTGGTGGACTGTCTGCTGCAAGCGCCATGATGATTGTAACCACGCTTGCATTATCATCAATGTTTCTCAACCACATACTCCTGCCCGCCTCCTTGTCCAACAATCGTGCAGGCGACGTATACCGGAGAATCCTGTGGAGCAAGCGCCTGGTCATTGCCGGCATCGTGACAGCGGGATTCGGCTTCTACATCGTGATCGAACAGAACACGGGGCTGGCAAGCCTCGGCCTGATCAGCTTTGTTGCCTCGGCGCAGCTACTACCGGGAATCATCGCCCTGTTGTTCCTGCCTCGCGCCACCCCCACGGGCTTTGTCGCCGGACTCGTTTGTGGCGCCCTGGTGTGGTTCATACTGCTGATTCTCCCGCTGCTATCCGCGGTGCAACCGCTTGACTGGTTTGCAGTCGAGACTGATATCTGGACCTTGTCGACGTTCTGTTCACTCACGGCCAACGTTGTGGTTTTTGTCCTTGTGTCGCTGATGTTTGCACCCAGAGAAACCGACGTGCATGTCGGTGAACTCACGGCAGAGAGCACCGCCCATGTCGGCACTCTTGGCCTCTCGCCACCCGAACTGCCCCGCTCGGGATTGCACTATCGCTACGCGATGCAACAAGTGCTCGGCACGCACGTGGCCAACGAGGAATTCCAGCGCGCACTGACAGAAACGGGGCTCGACCAGCGCGAAGCGCGAACGGTGGAGCTCAGGCTGTTGCACGACCGCCTGGAGAGAAACCTCACCGGACTTGTCGGCCCGACCATTGCTCGTGACACCCTGCGACCGCGCCGTCAGATGACCGGCGAATCGGGGTTCAGTGACAGCAGCGACAACCGGGTACTGGAGCTTCGCCTGGAGGCATCGCGAGAACGATTGCGCGGCCTGACGCGCCAACTGGACAATCTGCGACGATATCTTGGAGACGTGCTGCGTGACCTGCCGGTGGGTGTCTGCTCGATTGCCGACAACGATCACGTGTATATCTGGAATCAGAAGCAGGCTGAGCTGACCGGTATCGACGAACGCGACGCCAGAGACCGTACGCTCCGGTCACTGGATGCACCATGGGGAGATACGCTGGCGGACTTCGTCGCGAGTCCGGATACCGTCTCTCGCCGTCAGCGGGTGACCGTCGGTTCCAGGACCCTCACCATCAACCTCCACAAGGCAGACATCGGTACACCCGCCGGTATCGACAATGCACTGGCCGGACAGGTGATTCTGGTCGAAGACAGAACCAATCTGGACCTGCTGGAATCAGAACTTGCCCACAGCGAACGGCTGGCATCAGTGGGCCGTCTGGCCGCCGGCGTCGCTCACGAAATCGGCAATCCACTCACCGGTATCGCAAGCCTTGCACAAAACCTGCGCCACGACGTGCGCGAGCCCGACGCCCCGCAATTGGTCAATGACCAGGCCAACGAAATCCTTCATCAGGTGGGCCGTATCGATACCATCGTACATTCCCTGCTTGGTTTTTCACATGCCGGGGAAAGCCAGTCAGATCAGCTTGCCGTTGTATCCTTGAATACGGTTGTCGCAGACGCCTTGCAACTGGTGCAGCTGGACCCGCAAGCACGCGACTTCACATTCAGCGCAAGTGTGGCTGACGACCTGGCTGTGGCCGGAGACCCGAATCAGTTGTCGCAGGTGTTTGTCAACTTGATCAACAATGCCTGCCAGGCATCGCCTGTGGGTGGGACAATAGACATCGAAGGCTACCGCGGTGATGGCTACTGCCATATCGCGGTCAGCGACAACGGCACCGGTATCGACCCCGACCTGCGCGAAAAGATATTCGACCCATTCTTCACCACCAAACGAGTCGGTGAAGGTACTGGACTTGGTTTATCCATCGTTCACGGCATCGTCTCACGACACGAAGGCAGGGTACGCATTGAAGACCGCGAGCAAGGCGCCACCATTGTCGTCAGCTTGCCGGAGACCCCTGCAGCATGAGACGCCTACTGCTGATCGAAGACGAGGACGTGATTCGGCGTGCGCTCAAGCGCCTGCTGGAGCGCAAGCAGTTTCGAGTAACGGATGTCGACACGATCGAAGCGGCCGAAGCCACACCCCTGAAATCGTTTGACGTCGTACTCGTGGACCTGCGCCTGCCCGGCGCACCCGGTACCGACATCATTGATGCGGTCGCCCCCACCCCGGTGGTGGTGATGACGAGTCACGCAAGCGTCAGATCAGCCGTCGACGTCATGCAGACCGGCGCAAGCGACTACATCGCAAAACCCTTCGACCACGATGAATTGTTACTGGTGCTGGAGCGTGCCATGCAACGCGACCGCCTCGCCATCCGTGTCTCGGCGCTGGAGCGTGACCTCGCACAACAGATTGCCAGTAGCCGGTGCGTCACCGGTACGACCTTGGAGTCACTGGCCATGTCGATATCAGGCGCCACTGCAACGGATGGCGCCGCGTCAGAGTCTGCGCTGCGATGCTTTCTGCACGGCCCACCCGGATCCGGTCGAGAGGGCGTTGCCAGAGCGGTCCACGCGGCAAGCGCACACGCTGAGGGACCATTGATCGTGCTTGATGTTGCCTCGGCTGACGACCATGTCGCGGTCCTTGCCAACACGCAGGAGGGCGCACCGGAGTCACCGGAGCTACGTGCGGCCAGACACGGCACATTGGTTATCCGATACCCCGAACTGATCGGCGCGGACATGCAGGAGGCGCTTGCCCATCGACTCGACGCCGACCACGCACATCTGTGTTGCATCTCCAGCAACAGCCTGGATCAATTGGTACTCGAGAAACGCCTCGCACCTTTTTTCGCTTCCCTCTTCAACGCGGAGCAACAGCACAAGATTCCGGCACTCAGCGAGCGGCCCGATGACGTCATTGCCTGCGCCCAACGCGTCGCTGAACTGACGGCACGTCGCTACGGCCGGCCGGCGCCCACGCTTGATGTCCGCCTCGAAAACTGGCTTAGAACGCGCCCCTGGCCCGGCGAAGTACCGGAGCTCGAGGCTCTGATCGCGATGTCGGTCGCCAACTCGGACACGGCAACGCTGAATCTCTCGGACCTTGCCGGCACCACAGCCGCGTCCGGAAGTGCGCTAAGCCTCGACGAGTACTTTCGCTGGTTTGTCGAGTTTCATCAAAGCAGCCTCTCGGAAACCGAACTTGCAAGCAGGCTGGGCATCAGCCGCAAGGCCCTATGGGAGCGCCGCCAACGAAGCGGCCTGCTGAGACCGACCGAATAGTCTTTTTTATCAAGTACTTACGCTGACCAAATCGGGACTATTCGGATAGTCGGGAGGCAGGTACACTTCCCCCCATGAAAGCGTTGATAAGCACTACATGACGGACAGCACGGCTCGTCCTGTACCGGAAGCGTTCCGGGATTCGGCGAACGTAAGCGCCACGAGCTACGACGAGATGTACCGTCGGTCGCTCGAAGACAGCGATAGTTTCTGGGCTGAACAGGCAAACCGTCTACTCCACTGGTTTACGTCGTGGGAATCGGTGCAGTCCGGATCCCTGGCAGGCGGAGACGCGCGCTGGTTCGAGGGCGCGAAACTCAACGCTGCCTACAACTGCCTCGACCGACACCTCGAGAACAACGCCGACAGTACCGCGTTGATCTGGGAGCCGGAAGACGAGTCCGCCGAGAACCGGCGATTCACCTACAGGGAATTGCACGACGCCGTCTGCCGCTCGGCCAGCGCACTTCGTGGCATCGGTGTGAAACGCGGCGATCGCGTGTGTCTGTACCTGCCGATGATTCCGGAAGCGGTCATCTCGATGCTGGCGTGCGCACGCATGGGTGCAATCCACTCGGTGGTGTTCAGCGGTTGCTCACCGGATGCCTTGCGCGAGCGAATCGACGACTTTCAGGCCTCGGTCGTCATCACGGCGGACCAGGCGATACGCTTCGGGCGAAAGGTGCCCTTGAAGGCGCGCGTCGATATCGCCTGCGAAAATCTCGAGTCGGTAAAACGCGTTGTGGTCGTGCGCCGCGGCGGCGACGATGTCGACTGGAAGGACGGTCGTGACCTCTGGTTCGACGATCTGCTACGAGGCGCTCCCTCGGACTCGCCAGCCGCAGAGATGGGTGCAGAGGACCCGCTGTTCATTCTGTACACCTCGGGCGCGACTTCCAAGCCAAAAGGAGTATTGCACACGACAGGTGGTTACCTGGTGTATGCCGCACTCACTCACGAGGTCATTCTCGACCACCACGCGGGCGACGTCCACTGGTGTACCGCAGAGCTGGGCTGGATTACAGGCCACACCTACTCGGTGTACGGCCCTCTGGCCAACGGCGGCACTGTCGTGCTCTTCGAGGGCAGCTTCGATGCCAAGAAACCGGCCCGCACCTGGGAAATCGTGGACAAGTACCAGGTCAACAGCCTGTACACGACACCCACCCTGATTCGGACCCTGATGGCACAAGGCGACAGCCATCTGGAGACGACTCGACGAAACAGCCTGCGCGTACTCGGCACTGTCGGCGAGCCGATCAACGCCGAAGCATGGAACTGGTACCACAGCAAAGTCGGCAAGGACGATTGCCCGGTAGTGGATACCTGGTGGCAAACCGAAACCGGCGGTATTGTCCTCTCGCCCGTGCCGGCAGCCGAATCGATCAAACCCGGAGCTTCTGCCAAGCCTTTCTTCGGAATCGAAGCAGGACTTGTCGACGATTCCGGTGAGCTGCTGGAAGGCGAAGCCACCGGGCATCTGGTGCTATCGCGATCCTGGCCCGGACAAATGCGCTCGCTGTATGGCAACCACGACCGCTTCGTGGAGTCCTATCTGTCCGCCAACCCAGGCCACTACACGACAGGCGATGCCGCGCATCGTGATGCCGACGGTCACTACCGTATCACCGGCCATGTTGACGACCGCATCACCATCGCCGGCGTAACACTGGACACGTCCGATGTTGAAAACGCGATCACCTCGGATGCCGGTATCGCCGAGGCTGCGGTGGTGGCATACACCCGCGATGACGGCAAGGACGGCATCTATGCGTGGGTAACACCGCGGATCGACACCGTCACAGACAACGCTCTAGCGGACGCGCTGAAGAATCGCGTCCAGGAAAGCCTTGGCGAAACCGCAGTGCCTGACGTCATTCAGTGGGCGCCGGCCTTACCTCGGACGCGCTCCGGAAAAATCCTCCGCCGAATTCTCAAACAGATTGCGAACGGCGCGGTGGACGACCTCGGCGACACCACAACCCTGGCTGATGCCAACGTCGTCGACGCACTGGTGGAGCTGCGGCAGAAAGGCAGCTAAGGCTTGCGATCAGTCCGCGATCAGCGCACGCACCCTGTCGAGTAGCTGCGGATCATCCCACTCACGCGGACCGAGAGCCTCAAAAACCACCTGGCCATTGGCATCGACAACCACCGTCGTAGGCAAGGCCACCACGTTCCAGTCCGGCAGGGTGTCGCCATCGCCCAGAATGACTTCAAAGTCCACCGGCACTTTCGCCAGGAACGTCTCGATCGCCTCCTGCCCTTCGCCAGCATTGATCGCGAGCATACCAATACCGTCAGGCTCAACCGCCTCCCAGGCGCGATTCATGGCCGGGATCTCTTCAATACAGGGGCCACACCAGCTCGCCCAGAAGTTGACGATCCACGGTTTGCCGGCCAGCGTGCTCTTGTTGAACGTCTGCCCATCCAGAGACGCGAGCTCGAAGTCCGGCAGTGGCCGTTCAACTTCGGTCACCAACTGCTCGGGATCTTGCGCTTCTGGCTTTGCCTCCGCCTGGACTTGCGTTTCCACTGGTGCGGGCTCGTCCACTTGATCGGCAGCGTCTTCTGACGAACACGCCGCAGCGGCGAGCACGGACGCTCCGATCAGCAATACGGTCGAGGCCTTCATTATCGTTGCGCTTCCCTAGTCGCCCTTATCATCGCGTTCAACGAACTGCAGCGATGCCGAATTGATGCAGTACCGCAGGCCCGTCGGCCGAGGACCATCAGGGAACACATGCCCAAGGTGCGAACCACAGGCATCGCACAATACCTCGGTGCGCGTCATGCCATGGGTACTGTCAGTCTCCTCGTCCACCACGTCCTCAGACGCAGGCTGGTAGAAACTCGGCCAGCCACTTCCAGAATCGTACTTGTGCTGGGAGTCGAACAAGGTCTCGCCACAACATACACAGGTGTATTTTCCATCACCCTTGAAGCCATCATATTGACCCGTGAACGCGCGCTCGGTTCCCTTCTGGCGAGCAACTCGAAACTGCTCCGGGGTCAGGCTCTCGGCCCATTCTTCCAAGGACTTCTCAATTTTGCGTGGCATGGCGCTGGCTCCTCGTATACGACTGGTAGCTTGTACGACAACGAACGTATACTGGGGCATGAGCGCGAAAAAGACATCGGTCAGTGATGACGACATGGCTCTCTTTCGCGACGCGGTAGGCGACGTTCGGCCGGTCAAGAACGATCGCGTGCACGAGACACCCGTACGCCCCAAGCAACCACGACTGCGTCAGCGCGACGACGACGACCGCTCAGTCATGGCGGCTTTACTGTCAGACCTCTCGGAAAACGACTTTCTGGAAACTGGCGAGCACCTCGCCTGGACGCGACCCGGCGTACAACGCTCGGTTCTGCGCAAGCTGAAGAGCGGCAAATACTCGATTCAGGGTGAGATCGATCTGCACGGATTTGTGGTCGAGGAAGCACGCGTCGAACTCACAGGTTTTCTTGCCGCGGCACGACAGGAACGACGACTGTGTGTTCGGGTCATCCACGGCAAGGGTATCGCACGCGGCGACCGTGGCCCAAGGCTCAAGCCCGCCGTCAACGCCTGGCTGCAACGAAGCAAGCATGTCCTCGCCTTCTGTTCTGCACGTGCCTCAGACGGCGGGACCGGGGCCGTGTACGTGTTGTTGAGACGCCCTGAAGAAACCGGGTGACGTCGCTTTGGTCGAGTCGCGCTGGCTAGACTCGTTTACGCGAATAAACGGCTTCACTCGAGTAGAGAGCGCGACATTATTTACGCGAGTAAACTCTTCGCCCGACCTGGCGCGCTGAAGAGCAGCTCCACGACTACCACACTCTCTACCATCTGCATCGAACAAGCGATATCGGCGTACGGTATCAGTACGTGCCTTATCGCTCGCGTGGCATGCACCCACGAGGGAAACACGCTCCAACCGGAAGTTACCCTCATGCAGCAGTCGATGGCAACCGCTGCATAACAGCACGGCATTGCCAAGTGTGGACTCACCACCGGCTGCCCGCGGCAATACATGATGCCCGTCCAGATGACGGGTGGCGCCACAGCCCGGCATCTGACAACAGCCGTCACGGGCACGTAGCGCGCGTAGCTGACGCCGTGAAAACGGAGCAGCCACGCGCCTTGATGCGACGGGATCACCCTCACCATCGACAACAAAGGCCGTATAGCCAGCAAGTTCGGCAAGCCGTCTCACGGTTGCAGACGCGATCGGCGCACGGCCATCGATCATTGGCTTGGGGACAAGCCCGGCGCTGGAAGGATATTCTGGCTCCCACTGGTTCATCAGTGTTTCGGCATTGACTGTCACGTTCACGCGGAATCGGTCGGCCATCGAAACAGCCTCTCCCGCATGGGCGAGTGAGCGACGACTCATGAGGACGACTGCATCTGCGTGACGTTGACTCGCACTGGGCGTACCGTCCTCAGCCTCTGTCGCATCCTGGTCAGCGCGCTGCTCGCGAGCTTCATCAAGAACCAGCTCATCACACTGCTCGAGACTGCGCAAGAATTCCGCAGCCATATCCACGGGAAGATCAATGGTTATGCGGGTTGAATGAGCGTCGAGAGCACGTGTGCGCAGACCACGCTTGTCGAAAGCCATCAACATGGCCTGCGCTTCTGAATTCTCGGCCGCCCGGATGGATTCCACGTCCTGCTCGTGGCGGTAGCGATCGCACCAGGCTTCTGTTTCAGACGCTGACAGTTCCTGCGTCGCTGTGGCAAACGCTTCATCAGTTGCAGGGGTTGCGTGCCGCGTGATGACGCGGGCTTTTGAAAACGACAGCTTGCCGACACTAAACAACGCAGCACACCAAGGAAGCTCGCGTAGCGCACGACCGACCCGCATGTGCTCGAAGGCGTTTATTCGACCCATGCCGAGGTACACATCCATCCATTGGACCATGCTGCGACAACCGTCCTTGAGGTACAGCTCCGCATCCGCAAAACGAACGAGCAACTCAAGCTGCTGTGACAACAAGCGATCTGACTGACGCGCAATAGCCATCAGACGCTTGCCGAGTTCGCTATCGGTACACGTAGCGTTATCGGTGATCATCTGTTGGCCGAACGCGACGCCAGCCGCATTCGCGCAGACCTGCTTCAGCTTTGAGTGTGTGGCAGCACGATCCGCCGATGAAAGTCGAACGCCTTCGACAAGCGACATGGCAAGTCGAAGTACCTCGCCGTCTGTCCGTAGGGCAGGAGCTGCCGAGGTGTAAGCCGGCGCATCTTCCGCGACATGCAGCGTGCCCGCGCACTTCATCAAATACAGTGATTTCGCATGGTCAAAACCCATCGGAGCACCTCCTTGCAAGCCGCTTGAATAGCGTACTGGAGGTCGCTCGGAATGTCACTTGCTCAGGCTTACAGAACAGATAATATATACAGTGGATCGGTACAAGCTGTAATTATGCTTACGTCCTATTTTCTGCGCCGATTGAATATCCGTCGCGGTAGCGATTTGACCAATCTCATCAGGCGGGAAAACACCCGCCTGAACAATCCGGCAGGCTGCGACAAAGACTGAACGGGCCAGGCATCTGTCTCTCGAACGGCAAGGTCGGTCACGAAATCGTCACCCGTGGACTCTCGACCATCGGCTACAGAAAGATCTGCGCTTATCGCCGCGGTGAGCGTAGTGTTGACGAGAGTATCGGTAGACATGATCTCTCGGGACGAATCAAATTCCAGATCGAAGGCCTCACCGGGGACCGGACGGCCTCCTGGCGAAATCGACAGGTCGTGCACATCGGTACTGTCAAGAGTGTCGCCGGTGTGTTCGATCGATCCCGCTGAAGTCTCTGCGCCAAGATCGATGTCAGGACCTGCTTCCTGAATGGTCTGTTGTACTGAATCGAAGACGTCGTCGCTAGCCACTTGGGCGCGCTCTGCTTCGAGCCGCTCTGCTTCGAGCCGCTCTGCTTCGAGCCGCTCTGCTTCGAGCCGCTCTGCTTCGAGCCGCTCTGCTTCAACCCGCTCTGCTTCAACCCGCTCTGCTTCAACGCGCTCTGCTTCAACGCGCTCTGCTTCAACGCGCTCTGCTTCAACGCGCTCTGCTTCGAGCCGCTCTGCTTCGAGCCTGGTAGCTTCTTCTAGCTCGCTGGCCTCAACGATTGACTCGTCAGCCAGATCGATGTGCTCGACCTCCATTGAATCTGCGTCGAGCAACGACACTGATTCCGGCAATACCGAATCGTCGTCGAACGCTTCGTCCTCATCTCGGATACGAGCCTCAGGCACCGGTGCTGCCTGAACGTCGACAATCTCTACCAGCGTCTCAAGCTCATCGACGTCATCGAATTCGCTATCGCGTGCAAGCTCCACATCCGAGCGCTCAAGCTCGGAGGTATTGGGATCATTCGACGTATCGAATTCACCAGACCTATCGAGGCGTTCCCACATTCTTGCATCGGGAACAAACGCTGAACTCGAGATTGCACCGAGACCAAACAGCTTGTCAGCCGCATTCTCTGTCTCACCAGACAGTGTCCGAGTCGTTTCTTGTTCAGTATCACTTTGCAGCGCTTCTGAACGCACGGGTGCGGCGTCAGCATCAGTCACGTCGGATTCCGCAGGCGTACGTCCGAGCACCAACGGCCCGGCTACGACTAGCGAACGACTTTCCTGCTGGTTATCCGCGATCCATCGCGTTGCCCCTACCCGTCTTGCCAGTCAGGGGACCGTGTCATTGCGGTCTGGTCTAGACCGCTCTGCTGGACTGGTATCGGCTGTTTCCAACTCCGCTTCCAATTCAGTGTTGGAAGTCACAGCTGGGGCGACATCGGTTGGAACGGCTTCGTCGGCATCCGCAGATTTGCGTGCAGGTAGCACCTGCCGCTCTGCTTCAAGTTCTTGGCGATGCTCGCCAGCAAACTCATCAACAACACGACGCAGACGTGCCTGAGGATCTTCGGTCTGCACGTCTTCGCTCTGCACGTCTTCGCTCTGCACGTCTTCGCTCTGCACGTCTTCGCTCTGCACGTCTTCGCTCTGCACGTCTTCGCTCTGCACGCCGTCGGGTTCGAGGAATTGCGTCAAGTCGACGGGGACTGATTCGGGTAACAGCAAGTCAACCGAGTCAACGTCCGTCACGCCCTCGCCGGCATCGTCAGACGCCTGCTCACCATCATGTGCCTCGTCGGAACTGTCAGCGTCACTCGACGAGCCGTCACCTGCATCACCGTCCGGCGCGTCGTCTGCGCGTGTGACGTCCGCTTCGTCGCCGCTTCCTCGTTCTCCTGATTCGTCATTTGCCGCAGTCGAGTCAACCACGCCGAGTTCGGCTGCCAGTTCCTTGCCGAGTGCGTCGTCGATCTGATCCAGATCCTTGAGGTCACCGAGGCTTGGAAGATCCTCAAGGCGCTTGAGATTGAAGTAGTCGAGGAACTGGCGGGTGGTGCCCAACAGGGCCGGCTTGCCGGGTACGTCCTTGTGGCCAACTTCGCGTACCCATTCGCGTTCTTGCAGCGTCTTGATGATGTTGGAACTGACGGCCACGCCGCGCACGTCTTCGATCTCGCCGCGGGTGATCGGTTGCCGGTAGGCGACAAGCACCAGTGTTTCGAGCAGGGCTCGTGAGTAACGAGGCGACTTTTCCTTGAACAGGCGTGACACCCAGGGTTCCATGCTTACTCTGGATTGCAGGCGCCAGCCGCTGGCGACTTCAACCAGCTCGATACCGCGTCCTTCGTAGTCTTCCTGCAGTGATGTCAGTGCGGCACGCAGGTGCTCCTTGCCGGGCTGAGGTGTGTCGTCCTGAAACAGCGCTTCGAGTTCACGCAATGACAGCGCGCGTCCAGCGACCAGCAAGCACGCTTCGATCACGTGCTTTGCATGGTCCGCATCAGGCTCTGGCGTAGTGGATTCGTTCATTTCCATACTTGCGTCAATCCTCCGCACTGCCGTTCTGCGGGTCGTGCTCGGAAGCTTCATCTGCCCCTTCCGCATGCCCGTCCGCATGCCCGTCGGCTTCAACGACTTCAGCGCTATCGATATCGCCGTCCTCGCCACCTTCGACCGACGCGGTACGCGGCTTCAAGTAGATCGGTGCGAAAGGTTCGTTCTGTACGATGTCAATCATCGACTCCTTGCAAAGCTCGAGAATCGCAAGGAAGGTCACCACGACGCCCAGCCTGCCCTCTTCGGGATTGAATAGCGTCGTGAACTCGCAGAAGTCGCCGATCTGCAGCGTCGATAGCACATGGGACATGCGCGCGCGCACAGAGAGCGTTTCGCGAGCAATCGCGTGATGGCCGTTGACACGCGCTCTCTCGGATACGTCCCGAAGGGCCATCAGTAGCTCCTTCATCGTGATGTCCGGCAATACCTGCTCTTTTCCTGCCTCAGGCGCGACTGCCTTGAGCTGGTGGTTCTCACGCTCCATTCGTGGCAGCGCGTCTACGTTCTCCGCTGCTTCCTTGATTCGCTCGTATTCCTGCAGGCGCCGCACGAGCTCTGCGCGCGGGTCTTCTTCGTCGTCGTCTCCGTCCTCTGCACGCGGCAGAAGCAGACGGGATTTGATTTCTGCGAGCATGGCCGCCATCACGAGATATTCCGCGGCAAGCTCGAGGCGCACTTCCTCCATCAGCTCGATGTAGGACATGTACTGCGCGGTGATCTCCGCGATCGGAATATCCAGGATGTCGAGATTCTGCTTCTTGATCAGGTACAGCAGCAGGTCCAGCGGGCCTTCAAAGGTGTCGAGAAAGACCTCCAGCGCATCCGGCGGAATGTACAGATCGAGGGGGAGCTCGGTGACCGGGCTGCCTTCTACGACCGCAAGCGGTTGGGGTTCTGCGCTCATTCACTCACTCCAGAAAAGCGAGGCTTCCGCGCCCCTCTCGCATGACCGTGACCTCGCCATCCTCATCGATCTCGAGCACGGTCGTGGGATCAAAGCCACAGTTGCCACCGTCGATGATCAGATCGACGTGCTTTCCCAACAAGGTGCGAATGTCATCGGGTTCGGTTTCTGGCAGGTCCTTGTCCGGCATGATCAGTGTGCTGGACATCATCGGCTCACCAAGAGCATCGAGCAGCGCCCGGCATATCGCATTGTCCGGCACCCGCAGGCCGATGGTCTTGCGCTTGGGGTTCTGCAGCCTGCGCGGCACCTCGCTCGTGGCAGCGAGGATGAAGGTATACGGGCCAGGAGTCAGTGACTTCAGCAGTCGGTACGCGCGGTTGTCGACCCGGGCGTAGGTCGCGAGGTCCGAAAGGTCCTGACAAACAAGTGTGAAATTATGGTTCTTGTCGGTTCGGCGGATGCGGCTGATGCGCTCCATCGCACTTTTGTTGCCGACATGACAACCCAGGGCATAGCACGAGTCCGTCGGGTAGACGATCACCCCGCCTTTCTGCACGATGCTGACCGCCTGCGCAATGAGCCTGCGCTGCGGGTTATCCGGGTGAATTTCGAAAAATTGGCTCAAAACGTACCAGTCTGGGTCATCGAGGGTGTACGGCTTAGCCCGCCAGCGGCAAACCTGGCAACCTGAGCCTCGATTGTACGCGGTCCACCGGCTGCTCGGCACGTCGGTCGGGGCTGTCTGGACTTGCACGCTCTGGCCCCGGTCCGACCCCAGTCCGACCCCGGTCCGACGATTGCATGGTCGTGTCGATATCGCGCGGACGCGCCTGACGCCCAGATATTGCCTGATGCTCAACCGACTTTCTCCGACCACTGTCCTCCATCCGGTCCTGCTCGCGACCCCGTTTGCGGTCCTGAGTTTGCTGCTGGCCGTTCAGTCGACGCGTACGGTCGAGGCCGTCGAGACAGATCCGGGTGTGGCGACACTGGCCAACGACAGCGCCAGCGACAGTTCATTGACAGCCAGCATCACCGAGCCGCCACGCTTGGGGGCGGCAATTGCACTCGCCGACGAGGAAGTGGCTGTTCTCGTCAATGGGCGACGAATTCCCGTCGCGATGATCGAAGCGATGATGACGCAACGGCCGGAAGGCGCCGAGCGGCCCGACCGGGAAATGGTGCTCGAGGAAATCATCGACATGGAGATCCTTGCGCAACAGGCCGAGCTCGATGGACTGCATCAGCGTCCCGAGATCGCCGCTGAGCTCATGTTGCAATACACCCACACTCTCGCCAACGAATGGGTTGCCGAACAAAAGCGCCTGACCGCCAACGACGCAGAGCAGTTGCGAGCGACCTACGAGGAATATCTCGCCACCTTGCCGAACGATGAGTTTCGCGCAAGCCACATCCTGGTCGACGACAAGGCCAAGGCAGAGGCACTTGTTGCCGAGCTACAGGACAGCGCGGACTTCCTCGAGCTGGCATCGGTCAACTCCACCGAACCGAACGCCAGTCTGGGCTGGGTCACCTCACGGACCGCCACACCAGAAATCATCGAGGCGCTGTCGTCATTGAAGCCCGGTGAATTCAATACAGTCCCTGTGGAAAGCGATTATGGTTTCCACATCCTGCGCCTTGATGAGTCACGTCGTGCTCCAAAGCCTGACTTCGACGACATCAAGCCACGCATCGTCGAGACGGCTGTTACGCAGCTGGTCACTCGGCGCTTGTCGGAACTGCGCGAATCGGGCGACATCGAACGCAAGTAAGCTACACCGTCAACCGCAATACGATCGCCAGGTCCATGACGTTGGTACCGGTAGGCCCGGTACGCACAAGCGCATCGTGCGCTTCCAGCCAACGTCCGGTGTCAGCGCGGTTTATTGCATCCTGAAGCTCTGCTGCGTCAGCGCCTGAGACGCGCTGGCAGTCCACGACACCTCCAGCGGCATCGGTCGGCCCGTCGGTTCCGTCGGTACCACAAACGAGCACAGCGAGATCATGGTGGCCGCGCAGCTGCTGCGCCATGAGAGCAGCCAATTGCTGGTTACGCCCACCTCTTCCCGGCTTCTCCGGAAGCACCACCGTGGGCTCACCACCAAAGATCACGACCTGCCCGGGTGAATCGGGCAAGGCTGCCATCAGGCGTTCGGCGGCGTCATGGATATCTCCATCGAGCGATCCGTCGTGGCTGACTACCTGAAGCCCAAGCGCCTCTGCACGTTTCGCGACAGCCGCGCGCGCCACCGTGTTGGACGCGATGATGTGGGTGTCGATATCGCAGGCCAGAGCCCGTGCGGACGAGCCGTCGCCGGCAACGAACGGCCCGGAGGCGATATCGTCGACGTGGTCTCCCGGTACGTCACTGATCAACAGCTGAGTGACCCGTGCCGGCCCGATCAACTCGAGCAGACCGCCACCCTTGATACGCGAGAGTTCGCGCCGCTGCCGATTGATCTCGCCGATATCTGCCCCGCTGCTGATCAGCGTCCCGGTACGTTGGCGCAAGTCCTCGAGGTCGAGTCCATCGATCAAGGATTCCACCAAGGCTGAACCGCCACCGGAGATCAGCACCAGCAAGTGCGCATCGTCCGGGGTTTCACTGACAAAACGACACACCGCATCGCCCGCTTTCAATGAGTTTTCGTCAGGCACCGGGTGTGCAGATTCGATGCAGTCCAGCAGCGGATGGTCCCGTGTTGTTTCACTCAGGTGACCGTACTTGGTGACGACCAGGCCCGCGGACAAGCAACCGCTCAACGCAGGCAGCGCACCTTGCACCATGGCATCAGCCGCCTTGCCGAAAGCAAGGATTCGAATCTGATCACCGAGTGCTATTGATCGCAAGGCACGCGCGGTGGCCGGTCGACCGGCTACCGCGTCGACTCCTGCCGCAAACAGATCGAGCAGCAGATCCTCGGTGCGTGTCCGCGTGGGTTGCGCGCGGGTCAAACGCCGACCCCTAGAGAGATGGCGCGATCCAGATCCGTGATCAGGTCATCGACGTGCTCAAGACCGACAGCGAGACGTACCAGGTCATCTCCAATACCTGCGGCTGCGCGGTCTTCCGCGGTCATGCGCCCGTGGGTCGTGGATGCCGGGTGAGTGATGGTGGTGCGCGAGTCGCCGAGATTGCCGGTGATCGAGCAGATGCGCACCCGGTCGATCAGGCTCCACGCAGCGCTCTTGCCACCGGTCAAGGCAAACGACAGGATGCCCCCGCCCGAGCTTTGCTGCCGGCTGGCGAGTGCATGCTGCGGATGGGACTCAAGCGAGGGGTAATTCACATGGCCGATGCCTGCGCGCGATTGCAACCACGAGGCGACCGCGTGTGCATTGGACGAGTGCCGGTCCATGCGCAGACCGAGTGTTTCGAGGCCCTTGGTAAATACCCATGCATTGAACGGACTCATGCACGGTCCGGCACTGCGCATGAAGCTCGTGAGCTGTTCAATAAGCGCCTCGCTCCCTACGACAGCGCCACCGACGCAACGACCCTGTCCATCGAGGTACTTGGTCGCGGAGTGGATGACCACATGGGCGCCAAGCTCCGCCGGCTTTTGTAGTGCCGGCGTGCAGAAACAATTATCGACGACCAGTTCGGCATCCACTGATTGCGCGACATCCGCAAGCCGCGCGATGTCCGCCACCTCTGTCAGTGGGTTGGTCGGTGACTCGAGGAACAGGAATCGCGTGTCGCTGGTGCACACTGCTGCCCATTCGTCAGGGTCAAAGCCATCCACCCAATCGACCTCGATGCCATAGCGCGGCAGGAAGTTCCGGAACAGATTGACCGTGCTGCCAAACATGTTGCGTGTAGCAACAACGCGTTGCCCCTGGCGCAGCGTGCCAAGCATCAAGGCTGCCGTGGCCGCCATACCGGACGCTGTGGCGATGGCCGCCGGCATCGCCTCCAACGCGGCGAGGCGTCGCTCGAAGGTTTGTACCGTCGGGTTGGTGAAGCGCGAGTAGATCGGCCCTTCCTGCTCACCCGAGAAACGGGCGGCAGCCTCCGCAGCCGACGCAAACACATAGCTCGAGGTGGTCATTATCGGCTCGGCGTGCTCACCGAAATCACTGCGCTTGAAGCCGGCGCGCACGGCGAGCGTGTCGTCGTGCAAGCCCGTGCCATCAAACACCTTGTGGTCGGAAGTCATGTGGGAGGTCTGCGCTACACTTGGGGGATCACTCCTTTTTACACCTTGCATCTGGTTTCGTGCGGCCGTTTCTGACACTGGTTCTTGCCGCATCCATCACAGGTTCCGGAACACTCGGCGCCAATGCGGACGCAGACGGCAGCACAGCCACGCACGAGGCGTGGTCTGGAAACGAGTGTCTTGCGCGCGTGGACGCAGCAGCAAGTAGCGCCCGCAGTGCACGGAACAGCGCCCGCTCCCGCCATGAGTCCTTGCTTGAGGACTGCCCCGACGTACCGCAGTTGCATCACAACCTGGCCGTTCTCGACGCTCGGGAGGGAGAGTGGGACTCGGCGATCGCACGTCTGGAAAGCGCCATCGCACTCGACCGGCGCGCGGCCGACAGCGTGAACGCCCTGCGCAGCATCCACCGCTGGCACGCGGCCAAGGCCTACGCCCGAGCGCTCGATAGCGACAATCAACCGAAAGCGCCCACCCTGGAGGTACAAACTTCGAGGGACGTCAACAGCGATGCCCGTCGTCTGCTGGACCGCGATGCGGATCTGTACGACACCACGGTCATCGAGTACGAACTCTGGGAATGGTGGCGCTCCGCCACCGAAGGCAAACGCAGTCACCATCGAGAGCACTACGTCGAGCCGGACGCTGCGATTGCGCTGCTCATCTCTGGCACCTTGGGTACTCTGCCCGACTGGGAGTCGGTACGACATTCGGTTCGGTTTACCGGACGCGAGGCGGTGGCGACGCTCAGCTGGACGTCTCCGGAGGCATCAACATCCCACGATCTGGTACTGCTGCTGCGCCTACAGAATGATCGCTGGCGCATTCACGAAGAGCTGCACTTGCCATGAAACTCTGCGTCTTGCTGTGCGTATTCGGGTTGGCTTGCGCTGTGGCCGGCGCGGCAAGCGAGCCGGCGAGCTCGCCGCCCGACAACACCAGTACCGCGAGCCACATGGACGTCGCCGTAGAGCAGCTGCTGGAGCTGCTCGCGCGCGGCGAGATCATCGAGGCCGCTGAACATTCACGAGAGATTGCACGCGCCTACCCTCGACTGCGGCTGGCGCAATGGCTGTACGCCGAGTTGGCAAGCGTCGCTGCGATGGACACACCGCGCATGGCTGACGCCTCGGCCTGGTCCGATGCTCAGATCAGCCTGATGCTCGAAGCCCGGACCCGACTGGAGACCTACCTTCAGCGCCAGCAACTCGACACACACACGGGAGCAATTCCGCGATCTCTTGCCCACCTGGGTGACGACATTTCCGATGTCGTGCTGGTCGATCTCGGCCGCTCCGAGCTGCTCTACTTCTCGGTGCGCGACGGGCAGCCGCAGCTCGAGTACCGACATTATGTATCCAGCGGCAGCGCAGGCTTTGGCAAGCAGCGCGAAGGAGATCTGCGCACACCACTCGGTGTCTACCGAATTGACGGCTACCGGGACGGCAAGACCCTTCCGGCGCTCTATGGTGATGGCGCATTGATGCTCGACTATCCGAACGCACTGGATACCGCTCTCGGCCGTACCGGCTCCGGGATCTGGCTACACGGCATACCGACCGATACGCTCAGTCGCTCACCGTGGTCGAGTGAGGGCTGCGTCACGATGTCAAATGACCATCTTCTGCACCTCGCCAGAGGAATAGAGCAGTCCACGGCCCTCGTGGTGCTGACAGACCACATCGAGTGGATAGACAGCGCCACCCGCGCCGAGCTGCAGCAACGCTGGCAGGCCGCGATCCGGCATGCGGGCCATCCTCAGCTGCGCGCAAGGATCATCGGCGCGCGAGACGCCGCTCAGCCCGACAGCGCGCCCCTGGAGACGGCCACCCTGCTGGAAATACCGGACATCGCCGGCCGCCGCTGGCTCGGGTGGTTGCCCGCTGGCACATCGGATGCCGTGTCCTCGTGGCGTTATGTGCCCCTGCCCACACGACAGCAGCCCGCCGAACCCCGCTCAGCCATAGCGCAGGCCCCCTAAAGATTCCACGGTAACAGTCGATTAATGGGTGACGTGGTGCACACCACCCATTGGCGAAACTACCAGAAAAGTGTTCGGCAAGCTTTTCAAATCCGGTGATGACGAGGATGACAAGCGCCCGCGCAAACGCGCGTCGCAGGTCAAGACCGGTCACACCCGGAAGAATCGCAAGTTGCACCAGCGCATGGACGTCAAGGACCTGCGTGTCGGCATGTTCGTGGTCGAGCTGGATAAACCGTGGGAAGAGTCGAGCTTCATGTTTCAGGGGCTTGAGCTGAAGTCCCCGTCGGACGTCATCGCCGTGCAGAAAGAGTGCAAGTACGTATTCGTCGACTACGACGAATTCAGCCTTGGCAAGGGCGTGTCCGCCAAGGGCCCCACAGCCGCGGGGGTGGGTTCAACACGCGACTCGGGCGTGGCGGTCGAGGATGAGTTTGAAGCAGCTCAGGAAGTCCACTCGCTGGCCACGCAGGCCATCGGCACCTTGTTCGAAGAGATTCGCCTCGGCGCCCAGATTGACGGCGGCAAGGTCAAGCAAGTGGTCAACGGATGCGTCGATAGTATCTTGCGCAACCCCGACGCCAGTGTGTGGATGACACGCATACAAGCGAAACATCAGGGTACCGCACAGCATTCGATGAACGTCTCTGCCCTGTCGATTGTCATGGCCAAGTCCATGGGCATGACCACCCGCGAGCTCGAGGACATTGGTGTGTGCGGCATGCTGCACGACGTGGGCAAGACCAGCGTCTCCACGGAAGTCCTCGACAAGGCCGGTCCTCTGGATGAGGCGGAAATGGAGGAGATGCAAAAGCATGCACGCTACGGTCGTGACATCCTGGTATCCACCAAATCGGTCATGTCGGGCGCGGCTGACGTTGCTCACTCTCATCATGAGCGCCCGGACGGCACAGGCTATCCGCGCAATCTGACGTCCGACAGCATTCCAATATTTGCACAGATCGTGTCCATTGCCGAGAGTTACGACACGATGACCACCACACAACCGTATCGCACGGCGATGTCTCCGTCGGATGCACTGCAGGAGCTGTACGCCTTGCGTAGCAAGCAGTACGACGATGATCTGGTCATTCGATTCATCGACGCGGTGGGCATCTTCCCACCCGGCAGCATCGTGGAGATGCTCAACGGCGAAATCGGCATCGTGCTGTCCAACACCAATGACAAACTGCGTCCGCGCATCATCATGATTCTGGACGCGGCACATGAGCCGTGTCAGCAGCGCGTGATAGACCTGTTCAAGATGGACACCGATAGCGAAGGTGTTGTGTACCAGGTCAAGACAACCCATAGCGACGGCAGCTTCGGCATCGACGTTGGTGATTTCCAACGCGCCGGTCTGCGCATGATGTAGTGCTCTTTAGAGCACGAGTAATCCATCCTCGCTGATTTCCCGACGCTTGGAGTCCGCGCGCTGGACCTCGAGCTTGGCAAGGTAGTCCGCATCAACATCCCCCGTGATGTACTCACCGGTGAAGCAGCCGCTTTCGAAGTGCTCGATGGGGCGCTTGCTGAAACGCACGGCAGACTCCAGGTCCTTGAGGTCCTGGTACACGAGCCAGTCTGCGCCGATCATCGATTCGATCTCACCGACGTCACGCCCGTGTGCAATCAACTCGTTGGGGGCAGGCATGTCAATGCCATATACATTCGGAAAGCGCACCGGTGGTGCAGCGGATGCCATGTAGACATTCCTGGCGCCGGCTTCACGGGCCATCTCCACGATCTGGCCCGAGGTGGTACCGCGAACGATGGAGTCGTCTACCAGCAGTACGTTCTTGCCCTTGAACTCGAGGTCCACCGCACTGAGCTTCTGCCGCACGCTTTTCTTGCGCATGGCCTGTCCCGGCATGATGAAGGTACGACCGATATAGCGATTCTTGATAAAGCCTTCGCGGTACTTGACCCCCAGGCCCAGGGCAACTTCCAGCGCTGAGGTACGGCTGGTATCAGGAATCGGGATCACGACGTCGATGTCGTGATCGGGTCGCTCGCGCAGAATCTTTTGCGCCAGCGCTTCTCCCATGCGCAGTCGCGCCTTGTAGACCGATACTCCATCAATGATGCTGTCTGGCCGCGCCAGGTAGACGTACTCGAAAATGCACGGTGCCAGGCTTGACGTTTCAGTGCACTGTTCGGACACGATCTCTCCATTGCAATCGATCCAGACCGCTTCTCCCGGTGCGATATCGCGCAGCAAGGAAAAACCAAGTCCACGCAGGGCCACACTCTCCGAGGCCACCGCATATTCGGTACCGGAATCTGTTTGCCGCACACCAATGACCGCCGGCCTGATACCCAGCGGGTCGCGAAAGGCAAACACACCCCGTCCGACCACCATCCCGATGACGGCATAAGCGCCCTTGCAACGCCGGTGCACAGCACGCACCGTATCGAACAGGTCCGCTGCACTCAATGCACTGGATGGCTGAAGCGCCTGCAGCTCGTGCGCAAAGACGTTCAACAGCACTTCACTGTCCGAGCGCGTGTTGATATGTCTGAAGTCGGATTCAAACAGCTCCTGCTGCAGCGCATCGCTGTTGGTCAGGTTGCCGTTGTGCCCCATCACGATGCCGTAGGGGGAATTCACATAGAAGGGCTGCGCCTCGGCGTCACCTGAACTGCCGGCCGTGGGGTAACGCACATGAGCGATACCCAGCGACCCCGACAGGCGCTGCATGTCTGAAGGCCTGAATACATCGCGAACAAGGCCAGCGCCCTTGCGCAGTATCAGCCGACCGTCGTCGCAGGTGGCGATACCTGCTGCGTCCTGCCCACGATGTTGCAACAGGGTGAGTCCATCGTAGAGCCGCGCGCCGACCGCTTCATGACCAACAATGCCGAGAATGCCGCACATGTGTTCCGGGAAACTCCAAACGACGACACCGGGGGTTTCGTCGCGATG
Organism: uncultured Granulosicoccaceae bacterium; assembly: GCA_938006335.1. Taxonomy (GTDB): domain Bacteria; phylum Pseudomonadota; class Gammaproteobacteria; order Granulosicoccales; family Granulosicoccaceae; genus Granulosicoccus. Next base: position 280,523 of record CALLMF010000002.1, on the reverse strand, counting down.
ATGGCGTCGACGCTCAGGACGATGCCGGTGAAAATTGGAAATGCTGCGCCACGTCCTCGGGCAACTGCTCATGTATCGATCGGGCGACCTTGTCGAACTCGGGCAAGAGCTCCGATTCAAGCCACCAGGGTTCCTGTTGGAGCGATGGTGCCAGATGTGCCACCAACACGAGCAAAGCCACGATCACCACCCCTCGAGCCAAGCCGAAGACCACCCCGATCAAGCGGTCCGTGATGCCGCGTTTGCGGCCCGCCATGATACGGCCGAACAACCAGCGCGCGATCATTCCGATAGCCATGCAGATCAAGAACAGCGCAATGGCGCTGATCGTTGCACGGGCTTCCGGGCTCTGGATGGAGTCGCGCGGCAGCAGAGTCGCGAAACGTGAGGTATAGGCCAGCGTGATCAGGATCGCGCCGACCCAGGTGATCAGGCTGAGCGCTTCGCGAAAGAAGCCGCGCCAGAAGCTGATCGCGCCCGAGATCAGTAACACGATGACAATAGCGATATCGATCCCGATCACGAGGAAATCACCTTTTTGCACGCGGCGCCGTGGCCGGGTAGAGCGCGAGTGTAGCCGAGGACGATCACGGATATTTCACCACGATGGCGTCGCGCCCCAGTAAGGCAACGACCGCATCGCGCGTGGCTTCGGCGCGATAGGCATCGATCATCGGGCCTACTCGCACCCGGTATAGCGACCGGCCGTCTTCGGCGGCGCTGACAAAACTCGGAAAACCCGCGCGACGCAGCTGGTCACGCACGGCCATGGCGTTACCTTGATCTCCAAAGCTACCGGCCTGAACAACCCAGGCGGTCAGAGGCTCCGATGAGCGTGCTGCGCTGACGTCAGTGTCCGAGGCAGACCCATAGTAGTTGGGTGGCGCCTCCTCCCCGACGTGGATCGCAGGTGGCGCGCTGGGCGTCTCGGTGACCGTTGCCTCGGGCGCATCAGCAGGTCCTTGAGCCGATCTGGCAACCGGCGTTTCAAGCTGGCCATTGGCATCGATGACGCGTGGTGGCTCTTCGCGCAGACGCTCGACGCGCCGAAACTGACTCTCACTGCCCGAACCATCGAGCACCAGGGGCAACACGATGACCAGCAGGGCAACCAGGACGGCAGCGCCCCAGAGGCGTTGACGCAAACGCGCACTCCTCTCCTCCTGATCGAGTGGATCGTCGCTCATGTCATCCTGCCTTCGACGAAGCGGACTTGGCCTGACGCTGGGCCTGACGCTGGGCCTGACGCTGGGCCTGACGCTCGGCCTGACGCTGGGCCAACCACGCACCCACCGTGACGTGAGACCCGATAACCAGCACTCGACACTGATCGTGCTGTGCTCGTGCCGCAGCCACCTGCCAGGCCGCCTCGACCGACGCGTGCGCGTCGAGGATGACCGGGGGGCCGTCGGTAACGGCATCGACTTCGGCCTTGATGAGCGCCAGAAGTGCATCGGAGGACAAGGCGCGGTCCCCTTCCAGGTCCGCGCAGGCGACGGAACGCGCGATGGGCAGCAAGGCCCGGGCAATTCCTGCAATGTCCTTGTCGGCGAGTGCCGCGAACACGAGATGGAAGCCTTCTTCAGGGCCGACCTCAGCCTGAGACTGACCGAGAGCCAGCGCCAGGGCCTCGGCAGCCGCCGGATTGTGGGCGACGTCCACCACGACATCGATGGCACCGACACGCAGCAATTGCATGCGCCCGGCAATGCGTGCGGTGGCAAGGCCAGCGGCTATCGCTGACTCGCTGACCGGAACCTTGTCATGAAGCTCATGCGCAAGCGTCACTGCACACGCGGCGTTTCTGCGGTGATGCTCGCCCGCGAGATGACTGGGCGAGTCGAGGCGAGCGAGTACCGGGTCTATGGAAAGCAGACGCACCCCCGCCTCTCTCGCCCAGGGTTCCAGGGTGTCGGGTGGATGCCGTTCGCCGACCACCAGCGCGCCGCCGCGGCGTGCAACCGCGGCCTTCTCGGTCGCGATGACACCGAGGTCGGTACCCAGCCAGTCCGCGTGATCGAGTGCCACACTGGTGAGAATGGCGCCATCGGCATCCCAGAGATTGCTCGCGTCAAGACGACCGCCGAGGCCGACTTCCAGCACGATGGCATCGCAACCCGCCTGCCTGAAGCACACCATGGCGGCGAGCGTTGCTGCCTCGAAATAGGTCAGCGAGTCGGGCGCGATCTGCAACTCGATGTGCTCGAGCGCGTTGATGATCGTCGCATCGTCCGCGTCCTCTCCGTTGATGCGTATACGCTCATTGAAACGAATGAGGTGTGGCGACAGGAAAGCGCCGGTGCGACGCCCGGCGGCGCGCCAGATGGCCTCCAGGCAAGCGACGGTAGAGCCCTTGCCATTGGTGCCCGCCACGATGGCAAGTGGCACGTCCACGTCGAGCATTCCGAGACGCTGGGCAACGGCGCGCAAGCGTTCGAGGCCCGGGTCCATCGCGTGAGGGTGCGCGGCGGCGATGCGCTCGAGCACGTCCTCTACTGTGGGTCTCCCTGTACTGCTGACAGGTTGCAAACCGGACTCAGGCGGTGCCGTCGGCGACCGCAGCGTCGCCGGCTTGGTTCTGGGTCTGGGGCAGCACCGCGCTGTTTGAAGGCGTCATGACCGGAGCGGCGCGATCACACAGCTTGGCGAGCAGGCGCGCCAGCGTGTCGCGCATCTCGCGGCGATCGCAGATCATGTCGATGGCGCCGTGTTCGAGCAGAAACTCGGCAGACTGAAAGCCTTCCGGCAGTTTCTCGCGCACGGTTTGTTCGATGACGCGAGGTCCGGCAAAGCCGATACGCGCACCCGGCTCGGCAATATTGATGTCACCTAGCATCGCCAGGCTCGCAGAAACACCGCCCATCGTCGGGTCGGTGAGTACGGAGATATATGGCAGGCGACGCGCGCTCAGCCGTGTGAGTAGCGAACTGGTCTTTCCCATCTGCAGCAGCGAGAAGAGCGCCTCCTGCATTCTTGCACCGCCACTGGCGCTGAAGCAGATAAAGGGCACGCCCGCCTCGAGCGCATGGTCACAGGCACGGCAGAAGCGTTCGCCGACGACCGAGCCCATGGACCCGGCCATGAACTCGAAATCAAACACCGCAACGACCACGGGCAATCCATGGATGGTGCCGTGCTGGACAACCAGCGCATCCGACTCGCCCGAGTCGCGCTGCGCCTGCGTGAGGCGGTCCTTGTAGCGCTTGGAGTCCTTGAACTTGAGCATGTCCACAGGCTTGATTCCAGCGCCGATTTCCACACCTGAGCCGGGATCCAGCAAACGCTCGATACGCTTGCGGGCGCGCACCCTCATGTGATGATTGCACTTGTCGCAGACGTCCTGCGACCGCTCGAGCTCGGCGTGGTACAGCACCTCGCTGCATTTCTCGCACTTGACCCACAGGCCTTCGGGGAAGGTGCCCCTGTCCGCGACTTTCGCTTCGCTGCGGGCACCAATACGCGCCGGGATGAGCCGTTCGAACCAGCTCATGCGACGTCCGCTGCCGGGTGCGGGTTTTTCGGTCGGCTTGTTCTTGTCGTCGTCGCTCACAGGGCGTCGGTCACCAGAGGTCGAAAGTTCGTTCGATCCGCGCATTCTACCCCGCGACGTCATCGCGCGACGGTATGCCCTGGCGTGCGCCCGGCGTCAGGGTCTGGTGTCACGGTCTGGTGTCACGGTCTGGTGTCAGGCGTCCATCGCCTCGCGCATGCTGCGAATCACCTCGCCGACGGCAGCCTTGGCCGCCTCGCGGTCTGCGCCGTGTTCTCCGACCAGCGAAACCAGCACGCTGCCCACGACCACCGCGTCTGCGGTGGCGGATACCGTGGCGGCCGACTCGGCGTCACGGATACCGAAACCGACGGCGACCGGCAGCTTGGCGAGCGTCTTGATGTGCTTGACCCGCGTTGCCACCTCGCAGGTATCGAGTTTGGCAGCCCCGGTTACGCCCTTGAGCGACACGTAGTACAGATAGCCGGAGGCACGCTCTGCCACGGCTTGCAGCCGGGCATCCGGCGTTGTTGGGGACAACAGGTAGATCGCATCGAGACCGGTACGCTCGAGTTCAGCGCCCAGCTCACGGCCCTCTTCGGGCGGCAGATCCACCGTCAATACGCCGTCTACTCCTGCCTGCGCCGCGCGGTCAGCAAACTCGGCGTAGCCCAAGCGCTCCAACGGATTCATGTAGCCCATCAACACCACCGGCGTGTCGTGATTGCTTTCGCGAAAGCGAGCCACCAGGTCAATGACGTCGACCAGCCGAGTGCCGACAGCAAGCGCGCGCTCACACGCCAACTGGATCACCGGTCCGTCCGCCATCGGATCGGAAAACGGAACACCGAGCTCGATGATGTCGGCACCCGCTTCGACCATCGTGTGCATCAAGGCAAGCGAGGTATCGAGGTCCGGATCACCGGCGGTGATGTACGGCACGAGCAACGTGCGCTCGGGGTCTTTCGCGAAGCTCTCCGCGATCCGGTGACGATTACCTGCAGTGTGCATTACAGCGTGATGCCTTCCAGTGTTGCTAGCGTGTTGATGTCCTTGTCACCGCGACCCGAGAGGTTCACAACGAGGTTGTGCTCCTTGCTGAGCGTGGGTGCAAGCTTCACGGCATGCGCGAGTGCATGCGCGGACTCGAGTGCCGGAATGATGCCTTCCAGACGGCACAAGGTGTGAGTGGCTTCGAGTGCTTCGGTGTCGGTTGCCGCGTCGTAGATCACACGCCCGATGTCCTTGAGCCAGGCGTGTTCCGGACCGACACCCGGGTAGTCCAGCCCTGCCGACACCGAGTGCGTCTCGATGATCTGCCCGGCATCGTCTTCCATCAGGTAGGTGCGATTGCCGTGCAGTACGCCCGGGCGCCCGGCGGTGAGTGGCGCCGCATGCCGCCCGGTCTCGACGCCATCGCCACCCGCTTCGATCCCGTACAGCGCAACCTCCTTGTCCTCCAGAAAGGGGTGGAAAGCGCCAATCGCGTTACTGCCGCCACCCACACAGGCAATCACGGCATCGGGCAGACGCCCGGTATGCTCGATGGACTGCTCCTTGATCTCGCGTCCTATCACGCTGTTGAAGTCGCGCACCATCGTCGGGTACGGGTGCGGGCCAGCTGCGGTGCCGATGATGTAGAAGGTGTCGTCCACGTTACCCACCCAATCGCGCATCGCTTCGTTGAGCGCGTCCTTCAGGGTGCGTGAGCCTGACTCGACCGGCACAACCTTGGCGCCGAGCAGTTTCATGCGGAATACATTGGGTGCCTGGCGCACGATGTCCTCGGCGCCCATGTACACGATGCACTCCATGCCCCAACGCGCGCACACGGTGGCTGTGGCCACGCCGTGCTGCCCTGCCCCGGTCTCGGCAATGATGCGCTTCTTGCCCATGCGGCGAGCAAGCAAGGCCTGTCCGACCGTGTTGTTGATCTTGTGTGCGCCGGTATGGTTCAGGTCCTCGCGCTTGAGCCAGATCTGTGCGCCGCCCAACTCATCGGACCAGCGCCTGGCGTGATACAGCGGGTTGGGACGCCCCACGAAGTTCTTGAGCTCCCACTCGAATTCGGTGATGAACTCATTGTCGAGGCGGTAGCGCTCGTAGGCTTGCTGCAACTCTGCCACCGGATCCATCAGGGTCTCTGCAATGAAGCTGCCGCCATAGACACCGAAATGGCCCTTGCCATCCGGTTGCGGTATTGCCTGATCTTTCTGGATTCCTGCTTCGCTGTTCATGTCTCGTTTTATCTCTTCAAAGCTGTTGCGGCGACACCTGCTGGCGGTCCGCTTGTGCCACCGCCGACATGAAGGCCGACATGGCGTCTGCGCACTTGATTCCCTTGGCGGACTCTACGCCCGAACTGAGATCCACCGCCCATGGCCGCACGATCTCGATCGCTCGCGCGACCGATTGCGCAGTGAGCCCGCCAGCGAGAATGAGCGGACGCCCGCCGAGCGCCTCGTCGACGTCATCGAGCTGGTCCCAATCGAGCGCGACACCCGTGCCTCCCAATGCGCCAGGAGCGTGGCTGTCGAGCAGAAAACCACTGGCGCCGGAAAACCGCGCCGCACTGTCCTGAACCTTACGAGACAAAGGCTCTTTCGGGTTGCCGCTGTCCGGGTCAGTACCGAGCGCCAGGGCCTTCAGGTAAGGCCTGCCGAAGCGCTCACACTCCTCAGGCGTCTCCACGCCGTGAAATTGCGGCACCAGGCCCGGGATACGTTCCAGCGCGTCCTCCACCACCTGCGAGGGCGCATCGAGGAACAAGCCGACAGGGATGACGAACGCCGGCAAGGCGCGGACCATGGCTGCCGCTTTCTCGACGTCCACGTACCGGCTACTGGCCGGCACGAAATTGAAGCCGAGTGCGTCCACGCCGAGGCGCGCCGCTGCCAGCGCATCCTCGAGCCGCGTGAAGCCGCAGATCTTTACCCGGGTACGCTCAGTCATCGAGCGTTGACGATACCAGAAGCCTCTTCGGTCTCGCAGTCCGGGCGCCACACGGGTCGTGACGTATCGGTGAAGTCGGGAACGGCAAACCGTGACGGGTATCTCGCCTGCTGGAACACCAGCCCCTGCGGCGGTGCCGTGATGCCACCGCAGGTCCGGTCCCGAGCCTGCAATACCTCGGCAATCCAATCCGCTTCGCGGTCACCGCGACCGACCGCGATCAGACACCCGGCGATGATGCGCACCATGTTGTGCAGGAACCCGTTGGCCGCTATGTCCAGCATCACGCGCTGACCGTCGCGCCGGACAGCGATACGCGTGATCTCGCGCCGCGCATGCAATGCCTGGCACTCCGCCGCGCGGAAACTCTGAAAGTCGTGCTCGCCTACGAGCACCTGAGCTGCCTCGTGCATCCGCTCTGCCACCAGCGGCTCACGAATCCAGGCGACACGACCGGACTCCAGCCCCGGCCGGGTGGCGCGGTTCAGGATTGTGTAGCGATACGAGCGCTCGAAGGCGCTATGGCGGGCGTGAAAGTCGGGTGCCATCGGCGATGCCCAATGCACCGCCACCGCATCCGGAAGATGACTGTTGACCCCGAACACCCAGGCACGCAAGGGGCGCAGAACGGGAGCATCGAAGTGACAGACCTGCGCAAGCGCATGCACCCCGGTATCGGTGCGCCCGGAACAATGCAGCGTGACAGGAACGCGGGCGACCGCCGCAAGCGCGGTCTCTACCGCCTGCTGTACTGACGGGCTGTGCGACTGGCGCTGCCAGCCGCAGAACGCGCTGCCGTCGTATTCAACGGCGAGCGCGATGCGTGATGCGGGAGGGATCAGGAGATCTTGCGCAGCAGGGTTTCCGCTTCGCTGACCTGATCCGGGCTACCGCTCTTGACGATCTCTCCGAGCGCATTGGACGCAGAGTCCTTGTCACCCATGTCGATGTACGCCTTGGCAAGGTCCATCATGGTGTCCATTTCGTCGGCGTCAGCGCCGACCGCGCCGAGATCTCCATCGGTCAGCAGTTCATTGTCGGCAGTGAGATCCGGGATCTCCAGCGACTCGACCGAGCCAAGTTCTCCACCATCGAGCAGCTCACTGCCCTCGAGCGACATGTCACCAGAGAGCTGGTCCAGGTCCAGAGTCAGGTCGTCCGAGAGGTTGGTGGCCACATCGTCGAGCTGATCGTTGGTAGCCGATGCGCTGGAGGACAGACCCAGAGAATCAAGGTCGGGCGCCTCGATGCCGTCCATCGCTGACGCCGCAGCGGCCTTTGGAGCGGATTCAGTCGCAGGCTCATCAAAGGCCGCGAATTCAATCACACCGTCCGCCGATTCCGCCGCCATCTCGTCGGCAATCTGCGAGAAATCACCGGTCGCCTCGAGATCACCTTCATCAAATGCAAAGGCCGGATCCAGACTCTGGTCCATCAGATCGGTTTCATCGCCGAGGTCACTCGCTGCGCTACTACCAAAATCGAGCGACTCGTCGGCTTCGCCGAAATCCCGGCTGATACTGCTTGCAGCACCATCACCACTGGCCATACCCGCGAAGTCGTCATCAGACATCGCACCACCGGCCGCACCACGGGCACCCATGGAGGCAACAGCGGCGGCGCCACCGGCAAAGAGCGCATCCTGCGGACGCAACTCGTGACCCATGGCAACGACCTCATCCCACTGCGGCGCGTCATTGCCACCAAAACGTGTGTGGTAGTCAGCCGCAACGGTAGCGAAGCCTTCGCCATTGCCTTGGGCGTGGTAGGTATCGAGCAACTTCTTGGGATACACCGGGTTGTTCGGGTCGCTCGTCATCGCATCAGTCAGCAGCTCTTCCGCCTGGCCATGCAAGCCATAGGCAAGGTAGACATCGATCTCCGAAATCGTGTCGTCCTTGTCGAGCGATTCTTCGGTAGCTCCACCCACCGCAGCATCGAGTTCGTCGAAGCTGTCCGTATCGAAGTCGGCTACCTTGTCGTCATCGCCTTTGAGCTTTGAAGCGGCACCCGCGATACCTGCAACGCCCGCGGTACCCGCTGCGGCAACGGCAGCGCCACCCGCACTGAATTTTTCACCGATCTTGCCGGCGGCGTCGCCTACCGCATCGCCCGCTGACGCGACAGCACCGCCGGCATCAGCCGCAAAGCCATCTTCGTCGAGGAACTCGACATCATCTTCGTCGAAGTCGAACATGGCGTCGTCATCGGTCTTGCGACGGCGCCACAGCAAGGTACCAAGCGCACCGAGCAGAGCCAGACCACCCACGCCCGCAATACCGAGCTTGCGCGGATCGGACAACAGGCTCTGGTACCAGGGCTGATCAGCTTGTGAGGCATTACCGGCCGCAGCGGCGGCGTCGGCCGCGGCTTGCTCGGCGTCGCTCAACGCGCCTGACGCAGTGTCGACGGTCTCATCGACCAGCTCGACGTCTGCGAGCTCCTGACCGGTGTCGGACAAGGCATTGCGGGTCGCGTCTACTGCATCTCCGGCACCCTCTGCAGCGGCGTCAACCGCATCCCCGGCACCTGCCACGGCACCTGCTGCGAGATCACCCGCACCTGCCAGGGCATCGGACGCCGCATCACCTGCGTCTGCCGCGGCATCGGCGACCGCATCGCTGACGTTGGCTGCCGCGTTTTCAAGTGAGCTCTCTGCCGCGCTTTCTGCTTCACGCGCATCAGCCAGTCGCTGCTCCAGTGCCGCGATTTCGTTCTGTCGCAATGCCACGAGCGCATCCAGGTTGTCGCTGGTGCTACTCAGTTCGCCGGCTTGATCGCCAAGCTCCTGGACTTCCAGTCGCGAGGACGACAGCTCTTCCCGGGCGAGCTGCAAACGGCGGTCGATGTCTGCGACGGCGCCACTGCCGTCACGAGCATCGCCGACGTTGGCGGCAACACTGCTGGAGCTGTCTTCACCCAAAATGCGGAGTTCGTCGCGCTCCAGGATTTCCTGCCTCGCTTGCTCGAGGATGGCGCGAGCGTCAGCCGACAGCACATCCGCTTCGGTGGCCTCAGCGTCATCGGTGGATGCTTCGACCACACCGTTGTCTGCAAGCTCGGCTGCACTGCCAGCACCAGAACCGCTCGCGTCACCGCGCGCATCGGATGCAAGCCGGGTACCTTGGCTGCGCCGAGCATTGTCACGGTATTCCTGCCACAGCTGGTTCTGACTGGCTACGGCGGCTATCGCTTCTGCCTGGGATACCGTATTTGCATCCGAAGCACTGGGCACGCGAAGAATCGAGCCTGCACGCACGAGATTGATGTTGCCATCGATGAACGAGGACTCATTGGCGCTGAGCAGCGCAAGCATCATCTGCTGCACGCTGACGCCGTCAGCGGCGATGCTTTCGGCGATTTCATACAAGGTGTCGCCCTGCTGAACGGTCAGTGACTCATCGGATGTAGGGCCGGACAATGCGCCTCCAGCGCTCACGGATGCCGTGTCGCTAGACGCAATCGCGTTCGGGTCCAGGCTGTCCAGAGAGACGATCTCACCATCGCTGGCATCGCCCGATACGCCAGCATTGACGATGTCATCGGAACCCGGCACGTCGTTGCCGACTTCCGTGGCACTGCCAACCACTTCAACCTCGAAGTCGTAGTCCTCGGCGGATTGTGCCGCGACATCGCGCGCTTCTTCGGCAGCGACATTGGGAGCTGCAAGGTCGGTCAGGGAGACGACCTCACCTTCGGAACCGTTCAGCGGCTCGTCGGAGAGTCCGCCAAGCTCATCAAGCGATACGACCTCACCCTCATCGGCACCGATACCGCCACCGATATTTTCGATCGCGGTGTCGTTGGCGATTTCTGCGCCTGCGCCGACGAGCTCGACTTCAAAACCGTCGACCACTGACGCATTCGACGCCTCGCGATCAATCCGGGCGGGAGCCACCAACGCATTGTCATTGCGGTTGGTGAGTGCGGGCGAATCGCCAACACTGGCACCACCGGAGGTCGAACTCGGCGACAGGAATACGGGTGGATCGAGCAGTACGGTGTATTCACGAACCATGCGCCCTTGCGGCCAGTCAACTTCGAGAAGGAAGTTGAGGAATGGCTCGACCACGGGGCCGGCGCTGGTAATCCGGATGACCGGCGTCGGTCCTGACTGATCCACCGAAAAACGCAGATCCTGCAGGCTTTGCGACCGCTCTATCCCCGCTCGGGAGAACGCATCGGCCGACGCAAGCTTGACGATCATGCCATCCAGCTCACCAGGTTTGACCGAGGTCAGCCTGATTTCCGCGTTCATCGGCTGGTTCAGCGCCGAACGCATTTCTATGTCGCCGAGTCCGAGCCCGAATGCGCCCTGAGACGCAAGCACAAGGCTTACTGCGGCTGCTAGCCTGAGTTTTCCCACGATAAGATCCGTCCCACTTGGCGTCTCATCCGGCAAGCGAGGTCGACCGCGCACAAATGAACGCTGACAACCGCACCTGACCGAACGCTAAACATGCTGTAGCGCTATTGTATAGCTCAAATTAAGGCGTCCGCCGCCACTGTACATTCCACGGAACGCTTTCCAACCACGGCCTGGGTGTCAGGCCCCGAGATGATCCTTGATCAGGCATTCCGCAATCTGAACACTGTTCAGCGCGGCGCCCTTGCGCAGATTGTCTGACACGACCCATAGATTGAGCCCATTCTCGGTACTGATATCTTCGCGAATCCGCCCGACGAACACGGGGTCCATTCCAGCGGCTTCGGTTTGCGCTGTCGGATAACCGCCGTCAACGCGCGTATCCATCACAACGATCCCCTCGGATGCTTCCAGCAAAATTCGCGCCTCATCGGCGCTGATCGGGCGCTCGGTCTCGATGTGCACGGCTTCCGAGTGACCATGGAAGACCGGCACGCGAACACAGGTAGGGTTCACACGAATGGTGTCGTCTTCCATGATCTTGTGTGTCTCCCACACCATTTTCATCTCTTCTTTCGTGTATCCGTTGTCCTGAAAGGTGTCGATGTGTGGCAACGCATTGAAGGCGATCTGCTTGGGATAGACCTCGCAGCTGACGTCCAGACCATTGAGCAACCGCGCGGTCTGCCGGCCGAGCTCCTCAATGGCCTCCTTTCCGGTACCCGACACCGCCTGGTAGGTACACACATTGATACGCGTGATCCGAAAGGCATCGTGCAGGGGTTTTAGCGCCACCAGCATCTGGATGGTCGAGCAGTTGGGGTTGGCGATGATCCCTGTGCTCTTGTACTGGGCGATGGCGTGCGCATTGACCTCCGGAATCACCAGCGGCTTGTCATCATCGTAGCGAAACTCACTGGTGTTATCGATCACGACACAGCCGGCGGCCGCTGCCTTCGGTGCGTAAATTCTAGAAACACTGCCACCCGGACTGAACAGCCCGATCTGAACGGTGGAGAAATCGAAGGTCGCGAGATCCTGCACCACCAGCTGCCTGGTGCCGAACTCGACGCGCTTGCCAGCCGAACGCTCGCTCGCTACCGCGTAGACCTTGCCGACGGGGAACGTGCGCTCGGCGAGGATGGACAACATGGTCTCGCCGACAGCGCCAGTAGCGCCGACAACGGCAACGTCAAAAGTCTTGCTCATGGGATGGTTCCAGGGTAATTCCAATAAATTAGGAAGATGGGTCAGCCTGCCAGGGCGTCGAGGACGGCCTGCCCCATGGCACGCGTGCCAACCGTCGCCTCGCCTTCAACAGCGATGTCAGCCGAACGCACACCTGCCGAGATCACTCGTTGCACCGCCGACTCGATTGCATCGGCGGCCGCGCCTTCGTTCAAGGTGTACCGCAGCATCATCGCCACCGACAGGATCGTCGCGAGCGGGTTGGCAATGCCCTTGCCGGCAATATCAGGGGCCGACCCATGAATGGGTTCGTAGAGGCCCTTGCCCGCATCATCCAGAGATGCCGACGGCAACATGCCGATCGAGCCCGTCAGCATTGCGGCAGCGTCGGACAACACATCGCCGAACAAATTGCCGGTAACAATCACATCGAACTGCTTGGGCGCTCTGATCAACTGCATCGCGGCGTTGTCCACGTACATGTGCGAGAGCTCGACGTTCGGGTAGTCCGCGGACACCCGGGTCACGGTCTCACGCCACAGCTCGGACACCTCCAACACGTTCGCCTTGTCCACCGAACACAAACGCGCGCCTCCTTCAGGCCGTCTTGCGCGGCATAACTCGAAGGCGCGCACGGCAATACGATGGATCTCGTTTTCGTCGTACACCATCGTATTGAAACCGGTACGCACCCCGTCGCGCTCTTCGATGCCGCGTGGGCTACCAAAATAGATCCCGCCGGTGAGCTCCCGCAATATCACGATATCAAGGCCCGCCACCAACTCCGGCTTCAATGAACTCGCGTCGCTCAACTCCGGGTACAGCATGGCCGGGCGCAAATTGGCAAACAGCCCGAGAGCACTCCTCAAACCGAGCAGTCCGCGCTCCGGGCGCAAGTCGCGTGGGGCCTTGTCGTAGATCGGGCCTCCAATCGCACCCAACAGGATCGCATCCGCCTCACGGCAAGGTGCAAGTGTGGATTCGGGCAAGGGATGTCCGTGAAGATCGTAGGCAGCACCGCCGAAGGGATGCTCCTCGATCTCGAGATTGAGTCCGTGTGACGCCACGACAGCGTCGAGAACACGACGCCCTTCAGCGACAATCTCGGGGCCAATGCCGTCGCCCGGCAATACGACGATTCGGCGTGCGGATGTACTCATGATCAGAAATGTTGGGGGTCGAAGGTGTGTAGGCGTGTTTCAGGCGTCAGGCACTTCAGCCGGTTCGATGACTTCGGTCTCTGCTGCCGCCAGCGCATACCACTCGCGCACGCTCTCGTGCTCCAGGATCCGGGTCATCCACGATGTACTGTCGGCAGGCACATGGACCCCGTAGGTGTGCAATCGCGACGCGATCGGGGCGAACATGGCGTCAACAACGCCGAAGCTCTTGAACAGCCAGGGACCGCCGCTGCCCTGCAGCGCATCTTCAAAGAGCTGCACCAGACGGTTGATCTCGATGCGAGTGTCGAGGTCGGGCTCGAATCCGACCACCTGGCGGCGACAGTTCATCGGCATCTTGCGCCGCACGTGCCGAAAGCCTGCATGCATCTCGGCACACATGGCCCGCGCCCGCGCCCGATCATCCGCCGGCACAGGCCATAAACCGGCTTCCGGAAGCTTGTCGGCGATGTACTCGCAAATCGCGAGCGAGTCCCATAGAACGAGAGGTCCATCATGCAACACTGGCACCTGGCGAGCGGGACACCACTGGTCAAGCAAGGCGTCCGTCTCATCAGTGTTCAAGGGAATACGAACGGTGTCGAACTCGATGCCCACCTGCTTCATCAAGAGCCAGGGCCGCATCGACCATGACGAATAATTGTGGTTACCGATGATCAGCTTCATGCGGGCTATTGCTCACCAGCATCCGGCTCGAGCTGCGGCACGGAAAACAACCAAGGTGCAGACTCACGACGTCGAGACTCATAGTCTTTGATGCGTGTGCGTTGCTGCAACGTAAGCTCGATATCGTCCAGACCGTTCAGCAAGCAGTCCTTGCGGAATGCGTCCACTTCGAATGCAAACACTTCACCACCTGGTGTCGTCACGGTTTGCGCTTCAAGATCGATGGACAGTTGATAGCCCTCACTGGTCTCGCACTCCTTTGCCAACTGCTCGACAATGGTCTTTTCAAGACGTATCGGCAACAAGCCACTCTTGAAACTGTTGTTGTGGAAGATGTCGGCGAAGTCCGGCGCGATGACGGCCCGAATGCCGTAGTCGTCAAGTGCCCACACCGCATGCTCACGTGAACTGCCACAACCGAAGTTCTCTCCGGCAAGCAGTACCTCCGCGCCACGATAGCGGCCCTGGTTGAGCACAAACTCTGGGTCAGGTTGACGTTCACTCACATCCTGGCCCGGCTCACCGGTGTCCAGATACCGCCAGTCATCAAACAGGTTCTTGCCGAAACCTGACCGCTTGATCGATTTGAGGAACTGCTTTGGAATGATGGCGTCGGTATCGATGTTGGAGCGCATCAACGGCACAGCAATACCTTGTAGCCTGGTAAACGCACGCATCAAAATGTCCTCACGTCAACAAAGTGACCGGCCAGTGCAGCAGCGGCCGCCATGGCCGGACTGACCAGATGAGTGCGTCCACCCTGGCCCTGCCGCCCTTCAAAGTTGCGGTTGCTGGTAGACGCGCAACGCTCTCCCGCCTCAAGCCGATCCGCGTTCATCGCAAGACACATCGAACACCCCGGATCACGCCACTCGAACCCTGCATTGATGAAGATCTTGTCCAGGCCTTCTTCTTCGGCCTGTAATTTTACAAGCCCGGACCCCGGCACCACCATCGCCTGCTTGACCGAATCCGCGACCCGCCGATCACCAATGACCGCGGCGGCGGCTCGCAGATCCTCGATCCGCGAGTTGGTGCAAGAGCCGATGAACACACGATCGAGCTTGATGTCCTTCATCGGTGTAGCCGGCTCGAGATCCATGTACTCAAGCGCACGTCGCGCACCTTCCACCTTTGCCTGCTCCAGCGATACCGGATCCGGCACAGCGCCGCCCACGCCGGTGACCATCTCCGGCGACGTCCCCCAGGTGACCTGAGGCTCGATGCTCGCCGCGTCGATATGGACGACCTCATCGAAATGAGCGTCAGCATCGCTCTTCAAGTCGAGCCAGGCAGCCTCTGCCTGTGCAAACATCTCACCACGCGGAGCAAAGGGACGCTCCTTGAGGTAGTCGACAGTCGTCTGGTCAACGCCGATCATGCCTGCACGTGCACCCGCCTCGATCGACATGTTGCACACGGTCATGCGGCCTTCCATCGACAACGCGCGAATAGCATCGCCACCAAACTCTATCGTGCATCCATTACCGCCCGCGGTGCCAATACGACCGATAACGGCGAGCACGATGTCCTTGGCAGTCACCCCCGGGCCGACCTGCCCGTCCACACTGACCAGCATGTTCTTCGCCTTCTTCTGCAGGATGGTCTGAGTTGCCATGACGTGCTCGACCTCGGAGGTTCCAATGCCGAACGCCAGCGCACCGAAGGCGCCATGCGTAGAAGTGTGTGAATCGCCGCAAACCACGGTCATGCCGGGCAGCGTTGCCCCTTGCTCGGGGCCGATGACGTGCACGATGCCCTGACGCAGATCGTTCATCCGAAACTCGGTAACACCAAAGGTCGCGCAGTTGGCATCCAGCGTCTCCACCTGGAGTCGGGACACCGGGTCCGCGATGCCCTGATCGCGACCCTGCGTCGGCACATTATGGTCAGCCACGGCGAGCATGGAACCGGTTCGCCAGGGCTTGCGTCCGGCGATCTGCAGCCCCTCAAAGGCCTGCGGCGACGTCACCTCGTGAACCAGGTGCCTGTCGATGTACAGCAACACGGTGCCGTCTTCCTGCTGGTTGACGATGTGCGCATCCCACACCTTGTCGTAGAGCGTTTTGCCGGGCATGAGCCTCTCCGAACGGGTTTGCCTGTTCGAATGTTAGCGACCGGAATGAAATTACTCAAACGAATGTTTATTATTCGAGCCATTCTTTTCTGGAATGCTACAGCAGGAGCCCGACTGTGGATTTCACGACCCTCGACGTGTTTGTGGCAGTGTCCGAATCGGGCTCCTTCTCGCGTGCGGCAGAACGCAGCTTTCTAACCCAAAGCGCCGTCAGCAAACGCATTGCCGCGCTGGAGGCAGAGCTTGACGCGACACTGTTCGACCGACTTGGCCGCCGCATTCGGTTGACCGAGGCGGGAGAGAATTTTCTGATCAGCGCCCGTCGCCTGCTCGCAGACTTTCGAGCGAGCAGCGAAGCGGTGCGTTCTCTGAAGGAAAACATCGGCGGGCGACTCAAGCTTGCGACGAGCCATCACGTGGGCATCCACCGCCTACCCCCGGTGCTCAGGGAGTTTGTGCGGCGCTATCCGGACGTGGAACTGGATCTCGTGTTCATGGATTCCGAGCAGGCCTGCGCCGCGGTTGCCGAAGGGGCTCTCGAGCTCGCCGTGGTGACCCTGCCCGATGACATCATTTCCACGCTGCAAACCGAACTGGTATGGCCAGACCCTCTGGTCATCGTCAGCGCACCCGATCATCCGCTGGTCAAACCGAGCCGACACAAGCGGCTCCCTCCCGATGTGCTGTCGCATCACAAGGCCGTATTGCCGGGCCGCGGCACGGTCACGCGACGCATTCTCTTGCACGCACTCGAGCCGCACGGCGTCACTCCAACCACCTCGCTGGAAACGAACTACCTCGAAACCATCAAGATGCTCGTCGGCGTTGGCCTCGGATGGAGCGCCCTGCCCGCCAGCATGATCGACGACAGCGTCACCGAAGTCGGTATCGCGCGGCTGTCCATGCGACGCGAACTCGGCGCGGTGATTCGCCGTGAACGCACGCTAAGCCGAGCCGGGGCCGCCTTTCACAGCCTGTTGCAGGAGATTCGAGTACAACCTCAAGCACAACGAGGTTGAGCAACGGGATTGAGCAACGAGGATGAGCGTCGGCCACCTCTTGTCGGGTATATCCAAAAATTTGACTCGATCGCAACACATCGGCAGGTGTTGCGATCAAGTCAAATTTTTACAGGGTCCACGAAGGGTGTGGTCGACACTCCGGGGCGAGCCCCACATAACTGTTTAAAAAAACAGTCCTCACACCGTGAAAAGTGATCGCCCAGTGAATTCCGCAATCCCGTCCGGCAAGGGCACGAAAACACCCGCTAGGGTCGCCACATCTGCCACCGACGATGTTGAGATTCACATGGACACGAACACCGACAAGCAAACGCGCAACGCCGCTGAACAGCGCCACTACCTCATGGCGCGCCTTCCGGGCAAGGCCGGCTACGGCAACAACGAGAAACAACGCAACGCATACCTGCTCGCCCAGCAAGCCCTGCGTCGCCTTGCCGACCGAGGCTACACGCTGGAGACCGATCCGGATGGCGTGGCCCAGATGCGCGTACCCAGCTTCGCGACGACGGTCCCCACAACATTGGATGCATTGGCGTCAGCGTGGCCGGCGCGCAGAATCGCCGACTCTGGCGAGCTTGGTGCCATCGTGCGCAGCTGGCGCGAGCGCCTTGGCATTTCACGCACCACAGCGTGCGACGGAGCAGAAGTCAGCCCGAGCTTCCTGCGCTCGACCGAATGCGGCAAGTCCACCGTTCAGTTCGGAAAGGTGCTCGACGTTCTCGAGATTCTGGGGCTGGAGCTCGTCATCAGAGTACGGCGCACGTCGCCACAAAAGCCATTGGTGCTGGCGACCCGCCCCTCGAAGACCAGCGCCTAGAACGGGATGTCGTCGTCGAAATCGCCACCCGCCGGAGCCGGGGTCGGGAATTCAGCCTTGTCAGCGCCACCGTCAGCAGCCGCCCCATCGGCTCGGGACACCCGCCAGGCTTGCAAATTGGTGAAGTACTTGCCGTTCCACTCACGGCCGCGCAAATCGAAGTCCACGGCAACGGCGTCGCCCTCGTTGATGCCGTCAACCAGGTTGCACTTGTCCTGAACCAGCTGGAACTTGACCATCTGGGGGTATTGCCCGTCAGCCACCTCGATCACGAACTCTCGCGCCTGAAATGTCGCGCTCTTCTGTTCGGTATCAAAGATCTTGTGGATCTTGCCTTCCGCCTTGTATGCCATTGGGTGACTCGATAGTGCTTGGGATTTGGGGGTGCGTACGGTACGACTTTCCGCAGCAGCTTGCACGAAGTTCAGCTGCTGGGGTTCTGTCTGCTAGTGATTGGCGGATGCGGAAATAACGGGAGTGGAGCTCGCAGCATCGGCATTTTGCCCACGGTGGCGCAGCGCGTGGTCGATCAGCACGAGGGCAAGCATGGCCTCGGCGATTGGCGTTGCTCGAATGCCTACACAGGGGTCGTGACGGCCGGTCGTGATGACCTCAATGTCAGCGCCGTCCATATCGACACCGCGGCCCGGCAGTCGAATACTGGAGGTCGGCTTGAGCGCCAGCGACGCGACGATATCCTGGCCCGAGGAGATCCCGCCGAGCACGCCGCCCGCGTGGTTGGACAGAAAGCCCTTGCTGGTCATTTCATCGCGGTGCTCTGTGCCCCGCTGAGCCACGCTGGAAAAGCCTGCGCCGATTTCCACGCCCTTGACCGCATTGATCGACATCAGCGCATGCGCGATGTCCGCATCGAGTCGATCGAACACGGGCTCTCCCCAGCCGGTAGGTACACCGGTCGCAACCACCTCGACCTTGGCACCGATGGAGTCACCGTCCTTGCTGAGCTGCTGCATGTACGTCTCCAGCGCCTCGACCTGATTGGCATTGGGCCAGAAGAACGCATTGCGCTCTACCTCCTCAGCGTCGTGGCGACTGCGATCGAGAGCTATCGGGCCGAGCTGGCTGAGGTATCCGCGGATCGAGGTGCCAAAACCTTCGAGCAACGCGCGCTTGGCAATCGCACCCGCTGCCACACGCATGGCCGTTTCCCGTGCCGACGAGCGCCCGCCACCGCGGTAGTCGCGGATACCGTACTTGCGCTCGTAGGTGTAGTCCGCGTGCGCAGGACGAAATCGATCCTTGATTTTCGCGTAGTCGCGCGAACGCTGGTCGGTGTTGCGAATCAACAGGCCGATGGGGGTTCCCGTCGTTTTCCCTTCGAACACGCCAGAGAGAATCTCCACCTCGTCCGCCTCACGGCGCTGCGTGGTGTAGCGGCTCTGGCCTGGCTTGCGTCGATCGAGATCGGTTTGCAGATCCTCGCGGGTCAGCGCGATTCCGGGTGGGCACCCATCAACGATGCCAACCAGTGCCGGGCCATGACTTTCACCCGCTGTGGTGACGGTGAAGAGTTTTCCGAAGGTATTACCTGCCATCGGGCAAGTATACGCGGGGAGCCACTATCGAAACCCCCGTCTAGACGACGCGCTCCACACCGCTGACATTGGGAAGCTGACGTACCTGCCCCATCAGCGTCGCAAGCTCACCCATGTTGCGAATCTGAACCGTGAGGCGCATGTCGGCCGTCTGGAGGTCGGGGTCGGATACCGTGTTGACCGCCACGACATCGATTTTCTGATTGGCGAGTACGGTGGACACATCGCGCAGCAGGCCTTGACGGTCGAAGGCGTCTATGCGGATTTCCACCTGGTAGCGACTGTCGTCTCGTTCGGAATCCGTGCCCCAATCGACTTCGATGAGCCTCATGCGTTCGGTCTCGTCAAGGCTGATGATGTTGTTGCAGTCGGCGCGGTGAATGCTCACACCCTTGCCACGGGTGATGTAACCGACGATGTCATCCCATGGCACCGGTTGGCAGCAACTCGCGACAGAGGTCAGCAGGTTGCCGACGCCGCGCACGCGGATACCTTCGTCACCTTTCGAGCCACGCCGATCAGCACCCGCTGGACCACGGCCCTCTCGTGCCCGCGGCATCTTCACGACCGGCAATTGCGCGACCGATTCGGTCAATTGCTCTACCGCACCGGCAATTTGCGCGATGGTCACGTCGTTGCGACCGATGGCAACGAACAAGCTTTCGGGTTTATCGAACTTGAGTCGGCGCACCAGCTTGTCGATCGACACCGACGTGGCTTTCAGACGCTTGAGTTCGCGCTCCAGAACGGTACGACCGTCTGCGACGTGCTGATCGTAGTCGCGTGTGTTGAACCACGCGCGTACCTTGCTGCGCGCACGGCTGGATGCCAGATAGCCGAGCGAACGGTTCAACCAGTCGCGACTGGGCGCAGGCTCGCGCGTGGTCAGCACCTCGACCCGGTCGCCGGTTGCCAACGCACGCGTCAGAGGCACGATGCTGCCATTGATCTTGGCACCCCGGCAACGGTGTCCGATTTCAGAGTGGATGTGGTAGGCGAAGTCCAGCGGCGTTGCACCGCTGATCAGATCGATCACCTCGCCCTTGGGAGTGAACACGTAGACCCGATTCGAGTCGAGCTGCTGGTTGAAGCCCTCGATGAGCTGGTCATCGTCGTTGTCTTCGAGCAACTGGCGCAAGGCATTGATGTTCTTCTGCAGTGCCGCATCGACGGGACTGCCTTCCTTGTATGCCCAGTGAGCCGCAACGCCGTTCTCGGCATCGTTGTCCATACCGCGCGTGCGTATCTGAATCTCTACCGGCTTGCCGCCTGGACCGATCACTGCCGTGTGCAAGGACCGGTAACCATTGTCCTTCGGGTTGGCGATGTAATCATCGAACTCGCCCGCTATCGGCTGCCAGCAACCGTGCGCAACACCGAGCGCGGCGTAACACTCCTGCACATCGTCAACCAGGACGCGCACCGCACGCACGTCAAACAGGTCCCTGAACTCGATATGCTTTGCACGCATCTTCTTCCAGATGCTGTGGATGTGCTTGGGTCGCCCGAAGACTTCTGCACCGGAGATGTTTCCGGTGACCAGGCGCTGGCTCAGGTTATCGACAAACTCCACGATGTAGCTTTCGCGCGCCGCCCGGTTCTCCTCAAGCGAATTGGCGATCCGCTTGTAGGCCTCCGGATGCACGATGCGAAACGCAATGTCCTCGAGCTCCCACTTCAATTGTCCGAGTCCAAGACGGTTTGCAAGCGGCGCGTAAATCGTCAGGGTCTCGTTGGCGATGGCGATGCCACCTGGCGCCCTGTCCTTGACGATCTTGTACAAACGTTGAGTGCGAAAGGCGAGCTTGACGAGCACCACGCGAATGTCCTCGACCACGGACAACACCATGCGACGCAAACGCTCTGCTTGATCCCGCGGGTTCGAAGACCCCAGCAGGTGTGCATCGTCAATGGAGAGTTCGTTCAACCAGCGAACGCCCTTGACCAGCTCCGCGCATTCCTGCCCGAAGTGCTCGCGTACGTAGTCCACGCTATATGAGCTGGCCGAGCTGTCCGTGCCGAACAAAGCCGCAACAAGAATGGGCGTATCCGCCCGCATCGACTTCAGCTGCGCGGCAACAAACAAGGCATCCGGGTAGCTCGACGGCTCATGGCGGATGGCCATCCACGCATCGATCGCGCGCTTGAGCACAAGGCGTTGCGTGCGTGTCACACCATCGGCCAACACGTCCAGCGCGCCGTCAGCGGTAGCAAGTGCGCCTTCGTCGGCGCTGAACGTGTGCTTCATGGAGGGCCGTCTTGCGCGACGGGCACGCGAGGCATCTGCGGGGCACGAATTATACGCCTGAATTGAGTGCAACCATGGGCGGTGTATTCAACACCTTGCGTGTTGCAAGGTAACCGGCGACGCTGATACCCAGGGCTCCACCACACACGCCGATCAACCACAGCCAGGCGTTCAACTGGAATGGCAGATCGAATACGAAGCGACTGAGGCTATAAGCCACTACCGTGGCGAATAACGCTGCCAGTGCTCCTGCCAGACCGCCGAGAATCGCGAACTCACTGACCACAGCTTCACGAATCTGCTTGTGAGATGCTCCGAGTGCGCGCAGCAAGGCACTTTCGCGAATGCGCTCGCGCTGACTGCTCTGCACCGCGGCGAGCAACACACACAGGCCCGCGGCAAGCGTAAACAGAAATACGTATTCGACCGCAAGCGACGCGCGGTCCATGAGTGTCTTCACACGCGTGATGACCGAGCCGATATCGATGGTGGCAACCCCGGGGAACTCGCGCGCCCAGCCGGTCGTCGCGGTACTGAAATCCTCATCGATCCGAAAACTGGTGACGTAGGTGGCTGGCAAGTCTTCGAGCATGGCAGGATTGGCGAGCGCAAAAAAATTGACGTCGAAGGACTCCCAATCGACTAGTCGAAAGCTAGTTATGGTGCCCGACACATCGACCCCGGCCACCCGGAAGGTCAGCGTATCGCCGAGTTCGAATCCGCGTTCGTTGGCCCAGGCCTTGTCGATGGACAGCTGCGGAGTTTGCTCACCGGCTGACCAGAATTCTCCCTCGGCGATGGTATTGCTGACGGGCAAGTCATCAGAAAACGACAGGTTGTACTCGCGCCGGGCACGACGTTGCTCACGCTGATCATCGGCGTTCTGCAGTACCGCCTCGTCGTTGTGTGCTGCCAGACGCGCACGAACCATCGGGAACAATCCCTTGTGGGGAATGCCCTGCGCATCCAGACGTGCGGCAAAGCCCTCGGTCTGGTCGGGTTGGATATTGACCACGAACACGTTGGGCGCGTCCGGTGGCAGGTCCTGCTCCCAGGCGGCGAGAATGTCGACACGCACAATCGCGATGAGCAGCAGCGCCATGATGCCCATGGCAAACGCGCTGAGCTGAACAACACTGGATGCTGCCCGACGCTCCAGGCCCGCTACAGCAAGACGATACCGAGCACCTGCCAGGCGTCGAACACCACGAATGATCAAGCGCCCGAACACCGCAAACACCAGCAACATGGCCACAACGCCTGCCACCACGATGGCTGACAGCATGGCATCACCAGACAGGATCCACACGATGAGGAAGGCAGACGCGATGCCGATCAGAGAGGCGAGCACAGAGCTACCGTCAACACCAGCATAGTCGTTCTTGAACACCCGCATCACATTGACGCGACCCGCTCTGATCACTGGCAGCAAGCCAAAACCTGCAAGCGCAACGAACGCCGTGACCGTTCCGACAAACGGCGCATCAAGTCCGGCTGCCGGAAGCGCAAAACCAAACCAGGACGTGAGCATGTTGGCGAGCACACCCTGCGCAAACCAACCCACGATAGACCCGACGATTGATGCGACCAATGCGATCAGCGCGAGCCGGGCGGCCAACCAGATGATCACGTCCAGCCGCGATGCGCCGAGTGTACGCATGACCGCGCCGGCGTCCGCTTGTGCGCGTGCAAAATGGCGCACCGCAAGAGCGATGGCAGCACCCGCAAGCAACACGGTGACCACCGATGCAAGACCGAGAAAGCGCTGTGCACGATCCAGCGCACGCTGCATTTGAGGACTGCCATCCCGAACGCCCTGCACGCGCAGCTCGCCAGGATAGGTATCGCGAAGATAATCGCCCACGCGATCGACCTCAGAGGGATCGCCCGCCACCAACAACGCGTAGCTTGCACGGCTACCCGGCCCGAGCAGGCCCGCATCGGACAGATCCGCCGCGTTCATCATGACGCGCGGCGCGAATTCAAAGAAGTTCTGGCCGCGGTCCGGCTCGAAGTCGATCACGCGAGCCACTCGCAGGCGCACCGCGCCCAGCTCCAGCATTTCGTCCTGAGCGAGTGCCAGACCATCGACCAGAGGCGCATCCACCCACACGGTTCCAGGTTCCGGTTGCCCGTTGTTCCGATCGAGTGACTCAACCGCCGAAGGGTCGTCCAGTGGTGCAACACGGATGCTGCCCCGCAACGGATAACCGCTGCCAACAGCCTTGACCGCAACGAGCTGCGACTCACCATCGGCATCGATGACAACCGACGGGAAGCGCATGTGCAACGACGTGTCCACCTCAAAATCGCTGACTGCCGCTTCGAGACCTTCCGGCAGGGCGATACCCGAGGACGCGAGCAGATCGGCAGCGAGCACATCGCCTGCCTGACGTTCAACCGCCCGACCAATGCGGTCGGTAAAGAACCCTACAGCGGTGACCGAGGCAACGGCGACGATCAGCGCAAGTGCGAGCACCCGAAGTTCACCGGCACGCAGATCCCTGCCGAGCGAGCGCAAGGCAAAGCGGAGTTGACGCGACGGGCCCATACGCATCGGACCCTGACGCTTGACCACGGCATTCATCCAGCCACCAGTCTGCCGTCCGACATCAACAAGCGCCGGTCGCATCGCGCAGCAAGCCGCTCATCATGCGTGACGAGCACCAGCGCAGCACCACGGCTCTCACGCAACGAAAACATCAGATCAATCACCCGCTTGCCGGTTTCACCATCCAGATTGCCGGTCGGCTCATCAGCAAACAGGATGGCAGGGCGCGATACGAACGCGCGCGCAAGCGCGACACGCTGCTGCTCTCCTCCCGACAATTGCAAGGGCTGATGCCCGGCACGGTGATCGAGTCCCACCTCGGCAAGCATCTGGCGAGCTTGGCCGTCAGCATCCGCCGCACCCACGAGCTCGAGCGGCAACATCACGTTTTCCAGTGCTGACAAGCCGGGCAGGAGTTGGAAGTTCTGGAACACGAATCCGACGTCCCCTGCGCGCAAGCGCGCGCGTTCGTCCTCGTCCAAGGTCGACAGGGATTGACCGAGCAGCTCGACATCCCCTGACGTCGGGGTGTCGAGCCCGGCAAGCAGGCCCAGCAGCGTTGACTTTCCGGACCCGGATGGCCCGACAATCGCCAGCGCCTCGCCGCCGTTCACCTGCATGTTGAGCTCCGACAGGATGACCAGCTCGCCCTCCGGACCGTGCACCCGCTTGCCGACATCCGATGCGGCGAGCACCACGCCATCGCCCGCAAGACCGCCGATCTGACCCACCGCGGCCGCCGCGTCCCCCTGCACACTCGGCGGCTCACCATCGGTGACCTCAAACGCATCGGGGCTGTCAGCTCGGGTGGTCATGTTACGGGTGAGATCCGGGTGGTTTGATGTGATGCGGTATGGTCGCAGCTGCAACCTCTTGTTCGCATTAGGAGTTCGATGGGATTAATGAACATGTCGAGATTACTGAGCTTCGGTCGATCGTGTGCGCTGGTGCTGGTGGGCCTGCTGATGGCGGTGCCCCACGCCACGGCCAACACCGCAGAACCTGTCATTCTCGTTGTGGGAGACAGTCTCAGCGCAGCGTACGGACTTGCGGAGGAAGATGGCTGGGTAAATCTTGCGCGTGAGGCGCTACAAAAGGAATATCCGGACGTCGAGCTTGTCAATGCCAGCATCAGCGGGGACACCACCGGCGGAGGCCTACGTCGCCTACCGAGCGCTCTGGAGCGCTTCGAACCGGATCTCGTGATCATCGAGCTTGGCGGCAACGACGGGCTGCGGGCCTACCCGGTCGACTCGATGCGTGCAAACCTCATTGCCATGGCCGAGGCCGCACAGCAAAGCGGCGCTGCCACCTTGTTGCTCGGCATGATGATCCCGTCCAACTATGGCCCGGCATATACCGAGGCCTTCAGCGCCGCATTTGCAGAAGCGGCAAAGGCCACCGACAGCCTGCTCGTGCCCTTCTTTCTCGAGCCCATTGCCACCGACCGCAGCTATTTCCAGCGCGACGGAATACACCCGACCGCCGACGCGCAGCCGCTGCTCCTCGA
The DNA here is from genome assembly GCA_938006335.1 of uncultured Granulosicoccaceae bacterium. Taxonomy (GTDB): domain Bacteria; phylum Pseudomonadota; class Gammaproteobacteria; order Granulosicoccales; family Granulosicoccaceae; genus Granulosicoccus. The sequence goes on along the minus strand of CALLMF010000002.1, from coordinate 254,899 downwards.
ACACACCTTGCCCGACATCAAGCGAGCACTGGAACGGGTCACATCACCGTAGTCGTTCATGGTGAGTCAGCACACACACTCCACACAGCCGAGACCGCCCCATGCCCGCTCGCACGAAGCTCAGTTTTCCCGGTCAGGATGGCAGCAGTCTTGCCGGACTGCTTGAAACCCCAGACCGGGATCCGCTCTCTACCGTACTGTTTGCGCACTGCTTTACCTGCGGCATGGACATCACTGCCGCTTCTCGCGTTTCACGTGCACTGGTGGCTCTAGGTCACGAGGTATTGCGATTCGATTTCACCGGCCTGGGCAGCAGCGATGGGGATTTCGCCAACACCAATTTCAGCTCCAACGTCGGCGATCTGGTAGCCGCAGCCGATTACCTGCGCGCGCAAGACCGTGCGCCTTCCCTGCTCATCGGTCATAGCCTTGGCGGCACGGCAGTGCTCAACGCTGCCCACCAGATTCCCGAGTGTCGTGGTGTCGTGACCATCGGCTCACCGGCGGACGCAAAGCATGTATCGAAGCAGTTTGCTTGCGATATCGATCGCATCAATGCTGATGGCCAGGCCGATGTGATGTTGGCAGGTCGCCCGTTCACGATCAAACGCGAATTTCTCGAGGATATTTCCAAGACCGGTACCGACCATCTGACGCACCTGAAGCCCGCCCTGCTCGTCATGCACTCACCGGTCGATACGGTCGTCGATATCAGTCAGGCCGAGCGCATCTACAAGGCTGCAAGACATCCGAAGAGTTTTGTTGATCTCGACGGCGCTGATCATCTGTTGACCAAGGCACACGACGCGGAGTACGTTGCGTCTGTCGTGGCTGCATGGTCGTCGCGGCTACTCGATAGGACCGACTCGGCAACCAGGCCCACGGTTGACCGCGGCAAAGTACTGGTTACCGAACGGGATCACTCGTTCGCGCTCGACGTGCATTCCGATGACCACCACTGGATTTCTGATGAGCCGACACGGGTAGGCGGACGCAACAGTGGGCCGGATCCTTACGAACAACTGCTTGCAGCGCTCGGTACGTGTACGGCGATGACGCTCCGCATGTATGCCGAACGCAAGAAGCTAGCGCTGGATGATGTGTCAGTTACGCTTGAACACGAGCGTGAACACAACGCGGACTGCGCTGCGTGCGAAGACACCCCGCAACGTATCGACGTGATCACGCGCACAGTCACCCTGACAGGCGATCTTGATGACGCGACACGGCAGCGATTGCTGGAAATTGCGGACAAGTGCCCGGTGCACAAGACGCTCGAAGGTGACATCGATGTGCGTACCCGTCTTGCCTGAACGCGGCGGGTGAAGGCACGCAGGTATCGTTAATCAGGCTTCGTACAAACGCTCCTCCAGAGTCCTGCCGCGCGACACGCGACGCCACCTCACCCCGTTGCCGGCACACCAGCCAATCACCTCTGCGGCTGCGGCGTCTTCGCTGAGGACATCGGCCACAAGATCACCTCGCGGTGCGACTCGACACCCGGTCACGTTTGCCAGGCCTGTCACCGCAGCTGCAACACGATCGTGAACATCGGCATCCACGACGTCGAGGGTAATGGTCAGGCGGCCTTGCGCTTCGGTATCGCCTGCCATATCGGCCACGGCAACAGCGCCGCGTGAAGAGACCTGCCCCTGATCGAGATAGACCACACGCTCGGTCAGGCGCTCCAGTTCGTCGAGATTGTGGCTACTGATCAGAAAATCGATATCACCCGCCATCTCGCGGATCAGGCCATGGATGATACGAACGTTCGGTGGATCCACCCCCGCGGTCGGTTCGTCGAGCAGTATGAGTCGAGGGGAGCCGATCAGCGCTTGCGCCAAGGCCACACGCTTGCGCATGCCGTGGCTCAGCGAATCAGGTAATTGCCGAGCCACGTCGGCAAGATCAACCACGTCGAGCACGCGCTCGCGTTCGGCGCGAGCCTGCCCGCGGCTCATTCCCTGCAAGCGCCCGAAGTCCTCGATCTGGGCACCGATGGAACGCCGCGGTGCAAGCTCGGCGTCCTGTGGCAACGCACCCAGTTGCCCTCGCAACGCAGCGCTACCGGGTTTGTGTCCCAGCACGGTCACGCTCCCGGATGTCGGGCGCACATACCCGCACAAGACCGAAAACAAGGTGGTCTTGCCAGCGCCGTTAGGACCCACCAGCGCGACCGGCGCACCGCTGTCGAGAGAAAGATCCACACCGTCGAGTGCGCGCGTGCGGCCATAGCGGCGCACCAGCGCATCGCAGGTAAGCATCGTGGTCATAGATCCCTCCGATACATCACAACCGCCGCCAGTGCGAGAAACACCATCGTATGAATCAAACCGATGGAGGCAGGGCCCAAGGCCTCGCTACCCATGCGTGACAGCAACGTTCTGACCGGCGATCCCGGCAGCAGATGATCAAGGACAACATGTTCGCCAAAGCGTGATGCCAGCCACGCGGCGGCGATCGACAACAGCACCCAGATGATAAGCGCATAGCGTGTTGCCTGACCCGGTGTTCGTGCCAGGGAGGACACCAGCGCCATCAGCGCAAGCCACGGAAGCAGTGTCACCCACAAGGCTATCGTGGCGACACCCACCACCGCTATCACGCTACCGCCGTCTGCAGCGTCATTGGGAGCCAGGCTCCGATGCTGATACCAGACCACGGCAAGCGTGCTGAGCACCGTGGCGAGCACCGCTGCCGCCATGATGAACGCCTGCCCGAGAAACCGACCGGCGAGAATCTCGAGCCGCGACACACGCAAGACGAGGTAGCGCAGCGTGCCGCGAGCGCGATCAGAGGCGACCTGATCGGCCGAGGCCATGACCGCGACAAACGGAAGCAGATACAAGGCAGCAATCCACCACGCGGCGTACTCTGAGGCTGGCCACCGCAAGAGCTTGCCGAGGCCGAGGTACTGGTCCAGCATGGCTTCCAGGCCGACACTGGTACCACCACTGGCGAGCCTACCGGCTGGCAGTACAAACCAGCTGAGCGCGAGATACCACAACAAGCAGAATGCAAGCAATGAGACCAGCCCGCGACGCGATCCGATAAAACGTTGCACCTCGGCGCGAGCGAGCACCAGAACGCGTCTCATGGCATGACCTTGCATTGCACTCGAAGCGCACGATCATAACCCGCGCACGATTTCACTTGACGGATCTGTGATCCCTTCGCCATCTACATCGGTACGGGTTCAATAGCATCACGGGATGAAAGCCAAAACACCCGTTACACACCCTTCGTTGGCCCCGGCGTCCAGCCACCTTGCGTTGACCGGCCTGTTTGTGGCGCTGCTCTCGTCGACCACAGCATTCGCTGCACTTCCGGCGTTTGAATGTCTTGCGGAGTCTCCCCAGCTGATCGAACTCGGGGACGACTACTACATGCTGAGCGCGGACTACACGCAAGCCGAACGCGACGCACACAATGCTTCCGGATTGGCATCAGACCTCTTCAAGGTGCTCGCCGAGGGTTTGTTGCAAACGGGCTCTGGACAACGGACCCTCTGCCTCGGCTCAGGTGACATCACCCGCCCGATAGGCATGCGCTTCGAACTCGAGCAGGTGGAATACCACCCTGTCGCCAACGGCAGTGGAATTCTGAGTGTTCTCGAAGACAGGGAAACACTCGAGACCGACCGACGGGATCGGCGAGTGTCGCTTGATTCCCTGACGCTCATCGGTATCGAGCTTCCGCCACCGGCCACATGGACCCTCGGCGCAGATGGACAGTCCATCGTTTCGAGCCGACGATATCGCCGGGGATTTTCCAACACGCCAAGGCCGGCATTCACGGAGTCCTCGCTCGTGCAAAGCGACATGACAGCTCGTGCACACGGAAGCGGCAGCGTCGAAATCAGCGAGACGATCTACGTCAATGGCTACTTGAGCGAACAGGCGACATGGCTGTTGGCGCGCTAACATGTCCGCATGGACTATCCACTCTTTGTCTTCGGTACCTTGCGCGACCCTGACGTACTCACCTTGGTACTCGGCAGATCCGATCGTTTCAGATCCGAGGTAGCGAGCCTCTGCGACTACGCAGCAAGGACGGTGCGCGAGCGAGACTACCCGATGCTGGTAAGCGCTCCCGGCGCACACGCCGATGGACTGCTGATTCACGACCTTGACGACACAGACCGCGCACGGCTGATCTGGTTCGAGGGAGATACCTATGTGCTTGAGGCTCGTCGTGTGGATACCGCGACCGGCTCAGTCCCGGCACAACTTTTTGCCGCACCCGAGACTCTGCCCAGCAGTGGCCCCTGGCAGTTTGAATCCTGGCAGATGCATGACAAGCCCGGTTTCCTCGAGCGCGCACGGCATTGCATGGCGGCTTTCGGCTCCGCGCACCAGACAACGGGGAGCGTGGTGTGGGGTCACGACAAGGAACCCAGTGCGTGAACCGCTGTGCAACAACCTCAGCTCGTCTCCGCCCGCAGATGCGGAAACAGCACCACGTCCCGTATGGTCGACGCGCCGATCATCAGCATGACCAGGCGATCAATACCGATCCCCTCACCAGCCGTCGGTGGCATGCCGTACTCCAGCGCGCGCACATAGTCCGCGTCGTAGTGCATGGCCTCTTCGTCGCCCGCATCCTTGCCTGCCACCTGCTCGCGAAAACGCTCGGCCTGATCTTCAGCGTCGTTCAGCTCGGAGAAGCCGTTAGCGATCTCGCGACCGCCAACAAACAACTCGAAGCGATCCGTCACTGAAGGATCATCATCGTTGCGCCGCGACAGTGGTGACACCTCGGTCGGGTACAAGGTGATGAAGGTCGGGTCCATGAGCTTCTCTTCGACCGTGGCTTCAAACAATTCGGTTTGCAGCTTGCCAATGCCCCAGGTCTTCTCGACCTTGGCACCCTCTGCCGAAAGCACCTTGCGCACGGTGTCGACATCAGCGAGCCCCGCGGCATCAAGCTCGTTATTGAACTCCAGCACGGCTTCGAAAAGACTGATCCGCTTGAAGGGTTTTCCAAAGTCATAGGACGTGCTGCCATCTTCCGAGGCAATGCTGCTGGAACCGACGACATCGCGTGCAATACCGCGCATCAACTCCTCGGTCAGATCCATCAGGTCCTCATAGGTGGCCCAGGCCTGATAGAACTCGAGCATGGTGAACTCGGGATTGTGTCGGGTCGACAGGCCTTCATTCCTGAAATTGCGGTTGATCTCGAACACGCGCTCGAAGCCACCGACGACCAGGCGCTTCAGATACAACTCGGGTGCGATACGCAGAAAGAGCTGCATGTCGAGTGCATTGTGGTGCGTGGTAAACGGCTTTGCAGCAGCGCCTCCGGGGATGGGCTGCATCATCGGAGTCTCCACCTCAAGGAACTCCCTTGCCTCGAAAAAGCGGCGCACGTAAGACACGATCTGGCTGCGCATGCGAAAGTTTGCACGCGTCTGTTCGCTGGTGATGAGATCGACGTATCGTTGCCTGTAGCGAGTCTCCTGGTCCGACAGACCATGGAATTTCTCCGGCAGCGGCCGCAATGCCTTGACCATCAGACGCACATCCGCAGCACGAACGGATAGCTCGTCTGTCTTTGTCTTGAACATCTCGCCGGTCACGGCAACGATGTCACCGATGTCGAGGTCCTTGAACGCCGCATAGCCGTCTTCGCCCAAGGCTGCCTGCTGGACAAATATCTGGATGTCACCTGACACATCCCGAAGCGTGGCGAAGCTTGCCTTGCCCATGATGCGACGTGTCATGACACGCCCGGCGACGGCGACCTTGACGGCCTGTGCTGCAAGCGTTTCCTTCTCGGTACCGTCGTGCGCGGCATGCAGCGCTGCCGCCTGTGCATCCGGCTGAAAGTCGTTCGGAAACGCGCTGCCAGCAGCACGGCGGCTCGCAAGCTTGTCGCGGCGCTGCTGAATCAGCACGTTGCTGTCGTCACTCATTAGTCTGTACGTCTTGTCGGTACGGCTTATTGAAGGCCAGCCTTGAGGCTTTCCTGCAGAAACGGCGTCAGGTCCCCATCGAGCACCGCCTGCGTGTTGCTGGTCTCATGTCCGGTTCGAAGGTCCTTGATACGCGATTGATCCAGCACATAGGAGCGAATCTGGCTACCCCAACCGATGTCGGACTTGGCGTCCTCGGTGATCTGTTGATCGCCCTGGCGTCGGGTCAGCTCGGCTTCGTACAGCTTGGATTTGAGCTGCTTCATGGCGGTGGCCTTGTTCTTGTGCTGCGAGCGGTCGTTCTGGCACTGCACCACGATGCCCGACGGCTCGTGCGTGATGCGCACGGCTGATTCGGTTCGGTTGACGTGCTGACCACCCGCGCCGCTGGCGCGATACACATCGATACGGAGATCCGCCGGATTGATCTCGATGTCGATGTCGTCGTCGACTTCCGGCGCGACGAACACCGCCGCAAAACTGGTGTGGCGTCGATTACCCGAATCGAAGGGGCTCTTGCGCACCAGTCGGTGCACCCCGGTCTCGGTGCGCAACCAACCGAAAGCGTGGTCTCCCTCGAAGCGTACGGTGGCTGACTTTATGCCTGCCACTTCACCTGGGGATGCCTCGATCAGTTCGGTATTGAAGCCTTGGCGCTCACCCCAACGCAGGAACATCCGCAGTAGCATCTCGGCCCAATCCTGCGCTTCGGTACCCCCCGAGCCTGCCTGGATATCCAGAAACGCAGGCGCTGCATCCTGCTCACCGGAAAACATCCGATTGAACTCGAGCTTGGCGACACGTGTTTCCAGGGAGGCAAGATCCTCGGCCACCGACGCCACGGTTTCCTCATCGTCCTCTTCGCGCGCCATCTCGAGCAGGTCCTTGGCATCGCCCAGGCCATCATCAAGTGCGACAAAGGTATCCACGGTTTCCTGCAAGACAGCCCTGCGCTGTCCCAGCTTTTGAGCGCGCTCGGGGTCATCCCAGATCTTCGGGTCCTCGAGCTCCCTCAGGACTTCTTCGAGTTCTTCGCGTTTGGCGTCGTAGTCAAAGATACCCCCTGAGGGAATCGGCCCTCTGCCGAAGATCCTCGATGTGCGTAACGTAGGGGTTGATCTCGATCATGCCGGCAAACGGGCTCGTCAAAGCAGGTAGCCGAGTATGGTAGCGCAAGCGCTGCTTTTTCACCCCGATCAACCTGTGCCTGCCTCAACACGCCTGACCGCCTACTACTTCCTGCACTTCGCTGTCATCGGCGCGGTCGTACCCTTCATTGCCCTGTGGTTTGCGTGGCTCGGCCACCCGTCGTGGTGGATCGGCCTGGTGGTGGCGACACCGTCCTTCCTGATGGTGACCACAACACTCACCCTGGGCAGCTGGGCCGACCGGCTCGGCGACTGGCGCACAGCCATCATTGTCTGCAACTGGCTTGCGATGCTGCTGACCGGCTGGTGGCTGTTTCGTACCGGGGCGCTGGACCTGTGGATCATCTGGACGCTGGTGGGTGTGATATCGATGGCCAAGCAGCCGATTCTGGACGCAGCGGCCCTCGATCTGACGCGCCGCGAAGGCATGAACTTCGGGCGTATCCGCGCCTTCGGCTCGATCGGATTCATCGTCAGTCTGATCGCCAGTGGGCAGTGGTATCGCAACGACGGGATCGCGAACTTTCTGATCGTGATCCTTGCCATAGGCTGTCTGCGACTGCTCGCTGCCCATCAACTGCCCCGCTTCCGGGCAGCCAAAGCCCTGAACAACACCAAGGCACGATCCGAAGAAATACCTACTCTGCTCAGACACCCGGGCTTCCTGTGCGTGCTCGCCGGCGCCGCCTTGATCAACGCGTCGCACGCGTTCTACTACACCTTCGGCCTGCTGCATTGGCAGAGCATTGGCATTGGAACCACCACCGGCTCACTCTTGTGGGCGGTCGCCATCGTCGTTGAAGTCGTACTGATGTGGCAGTTCACTCGCCTGTCAAAACACGTATCCGCACGACATTGCATTGCGGCCTGCGGGCTTGCAGGCCTGATGCGCTGGGGCATCATGGCGACTGATCCCGGCCTGGTGTGGCTCACGATCATTCAAACACTGCACGCCCTGACCTTCGGATTGTGCTTTTTGGCGACCGCAACCTTCATCTCGCGACGCATACCGCCCGCTCACGCAGCACGAGCCCAATCGGTGTTCGCCATCATGACCACCGGCAGCATGGCAACCATGACCGTGTTCAGCGGCTCACTCTATGAAGCATTCTCCGGACTGTCCTATATCGTCATGGCCGTGGTCGCAACCGTGGGACTGGCACTGGTCATGGCGAGCTATCGCAGTAACCTCGACGAATGGACGCACGAGGAACGCGCCGCCCCCCATGACTCCAAAGACATGGCACGTGAGGCGCTATAGCGGTATCGTTCGGTGGCCTCTCAAGACAGCCCTGTATGAACGATATCGCCCAACTGGCGCTCGAGAACCTCGGATCGCCGCTCATCCTGTCGTTTGTACTTGGGCTGGCGGCAGCGCTCGCCCGCTCGGATCTGTCCGTGCCGGAGGCTGCAGCCAAGGCACTATCGATCTACCTGCTGTTCGCCATCGGCTTCAAAGGCGGCGTGGCCGTTGCCGCGCACGGTATCGCGGGCGGTCTGCTGTTCTCGCTGTTGGCTGGGGCATTACTGTCGGCCGTGTTGCCATTCCTCGCTTTCGCACTACTCCGGGTGATGACAAAACTCGACACCCTGAATGCCGCTGCGGTCGCTGGACACTACGGCTCGATCTCCATCGTGACCTTCGTCGCCGCGACGTCGGTACTGGAAAGTCAGGGGATTGGCTCCGAGGGTTACATGGTCGCAGTGGCCGCCATCATGGAAGCACCGGCGATCCTGTCGGCGCTTTGGCTGGTGTCGCGCGGCAGTGGCGACAAGCGCATGGACGCCACGCTGTGGCGAGAGATCCTGCTGAACGGCTCGATCGTGTTGCTGGTTGGCGCCTTCCTGATCGGCTGGGCTACCGGTGCTGATGGCTTGTCGGAGATCGAGCCGTTCATCGTTGCACCGTTCAAGGGCGTGCTGTGCCTGTTTCTTCTCGACATGGGACTGGTCGCAGGACGCGGCCTGTTGCGTAGCCGGGACCTGATCAACGGCGGCCTCGTAGCCTTCGGACTGGCGATGCCCATCATCGGCAGCCTTGCCGGGCTCGCGGTAGCGGCTCTGCTCGGACTCTCTCCCGGAGGCGCCATGCTACTGATGACGCTCTCTGCGTCGGCATCCTACATCGCAGTGCCAGCCGCCATGCGAGTTGCGCTGCCAGAAGCCGATCCAGGCATCTACCTCACGCTGTCACTTGGCATTACCTTTCCCTTCAATCTGACGCTCGGCATTCCGTTGTATCTGGCGCTGAGTCAGGCTCTCATTGGTTGACACATGCAGACTCATCAAGCCAAACGCATAGAGATCACCATCGAGGCACCGATGGAACGACGCCTGACGGACGCCCTGCAGGCTGCAGACATCACCGGCTACACGCTACTTCCCGTACTCGGTGGTAGCGGACGTTCTGGGCCGTGGAGTCGTGAAGGGCAAGTGTCCATCGCCGGCGGCATGGTGCAGCTGATCTGCATTCTGCGCGAGGAACGCCTCGATCACCTGCTGCAAACCGTACTACCCGTGCTTGAAAAGCACATTGGCGTGGTGTGCGTGACCGACTGCGAAGTGCTGCGCGCAGAGCGGTTCTGACCGAACCTGTCTGAAGGCAAGATCTTCCTTGATCTTGCCTTTCTTCCCAAGAACGTCTGCTTACTGTTCCGGTCGCCAGATCGGATAGTCGTCCAGCATGCTGGCGCCAGCAAACGGCTTGTTGACCTGCTGGTGGCACGTCGTGCAGTTGGTCTTCGGTGCGTCTCCGAGAGCGCCCAGACGATGCTCCGGATACGTGGGGCCAAGTGGCTCGAGGTACTCGTCGTTGAGATTGCTCACCATCTGCAATCCGTACCAGGCCGTCGCCCGAGCCGGCGAGCCTTGCTCCCAACTGGTAAACGCACGAGTGTTGTGGCAGTACGTGCAGTTCACGCCCAGCCCCTCGGACATGTGAACCATCAGCGAGTAGGTATTTTCGGTAGCCTGAGTGCTGCTCTCGTGGCGTGCGTCGCCCCTTTGCGGCAAGGCCGTTTGCGAGATAACCCGTATCGCTTCCGGTTCCGCTGTCAGGTACTTGCTGAACGGATCGCTGAGCATCGAGGTTGATCCGACATCCATGGCTGCGTGGTTCTGCTGATAACCCTTCGCAGCCATGCCACCTGCAGTCGGTGGTCCGTCCTGTTCGAACCAGATGTACTCAGGCACATTGTTGCCGCGGTGGCAGGTCAGGCAGGTGACTCCGGTTTCACCAACGTGGCTGTTCCAGTCGCTGTTGATCGCCATCGTCATTTCCATCATGCGGCGAGAAACCACCTTCGTGTACAGATTGTCGTCTACGAAGTTGGCACCTTCGTGGCAATAGGCACAGCCCTGTTCAGGCGACACCCATGCCGTGATGGCCGTCATCGTGCGGGCGAACTCCGCGACCGATAAATGCCCAAGCACCTGAACGTTCTCATAGACGTCCGCTGCGGTCGGCCCACCTTCCACGACCGGAACTGCAGCGAGCGGCTCCGGCAACACATTGGCGGCAAGCTTGGGCTCTGTCAGATCCGGGTTGGATGTCTGCAGCATCCCCGTACCGCGAAATCCCAGCTGCTCTGACTCCATCGGTGGTGCTTCCCAGCACCCTTGTAGCAGAAGGCCCGTGAAGACAAGCGCAAGGCCGTTACGTATCGTCGTGATCATTGCGCGTTCTCCATCGGTAGTGCCGGGTCAGCTACCGGCGTCCAGACGTCGGGATAAGCCGGTGCTATGCCGTGCTTGACACCCCAGAGGTACCAGTTGTCGACCACGGTGCCGGTCAACAGAATGCCGATACCGCCGGTAATCGGGCAGAGGATGGCGAACCACCAGGCCCAACGGTGAATCGACTCCATCGTCGCATTGAAGCCCATGGTCCAGCGCCAGAACAGCGCCGCACGTTCTGTGGCCGTACCGCGATCGGTGATCTGTTCGATCTCCCGCTCACCGCCGTAACGACCGACGGCAAGGATGGTTGCACCGTGCATCGCAAACAGGATGGCCGAGCCGTACAGGAAGGCGATCGACAACATGTGGAACGGGTTGTAGAACAGATTGCCGTAGCGGATCGAGAAGGCGGCTGTCCAATCGAGGTGAGGAAAGATGCCGAAGGGCACCGCCTCACTCCACGAGCCCATCAGGACCGGGCGAATAAAACCGAGCACCAGATACAACCAGATGGCCGCGGCGAATGCCCAGGGGATGTGATAGCCCATCTTCAGTGCCCGCGCACGCAGAAACAGACGTGTCCACCACAAGAGAATTGAAACAGTGAGGAAGAAGCCAGCCAGCAACCACCACCCACCCTCTGCCATCGGAGGAATCGACAAGCCGGCTTCTGGTGGAGGCGGCTCAAGCGCCAACCAGAACAGCTGACGTACAAACTGAATCGGATCCCAGTTTACGGACGCAAGCATGTTTAGACCGATGATCTCGAAGGCCAGGAAGCCCGAGACCAGGGCCAGCAGCCCCGTGTAGCCGAGATAGAAAGGTCCGATCTGCGCGTTGCCGAGCATACCGAGCCATCGATTGAGTACTGGCTTGCCGCGACGCTCTCTGGCCGCAAAGTCAACCGGTACACCAGATTCTGGCGGACCGAAAACCTGGACCTGAGTAAAGACGTTTTGATATTGACGCATGATCGCCTCCTCAGCTCCAGATCGGAAGTTGTAGCCACCAGTTCCACCACTCCGGCCAACCACGTGTCCAGAACGGTCCGCTGATGACGATACAAACAGCACTCCAGAACGCTGCACTCACGGCGAGGAACATGCCGAGCCGGTGAATACCGAGCGTACCGATCGAGTAGCCGATGATGTCTCGGAAGTAGGTGTCTTCGTGCTCCGGTGTCTTGACCGTCTCACCCTTCGGCGGATTGGTCGCCGACAGCACGAGCCCGCCATGTAGAGACAGTGCAAGAGCATTGGTAAAGAAGAAGGTCACGGCCAGCATGTGCGCCGGGTTGTAGTGAAAGTGCAGGAACTGGTAACCGACGTTGGACACCCAGTCGAGGTGACTGAGAATGCCGTAAGGGAAACCATGCCCCCATGCGCCCAGCAGCAGAGGTCTGACGACCACCAGCGATGCATAAGCGAGTACCGCAAAGGAAAAGGCAAACGGTATGTGATACCCCATGCCGAGCTTGCGCGAGATCTCGACCTGACGCAGCGTCCAGGAGCCGAAGGCACCCAGTGCGCAGATCGTGACCAGCTGCCACAAACCTCCTTCCTTGAGTGGCGCAAAGGCCAGCCCATAGGATAAGTCCGGTGGCGCGATATTGATTCGCCACAGGTTCCAGGTATCACCAATGGCCGCTCCGTAAGCCAACAGTGCAGTACCGACAATCGAGAAAAAGATTGTGGTCACACCGAAGAAACCTACATAGAACGGACCGACCCAGAAGTCGAACAGATCGCCACCGATGAGGGTCCCCCCCCTTACCCGGTACTTCCTTTCGAAATTCAACATAGCCATGTCGTGGCGGCCCCCTCACCCGCAGTCCGACGATCTACTCTGGAATGATGCTGACCAGCCTGCACACTTGCGGACTGGTCAGCCTCACGCTTGGCTTGGTCAGCCGATCAAACGAATCGAATCTGTCGCAACTGCTTCGCTTTGCACGGCATCAACCGATACCGAAGCCTGCGGACCGTCAATCCAGTTGAATCGATCCGAGCTGAGCAGAACGAAGTGGATGATGATCGCGAGCGAGAACAGGAACACTGCCAGTCCGATCAGTGCACGTCTCGGTTCAAAAAGTAGCCAGATACGCCACATGAGTCTGTTTCTCCTTTACGCCAGGTAGGTCATCAAATGGGACAAGGTTTCGGTAGTCCCGTTGATCATCGAGTAACCGTCCTCACCTGGAAACCACGGGCGCCACAACCACACGAGGAAGTGCGCAACGACAGCTATGCCGGTGAAGAGCAGAAAACTCGTGACGAACAGAGCATGAAACTCTCGAGCTTCGTTTGGATCTAGTCCGGATGGCATGCCATCCGGTTGGTTATCGTTCATGGTGCCTCTCCTGTTGCGGCCGTACGGCCTACTTGGCGCGAACTGCGCCGGGTTGTACGCCGTGGCTCGCCACGGCACTTTCATTCATCCAGACGCAAGCGCAAGATGAAACCTTGAAAAGAGCAACGGCTAGTGCCGCTGAAAAACAAACGGAACGCTACTGTCGGCGGCGTTACGAGCTGCAGCAATCGGAGACTCGGCACCCTGCTCGCCACGGCGAAGAAAGCCGAGTGATGCGACATACCAGACCGTGCCGATGATCACAAAGGTCACGAAGGCCAGTGCGTGTATCAGCTTGAACTCGAGGCTGCGGGACTTCTGTCGCGAACCATAGCTCGAAACCGAACTCGACGCTTCACCGGAAGCTGCAATCGGGAAGTTTGTAGTCATCGTTTTCATAGCCTTCTCCAGAGTTGTATTGTTGTCAACCGGCGACGTGGTTAATGTACGCGTTCAGCAAGCGCTGCAGACGCCGTCACGTGCTCAACCGTCACGCGGCTGTCACCGTTTTCTCGAGCAATCTTTTCACTGTTGTCTCGCAGGCGCTTGGCCGACGAGATACGAACCAGAACCGGCTGCAACTCAACCAGCTCCTCCAGCAACTCACTGGCATCCTTGTTCCACTCGACCGGCGTCAACAAGCGACTGGGTGTCACCTCGCGCTCACGATCAAGATCGGTACCTAACGGCAGGATGTTGAACAACATGTCGAACAGCGCGTTGCACACTTCCTGTATCAGATAGGTCGCACCGGAGTACCCCATGAACGGTGTACCGATATGTCGACGAATGGCAGTACCGGGAAACGAAGCAGGCACGTAGATGGCCTTCGAATTGATTTCCGACAGATACATCCGCTCGTTGTAGCTACCAAACAACACCAGGGGTGTCGCGGTTTGCACCTGCTCGCGAATCGCTTCGTTGTCGGTCTTCTTCCCTGGCTTGCGAGACACCGCAAAGGTGCACGGCAGGCCCATTTCTTCGGCAAGAAAGTGCTCGAGACCACGCGCGTAGGTCTCGTGTGCGACAACACCGAAGGAAGCGGTGGCAAAGAAATCCTGTGTGACCGATCGCCACAGATCCCACAAGGGCTTGATCGTGGTGTGCTTCTCGCGTTCTATGAACGGCTCCGGATCCAGACCCGTGAGCTCACCAAGCTTGCGCAAGAACCGGGTAGTGCTGTGCAAACCGATCGGAGCCTGCAGATAAGGACGCTCCAGCTCTTCACAAAGCATCCGTCCGAACTCGCGGTACATGCAGATGTTGACGTCAGCCTCGGCGAGGTTGCGCACATCGGCCAGGTGCGAGCCCAGCGGAAAGGTCATGTTGACTTCACAACCTACCCCTTCCACAAGACGCACGATCTCGGCAAGGTCTGAAGGCATGTTGAACTGTCCGTAGATCGGCCCAATGATGTTGACGCGCGGCTTTTCGCCTTCCTTGGGACGCCTTGCAGGCACCTTCTTCGGACCAAATTCCGTCCACAACCAGCGGATGGCGCGATCCGCACTCTGCCACTGGTCTTCATCAATGGTGCGCGGAAGAAAGCGGAGGATTCCGGTACCTTCAGGTGTCACACCACCGCCAATCATCTCGGCGATGGAGCCGGTTACGACGACCGATGGCAACGCGGGATCGAGTGACTGGTGTGCTCGACGCATGGCCTTCTCGGTGCCGTCCTGCCCGAGCTCCTGCTCGCCAAGCCCGGTCACGACGATCGGCAGCTCGTGCGGTGGCAGACCATCGGTGTAATGCAATACCGAGGTCACGGGCAGATTCTCGCAACCGACCGGACCATCAACGATGACCTGCAAGCCCTTGATCGCGGTGAACGCATACACCGCGCCCCAGTAACCACCCGCTCTGTCGTGATCGAGAACCAGCATCAGCTTGTCGCCGTGCTCTTGCGCTGAGCGGCCTGACGCGCCAGCGTGCGTGCAAACTGCTCCTTGAATTCCGGCCGCGGTACCGGCGTGTCCTGCCAGATGCCTGACGTATCGCCTTCGCCCACGCCATCGAAGAAGTTCTTCATGGTGTCAAAGCGCTTGCCGTTTGCCATGGCCGCGTTCATCACTTGAGCAATCGAGCCGGCACCCGCCACGCCCATCAACGGACGCGCCGAGATCAGGTTCGTGAAATACAAGGCCGGTATCGCGCGGCTCTTGGCCTCCTGAACCAGCGGCGTAGTGCCGATGGCCAGATCCGGCTGGTATTCGTCCAGTGCGTGCAGATCCTGCTCGAGCGATGCGCGGAACTGCACCTTGACGCCACGACTGGCCAGCCACTCGGCATCATCCTTCGAGTGCGGTGTTGCCGGACAGGCTGTGCCGACGTACTTCACGTCCGCACCGCTCTCGATGGCGAGGCGCGCTACCAATAGCTCCGAGCCTTCGTAACCGGAGATGGTCAGCCGGCCCTTGATCGGAGATGACGCAAGTGTTTGCTTGATGATCGGCAGGAAGCGGTCCTTGGCGGCACCTACTGCCTTTGCGCTGATACCGCATTGCTCACCAATGGCCGTCAGCCATGCTTCGGTCCCCTCGCAACCCACTGGCGCCGAGCCGACAACCGGTCTTCCTGCACGTTCGAACTCGCGTACGGATGCCTGGTAGAAGGGGTGAATCGCTGCAACCACGGCCCCATCGAGTGCTGTATACAACTCACGCCACTCACGTGTGGGCACCACGGGCCCTGCTGCAAGACCCAGCGGCTCCAGCAAGTGCCCGATACCAATGGGATCCGCAGGAAATAACTCACCGAGAAGCGTTACCGTGGGTTTGTCATCACGGCGCGTGGCCGGCGCTGACACCGGCCCTTGCTGAACCTCGCGTCGGGCATAGGCCAGCATCGCGCCTGCGAGCACATCCTTGGCTTCTGCGTGAGTCGGAATGCCGAAACCCGGGACGTCGATGCCGACAATACGTACACCGTTGACCTGATCCGGCAGCAGATCGAGCGGCACACCCGACGCCGTCGGTACGCACAGATTGGTCACCACGATGGTGTCGTAGCGATCAGGATCAGCGAGTTTGAATACCGCCTCGCGGATATCCTCGAAGAGCTTGCCGGTGACCAGCGTTTCCGAGTCGAAGGGGACGTAGCCGACCGTGCGACGTGCACCGTAGAAGTGAGACGTGAACGTCAGGCCATAGACGCAGCACGCGCTACCCGACAGGATCGTTGCGGTGCGCTGCATACGCAAGCCCACGCGCAGCGAACCAAAGGCAGGACACATGCTTTGCGGCTGATCGTGTGGACCGACCGGGTAGTCCTCGCTGTAGCGGTCCAGAACATCGGACTTGCCTGCCGCTTCCGCCGCCTGGCGCAAGGTCTCGGCTCCACCATGACATCCCTGGCCTGATTTCTCGCCCGCGCCGACGAAATCGACTGGCACCGGTTGGATGTGATCGTGGCTCACGCTCAGACCTCGTCGTAGATGACTTCGAGCGAAGGCTTGTCGATGAAATTCTTGCCACGTAGTTCTGCAACTGTTGCCGGTTGCATCGGTACACGCACTTCTTCATCGCTGCCACTGAACAAGCCAAGCAACTGATCCTGCGTCAGCGGCGTCGGGTGTTCCGGCTTGGATTGTTCGATACCGGAGACCAGCGCCTCGAAGGTGCTACCCCACTGACCACCCGGGTGACCGATGATTTCGTAGGAGGCGCTCTTGCGGCGAATGTCGTCATCAGCGGGAATGGCTGAAAGCACAGGGATACCGACCGAGTCAGCAAAGGCCTGCGCCTCGCCGGTGCCGTCATCCTTGTTGATGACCATGCCTGCCACGCCGACATTGCCACCCAGCTTGCGGAAGTACTCGACCGCGGAACACACGTTGTTGGCCACGTACAGCGACTGCAAGTCGTTGGAGCCGACCACGATCACCTTCTGGCACATGTCACGAGCTATCGGTAGGCCAAAGCCGCCGCACACGACATCACCGAGGAAGTCGAGAAGCACGTAGTCAAAATCCCAATCGTGAAAGCCGAGTTTTTCCATCAGCTCGAAGCCGTGGATGATGCCCCGACCGCCACAACCGCGACCCACTTCCGGACCGCCGAGCTCCATCGCATAGACACCGTCGCGAACAAAACAGACGTCGCCGATCTCGACAGCCTCACCTGACTGCTTTTTCTTGGCCGATGTCTCGATGATGGTTGGGCAGGCTCGCCCACCGAACAGGAGAGACGTGGTGTCGCTCTTGGGATCACAACCGATCAACAGCACCTTCTTGCCTTGCTGCGCCATCATGTACGAGAGATTGGCGAGCGTGAAGCTCTTGCCGATACCCCCCTTGCCGTAGATCGCGATGATCTGCGTCTCCTTGGTGACTTCACCGGATGGGGCGGCATCGGGCTCGATCTCCGCCTCGGCTCGCAGCTGCGCAGCCATGTTGGAAATAGCGTCGATGGACACGGTATGAGTACTCATGAATCCCTCCAGTCGAGCACCATCTTCAGGCACTCCGGGTCAATGAACGCCTGACGATAGGCAGACTCGGCGCGTGCGGTAGGTTCCACATGCGAGACGAGACCATCAAGCGACAAGACATCGGTTCGGATCAACTCTGTTACCAGAGCAAGGTCATGCGGTAACCACTGCGCAGCAATGCTGAGCGTGATCTCGCGCATGAAAGCGGGTGCAAAGGCAAAACTGACCGGTTCGCTATAGAACCCGCCCAACACGAACTCACTGCCGGGACGCATACGCAGGATCACGTCGTCAAAGAGATCGCCACATGCACCGCTGACATCACACACACGGGAATAGTCATGGCGATCATCATCCTGCATGGCGACGACCGAATACCCTTGCGCCCCCGAATGCCTGTCAGGGTTACGTTCCCACACCAGCGGTGCCGGTGCGCCAACAGCAACACACAAGCGAGCAAGCACGCGGCCAAGCGTGCCGTGGCCGATGATCAACTGCGGTGCGTGTTCGCGAACACGCTCCAATGTCATCTCATCCGCTGCTGTACTTCGTGCGATCCGATGCGTGAGGATATGCATTGCCGTAGCCGTCAAGGCGAGCAGCACACCATGTTGTGGAGACAGCGAACCGAGTTCGACACAGCGATGCTCGGCAACGACCAGGCGCGACGCGGTCGCACCGAACAAGCCACGCACGTCGTCCTGGTAGCAAGATGCACCCGGCACGAACACACGATCGCCTACTTCGACACTGCAAGACGCTCCTCGCTCGACCACGCGACCGACACTCTCGTAGCCTGGCACCAACGGATACCCGAGTCCCGGAAAGGAAGGCATGCGCCCTTCCCAAAGCAGGCGCTCGGTACCGCTGCTGATCCCGCTGAATTCTGTCTCGACAAGCAGATCACGCTCGCCAGCTGCTGTGATCTGCAAGTCCCGATGTACCAGAGCGCCCGGACGCTCGAACACGATCGCGTTTGTGTGTTGGCCAGTCGTCATGCGCGAGCCACCAACATCCGCACCAACATCGGCAGGTGTGTCCTGACCTGTGTCGTGCGTACAAAACCGGCTTTTTCGAGCAAGCCTGCGAGTTCCGTCGGCGTACGCGGGCGGCCACGACGCATCGCTTGCAGGTAGAAACCGAAGTAGGCATCCGAGGCGGGATCCCCGACATCCTCGACCGCCATGGGTTCTGCCAACAGTATGGTGCCACCGGCCGGCAAGGCAGCGTGGCATCGCTTGAGTAGCGCCAGCGCTTGATCATCGTCGTGATCGTGTACGACCCTGACAAGAGAAATGATGTCGGCACCACTCGGCAACTCATCAGCAAACATGTCGCCGCCGTGACACTCGATCGGACGGGGCGCATCATCAGGACGTTGTCGGCACTGCTCCGCGACCGCAGGCAGGTCGAACAGCACACGATCCAGATCTGGCGCTGCAGCGGCCACGCTACGCAGGAAGGTGCCATCACCACCACCGACATCCAGCAATCGCTGATACGCGCGCAACGGATAGCACTCCAGAATCTGCTCGGCCACCATCGCCTGCGAAGCGTGCATCAGTTCGCTGTAGGGCGCTTGCGAAGAACCCGCAGACTCACTGCGCGAATAGTCCCAGAACATCGACAGCATCGTGTCGTCCTGCTCGCGGCGCAACAGGGACACCGGATCCTTGAGATCGCGGTAGAAGAACGCATGGTGCTGCACCATGCTGCTGACACCGGGGTTGGCCAGAATGGCCGCACCGTGAATACCGAGACCATACGTCTCATCACCGCGCTTCTCGAGCAGCTTCAAAGAAACGGCAGAACGCAACAGCACGCTGGTCGGCTCGACACCGAGACCGGTCTGATGCGCAATCCAGTCGCGATGGCGAGGACCATCAGCCAGCAGCTCGAACAGGTCAAGCTCCACGCAGCTGGTCAACACCTGGGAATAGACAAAGCCCGCACACAGGTCGAACAACTGGCGGGCACGGCGCCGGGCAACAAGGCGCATGAATGGATTGCGCCGTGCGCGGCGATGAAACTGAGGATCGGCCAATAGCCGGTTGCGCCAGCCGTACCAGCGATCACCCAGCGACTGCATCAGATTCTGTCGGCGTGGCTCGGCCACATCGTCGCCCGGGACGGGCGCGTAGCGCTGGGTCAACGACTCAGGCCGCACTGCGATCGACTCCTGCAGGAAGCAATCGATTCGTTTCTTCTAGAATCCTCGAGCGCAACAAGGCGGGCGCCGGGCAGTCGGGCAAGGATTCCAGCACGCCGTCGATCAGACCGATCAGATGCGCTGTCGCAGCCTCGGCACCCATATCGTTGGCAATGTTGGGCCGACCGAGCGAGGCATCGACGCCCACCGGCTTGCCATGACGCTTGTCCGACCCGAGCACATCGATCAGATCGTCAGCAACCTGATAGGCCGCCCCAATTTGACGCCCCGTATCTGTCCAGTGCTGCGCCGGCGCACCTGCGCACAAGGCACCCAGCTCGACCGAGGCCTCGAACAGCGAGCCGGTCTTGGCCGCGTGGTACGTGCTGACATCAACGGTCCTTTCGGACTCCCAGGCCTGACCGGCGGTGATACCGCCACGTGCGCCGGAGTGACGCGACAGACAACAGACCAGGTCAACACAGAGTAGTGGATCATCGGGATCCGCCTTGGCGAGCAGCTCCAGGCTGCCGACAATCAAGGCATCGGAGGCAAGCAAGGCCATGCCAGCGCCGAACGCGCGGTGCAATGATGGCCGACATCGACGCGTATCGGCTGCGTCGAAACAGTTCATGTCGTCCTGAACCAGCGACGCACAGTGCAACAGCTCAACGGCCGCTGCGGCGGCGGCTACCGCCTGCGGGCGCCCGTGATCACAGGCATCTGCGACCGCCCAGAGCAGCCTCGGCCGAATGCGCGCACCACCCGGAAAAACTGCGTCGTGCAGGCAGCGCGACAGCGTCGGCGGTGTGCTCGCGTCCTGCAGGCGTGAGAGCGCGCTTTCAAGCGCTTGCTCGACCAACACCTCGATTTCGATTGTCATCGGATTTCCCACGACCGTTAATCTAAGTGGACATCATTCGTGTGTCAATCTTTATTGACATGTTTGTGTACACTCGGCTGAATGTTTCCCGGGTTCAATGAGTCCGTACCTCCCGATGGTTACCGGTGGTGGTATCTGGATGCGATCAGCGACGATGGCCGACAGGCCATTACCCTCATCCTCTTCGTGGGTAGCGTTTTCTCGCCGTACTACGCCTGGGCTCGCCGGCGTGGCCCCGCACGGGCCGAGGAGTACTGCGCCTTGAACGTCGCCCTGTACGGCTCGCCGTCCCGCTGGTGCATGACCGAGCGCAACGAACGCAGCGTGTCGCGTGACCGAAGCCAGTACAAGATCGGCCACAGCGCGGTCGCACACATCGGCGATGCACTCGTCATCGATATCGACGAATGGGCAGTGCCACTACCGCGTCGAGTGCGCGGGCGCATTCACGTGGACCTCAACGCAGCGCCACAGCAGGCCGTCGCGCTGGACAAGGATGGCGCGCACCTCTGGCAGATGCTGGCGCCACGAGCACCGATTGAGCTGGAATTTTCCAGCCCCGGCATGAGCTGGACCGGAACCGCCTATGTGGACAGCAATCATGGCGCAATACCGCTGGAGCGCAGCTTCCGCTCCTGGAACTGGTCTCGCGCGCATCTGGAAGACGGCACCACGGTTTTGCAGTACGACGTTCTCGACAAGGACGCCAACGCGAGCTCGCACTCCTATCGAATCGATGCTGACGGAAATTTGACGACTCTCCCCGGCCTCGATACGCCGCTTACGCTTGTGCGCACACGATGGTGGAGAATTCCGAGGCGCACACG
Source organism: uncultured Granulosicoccaceae bacterium (assembly GCA_938006335.1). GTDB lineage: Bacteria > Pseudomonadota > Gammaproteobacteria > Granulosicoccales > Granulosicoccaceae > Granulosicoccus. Next base: position 233,517 of record CALLMF010000002.1, on the reverse strand, counting down.
AGGCAACACAGACAGTGTCATCAGCAATCTGCAAACGCTCGAAGACACGCCCTTCTACTCGCGCAATCGATTCGACACGCGTATCGATGGTTTGCACGCCAGTTGCATTCATGAGAGCCTCGAACTAGAGCGCTTTGACAGCCACTGGGTAAGATGCCTGCTGCCTTTTCGAATGCCTAGAAACGTCCGCGCCGTTGGCGATCACCGCAGCACGCGACCGGAACCACCCGGAATACCCGACTCGCGACCACGTTCGTGACTTTATTCACTCACTGGAGGACCACCGCATGATCTGGATAACCACGGTGTTGATGCTCGGCATCGCCATACTGTTCATTCAACAAGGCCTGTACGAAAAGCGCCTTTATCTCGAACAGAATCCGGACAAGGAAAAGGCTGCGGACGAAGGCCTGTTCATGGATGCGGTCAAGCGCGTCGCACCTGCCAAGTCTGACGATGCTCCTCCTCTTGAGGAAGACGACTCTCTCTTTGCAAGCATGGCACGCCGCGTCAAGAATTCCGAGAATCCGGTGTCACGCATGATGGACAAGAAGTCTCAGGAGTCCGCAGACTCGGGAGACGGATTTTTTGACCGCACCGCCACTAGCGTGCGACAGAAGCTTGAAAGTGCCGACGAGAAACTCGCCGCACGCCGTGCCCGCAATAACGACTCCGGCGGCAAGAATGACCTGCTGAGCCGCATCGGTGAAAAAGTCGCCACCGCCGAAGAAAAGCTCGACGCGCGTGTCGCACGCAAGTCGGAACAACTTGGCGACGAACAGCACGGCAAACTCGTGCGGTCGGACAGCAAGATGGGCAAACTCGTCGGCATGGTCGGCAAGAAGCTCGACGGCATGGAAGGACGCATCGAGCGCAAACTCGAACGCGTTCGAGAGGACAGTGCCAGTGACAGTCCGAAAGAGGATCTGGTCTCACGCTATGCGGCAAAGATCGGCCCGCGCATGGACGCCATTGACGACAAGATGGTCGAACGAACCAAGCAGGTGTCCGAGCGTCTCTCTCGCAGCAGCTCGAACGGTTGAAGCCTGAGACAGTACTCGCGCAAAAGCGGCGACATGTAGCGGTCATCGGCGCAGGCGTCGGTGGCCTTGTCGCTGCCATCGATCTCGCACTGCTCGGTCATCGAGTGTCGCTATTCGAAGCACACTCGCTGCCGGGCGGCAAGATTCACCAGTCCATCGCTTCCGGCCAGGCGATGGATTCTGGTCCCACCGTATTCACACTGCGACGCGTGTTCGACGAGCTGTACGCGCGAGCGGGCCGTGATTTTGCCGACGATGTCGGCTTGACCAAAGCCGGCTTGCTGGCCCGCCACTCGTGGATAGGTAGCGAACCATTGGACCTCTACGACAACGTGGAGCAGTCTTGTGAAGCCATCGCCACCTTGGCCGGCCAACAGGAAGCTGACAACTATCGTCGCTTTGCCGAGCGTACCGCGTCGGTGTTCAACACACTCGACGATACGTTCATGCGGGCACCGCTACCCGGTCCGTTCGGGCTGACACTGGCTGCCGCCCCCCATGGTGTTGCAAAGCTGCTGCAGACAGCGCCGTTCAAGACACTCTGGCGATCGCTCTGTCAGGACTTCGATGATCCAAGGTTGAGGCAGCTGTTCGGACGCTATGCCACCTACTGCGGCTCCTCACCCTTCCAGGCACCCTCGACCCTCGCACTCATCGCGCACGCCGAACGTGCCGGTGTGTGGGCACTCAAAGGCGGCATGCAAACCTTGGCATCATCCCTTGCAGCGCTGGCAGAAGCGGTCGGATGCGAATGCCACTACAACCAGAGCGTCACCCGTATACACGTAGAGAACACGCGCACCAAGCGAGTAGTCCTCGCCGACGAGCGCGCAGTCGATGCGGATGCCGTCGTCTTCAACGGAGACGTACAAGCATTACACACCGGCTTGCTCGGCCAGACGGTACACAAGGCCGTCAAGCCCCGCCCTCGCGCCGCCGTGTCAGCCGTCACTCACTGCCTGCACGCCGAGGTGCGTGGGTTTGATCTTTCGCATCACACGGTGTTCTTCAACGATGACTACCGCGCTGAATTCGATGCACTGTTCACGCGACAGCAAGTGCCTGTGGAACCGACCGTGTACGTGTGTGCGCAAGACAGAAGCCCGGGTAAGGCCAATGGCTCGAGCTCGGGAAAGGCCGAACGCATCTTCTGCTTGATCAACGCACCCGCGCGCGATCTCGATGACGATGAAACGCAGCGAGCCAGCACCGTCCTGTCCGACATGCTGCAACGCCACGGCCTGGAGCTGGCGGCGACCGAACCCGCCGTCGTCACCCAACCGGCAGACTTTGCCCGTCGCTTCCCCGCCAGCCATGGTGCACTCTATGGGCGTCCCACTCACGGATGGTTTGGATCGTTTCAACGTCCGGGATCCCGGAGCCGCGTTGCGGGCTTGTATCTGGCCGGCGGCACCGTGCATCCCGGGGCCGGCGTGCCCATGGCTGCCATGTCAGGGCGACTTGCCGCAGAGGCAGTCAATCAGGATCTTGGCTGACAAACGCTACGCAGGCCTGCTCGGACGCTAGTGATAGTCGACATCCTGCGTGCACGCACCGTCACGCAGGCCGCGGCAACGCGCCACGCACAAGAAAATCATCCAGGGCAAATCTCACGACCTCACCCGGTGAGGCCCGCCGTGAGAATGTCACCGCTTCCGCTCCCGTGCTACAGAACCAGCTGCTTGGACGTTGATGATTGTTTGAAACCAATGCAGCAGGCTGTACCAGCGCAACGTTGTACCCGCCCTCCGGGTCGCGGGCCGAGCGGAATTCAAACGCCGCGATGCCGGCGTCGCGGAGCGCAGCGCCGAGACTCTGGGTAGGACCGTAGTCGCTCGGATGCGCAAGTGTTTCCTGCCACTGTGCGAACGGCTCCGCCTGCAAGCGTAGCCCCTGCTCGGTGCGGTACCGCGCCTCGAACAGCGTGTGCCTCGACCCGATCGTCTTTGGCGGTGCGCCCATGTCATCCCGGAACACGACGCGGTAGTAGGAAGCCTCAGCCAAGGCCGTGGAGGCGCTGCCCGCACCGTAGAACAGACTCCGCTCATGACGTGTGCCGAATCGGGACCCATAGCGCAACGGTGGGTAACGCCAGGGCGTCGCAAGCAGATAGTCAAACCGATCCGTTCCGGGCGGACGCGCGGGTTTCGATGCTTCGATCGCAGCTTCGAGTATCGCCTGGTCCGCCAGGTCGCCCTCCACCAGACTGCGCGTGGCCACTTGTTCCTGACTTTCGACGATGCGGTGCAGCACTCCACCGAGCAGGGACGGCGTGACCGATGCGCCTGTTGTCTCCCAGATGGGGCTGTCAGACCTTCCCACGAATTGCGTCCAGGTACTGCACGACATCTACGAGACCGACAAGGTCGAACACCTGCTCGCGCGGCACCCCGCCCGTGCCGTGATTCGGTGTCTCCATCCAATGCGACATCACGGCTGGGTCACCATCGACAAGCGCGTACAAGGAGCGATAGCAACGCACCAGCAACAAGGCGGCCTGCCCGCCTGGACTTGCGGGGTCAATGCCGTCGCGGATACGGGACCGGTCTCGGCCGACGATCTGACCGATCTCCTCGCGCTTGAGCCCCAAGGCCTTGCCGGCATTAAGCACGGCGGTGGCCAGAACACGAGGTGCTTCCGGATTGGCGGCAGGCTTGTTCACACCAACATGATGCGATATTTGCACCAAAACATCAATTATGATGCATTTGCATGCATACAGACGCCTGGTTTCCCCGCGTAAACTCATTTCCGTGCGTAAACAAGCTGTGGTCGCGGTTACGCTGCAAGGCCGCGCCCCGGCTGCCGCACTGGCGGCCTTCGGCGTCAATCAATCGGTATCGCCGCACCATATCCGTGTGAGGCGTGCTGGACTGCGTAAGGCCATGCGCGAGCGACACCCGCTCCAAGCGAAAATTGCCCTCGTGCAGCAATCGATGACAACCGCTGCATAGCAATACGGCGTTGTCCATGCTCGAGCGTCCTCCGTGGGCGCGTGGCACCACGTGATGCCCATCGAGATGCCGCGTGGCACCGCAACCGGGCATCTGGCAGCAACCATCGCGAGCACGCAATGCACGAAGCTGACGCCGCGAGAACGGAGCGGTATGGCGCTTCGCTGCCACCGGGTCACCTTCGCTATCGACGACATAAGCGGTGTAACCGGCGAGTTCCGCGAGCCGTCGTGCAGTCGATGCAGCGATGGGTGTGCGGCCGTCAATCACGGGGCGTCGGATCGGCGTGCTACCGGCAGCGCGATCGACACCAAACAGCGTCTCAGCATCTACCGTGACATTGACGCGAAAGCGGTCTGCCATGGACACCGCTTCTCCAGCATGTGCCAGGGAGCGACGGCTCATCAGCACGGCAGCATCGGCACGCCGTTGAATCGAGGTCGGCACGCCTGTGGGCACATCATGGTCGGTTGCGCTGTGCTCGCGTACCTCATCGAGCACTTCTTCATCGCACTGCTCGAGACTCCGCAGAAACTCGGCGGCCATGTCGTTGGGCAGGTCCAGAGTAATGCGAGTTGAGTGTGCACCGATGTCGCGAGTACGTAGGCCACGCCGCTCGAACGCCATCAACGCAGCTTGCGCTTCGGCATCCTCTGCAGCAGCCATCGCTTGTGCATCCTGCTCATGCCGGTAGCGCTCGCACCACGCTTCGGTCTCGGAGGCAGAGAGGTCCTGCGTTGCAGTCGCGAAGGCGTCGTCAGTTTCCGGGGTGGCGTGTCGAGTGACGATGCGTGCCTTGGTGTAGGAGAGCTTGCCGACCTCGAACAGCGCACTGCACACCGGAAGCTCACGCAGCGCACGGCCAACGCGCAAGTGCTCGAAGGCAGAGATACGCCCCATGCCCAGATAATTGTCCATCCATTGGACCATGGTGCGACAACCATCTTGCAGGTAGAGCTCTGCATCAGCAAAGCGCACCAATAACTCGAGCTGCTGCGACAAGTACCGATCAGATTGACGCGCGAGCGCCATCAAACGCTTGCCCAGCTCAGCATCAGTACACGTGGCATTGTCGGAGACCATCTGATGGCCGAGCGCGATGCCAGCAGCGTTCGTACACAGTTTCTTTAACCGCGGGCGCGTAACGTCACGGTCCGACGATGAAAGCCGCACGCCATCAACCAGTGACATGGCGATGCGAAGCACTTCGCCTTGACTCCGCGCAGCAGGCGCAACAGCAGAATATGCAGGAGCATCCTCGGCGACATGCAGCGTGCGCGAAGGCACTGCGAGATACGGTGAATCAGCATGCATGCAACCCATGGGCAGATCTCCTTGTTAGCCACAACTCAAGGCTACGTGAGTGCTGCTTGGAAGTCAGCTACAACACGTTACATAACAGTAAATATATACAGTTACTGAATTTTTCTGAGGTAGCGCTTGTTAAAGAACGCTGAAACATGATCAACCCACATGCCTTGCAGCATCTGCCCAGTTAGTGCGCGCCGGGACGCATCGACTTCCTCCAGTTCAGTGAGCTCAGATATCGTCAACATATGCTGACGCGCTAAATTTACTCAAGTAAACTGCATCCATGGCAATCGGCAAGCGCCTACCATCACCCAGCAATCCGGAAGCGGCCTTTGAAGCGGTCGTCGCTCTCAGGCGCCTAGCTGATGATCTTGAAAACCGCACGGTGAAAGAGGCGCTGAATCAAGGTTGGTCGTGGTCTCGTATTGCGAGTGCGCTAGGGGTTACCAAGCAAGCCGCACACAGACGGCTCGGAAAGTAGCAGGAGAGAAGACATGTTCAAACGTGTACTACAGCGATTTCAGGATATGAAGGCCTTGTCTTCCCTGATGCAAGCGGCTGAACGCCATGCGCCACGGAGTCTGGCAGCGAACTTCTGCGGCATATGTCCGGGAACACGACCGGGACGCTATTCTCCGGAGCCGAGGTCTTGTGCTCGCTGGCGAGTGTTCCTTCGGGTCCCGCACATCGTGCGCTCCTCACTACCAAAACCGCACCCATGTCCGTATTGCAGAGTTTCAATCTGGCTGGCAAGACCGCGCTGGTTACCGGTTGCAAGCGTGGCATCGGCCAGGCCATGGCGATAGGCCTTGCCGAAGCTGGCGCAGATATCGTCGGCGTGAGCGCTTCACTCGAATCCAGCGGGAGCGAAGTCGGGCGCGCAGTTGAAGCGCTGGGTCGCCAGTTCACGGGATTTTCCTGCGATTTCTCGGACAGGGACGCCTTGACTACGTTCACACGTATGCTCGCCGACGCACATCCTGAGATTGACATCCTCGTCAACAATGCAGGGATGATACGACGTGCACCTGCTGTCGAACATGCGGACGAACTCTGGGACGAGGTTATCGAGGTGAATCTCTCGGCGCAGTTCGTACTCACTCGCGAGGTGGGCAAGCGCATGGTGGGGCGCGGCAGTGGCAAGATCATCTTCACCGCATCTTTGCTGAGCTTTCAAGGGGGTGTTTCGGTGCCTGGCTATGCCGCGAGCAAGGGTGGTATTGCACAGCTCACCATGGCCTTTGCCAATGAATGGGCAAGCAAGGGTGTGAATGTCAATGCCATCGCACCCGGATACGTCAGGACCAACAACACACAGGCACTGCAGGACGACAAAGAGAGACACGACGCGATACTCGCCCGTATTCCAGCCAATCGCTGGGGCGAGCCCGAGGACTTTGCGGGTCCGGCCGTGTTTCTTGCGTCACGGGCTTCGGACTATATGAACGGCAGCATCGTGACTGTCGATGGCGGGTGGATGGGGCGCTGATGGATTACGCGTTCAGCGTCGCTCCACGGGATCGGGTACGACCTCGTCCAGCACCTTTGCAGAGCTCAGAACCCCTGGAATGCCGGCACCAGGGTGCGTGCCTGCACCCACCAGATACAAGTTGTCGACCTCTTCACTTCGGTTGTGAGGACGGAACCATCCGGTTTGCAACAGCACCGGCTGCAGCCCAAAGGCTGCACCCTTGACCGAACGCAGCCGATCACGAAAGTCGATCGGGGTGAGTGTTCGTGACGTCACCACGTGTTTGCCGAGATCCGGCAGTACCGTATCTGCAAGTGAGTCTTCCACCAGCTGACGATACGGCTCGGCTTTCGATTCCCAGTCCACGTCAGCATCGAGATGCGGCACGGGTGCGAGCACATAGAAGGCATCGCAACCGTCGGGCGCCAGAGAGGGATCACTTGCTGTAGGACGATGCAGGTACAGGCTGAAGTCGTCCGTCAACTCCGTGCGCTCGAATATGTCTTCCAGCAAGGAGCGGTATCGCTTGTTGAGCAGGATCATGTGATGCGGCACATCCGGGTACTGCCGGTCGGTACCGAAATACCAGACAAACAGGCTCATCGAATAGCGTGCGCGACGCAGCTTCCGATCTGTCCAGCGTTTGCGATATCGGGCGGGCAGCAGATTCTTGTACGTGGTGGCACTGTCGGCGTTGGAGATGACGATGTCCGCGTCAAGGCGCTCTCCGTTAGCCAGTAGGACACCACAGGCGGCTCCGTTTTCCACCAGTATCTCGCGGACATCACAATCGCATCTCAAGCGACCACCCTGCCCTTCGATGAGATCGACCAGCCCGGACACCAGCCGTCCGGTACCGCCGATGGTGTAGTGGACGCCAAAGCGGCGCTCGAGGTGTGCGATCAGCGCGTATACCGCCGTCGTCGAGAACGGATTGCCACCGACCAGCAAGGGATGAAAGCTGAACACCATGCGCAGCTTGGAGTGCTTGATGTAACGACTCACCAACCCATAGACCGATCGCTGGAACTGCGTGAGCACGAGTCCGGGCAGGACCCTTATCATCGTCCATACCGAGTGAAACGATACCGAGACAAGACCTTCGAAACCGATCTTGTAGGTGCGCTCGCTGACTTCGAGTAAACGGCGATAACCGGCGACATCATCCGGATTGAAGCGGGCGATTTCGCGCTCCATGTCGTCGATGTCCGCGCTGTAGTCAAAGTGGCTACCGTCGTCAAAGCGGATGCGGTAGAACGGCGACAGTGAACGCAGATCAACATGGTCGTGCATGTTCTTGCCACAGAGCTCCCAGAGCTCTTCCAGCACGAAGGGCACGGTGATGATCGTCGGACCCGCATCAAAGGTGAAGCCGTCCTGTCGATGCACATAGGCACGCCCACCTGGGGCGTCAAGTCGCTCCAGCACCGTGACGTCGTAACCACGCGCGCCCAGTCGTACCGCTGCCGCCAGTCCGCCAAAGCCGCTGCCGATAACAATCGCGCGTGACTTGACAGGGTTTTCGTCAGCCTCGCTCATGTGCGTACTCCTGCCGATGGGCGAACCCAGCGAAAATACAGATCAAGAAGATGAAACAGGCCTGAGGCACTGACCAGAACGAGAATCAAGGGGATCGACTGCGCGTGAAACGCCTCGCGCAGAGCGAGCATCAGGCACGCGCCTGCGAGCACGTTGCACAGGAACGGCAGCATCGGCGGGCCACGACGCTTGCGTTGCCGCATGACCGCGACCACCAGCACCTCCACGGCGACCAAGGCAAGCATTACATCGATGAGTCGGCCTTCAGACCACACACCAGACCACAAGAGCTCAGGCGTCATCATCGGCCTCCGGGCTCTTGTCCTTGTACTTTTTCAAATCACGCAGTTGGTGCCAGCCGAAGCCGAACACCGCTCCGAATACCAGTAACAGCTCAAGCAGCGCAAACCAGTTATTGGACACGGGTCTCTGTCCCCCTGTCAGCGCTCTCGGATACCCGGGAGATGCGTTCGTCTGCTGACGGCTTGATGTCGTAGCCGTGCACTTGTTGCCAGATAAAGTCCGGGACCATGCTGCGAATACGGCGAGGGTGCAGCCTGCGTAGATGCAGGATACTTTCGGCGGCTTTCATTTCCACGCGCGCGCGCGCAAATTCGAGCCCCTTCGGCCCGAGCCTGGGCATCAGCCAGGCCATCACAGGACGCAACCAATTTGGCATGCGCCGCAGCGGCAGACCGCCAGCGGCAAGTCGCGTGTTGTCGATAAAGCCTGCAACGCTTGAACGGCGCTTGCCTTTCGACACTGGGGTGTCGAGCGTGATTTCATCAGCAAGCAGGTCCACGAGTTCCTGGCCACGCGCATTGCGCACGATCAACCACTGTTGTCCATCGCCCCCCATGTAACCGACGGTGAGATCCGCAAGCGCGTTGACGTAGTCGACACAGGTCTTGCAGGTGGTCGGAAAGAAGTCCTGAGGCAGGTCCGACAATGGCAGCTTGAGAAACGGTATGAGCTTCTGGCTGCCATCGTCAAAACGAAGCTCGACGTGGTAGTCGGTACGAAATTCGAGATACGACACCGTGTCCGGTTCGCTGGTCAGTCGTTCGAGAAAGCCGTGAAAGTTCTCGGTGCTCGTGTTGTCCGAGCATGGAATGCCGATGACGGTCAAGGCTTCAAGCTTGTTTGCCGCCTTCAACTCGACTTCGAGCGCACGCAAGGCGTATACCTGACAGGGAATGGCGACCACCGCGAGGCGGCGATGGCCTGCGTCCAGCGCAGGTTCCAGCAAGGCCAGCAGTGGCGCGTAGCCCATGCGCATGCCGCGACAGGCAGCAAGATCGGCAGGATCCGTAACGCATACGGGTCTTGGCCGCCAGCGGTCGCCCGGTTCTGCCGCAACGGTCAGTACGGCATCGACCTGCCCGGTTTCCAACAGGCGTTCTGCAATGCGGGTGGTGATACCTGTCCATTGTGCGCCGGGGGCTGGACTGTTGAGGCGCGCAGCATGTAGCTGTCTGTGGACGCCGAAGTAGAGCTCGTCGTCGTGTGCCCGGTTTCTCTCACGCCCGTGAACACGTCGCTCAGCTGCCGCGTAGTTCGGCTTGATGAACTGACAAGCGCTTGCGCACCGTTGTGGCTCCGCGGATCTAGACACCCCGCAATCGGTACACAGACTTCGCGCGACCGGTGGTGCCAATACGGCATCGGGCAACACCGACGCGTTCACGAACTGCCGAAGGCCGGATTGAGCTTGACGATGGTGGCGGTCAGAACCGATGCAAACGTCACCCACACCAGGTAGGGAAGCATCAGCCACCCGGACACCGGGCGCATGCCATAAAGCACGACCATCAATGCAATGATCGAAAGCCAAAGGAACGCGACCTCGATCAAGGCCCAGTCGGGTCGACGCCAGGCGAAGAACATGTAGCTCCACAGGATGTTCAAGCCGAGGTTCACCCCGAGCACGACGAGCAGGGTCATGCGCTGACCTGGCTCGGCAACATTCCATGCCATACCGACGGCTGCGACGATACAGACGTAGATGGTTGTCCAGGCCGGGCCAAAGGCCCAGTCGGGCGGTTGCCACGATGGTTTGTTGAGATTGCGGTACCAGTCCCCGATATCGGTGGCGGACATGCCGGCCAGCGCCACCACCACCATCGCTACGGTGGTCAGGATATACGGAAGCCAGATACGCATACGTCAGTCAGTTGCTCGTCTCAAACCGAGCAGGTGGGCGACGTCCTTCAAGAACACGCGCACATGCGCGAGTGGATCCTTCCACACGATACGTTTGTTCAAATAGGACTCCCAGGTGAGGCGTTGCACATCATCGTCCTTGCACATCGTCACGAAACGCTCACGCCGCTTGTCGTTGCAATACCAGAAGCGCTGCATGATACCGAGCACCATGAACACACGTCCGTGCTTGCGCAGAAATGCCGAGCGAGCGCGACGCAAGGGTGCCGCGTGGCCGACACGCAAGGCCTCGCCCACGCTGTTCGCGGCAACATCACCACATGCCATTGCATAGTAGATGCCCTCCCCGGAGGCCGGCGCGACAACGCCTGCCGCATCACCGCATAGCAACACATGCTTGCCATCGTCCCAGCGTTTCAGGGGCTTCATCGGAATCGGGGCGCCTTCTGTACGTACGGTTCGCGCATCGGCAAGACCTAGTTCCTCTCGCAGCGTCTTTACAGCGCCACGGATGGAAAAGCCGTTGACTGCGGTTCCGGTACCTATGCTCAGTGTCTTGCCGTGAGGAAACACCCAACTGTAGAAGTCGGGCGAAAGTCTGCCGTCGTAGATCACGTCGCAGCGCTCGGGATCGATTCTGGCGCCATCGCTGCCGGCGTCTGGCGGTGTTTCGACGATCTCGTGGTAGGCGAATACGGTGTTGGGGCGTGATGCACCGGGGACGGATTGCTTGCCGACACGTGAACGTGCTCCGTCAGCACCAATCACATAGCGTGCTCGAACGCGTTGGGTCGCTTCCGATGTGGGCTGACCATGGGGGCCAGGCTGGTATTCGATCTCGATGTACTCGCCGTCTGACTCAACCAACGACTGGAAACTGCCGGTGGCGCGGAAGGCGCCAGCGTCTGCAGCGCGGCACCGTAGCCATTCATCAAAATGCCCTCGATCCACCATGCCGACAAAGCCATCCGGAATCGGCATGTCCACGACACGCGAGCTCGGCGAGACCATGCGCGCGCCGCTGATCTCCGCTTCCAGTACCGAACGAGGCACATCGAAGTCAGCCAGCAACTGAGGTGGCACAGCACCACCGCAGGGTTTGATGCGACCCGCCCGATCGAGCAGAAGGACATGGTGCCCTTGCTGCGCGAGGCGATGTGATGCGGTCGCACCCGCGGGCCCTCCGCCTACGACGACGACATCATAGGTCGGTACATCCGCAGCATTGTTCATCGATGTCATCCGTCTGTTATTCGAGCTCGAGCGCCATGCGTCCGACCGAAAACTCCCCGCGCTTCTCGGGTGTTTCAGGCGCGTAGACGCGTCTGGCAAGTAAGGCCGCATAGATGAAGAAGGCCGCCTGCAAGGCAAACACGGTGGCGTAAGCCAGCGTCACGTCACCCAGCACGAGACGCGCTGCATCAACAACCAGTGTGGCCATCAGACCTGCAAGACCAAACGCAATGGCCTGGGCAGCACCCCAGAGACCCATGCGTAATCCTTCTCGCTGCTTCTGCCCTCGCCCGACGAGTTCCATCATCGAACCGATCGCTCCGATGGCAAACGCACCATTGGCGACACCCAGGCAGAACACAGCAGGCTTGAGCGGAAAGCTCGAGCCGAGCACACCGCCAACCGCAAGACTTGCGAGTACCAGCGCAGATGCCACACAACCACCCAGTGTCCATAGGCGCAAGGATCCGAGCCAGCGGCCTGAAAGCACGCTGCAAAAGAAGGCGACCAGCAGCATGCCGAGCAGCACGCCACCGTGTTGTGTGCCGGACAATTGCGTTGATTCGCCTGGCGTCATCATGAAGACTGCGCCAGCGAATGGCTCGAGAATCAGATCCTGCGCACTGTAGGCGAGCATCGAGACGAAAACGAAAATCGCGAAACGACGTGACTCGGCTTCCTTCCAGACGGCAGCGAGGGCTTCCCGAAACGGCGGCGCGTCCGGAGCTTCCTGCGGCGATACCACGCCGATCAGCTGTCCGCGTGTTTCGATGCCCCACACCGCGAGGCAGGTCACTACGAAGGCGATTGCCGAGACAGTAGAGCTCACGAGGATCAAGCGTTCGTAGCTGAAGGGGTCAAGGTGCTTGCCGGCTATCACGGTGGTCACGATGAAGCCAACGATCATCATGATCCACAAGGTGCTGGCAGCCGCGCCGCGGTAGCGATCCGTTACGGATTTGGCCAGCAATACCAGCAATGAAGTACCCGCACAGCCGACACCGAGTCCGACCAGTACAAAGGCAAACAAGGCGAGCAGCAAGCCGGCAACGAGATGTACGGATGCCAGTGCAGTTGCTACTGCCGCGAGTGCGCCGCCAGCGGCAAGCGTCGCCATGCCACCGATGATCCAGGGCGTGCGTCGCCCTCCCCGGTCGGAGCCGTAGCCAAGACGCGGGCGCGTGATCTGGATGGCGTAGTGCAGACCAACCAGAAAGCCCGGAACCAGCGCGGGCAGTGCCAGCTCTACAGCCATCACACGATTGATCGTGGATGTCGTCAATACGATAATGGCCCCGAGCGCGGTCTGCACAAGCCCTAGACGCACCACGCCCAACACACCAATGCCTGACTGATCTGGAGTGTCCTTCACTGCAATGACCTCTTTTCGGGATGAAGACCGAAGCGCTGGAAATTCCAGACTCAAGTGACGGGCAGGAATCTCAGTGCCACGGCAGTCACCATCATGCCGAGCACATACAAGGAAACACCGGTGGCGTTGTACCAGGGCGCAAGATCGCGAGGCGCGGTCAACAGCTTGCGCATCAACACGACCTGCGCTGCGATCAACGCGGCAACCGCCGCGGCAAACCAGAACTGCTGCCACAGCAGCAGCAAAGCGGCTACCACACACTGTGCACCGGCCATGAAAAGACAGGCCACCCACGCAGCACGACTGACACCCAGCTGCACCGGCAAGGTACGCACACCGAGGCGCGTGTCACCCTCCACGGCCTTGAAATCGTTGAGCACCATGATGCCGTGTGCACCGATGCTGTAGAGCAAGGCCATGACAAACACACGACCGTCAGGCACGCCGTTGATGCTGAGAATGGCGGCACCCGTAATCCACGGCAAACCTTCGTAGCAGAGGCCCACGGCCGCGTTCCCCCACCAACCGTTCATCTTCAAGCGCAGTGGTGGTGCGCTGTAGGCCCAGGCAAGCAACAGACCGACGGTCGCCGCAGCCAGTACTACCGGACCCAGTATGCCGGCCACAACGACCGACAACAGCGTCCATATGACGCCGATGTAGAGTCCCCATTTGCCAGGGATACGCCCACTGGGAATCGGGCGTTCCGGTTGATTGATCGCATCGACCTCGCGGTCGTACCAGTCGTTGACCGCTTGACTCGTGGCACACACCAGAGGTCCGGCCAACAACACGCCGAGAAACACGGAAACGCCTTGTCCCGTCACCGGCTGCCCGGCGGAAACCACTCCACACAGGAACGCCCACATCGGCGGAAACCAGGTGATGGGCTTGAGTAATTCGAGTACTGCCGGTGCCGCTGAGAGCACTGAATGTCGGGAGTTGGCAGCGTGTGAAACCATGCCACACGCTAGCACTGACGCGAAACGTCTGTCAACTTTGATTGACAGTCCGACTTACCCGTAAATTCTCGGCGCCAGGGCTGCCGCTAGTCCATGTTGTAGCGGCGCAGTTTCACGTACAGGCTCTGGCGGCTCAGGCCGAGAATCTCCGCGGCTGACGCCCGATTGTTGCCCGTCATTCGCAGGGCAGCTTCGATGCACAGTTGCTCGATGAGATCGGTGGACTCGCGCACCAACTCCTTCAACGGCACACGACCCACGAGCTTGGTGAGTTGATCCTCCGAACGCACCAGACTGTTGCCGGCGCTGGAATCGTTGGCAGCCTCGGCGCGTCTGCCAATATTGCGGATGGAAAATCCAAAGCAGGCGCCATCCGCTGTTTCCATGGCTGCGGCGGACAACTCGACCTCGACAATCGATCCATGTTCCCCGCGCATACGCGTGTTGTACAAGCGCAAGGAACCATGTTCCGTCAGGCTGTTCATGATGACCTGGTAGTCGACGTTGTCATAGCCCAGCCAACGAGAGAGGTTTTCACCGGTTATGGTCGCAGCTGAGACGCTTTGCACGATATCCAGAAACTCCGTGTTGGCCACCAGCACCTTGCCGGACGCATCCGTCACAACGAGCGCATCAGGCGCTTGCTCAACGAGTACTCCTAAGCGGTGAAGGTGATCCTGCTGGACGATTGGAGCCGAGACGTCGGCTCCCTCATCGACGGGCAGCGACAAACGCAACAGCACATGCGGCACATTGTCAGCGTTGAACGAAGACACTGTCGCGGCATAAAGCAGGTCAGCCCCACGTACGGCAACGTCGAGATTTACCGGTTGCTGATCGCCGCCGAGCGATTCCAGCGCCGTCACGATGGCAGACCGGTGTGGCTCAGGAAAACACTGAGGTAGTCTGCGCGCGAGCATGCGACGCTCGGTATGGCCACAGAGCTCACAAGCAGCTGCGTTCGCCTCGACAATCTGCAGCGTATCGCGATTGGCGATGATGATCGCATCTGGCGCAGTGCGAAACAGCAAACGATACCGGGTCTCGAATTGCCTGAGACGTAGATAGTCGCGCTCCATCTGGTGCTGCACGTTGATCAGTTTCTGCTGCATGCGCTCGAGAGCGCTCATGTCCTTGCCGATCGCGACCCGAAAGTCCCGCTCAGGAAGCTCCACGACCGAATACAGCACCATCAGATTGCCACCCTCGGGCAGCGTCTGGTTGATCTGGCGTTGCGATGGCGCATTGGAAGCAGGGCCCGCCGACAAGAACTCCTCGACCTTGTGTCGGCTGTCCGGGGCGACTGTATCGACCCAAGGGCGACCGATCCATTGAGCGAGGTCGTGCGCCGCAAGGTTGCTGCTCACGCTGATGTCGCGAATGACGCCTCGACCGTCGAGCACCACAGCGATGTCGGTTGCAGCGCCAATGAGCTTGTCTGCAACTTCGCTATCGAGTACGCCTAGACTCTGAGCAGGCGCTCTGAAGCCGTACATCACCTGCCCCTGTATATGAATGAAACGTAAACGTAGTCAGCTATCCGTAGGATACAGATCACAGGCAACCGTGCGCCCGCGTGACGAAATATTACAAGCACGGATCGCTAAGCGTCCGCAAGCCGCGCACCAAGCCCTTCTCGTTCATGAGTGCTGGTCCCGGTCAGACCCAATGCTCGACCGATTTTTTCAACCGCATCACGCGCTTCGGTCAAATACAAGTCTGCCCCAACACGCTGAGTCGGTTCGGTCACGTTTTCAAAGCTGACCCCACCGACCACGACCACGATGTCCGGATTTCGACTCGCGACACGTATGTCAGCGATAGCTTGTCTGAGATCGTCGAGGCCAGAGTCGTTGTAGAGCGACAGGCCAACGCAGTTGAACGTGTTGTCTGCGACGGCGCCAACAAGCTCGTCGAGCGAGGCTCCGGTCAGATTGCAAACCCGCCATCCAGCGCGCTGGAAGCAATCTGCAACGAGTGTGATTCCAAACGAGTGGTCATCACCTGGAGCGGTTGTGAGCAGGATATCGCGCCCGGCGCCGCTGCGAGCATGAACAAAGCCCTCGAATCGACCGACCAGCCGCCGCAGGGACAAGAGCCCCAGATGCACATCGATGAAGCTTGCCCGGTCAGCAAGCCAGTCCTCGCCAAGCTCCTTGGCCGCGGGCCCGAGCAGCTCCAGGAAGACCTGGGTAACGTCTGCGCCATTGTCGAGTGCCGTATTGACGATCAGATCGAGTGATTCGTCGTCCTCGCAACTCGCGAGCGTACAAATGTTGGCGACGGTATCTTCCGGCCACGGCTGCCCTGTGGGCATCGCCGGCCGCGCTGCTGGCAAGTCGACATTACGGCGGCAGTTCATCCACAGCCTTGGGAGCAGCTCACCTTCCACGAGGCTGAGCAACTGGTCCGGGCTGATGGATGCGGCTGAAACGGCACTGTCGCAAATGTCCGGCCCGCCTGACACATCGGTGCTCGGCCGCGGATCGGTCAGCTGAATTCGATGAGCGTCTGCGTCCTTCGGATATGGCACTGGGCTCATACTCACGCCGCGCGGGGGCCTCAGGGTAGTGAGAAGGCTCTGGAAATGTCAAGACTTTCTCGACTGGTGCGCGTCTGGCTCGATACTACTCTCGAAAGTCATCTCTGTGCGACATAAGCTGAGTGTCTATAAATGTTGACACTCACTGTCATCGACTCTTAGACTGCAGCGAGTCCAGACACCCCCACTCGCCGCCGAAGCCCTTGCCTGTGCCGTCCAGCTCCACATCCGCTGATCGAGCCGAACCGGTAGCCGAAAGGCCCGCTGACTGCCTGTACACCGCCGCAGAGCGGCGGCGGCGCGATTCATCGCCGTGGACACTGGTGCAGGGCATCCTGGCGCCGCTCCAGCTGCTGGTGTTCGCGGTGAGCCTGATTCTGGTGCTGCGCTGCATGTACACCGGGCTCGGTGCCGAGCTCGCCGCCGCGTCCGTGCTGGTCAAGACTCTGGTGCTCTACACCATCATGGTCACCGGCTCCATCTGGGAGAAGGACGTGTTCGGCTGCTGGCTGTTCGCCCGCCCGTTTTTCTGGGAAGACGTGGTCAGCATGGGCGTCATCGCTCTGCATACCCTTTATCTCGTGATGTATCTGGGCGATTTCGGTTCGACCACGGACCAGCTGCAGGTCGCCCTGCTCGCCTATGCCGCCTACCTCATCAACGCCGTACAGTTTCTGCACAAGTTTCGCCTGGCCCGTCAGTCGCGTCCGGCGAGCGTGTCATGAGCTCCGCTGCTCTTTGCGATATTCCGGTCAAGCTTGAACGCGGGCAACGCGAGGTGTTCTGCGGCCTGACAGGCATTGTCTGGCTGCACCGCAAGATGCAGGACGCCTTCTTTCTGGTGGTCGGCAGCCGCACCTGTGCACATCTGCTGCAGTCTGCTGCCGGTGTCATGATTTTTTCCGAGCCTCGTTTTGCCACCGCGATCATGCAGGACAAGGATCTCGCTGGCATGGCCGACGCCAATGACGAGCTTGATCGGATCGTGAAGCGCTTGCTCGAGCGGCGCCCGGATATCAAGACGCTGTTTCTGGTTGGCTCGTGCCCGTCGGAGGTGATCAAGCTCGATCTCGGCAAGGCCGCGGATCGCCTCTCGCTGCATCACCAGGGGCGTGTACGAGTGCTGAGCTACAGCGGTAGCGGTATCGAAACCACGTTTACCGAAGGCGAAGACACCTGCCTGGAGGCCATGGCGCGGGCTGCCCCGCACACCGACGACGAGCAGCTCATGATCGTCGGGACGCTGCCGGATGTGGTCGAAGACCAGCTCGCTCGTCTGCTCGACGCCTGCGGTATCGCTGAAGCTGCGAAAAACGTGAGCTTCTTCCCGCCTCGTCGGGCAGAGACGCTACCCGCCATAGGGCCCAATACCCGCTTTTTACTGGTGCAGCCCTTTCTGAATGCGACCCGCCGGGCGCTGCTGCATCGAGGCAGCACGCATATTCCCGCGATCTTCCCCTTTGGTGTGGAAGGCACCAGTGGCTGGTTGCATAGCGCAGGGAGTGCATTCGGTGTGGACCGGCAACGGGTCGCCGATGGCTACGCCGCACCGATGGCTCGCGCGCAAAAGGCGCTTGTCCATTACAAGGACACCTTGCACGGCAAATCGATCTGGTTCATGCCGGATTCGCAGTTGGAGATCCCGCTTGCGCGCTTCCTTGCTCGCGAGTGCGGCATGAAGCTCCTCGAGATCGGTGTGCCCTATCTTGATCGGCAGACACTCTCCGCAGAGCTGCCCGAGCTGCCGGAAAACCTCGGCATCGTCGAAGGGCAGGACGTGGATCTGCAGCTAGATCGCGTGCGCGCCGCCAAGCCCGACCTCGTGGTGTGTGGCCTCGGCCTTGCCAATCCGCTGGAAGCCGAAGGCGTCAGCAGCAAGTGGTCGATCGAACTCGTCTTCTCGCCAATCCACGGTTTCGAGCAAACCGGGGACCTGGCCGAACTGTTTGCGCGCCCGTTGCAGCGCAAGCAGTTGCTGGCGGTGTAAGCCTCATGGAACTCGCACTGTGGACCTACGAAGGCCCCCCACATGTCGGCGCCATGCGCATTGCCATGTCGATGCGAGATGTTCACTACGTCATCCACGCACCGCAGGGCGATACCTACGCAGACCTGCTGTTCACGATGATCGAGCGCAGCAAGCGCCGCCCGCCGGTCAGCTACACCACGTTTCAGGCACGTGACCTGGGGGCCGACACCGCAGGCCTGGTCAAGACGACCGTACGTGATGCCTACGAGCGTTTCCAGCCGGCAGCCCTGATGGTCGGCGAGTCGTGCACGGCTGAGCTGTTGCAGGATCAACCAGGCTCGCTCGCCCAATCGATGGGTATTCCGGTGCCGGTCGTACCGTTGGAGTTGCCCGCCTATTCCAAGAAGGAAAACTGGGGTGCCAGCGAGTCCTTCTACTACCTGGTGCGCCACGTCCTGGCGAGTCAGCCCGCCAACGACACGACCGCTGACGCGGCTCCTGAAGTGTCTGCGAGTGATGCACCTCGCCGCATGAGTGCGAACGTGCTCGGTCCGACCAGCCTCGGTTTTCGTTGCCGCGATGATGTCGTCGAGATCGGGAAGCTCCTCGATCTGCTCGATGTCGACATCAACCTGATTGCACCGCTGGACGCGACGGTTGCGGATCTCGCACGCATACCGGACGCCGATTTCAATATCTGCCTGTGCCCCGAAGTTGCGCGCACCTTGTGCAAGTGGTTGACCCGCACCTTCTCGCAGCCGGTGGTATCCACGGTGCCGATCGGCGTCGGTGCCACGCTCGACTTTGTGCGCGAAGTACAAGCGATCACCGGCGGCGATGCCACCACGGCGCTGGACGCCGAACTCAGTCGATTGCCCTGGTATTCCCGCTCCGTCGACTCGACGTACCTCACCGGCAAGCGCGTGTTCATCTACGGTGACGGCTCACACGCGGTGTCAGCGGCGCGCATCGCCAGCGAAGAGCTCGGTTTCAAGGTCGTCGGACTCGGCAGCTTCTCGCGCGAGATGGCACGTGACGTCAAGGCCGCCGCGGAAAAACTGGGTGTCGAGGCACTGATCAGCGACGACTATCTGGATGTGGAAGCCGCCATCGAAGCCGCTCAACCCGAGCTTGTACTCGGCACTCAAATGGAGCGCCACATCGCCAAGCGGCTCGGCATTCCTTGCGCGGTGATCTCGGCGCCGGTTCACGTACAGGACTTTCCTGCCCGCTACTCGCCGCAGGTCGGATTCGAAGGCGCCAATGTGATCTTCGATACGTGGGTGCACCCGTTGACGATGGGTCTTGAAGAGCACTTGCTGCACATGTTCCGCGACGACTTCGAGTTCAATGACGCCGTTGCGCCCTCTCATCTGCATGGCGGTGAGGGAGCCACGCCTGCGGCGCTCGCTACGGACATCTCCACGGATGCAGAAGCAGCGAACGACGGCAGCGATGACACCTCGTCACCATGGACCGCTGATGCAGAGAAGGAACTGAAGAAGATTCCGTTCTTTGTACGCGGCAAGGCGCGACGCAATACGGAAGCCTACGCGCGTGATGCCGGGCACGATCGCATCACGGTCGACACGCTGTACGAGGCCAAAGCCCACTATGCGCGCTGAACTCGCCACACCCAGCGGTGCCGCAGCAGGACAGGCGCCTATCCGCATCACCATCGTCACGCTCGATGGTCATCTCGGACGATCCATAGAACGCGTGCAGTCGCGCTTGCGTGATGACGTTGCGAATCTGAGCCTGAGCATTCACCCCGCCAGCGATTGGGAAAACAACGAGGCTGCGCTGCAACGCTGCCACGACGACATCGAGCAGGCCGACATCATCGTGTGCACGATGCTGTTCATGGAACCGCACATCCAGGCGGTATTGCCGGCATTGAAGGCCCGCGCACCGCACTGCGATGCGATCGTTGGCGCCATGTCCGACAACGAGATCGTCAGGCTCACGCGCATGGGCAAGCTCGACATGAGCCAGGAAATTCGCGGGCCGATGGCGCTGCTCAAGAAGCTGCGCGGACGTCGCGGTGGCAAGGGTGCACCCGGCAGCAAGGACGCCGGACAAAGCGGCAAGTCGCAGATGAAGACGCTGCGGATGTTGCCGAAGATCCTCAAGTATGTCCCCGGCAGTGCGCAGGACTTGCGCGTGTATTTTCTGGTTCTACAGTGTTGGCTTGCGGGCTCGGAAGTCAACATCACCAATCTGATTCGCTTGCTGATCAGGCGCTATGCCGACGCCGAGCGCGAAGCCTTGCGTGGCCTTGTCAAGGACAGCGAACTGATCGAATACCCTGA
The DNA here is from genome assembly GCA_938006335.1 of uncultured Granulosicoccaceae bacterium. Classification (GTDB taxonomy): domain Bacteria; phylum Pseudomonadota; class Gammaproteobacteria; order Granulosicoccales; family Granulosicoccaceae; genus Granulosicoccus. Next base: position 212,646 of record CALLMF010000002.1, on the reverse strand, counting down.
GATCGGCCTGTATCACCCGGCGTTGCCACAACGCGTCAGTGATCAGCTGAGCGATCTGCCGACGTCAGTTTCTGACACCAACGGGACGGTCGGTCTGCTACTCATGCGATCGTACGTGCTCGCCGAGAACACACGGCACTACGATGCCGTGATCGCAAGCTTCGAATCCCGCGGATTGCGTGTGATCCCCGCATTTGCCAGTGGTCTGGATGCACGCCCCGCCCTCGAGAACTATTTCAGCGACGACGGCAAGGCCTGCGTTGACTGTATCGTTTCGCTCACCGGATTTTCCCTGGTCGGTGGGCCTGCGTATCACGACGCCGCGGCGGCGCGCGATGCGCTGGAAGTCATGGATGTACCCTACATCGTGGCTCACCCCAGTGAGTTCCAGTCGCTTGATCAATGGCAGGAAAACTCACAAGGCATCACACCAATCGAAGCGACGCTGATGGTCGCCATTCCGGAACTCGACGGTGCGACCGCTCCCTTGCTGTTTGCCGGGCACGAGTCCGGTGGCAAGAAAGGCGAAGCCGACAAGCTGCCGGTTGCCGATCGCGTGGAACGTTTGGCAGATCGCGCACAAAAACTGATCGAGATGAAGCGCAGGGGACGTTCGGACCGCAAGCTCGGTATTGTCATTTTCAATTTTCCGCCGAACGCGGGTTCTGTCGGTACCGCCGCTCACCTCTCGGTGTTCGAGTCGCTGTACAACACCTTGTGCCGACTGGACCGCGAAGGCTATACGGTCGAGCTACCGGACTCGGTAGATGATCTTCGTGATCGTCTGCTGCGCGGCAACGCGGAACAGTACGGCAGCGATGCCAACGTGCTCGCCACGGTCGCAACCGATGCTCACGTGCGTAACACCCCGTGGCTGGAAGCTATTGAAGCGCAGTGGGGGCCCGCACCCGGCACCCAGTTATCCAATGGCAAAGAGCTCTTTGTTCTGGGTCTGTCGCTCGGCAACGTCACCATCGGCGTGCAGCCCGGCTTTGGCTACGAAGGTGATCCGATGCGCTTGTTGTTCGAGAACGGCACCGCGCCCACGCATGCGTTCAGCGCCTTCTATCGATACCTGCAGCATGATGTCAAGGTCGATGCCCTGCTGCACTTCGGCACCCACGGCGCGCTGGAGTTCATGTCCGGCAAGCATGCCGGATTGTCCGGGGATTGCTGGCCGGAGCGATTGCTCGGCGATACGCCCAACTTCTACCTGTACGCCGCGAACAATCCGTCCGAGGCGACCATCGCGAAGCGACGCAGCGCCGCGACCTTGATCAGCCATCTCACGCCGGCTATTACCGAAGCCGGCTTGTATCGCGGACTCGAAGATATCAAGGCGTCACTGTTGCAATGGCAGCAGATGACAGAGCGCAGCGGTGAAGAAGCCGTCGAGCTGCTCGAGCTGTTGCGGGAACAGGTCGAGACCTTCGAGCTGCTCGATACCGTCGACTGGTCCGCCCAAAAGATCGACGCCAACATCGCCAGCTTGCAGAACCAGCTGGCCGAAATCGAACGGGAGCTGATTCCGAGCGGCATGCATGTCGTCGGTGAAGCGCCGTCGCTTGCGGAACGCGTGGATCTCTTGCACGCGTTTCAGGATGCTGCTGACGGTGAATCGCCAAGCAAGGAAGTGATTGAAGCCACGCTGCTTGCTGATGCTGTCAATGACGACACCAACGATGCGGAAGACGCTCCTGCGTGGCAGCAGACCTTGCGCACCATGGATCAGCATCTTTGCGGTGATGCCGAACTGACCTCGCTGATACACGCGCTGGATGCGGGCTTCATCTCCCCGGTCGCCGGTGGCGACGTGCTGCACAACGCCGAGACGCTACCGACGGGACGCAACATCCACGGCTTTGATCCGTTGCGACTGCCTACGCCGCTGGCGCTGCGCAGCGGTGCGCGCAAGGCCGAACTGCTGCTGGAGCGCTACAAGCGTGACAGTGGTGCATTGCCCCGATCGGTTGCTTTCGTGCTCTGGGGCTCGGACAACATGAAGAGCCATGGCGTACCGATCGCACAGGCGATGGCGCTGATGGGTGCAGAACCCAGGCTCGACAGTTACGGCAAGCTCTGTGGCGCACAGCTGAAGCCGCTCGAGTCGCTTGGCCGTCCACGGGTTGATGTCATGATCACGCTGTCTGGCGTATTCCGTGACCTGATGCCGTTGCAAACGCGCATGCTTGCCGAGGCGGCCCTACTCGCAGCCAGCGCGGACGAGCCATTGGAGCTCAATCACATTCGCCGTCACGCCCTCGACTATCAGGAAAAGACGGGCTGCGCGCTGGAGACCGCCGCGCTTCGTGTATTCAGTAATGCTGACGGCGCCTACGGTGCCAACGTGAACCTGCTGATCGATAGCGGGGCCTGGTCCGACGAGAGCGAACTGGCCGACACCTACGCCAACCGCAAGTGTTACGCCTTCGGGAGTAACGGCGACTCGGCTCGTGAACCGGAACTGATGGAACACATGCTGCGCGATGTGGACCTCGCTTACCAGAATCTGGAGAGCGTGGAACTCGGCGTGACCCAGCTCGACTACTACTTCGACACGCTGGGTGGCATCAACTCACTGGTCAAACGCGTCCGTGGCGACACGGTACCCACCTACATTCTCGACCCCACCCGCGGTGAAGGCAGCGTGCGCACCCTGCAGGAACAGGTGGCGCTGGAGACACGCTCACGCACGCTCAACCCCAAGTGGTACGAAGGCCAGCTCAAGCACGGCTACGAGGGCGTGAGATCCATCGAGAGCTCGGTCACCAACACGCTTGGATGGTCTGCCACGACGGGCCAGGTTTCACCATGGGTATACAACCAGGTTGCCCAGACCTTTGTACTCGACGCCGAGATGCGCGAGCGCCTTGCCACCTTGAATCCCACTGCGTCAGCGCGCATGGCCAACCGGCTGATCGAAGCGCACGAACGCAACTACTGGTCTCCTGACGACGACGTACTGCAAGCCTTGTACGACGCAGGAGACGAGCTTGAAGATCGCCTTGAAGGCATCAACCCCGGAGCTGCCGCATGAACATCGCTACTGTCCCAGTGAGTAGTCTCAAACGTGCCTCGGGAGTCGAGCGCTTCACACCGGAAGGTGATGGCAGCGTACAGGTGCACCAGGACCCGTCGATGAAGATCGACAGTGCAAAGGTCTTTGCCGTCTACGGCAAGGGCGGCATCGGCAAGAGCACGACCTCATCCAACCTGTCGGCAGCCTTCTCGAAACTCGGCAAGCGCGTGTTGCAGATCGGCTGCGATCCCAAGCACGATTCGACCTTCACACTGACCAAGAAGCTGATGCCGACGGTCATCGACGTACTGGCATCGGTGGATTTCCACAGCGAGTCGCTCGAGCCTGACGACTACGTCTACGAAGGCTTCAACGGCATCATGTGTGTCGAAGCGGGCGGCCCACCGGCTGGCACCGGCTGTGGCGGCTATGTGGTCGGACAGACGGTCAAGCTACTGAAGGAGCACCATCTGCTGGAAGACACCGATGTCGTGATCTTTGATGTTCTGGGCGACGTGGTGTGCGGCGGATTTGCCGCGCCCTTGCAGCATGCAGACCGTGCCCTGGTGGTCGCCGCCAACGACTTCGACTCGATCTTCGCGATGAACCGGATCGTCTCGGCGATCCAGGCCAAGGCCAAGAACTACGACGTGCGCATCGGCGGCGTGATTGCCAACCGCAGCCGTGATACCGACCAGATCGAGCGCTTCAACAAGGTCACCGGCATGCAGACGGTGGCGCACTTTCCGGACCTTGATGTGATCCGACGCTCCAGACTCAAGAAGGCCACCCTCTTCGAGATGGAAAGTTCACCGGAACTCGAGGCTGTCAAGACTGAATACCTGCGATTGGCTGCGGCCTTGTGGGCCGGGTCCGATCCGATATCCGCGCTGCCGATGGAAGATCGCGACATCTTTGATCTGCTTGGTTTTGATTGATCCAAGCTCACCGAAGCCTACGCCCATGAAGAGCGCCACCTACCTCGGCCGTCGCCAGCAACTCGAACTGTACTTCGACAGGACGGCGGCACGTACCTGGGAACAGCTCACCTCGGATGCGCCTGTGTCCAAGGTGCGTCAGACCGTGCGCGCTGGACGCGACAGCATGCGCGCGCGGATGCTGGATTGGCTGCCTGACGATCTATCGGGCAAGCGCGTACTTGATGCCGGCTGTGGCACCGGTTCGATGGCCATTGAACTCGCGGAACGCGGGGCGGACGTTGTTGCCGTGGATATCAGCGCATCGCTGCTTGAAGTCGCCGGACGCCGGACTCCCGACGCCCTGTTGCAACGGATCGACTATCGCGTCGGCGACATGCTGGGTGACAACGGCGAGGACTTCGACCACGTGATGGCCATGGATTCACTGATTCACTATCCGGCCCACGACATGCGCGATGCGGCGATTGCGCTGTCCCGTGCACTGAGCGGGTCGGGCTCGTCGCTGGTATTCACGTTTGCGCCTCGCTCGCCCTTGCTGATGCTGATGAAATACGCCGGTCAGCTGTTCCCCAAGGGCGACCGGTCGCCTGCTATCGAGCCGATTGCCGAGTCCACGCTACGCAATCTGCTGGACAACAGCGAAGCTTGCAGCCATGTGCGGGTGGCGCGTACCGCCCGCGTTGATACTCGCTTCTACAAGTCGCAGGCACTGGAGCTCGTCGTGCCGTGACGTCTGCACAAGACAACAAGGCTGCCTGGCGTGCACTGATGATGCGCGCCCTGCCCTTCGCTGATGCCGTCAGCGAAACGCTGCCGCTTGGCCGATTGTTGCGCTTGTCTCTCTTTCAAGTGTCCTGTGGCATCGCTCTGGTGTTGCTTACCGGAACACTCAATCGCGTACTGATAATCGAACTCGGCGTACCGGCCTGGCAGGTCGCCACGATGGTCGGGCTTCCGCTGTTGTTTGCGCCCTTTCGAGCGCTCATCGGCTTTCGATCCGATCATCACCGTTCCGCCATCGGCTGGCGCCGGGTGCCCTATATCTGGATGGGCGCGCTGATAAAGTTCGGGGGACTTGCCATCATGCCCTTTGCCCTGTTGCTGCTCTCTGGTGATGGCAACGCGCCTCCGTGGTTGGCTCAGGTGGCAGCAGCGCTTGCGTTTCTAATGACCGGCGCAGGTTTGCATATCGTGCAAACTGCAGGCCTGGCACTTGCCACCGATGTCGCTCCTGAAGAATCCAGGCCGCAGGTTGTCGCCTTGTTGTACGTGATGCTGCTCGTCGGCATGCTGACCAGTGCGCTCGTTGTCGGATTGTTGCTGTCGGACTTCTCTCAGATCAGATTGATTCAGGTTATTCAGGGTGCTGCCGTCGTCACTCTCGTTCTCAATGTTGCCGCCATCTGGAAGCAGGAGGCGCGCAGACCCGGCGTCAACAGCAACACCACAAGCCCCCGCTTTGCCGCCGCCTGGCAGCGCTACACACGAGCGGCTCGTGGCAAGCGTTTCCTGTTGGCCGTGGTGCTCGGCACTGCCGGATTCAGCATGCAGGACGTACTGCTGGAGCCCTACGGCGCTGAAATACTGAGCCTGTCTGTCAGCGGAACCACGCGTCTGACCGCCCTGTTGGCAGCCGGTAGCCTGGTCGCCTTCACCATCGCGGCTTTGTGGCTGCGCGCCGGACAGGACGCCGTGCGCATCGCGGCTCGCGGGGTTCTGGTAGGTATCGTCGCGTTTTCCTGTGTCGTGTTCGCCGAACCGTTTCAATCGATAGCCTTGTTCTGCGTCGGCACGCTGCTCATCGGATTTGGCGCCGGTCTGCTCGGCGCGGGCACCTTGGTCATGGCCATGACCATGGTCGACGCCGAACACCGCGGCCTGTCCCTCGGTGCGTGGGGGGCCGCTCAAGCGACTGCCGCGGGTGTTGGTATTGCCATCGGCGGAGTGCTCCGCGACCTGGTGTCGACCCTTGCGGGCAACGGCAGCCTCGGCAGCGCACTTACACAACCCGGCGTGGGTTACAGCACGGTCTACCACGTCGAGATCCTGTTGCTCTTTTTCACGCTGGTGGCCCTCGGGCCATTGGTCAACCGCAGCGCCAGTACTGACACGGCTCAGGGCAATGTCGGACTCTCCGAGTTCCCGACCTGAGCTGCATCAGTCACGGCAACCCTTTCATAACAACGACACAGTGAGATAGCCATGCGAGAAGTCGGTGCACTGACAAGCTACCTGGATGTCGCCCAAGTGGCGCTTTACGTTTTCTGGATTTTCTTCCTTGCCCTGGTTCTGTATCTGAATCGTGAGAGCAAGCGCGAAGGCTACCCACTGCGCGGTGGGAAAAATGGTGACAAGCCGGTCGATCTGTTACTCGGCGTGCCTGCACCCAAGACCTACAAGCTCTACCACGGCGGCGAAGTGCAGCTGCCGAGCGGCAAGAACGATGACGATCGTCCACTCGCTGCCAGAAGCGGACGCGTGGAGGGCGACCCGATCATCCCGACCGAGGACTGCATGACGCATGGCATCGGCGCCGCGGCCTGGGTGGAGCGAGAAAACGCACCCGATCAGATGCTCGACGGCTCACCTCGCCTGAAACCGATGAGCGCGCTCTCCGATGACTTTTATGTACCGGAGGGGACGGTTGATCCTCGTGGGCTTCCCGTACACACGCGGGAAGGCACGGCGGTAGGCAGCATCAGTGATATCTGGGTCGATTGCATGGAACGCATTCCGCGCTACTACACGGTGACGCTCAACTCTGGCGGCACCGTACTGCTGCCGATCATGCTCTCCACCATTCGCAAGAGCACCAAGGCACCGACGGAAGGCTCGTTGATGCATCGTCTGACGGTACGTGCGCGGTACATCGACGTCGCGTCGGTCTACGCCCATCAGATCGATGGTGTGCCGCGTCTGTCCAACCCGATGAGTGTCACCTTGCGTGAGGAAGACCAGATCCAGGCGTACTACGGAGGTGGTCAGCTGCACGCGTCTCCGGACCTCGCCGAGCCGCTCGTCTAGATCACGGAAGCCGCCGACATGAGCAATCCAACCGAGTTCGAATGGGAGCCGCAACCCGGCATCCCGGCACCGCTACCGGAGGGCGAGCACATCATCTGGCAGGGGTCACCCAACTGGATCGCCCTCGCAATTGATGCCTTCCATGTACGCAAGGTCGCCCTGTACTTTCTATTTATCGTGCTGCTGGATGTGACACGGCAGCTCAGCAACGGCGCGGACAAGCAAGCGCTGCTGGCCGGGCCCGCGCTCACGCTGATCCTCTGCGTCGGCGCTATCGGCATACTGGCGTCGCTCGCCTGGCTGTCGGCCTCGGCAACGATCTACACCTTGACCAACCAGCGCCTGCTGATTCGCTTTGGAATCGCGATCCAGCTCACCATCAATCTGCCGTTCAAGCAGATCGTTGCGGCCGATGTTGCGGTGAATCGCAACGGCAGTGGCAACATTCCGCTGCAGGTCGCTACGGGCAGTCGGGTCAGCTATCTGGTGCTCTGGCCGCATGTGCGGCCATGGCGATTCCGCAAGCCCCAACCGATGCTGCGTGCGATTCCTGACGCTGCAGAGGTTGCGACGCTCATTGCCGATACGATTCGCAGCGCGGCTCCCGTCGGTACGGTCAAGACCGAGCCGACAGGTACCCGCGTCGCCAGCCCTGCTGCGATCGGCATGGGTACGACCGAGCTCGCGCGATGAGTCGCGCCGGCGGCAAGTCCAGCCTTCCCATCTTGCCGAACTGGTTTCTGGTCGGCGTGTTGGCGATGGTGGGTGGCGCTGTGGTCCTCGCGAGCACGCAGCGCCCCGAGCCTGGCCAGACCCTTGCCGAGACGCTGGACCACGGCGAGCCGGTGTCCGAGCGTCAGCTGCGTTTCGTGGACTATCCGAACGGGGATGTCGGCATACTGGATGCGGCAGAGGGACATGCGATGGCCAGACTCACCACCGGCGAAGGTGGCTTCATGCGCAGCGTGATGCGTGGATTGGCGCGGGAACGCCGTGCGAGCGGCCACGGCGCCGAGGAGCCGTTCACGTTGACACTCTGGTCAGACGGCCTGGTGGAGTTGCGTGACCCGGTTACCGGTAGACAGGTAGCTTTATCGGCCTTCGGCGTGGACAATGTAAAGGCATTCACGCAGCTGCTGTAGACAAGAGGGTGATCGATATGCCGAAAAGACGCTTTGAGGTGGGTTGTACGATCGAAGTCGAGCACACGGCGTCAAGCCTGCACGCCCACGTCACGCTCGACAACAACCTGGAGCTGCGACCCGGCGATGAGGTCACCATCCAGGGTGAGCCGATCGACCCTGCCTTCGGCGAGACCTGCACGCTGCGACGAAACGCCGTGGTGAAACGCTCCAGCTGGCTGGAGGATCAATGGACGCGCGTTGCGGGTCGATTTGAAATGACCGAGTTGCTGGAAAACAGCTTCACCGAATGGAGAAAGGTATGAGCACATCCACACTCGAGCGGCCCGCGCCAAAGGTAACTGCCGACGCTGATGCCAACACCAACGACATCGCCGCGCAGGACACCATCCTGAGTCCGCGTTTCTACACCACCGATTTCGATGAGATGGATCGCATCGATGTGAGCCCCGTACGCGAAGAATGGGACGCGCTCATCGCCGAAATGAAGCGCGACGTCAACCGCGCGCATTTCAAGCGTGACAAGCATTTTGAGGAAAAGCTCGAGGACCTGCCTGAAGGCCTGCGCGAAGAGTTCATCGATTTTCTGGTCAGCTCGTTGACCGCTGAGTTCTCCGGCGCCGTCTTGTACTCGGAGATCAAGAAGCGCATCACCAACCCTGACATCAAGGAGTTGTTCGGGCTGATGACCCGCGACGAAGCACGCCACGCAGGCTTCATCAACGAAACGCTCAAGGACTATGGCATCGGCGTAGACCTGAGCTTTCTGACCAAGACCAAGAAGTACACCTTCTTCAAGCCCAAGTTCATCTTCTACGCCACCTACTTGTCGGAGAAGATCGGATACGCACGATACATCACGATCTTTCGTCATCTCGAGAAGCATCCCGACAATCAGTTCCACCCGATCTTCAGCTGGTTCGAGAACTGGTGCAATGATGAGTTCCGGCACGGTGACGCCTTTGCACTGATCATGCGCGCCAACGCCAAGTTGCTCGAGGGCCACAACCGTCTGTGGATCCGGTTTTTCGTGCTCGCGGTGTTCGCCACGATGTATGTGCGAGACCATGCGCGCCCGGAATTTCACAAGGCGCTGGGAGTTGATCCAACCGAGTACGATATGGAGGTTTTTCGCGTGTGTTCCGAGATCACACGACAGGTCTACCCGATGACGCTACCGATCGAGAATCCGAAGTTCCGCGAACTTCTCAATTCGATGAACGATCACGCCAACGCCATTGCCGAGGGCAAGCGCACCGGTGGTCCGGCAGGACTGTTCAAACGCGGTGTCCACATGGCAGGCTCTGCCTGGGTGTTTGCACGGCTCTACTGCATGCGTACCCATAGCAACACGCTACCGGATACCGTGCGGATGACACCGATCTGGTAGCGCCCGGATTCCCTCGGTGACAAGCGTACTCGCCGCCCTGCTGTTCGTCGTTCTGATCTGGTGGGCAGGTACGGCTGTCGTCCTGATCTTGCAACACCGCATCCGGCAACCCAACTCGCTGATGGTGCGGATGGCACTGGCTGTCGCGGCGCTGATTGCCGTTGTCACGCTTGCGCAGAGCTCCGGTGTAACCCACGGGGCGGCGCACTTTGTGGCCTTTGTTGCAGGTGTAGCGCTGTGGGGATGCCTTGAGCTCAGCTACTACCTCGGACTCATCACCGGTACGCACACGCGTCCTTGCCCCCAGGGCCTCGATACGACGCAACGGTTCAGGACGGCCTTGTCAGCCAGTATCTGGCATGAGCTGACTGTCGTTGCGACAGGTCTTGGCATCACCGCCTTGCTATGGGGCAGCGCCAACCCGACAGGTCTGTATGCCTTTCTTGTCTTGTGGCTGATGCGCTGGAGCGCCAAGCTCAATCTGTTTCTCGGCGTACCGCACTTTGCGACGCACTGGTTCCCGGAGCGTATGGCCTACCTTGCAAGCTACATCCGCAATGCGCCAATCACACCGTTCTTCATACTGTCGCTGACGCTTGCCAGTCTTGCCCTGGCTGCCCTTCTGGTCACCGCCATGCGCACCGAGGGCGCCAGTGCACTGGCCTACGGACTACCCGCAAGCCTGCTGATCCTCGCCGTTATCGAACACCTGTTCATGGCGCTGCCGATTGCAGATAGCCGACTCTGGAGTCGCGTGTTCGACACTTCTTCTCCGGCACGCAGAGCAACCTCGTGAGTACACCCGTCTTTCCCTTTTCGGCCATCGTCGGCCAGGAAGACATGAAGCTCGCCCTGCAAATGGCAGCGGTAGACGCAACGATCAGTGGCGTACTGGTCTTCGGTGATCGCGGCACGGGCAAGACTACCGCGATGCGTGCGCTGGCAGCATTGCTTCCCGCGATGGACGTTGTTGAAGGCTGCCGCTACGCGTGCAATCCGGCCGATCGATCGCAGTTCTGCCCGGAGTGCACGGAACGCGCGACCAAAGGCGACTTGCCATCCATATCCACACATGCCCCGGTCGTGGACCTGCCACTCGGAGCCACCGAGGATCGTGTCGTCGGCGCGCTGGACATCGAAAAAGCCCTGGTAAGTGGTGTGAAGGCCTTCGAGCCCGGTTTGCTCGCCGCGGCGCACAGGGGCTTTCTGTACATCGACGAGGTCAACCTGTTGGAGGATCACATCGTCGACGTGCTCCTCGACGTGGCCGTATCGGGCGTGAATGTGGTTGAACGGGATGGGCTCAGCATCAAGCATGGTGCGCGCTTCATCCTGGTCGGTAGCGGCAACCCGGAAGAAGGTGAGCTGCGCCCACAGTTGCTTGATCGCTTTGGCCTGTCGATCGAAGTGAGCACGCCCACCGACATCGACGAGCGCATGCAGATCGTGCGCATGCGTGACGACTTCGAGCGTGACCCTGCTGCATTTGCCAAACGCTATTCCCTGAAGGACCAGCGCGAGCGCGAGCGTATCGAAACGGCACGCGCTCGACTCAGCTCCATAGCCGTCGACGACACCTCCTTGCGCCGCATGACGGAGCTGTGCATGGCGCTAGGAACGGATGGCTTGCGCGGCGAACTCACCTTGTTGCGTGCCTGTCGCGCCTGCGCCGCTCTCGATGGGGCAGATGCAGTTGACGATGCGCACATCGCCCGCGTTGCGGCGATGGCCCTGTCTCATCGCTTGCGTCGTGATCCTCTCGACGATACCGGCTCGCGAGCGCGTGTACAGCGCGCACTCGATGCGGTCGGGCTGGCCGCGTGAAGACCCCACGAAACGGCTCGTGGAGGCGCTGGTGATGTCCGCGCCGACCGAGCACTTCGGGTTTCCGTCCGATCCCGACTGGGCGGGTGCCGGTCTTCAACTGCGCCTGGCGCTGCTCGCAACCGAGCTGCTGATGGTTGATCCGGTCGGTCTTCGTGGTTTGCTGGTTCGTGGGCCTGCAGGTCCAGTACGGGATAGTCTGCACGCGCGCATCGAGGATTCTCGCAGCGTTTATCGGATGACACAGAACACGTCGACTGAGCAACTGCTTGGAGGGCTCGATACGGCGCAAACCCTGGCGACAGGGAAGCCCGTGCATCGCGAAGGGCTACTCTCGCGGGCACGCGGCGGGGTTCTGCTTCTGCCCGCCGCGGATCGGCTGTCTACGCCTGTGCTGCACGTGCTGGCACAGGCACTGGATCAGGCACTGGATCAGTCCCCGGACACCGCACCAACGGCCGCACGTTCTGCCTTGCTGGTGTTCGATGAGAGTCTTGAGGATGAGGCCGGAATCGCGGACACCGCTCTCGGCGAGCGACTGGCGCTCCATGTGTCTTTGCCAACCGTCCCGGCCGCGGTACTGGAAGATGCAGTGCGTGCTCACGACACTCTGCTGTCCGAGATGAAAGTATCGCCGGTCACAGCAATGGCGATCACGGCCGTCGACGTACCCGATGCCGTGTTGCGTGATATCACGCAGCTCAGCCTTCGCTTGGGCATCGACTCGATACACGCCATCAACGCCTGCCTACGTGTCGCTCGCGTGCACGCGGCGATTCACGGACGCTCACACGTCAGCGAAGAAGACGCGGCCATTGGCGTGCAACTCGCGCTGGGGCCACGCGCGCGCGCGCAACCGCCACTCCTGGAGCCGGCGCCGGAGACCACCGACCAGCAGTCGGCCGAAGAGAGCGAACAGGCATCGGATTCAGCAGCTGACACCGACAGCGCGCCGTCCGACGATCCGGTGCCTCCAGGATCAACCGGGGCGAATGAGCCATCGGCCGACGAAGACGCGGGCGACCATGACGACTCCAGCCTCGAGCGACTGATCGATGCAGCAGCGGCAGTACTACCGGGTAATGTCCTGGATAGTCTGCAGCAGCGACGACACCGCAATACCTCTTCGCAGGGGCTTGCGAGCTCCGGTCGTGATCGACGGGTTTTCGTGCTGAACGGTGCTCGTGGTCGACCTGCAGGAGTGCGCAGGCCTCGCAGTCGTCAACAGCTGGCACGACTCGATGTGCTGGAGACACTGAAAGCCGCGATACCGCATCAACGCGTGCGCCAGCAGCAGGCGGCGAGCAGCGCTTCAACCTCGCGACGTTGCCTCGCCATCCGCAGCTCGGACCTGCGCGTCAAGCGTTTCAAGCAATCACCTCGTAGCACAACGGTATTCGTGGTCGATGCTTCGGGGTCCGCTGCGATGCACCGGCTGGCGGAAGCCAAGGGCGCTACGCAGCTGATGCTGGGTGAGTGTTACATACGCCGTGATCGTGTTGCGCTGATCACCTTCAGCAAGCAGGGAGCAACCCTGGCACTACCGCCCACACGATCACTGACACGCGCCAAACGAACGCTACAGGGGTTACCCGGCGGAGGTGGCACGCCACTCGCCGCTGGACTGCAAGCCGCAGAGCAGGTGTTGCAGCAGTTGCAACGCGCCGGTGAATTCCCGGTGGCCGTGTTCATGACCGATGCCCGCGCCAACGTCGCGCTGGACGGTAGCCACGATCGCGCCACAGCTACCGCAGATGCCGAAATACAGGCACGGCACCTGGCAAGTCTCGGAGCGCGACTGTTGTTCGTGGATACATCACCACGCCCGCGCGCGCCGGCACAACGGCTTGCTGGTGTGATGCAGGCGCGCTACCTGCCACTGCCACGCTCGGGAGTGGAAGCCCTGCCCGACATCGTCATGGGGCGGGCATGAGCACGTTACGCGCACATCAAGCACGACCTCCCGGCGCAACAGAGCATCGCAGTATTCGCTGTGGCGCAGAGCAATGGCATGTCGAGATCACGGGCCCCGCAGAGGGCACGGTGTGCCTGTTGCTTCACGGCACGGGGGCGTCCACACATTCGTGGAACAAGCTCGTACCGATGCTGGCCGAGCAGCGACGCGTCATCGCACTGGACCTGCCGGGGCATGGGCGTTACCGCAGTTCACAGCAGACAGACTACTCACTACCTGGCATGGCGTCGTCAATTCTTCGGTTGATTCACCAGGAACAACGCCTTTTTGATCAGGAGATCATCGGCATCGGACATTCTGCGGGCGCTGCAATACTCGCGCAGATGTCCTTGCAGGAACCCGGGACCTTGTCGCGACTGTTCAGCCTGAACGGTGCGATGGTGCCTCTCAACGGGCTGGCCCGTATCACGTTCTCACCGATTGCACGCGCCAGCGCGAACACGCGCCTCCTGACTGGCCTGTTTGCACGGCGCTTACAGGACCCCTCGGTGTTCGAACGCCTGTTGCGCCAGACAGGTTCGACACTCGATGCCGACAGCATGCATGCCTACCAACGACTGTGCGCCGATCCTGCCCATGTCAAAGGTGCGTTGCGCATGATGGCGGCGTGGCAACTCGAGCGCTTGTACCCGCAATTGCACCGCTTGACGCTTCCCGTACACCTTATGGCTGCTGCACGCGACCGGATGATCGCCCCGCGGGAAGCCTGTCGACTGCATCAGGCGATAGCGGGTTCCACCCTGGACATACTCGAGGGCCTTGGGCATCTCGCGCACGAAGAGTCCCCGACGGATGTCGCCAGATTCATCAAGAAGTACATGCCTGTAGCGGACACTGCTACGGACCACCCTATCGACGACGGAGAAGCCCATGCCACAGCTGCCAGCGCCTGAACGAGGAGACATCAGGACAGCGGACGAACTGGCCGCCTGCAAGCAGCTGATCCGTGCCGGCTCGCATAGCTTTCACATGGCATCGTGGCTGCTGCCGCGCGACATCGCCTTGCCGGCGATCGGCTTGTACGCGTTTTGTCGTATTGCCGACGATCTCATCGATGCTGATGATGCGGGTGATGAAGCCATAACCGACCTCTATGCACGGCTCGACGCGGTGTACGCCGGGCAACCGGGTCCGCATGCCGAAGACCGCGCCCTTGCCGAGGTCGTCACTCGATTCGATATCCCCCGCGCACTGCCCGCTGCGCTCATCGAAGGCCTTGCCTGGGATGCCCAGGGGCGTGAGTACCAGACCCTGTCGGAGCTCTATGACTACGCTGCGCGAGTCGCTGGCTGCGTGGGTGCCATGATGTCGCTGATCATGGGTAGCTCGGACGAGCGTGCGGTCGCGCGTGCGTGTGATCTGGGCGTTGCCATGCAATTGACCAACATCGCACGTGACATCGGTGAGGATGCGCGCATGGGCAGGATCTACCTTCCACGTCAGTGGTTTGAGGAGTACCGGATTGACGCTGATCAGTGGCTTGCCAACCCGACACCGGATGCGCGTATCGCTGCGATGTGCAAGCGCTTGTTGAACTACGCCGACATTCTGTACCGACGCTCGGATGCGGGGCTTGTACTACTACCGTTGCGTTGCCGACCCGGCATTCGTGCGGCACGCTTGATCTACTCGGCGATTGGCCGCGAACTTGCCCAACAGGACTACGATTCCGTGTCTCGTCGTGCGGTGGTACCCCGAACACGCAAAGCCGCATTGCTGGCCAAGGCGGCCGTCACGATCCCGTACCGGGATGACACAGTGGAACGCCAGGACACCCTCGCCTGGCCGCCACTGGCCGAGACGCGATACTTGCTGGAGGACGTCGAGTCGACGCCCTATCAATCGGCCACCGAGCGCCTCGTCAACTTGTTCGGCTCACTGCATGCGCGACAAGCGGGTCGATGACCGGCGCTCAATCAATCGTCGATTCAGTCAACTGAAAGTTGCGACTCTTGAGCGCGCTCGTGGTCTCGGTCACCTCAACCACTTCACCCACGACCAGATCCTCACGAAGTCCGCGCGGCACCATCATTCGCGAACCGCTCTCCAGCTCGACTTCCACGTGAATTGACTGACTTGACGGTATCCCGATCACGGTAGCCGTATGCACGACCGGCTCACCGACGGTGATCGTGCGCAGGATCCCGAAGGTCCCAAGACCGAGTGTCAGGACCAGCAAGCCAACGCCCCAGACGATCAGTCGACCGTGTACTTGCAGGGTCAGACGGATGAGGTCCAGACGAGTGGGCCCGCGGCGCGACACCCGGGTGGACGAACGATCGGTGGTCATTGGCAATCAGAAGCGGAGTGACTTGCGCTGTTCGCATCAGGAATCGTGCCGTTGGCCTGACGCGCTAGCGGGCCGCTAGCCCTGGCGCAGGATTGACTTCCCGAACCTGGCGAGCACACCGCGTCCCAAGCGGCTACCATGCGGTGATGACTACCGGCCTGTCAGTCAATCTCAACGCGATCGCGCAGCTCAGAAACCGACGCGATCTTCCCTGGCCCAGTGTGGTCGGCTTCGGGCGCATGGCCCTTGAGGCCGGCGCGATCGGCTTGACCGTTCACCCACGCCCGGACCAACGCCATATTCGCTTTACTGACGTGCCCGCGCTCAAGCAACTGCTGAGCGATGAGTTTCCGGATCGGGAGTACAACATCGAGGGCTACCCCACCGACGCCTTCCTCGAGCTTGCAGAAAGCGCAAGCCCGCAGCAGATCACTCTGGTGCCCGACGACCCCGCGCAGGCAACATCGGACCATGGCTGGGATTTCAACACGCAGGTCGACTACCTCGCGCCCATCGTCGCGAGGCTCAAGGCAAGCGGTCATCGCGTGGCCTTGTTCGCAGATGCAGATGCAGCGCAGATGCCCGTGGCGGCTGACACCGGTTGCGACCGCGTGGAGCTCTACACCGGTCCCTACGGTGCGACCCACGCGGATGCGGACGCTGCCCGGCGTGAACTCGATGCACTACAGGCAACTGCCGAAGCGGCACGTGCTGCCGGTCTTGGTATCAACGCAGGTCACGATCTCACGGTCGCCAACCTCGGGCCCTTGCTGGATGCCGTGCCGTTCATTGCCGAAGTATCCATCGGGCACGCGATCACGGCCGACGCACTCGAACACGGCTTGAAAGGGTCGGTGTTGCGTTACCGCGACGTGTGCGAGAAGCCGCGTCAGTCGGCGTGAGGTCTTTGCCGGTGCATTCGTCGCGCTTGGGCTGAAGCTTGCGTTCGCGGACCGCCAAGCGCCACGCATCCCTACCCGGCTCCGACCGTTGGGCCAGCGACTATATCGACAGTCGACGGCGCTTCAAGCAGGCCGCCGGTGTCTGTGACGCCTATCAGCGCAGCATTTCGTTCGATGCACAAGGACCAGACCAGGCGCCGCTTTCAGTCGACGTTGCGGCACTAGGCGTCAGCGGTGCAGAACATGTCGTTGTGCTCAGCAGCGGCGTACATGGTGTAGAGGGCTATCTCGGTGGAGCCGTACAATGCGCCGCCCTGCAGCACCTCGCCAATACAGGACTGCCAACAGGAGTCGGAGTGGTCATGGTGCACGCCGTCAATCCGTTCGGCTTTGCACACTCTCGGCGTGTTGACGAGAACAACGTGGACGCCAATCGGAATTTCATTGACCCTGGGTGCCCCCTGCCTGCAGTCAACCCTGACTACGCTCGGCTCGATGCCTTGATCAACCCAAGCGGTACACCCGCACGGTGTGACTCCGCCCTGTTCCTGACGAACGCGTTGCGTACCGTCGTTACGACGGGCCGCGTGGCACCACTTGCCGCTGCTATCGCCGAAGGCCAGTACCACTTCCCAAAGGGCCTCTTTTACGGGGGTCAGGAAGCTGGCGAATCGTCAAGACGCTTGCAAGAGATTCTGCGCGAACTACTCGAGTCGCATGCAGAAGTCACACACCTGGATGTTCACAGCGGCCTCGGAAAACCCGCTGAAGTGACCTTGATCGGCAGTAGCAACATCGACACACCTGAAAACGTTGCTACTTCGGTTTCGGCTCACTACCGCCTTCCCTACGTTGCCGACGATGCACCCGAAAATCCCTACGACGCACACGGCAGCCTGGCCCGTTGGTATCGACGTGCGGCAGGCCAGACGCGCTACACCTACCTGTGTGTCGAAGTCGGATCGGTCAGCCCTCTTAAGGTACTGGCAGCGCTACGCCGGGAAAATCGTGCGCATCAGTTTTGCGCATCGACATCGTCAGCCTATCGCGACGCCAAGCAAGGACTGCGTGATGTGTTCGCACCACCGTCACGGCGGTGGCGTGAGACCAGCCTGGCAGGGGCGCTGGGCGTATTCGACACCGCGTGCTCAGCCAGTGCCAGATCAGTCTATGGAACGCACGCATTCCATTGAACCACGATTACGCAAACCCGCCTCACCCAGCTTGTAGACCAATGATGGCAGCGGCCCCCACGCAGCCGACGATGCGGTCAGCACGCCCTGCTTGACCAACTCGCCTTCGTTGAGATCGATGGTGGGTGACACCAGAGTGCCGCCCAATTCAAGGTACTTGACGATGGAAATCGCGCTCCAGTCAAACAAGCTCTTGCGTCGGGTACGAAAAGCGAAGCCCAGCTTCTCGGTACGCAGATCAATGTAGCCCGAACTGTAGAGCGTGTTATCCGGCAACTCGAATATCGCACCGTTGCTGACTTCGGCGCGACCATCGTTCAGGTACATGCGCAATGCAGCACAATCAATGGACAGGCGGTCACTGAGTCGAGCTCCCGTGTCCTGTTCGGTCATCCGGCTGGATATGAGTGACAGACGCTCCAGACCCCAGGTCACCAGACCACGGTCAATGGCTGTCGAGTATCGGCGATTGAACTCGGCGTCCTCAACGGCCGCAAGCACATAGCCATCGATCGATGAGGCGATCATTCCAGGTGACGATCCGCTACCGCGAAGCGACACGATGAGGTCAGCCTTTCCCGTGTTGATCACGGGACCTTCGTCGTCGGGCAACCTGAAGCGGTCCAGTTCCAGATCAGTCGCATCGATGCGCAGGCTCATACCGGTTTGCAGCTCCGCGCGAGAGTCGACGTCGACACCGAGCCGGGCTACACCACCAAACAACACAAGCTCATCTGCGCGCAGCGAGCCGACACCGTCCTTGAACGACAAGGTCGTATCACCGTCGAGGACCGATATATCCCCCACGTTCACTGAACCGAAACGTACATCGATGGTCCCGGAGACGTCTCGAGGAATCTTCCAACCGATCGGCGTGTAGCTGAACAACCGGGCAGCTGGCACTTCCTCGGCCTTGCTCAATCGCGAATACAGTTCGAGAGGAAGCAGCGATTGAATCGTTATCGCACCATCGATATCAAACGCATGATCTGCCTGGATCAACGTCAACTCACCCATCGCCTCAAGAGCAGCATCGTTGACCTCGATGCTCCGCACTGTCAACGAGTCGGGAGTGAAACTCAGTATGCTCGCAAAGGATGTCTCACTATCTTGTGCCCCGTGCTGGATTTGCACGGACGCTGCAAGTTCATCCGACTTCGCCCGGATATCACGGACCACAACTGACAGCGGTGTGGGTGAATTGCCGTGATCAACATGCGAGTGAAGCTCTACTGCTGACTCGGTCGCTGACAGCTGCACATCGGTCAGCGTAAAGCGCGATGTACGCCGTTGAGAGTCGCGCACCAGCAAGTCGAGTTCGTCGATCTGCAGCAGAGCTCGCATTCCCAACACTGGAGAACTGACAGTGTTTTCTGCCACGTCAAATATCGTGGCCATCGCGTCGGCAGCATCGGCACCACCGGAACTGGACTCAGTGTTCGACGAAGAAACGATCAGACTTGCATCCGCGATACGGAGTACGGCAGATCCGCGCGCTCCGCGAGACAACACTGCAAGCACGCTGGTATCCAGCTCAAGCCCCGAGAAACGCGCTCGGCGCAACACACCCTGAGTGCGCAGCTTGGCACCAGGTAGCGACAACTTCAGCTGGGGTAGCCACTGACTGACCTCGACCGACTCGCTCAGCTCGATCGACCCATTGGTCAGTTCGACAAGCGTTTCATTGAGCTTTCTGTTGAACGCGTCGGTTCTGACGTAGATCGAAACAACCAGCAGTGGGATCGCTACCATAACAACGACAGCACCAATCAACCATGCAAGGCCTCTGCGATGGGGCATGGGAGAAGCGTCAGCTAGCTATCGCTCTTCATCGCTTCCAACGCCTTGAGAAGTTCAGGCGTTGCACGACCGTCGATGCGCAAGTCGTGGTCGAGTTGAAAGTCCTGTATGGCCGCCTCGGTTCGTATATCCAGGTAGCCATCGACGGTGCCGGGTGAATACCCGAGTTCACGTAGACCTCGTTCGATGTCGGCGACCAGGGAATCCCCGGCGTCGTCGGTAGAGGCTGTGCTACCGGGTACGAATCTGCCCTTCAGATCATCGACCGTGGCACACCCGGACACCAGCAGTGTTGCGACAAGCATCGCCGAAAGACATGACCTCCGATCCAGAGCCGACCGAACGCATCCTGCAGCTCGACGATCATCGTTGGAATGGATCGGGTTCATGCCGAGAAAGGGTCGCTCCGACATCTCAGGAGAATCAGCGGTACGGAAAACAGCTGTAGTGTGGCAGTTTTTTTATCTGGAGGCCAAGGGCCAGTGCAGCGACTCGGCCACCGTGACCACGCGATGCATTGCACATTCCCGATTTCGCCACCTGCGTCATGCAAATGAGACTGGACAACTCCGCGGCAAGCGAATAATAATGGTGCCGCGAGCATGCGCTTGCGACGTTCGACGCTGCGGCGCCTCTTGGATGGTCGCGGTTGCCGGGTACGTTCAGGAGGTCTGTGCCGGTGCTCTGATTGATCGGTGGTGCTTTGCAGGATGCACCCCGAGCTGTTCAATTCAAGCTCTCTCGCTAGACGTTTGACTAGCGGTGATGGCGCAGACAAGCAAGGGACCCTGACGTGGCTTTACGTTGTAAGAGTGTGGCGGTATCACTGACACTGGTGATGCTCATCGGTTGTGCGTCCGGCGGAGATGGAAGCAACTCGGGATTCATGGGCACCGTCAAGAGCGGTGCCCAATCCAGTGCAAAAGCAATCGCAAGTGCCGGGTCTGCGGCTGCCGGGGCAATCAAGAAAGGTGCAAGCAGTGGTGCCGGTGCGGTCAAGAACCTGAGCAGCGGCGGAGGCAGCTCGGATAGTGGAAGCGAGGAGATGTTCGCCGACATCGCTCGTGATCAGGTGCCGCACACCTTGATGCGCAAGCCTGTCGCTGAGGGTCGCCTGTCCTCGACCTACGGCAAGCGCCGAAACCCCAGCAGCTGGATTGGTTTCCCGAAGTTTCACAAGGGAATCGACTACGCGGCTCCTGCAGGCACACCGATCTATGCCTCAGGAAGCGGCGAAGTGATCGAGCGACGGTTCAGTAGCTCTTTCGGCAATGTGATGAAAATCCAGCACGACAACGGCTTTGTGTCCTTGTACGCCCACCTGGCCGCATTTCATGACGGCATAGAGGTCGGCTCACGAGTGTCCCGGGGACAACAAGTCGGAGCCGTAGGCAACACCGGCCGTTCGACAGGGGCACACTTGCATTATGAGCTCACCTACAAAGGCAGGCATGTCAACCCGTTGTTCACCTCCCCGCCAATCGCTGCTTCGCCCGCGAGCTGAGAGTGGTCCGATCATGTGACGGTCCGGGCACCACGCCGAGAAAAATCGCGCCTCCCTTTCATGGCCGATCCGAACCGCTTCCGGTAGTTCGTCCACGTCCACAAATGCTCATCGCTGTCCGCCATTGATTTCCATCACCTGCCCGGTGATGTAGCCGGACATGGCAGCGCTCGCCAGAAAGAGAAAGGATGCGACGCAGTCCTCCGGGCTCCCGAGGCGTTGTAGTGGAATGGCGGTACGCGTCTTTTCCAGCTTCTCCAGACTCGAATAGCGTGAATGAAAATCAGTGTCGATGACACCGGGGGACACCGCGTTCGAGCGGATACCCGCTTCTGCAAGCTCGCGTGCGAGAGCGCGCGTCCACGTCGACACAAAAGCCTTGCTGGCCGAATAGATCGATGACCCCGGGCTACCGCCGGTCGCCGCAGAAATGGACACCGTGTTGATGATCGATGCATCACCTGAGGCCGCAGCTGCCGTTCTGATGGCCGGCAGCAGCGCTCGCGTGATACGCACTGGAGCAGTCTGATTGAGTTCGACGATGCGATCGTAGTCCTCGTCCCGGAGCGTGTCGGCGGGAAAACGGCCGAACATCGTGCCGGCATTGTTGACCAGAACATCGACCCGATCAGTCCTCGCGAGGATTTCATCGGCGAAGTGATCCTGACCGTCTCGCCGGGTGAAGTCCGCGCCAAGATCGCCTCCCTCCCTGCCTGGATGGGCCAGCACCGTCGCTCCGCAGTGCTGGAAGGCTTGCGCAACCGATTCGCCGATCCCACGCCCTGCCCCGGTGACCACCACGGTCTTGTCGCTGAACGCATCCGTCGCGAAACCCGCGATGGGTCGAGAAGACTTCGACATGCCGTGCACCTCACTGATCGCCGTTACCCGAGACCCTGAAGCATGCCATCAAAGCTGCGGATGCCGCGGGGCGCGAAAAATCGAGCGGCGACCCAGGGAGCAGCCGGTGAATAAGCATATGCAGAAACGATCTTTGCCTACTGAACCTTTCGGCATTAGCTTTGCCATAACTCACATTGAATAGATCCCCTTCCCCATGAATCGATTGATTGCCACCACCGCCCTCAGCCTCGCGGCGGCCTTGCCGGCACACGCAGCTACATTCGGCCCGCTGGTCACCCCCGAGGACCTGGAACCCGCACTCGACACGTCCGACGCCATAGTTCTGGACATCCGCGGCGATGCGTACGCAAAAGGCCATATCGACGGCGCCATCTCAGCCCCCTACGGCCTGTTCCGTGGCCCGGCCGAGAACCCCGGGCAGCTGCTGGACGTTGCCACTCTCGAGGAACGCTATGAGGTGCTCGGCCTTGAGCTCGATCGCCCCATCGTGATCGTTCCGGAAGGCAAGACCGACACTGACTTCGGTGCGGCGGCGCGGGTGTACTGGACCTTGAAGTCCTCAGGCTTTCAGGATCTGTCCATCCTCAACGGTGGCGTAGTCAGCTGGGAAGCTGCTGGATACTCACTGGAAGATCAGCCGACCGTACCAGCGCCCACCGAGCTTGAGATCACCTTCTCAGACCAGTGGACCGCTGACAGTGAAGCGGTGGTTGCCGCGACCCGTGGCGAAGTGGATGCCTTGCTGCTGGACGCGCGGACTCCTGAGTTCTACGAGGGCACAAAAGCACATCCGGCCGCCGCCAAGCCGGGAACACTGCCGGGTGCCGACAATCAGTCGTACACCGCATTCTTCAACACCGATACGCCGGTGCTGCAAAATTCGATCGATGCCAACCCCTTGCTCGAACAGCTCGGGGTCAACGAAGGTCAGGACATCGTGAGCTTCTGCAACACCGGACACTGGGCAGCCACCAACTGGTTTGCGCTTTCTGAAGTCGCTGGCGTGGACAACGTGAAGCTCTACCCCGGCTCCATGGTCGAATACACCAACGCCGGCCACGACGTCGAAAACGCGCCGGGCCTGATCGGCAACTTCCTGAACAAGGTCACTGGCGGCTAAGCATTGGGGGTGGCTGATCAAACAGTCACCCTCAAGACAGGTCTTCGCGCATGCGTCATCATCGACTGCGTTGTGTTGACGAGATAGCGTGATGGAAAGTGTGGCAGTTGCGGTATGGCCGCGGCGCACGGGCTTGATAGTGACGGCTGTTGCCGTCGTGCTGGCAGTGATGATCCTGGTGGGAGTGCGCCAGGGCCTGCTGCTGGCGGTTGGGCTGGGCTTTGGCCTGACACTCGAGGGGCTGCGGTTCGGGTTTGCAGGTCCCTGGCGGGCGATGATCCTTCGTCGTGAACCTTCCGGCATGTACGCCCACCTGCTGGCGATCGGCCTGGTCGCCGTCGTCGCACTACCATTGATCGCCGCGCGAAATGGAGAACTTGCCGGCGCGCTTGCTCCCGTCGGCTGGGCCATGATCGGTGGGGCCTTCGTGTTTGGCATCGCGATGCAGGTGGTTCTCGGTTGCGGGTCTGGCACCCTGGTCAATGTCGGTTCCGGCAATCCGGTCTCCTTTGCGGCACTCCCCTTCTTTGCCATCGGCAGCTTTGCCGGGGCCTACCACCTCTTCTGGTGGACCGACCTTGGCTCTCTACCGGCCGTGGGTGTGTCCGGCTGGAGTGGCGTGGCGGCAACGCTTGCGGCACTGGCTGCCGTCGCGGTGGTGTTGCACCGCTGCGGGGCTGCAGGCCAACGCCGTCTGCATACTCGACATCTTGTTGCCGCGTGTCTCGTCTCCGCTCTGGCACTCGCCAACCTTGTGGTTGCTGGGCAACCGTGGGGCGTGGTGTACGGGCTTGGCTTATGGGCGGCCAAGGGTGCGACCGCCCTCGGTGCAGACCTCTCCGGCTCAGCCTTCTGGTCAGCATCGGAGAGTGTTGCGCGAGTCAACGAGAACGTGCTGCTTGACGTCACCTCGCTGACCAACATCGGCATCATGCTGGGTGCCTACCTGGTGGCTAGCTGGCGACGGGGAGCTCTCGCCTCCCGTGTGCCGAATCTTCCGCTGCGAGCATGGATTGCGACTGCTGTCGCCGGTCTTCTGCTCGGCTACTCCTCACGCCTCGCGTTCGGGTGCAATGTGGGCGCTTTCTTTTCCGGTATCTCGACAGGGAGTCTGCATGGCTGGGTCTGGTTCGCCGCCGCCTTTGCCGGTTCGATGCTCGGGGTGCAGCTACGCCCTCGCCTCGGTCTGGAGCCACGGCAATGACCCGACGCGTTCCCGCAAACCTGGCCATGTTGATGCTTGTCGCCATGATCGTGGCGGACTACATCGCATCGCCCCCTAACCCCTACCAGCAACCTGCCATCGTGGCACTAGGCTCTGGAGCCAGCAGCGCAGGCGGTTTTTGTGGGTCGCTGCCCGAGTAAAGGCCACCGCTCAGGCCTCTGGAATACGGCGACCCGAGGTATTGTCAAACCAGTGCCAGCCTCCCGGGGCGACCTGCAAACCGACAGTGTCCCCTTCGGTGACATCAAGGGTTCCCGCCGCACGCACGGCAAGCGACCGGCCGGCCACACCGGCGATGACGTCGCTACCCTCTTGCGACGCCATTGAGCGCCCGGCCACGACGCCGTGTACCAGTGTCTCTGCACCCAGCGATTCCACGGAGACGACTTGCAAGGAGAAGTCAGCGGCTTGAGGTTCCACGAAAGCGAGATTTTCCGGTCGCACACCCGCCGTCACCTCTCCGGAATGCACAGGCGCTTCACGGGGCACGATGACGTCCCCGTTGGCAAGAAGCAAGCGACCCGCGTGCAGCTCGCCTTCAATGAAGTTCATGCCAGGTGAGCCAATGAAGCCTGCAACAAAACGTGTTGCGGGCTTGGCATACACCGCCATGGGTGAATCGATCTGCTCGGCCACCCCTGCATTCATCACGACGAGACGATCAGCCAGCGTCATCGCTTCCACCTGATCGTGAGTGACGTAGAGCGATGTGATACCCAGCCTGCGCTGCAGCTGCTTGATCTCCAGACGCATCTGCACGCGTAACAGGGCGTCGAGGTTGGAGAGCGGCTCATCAAACAGGAATACCGAAGGTTGCCTGACGATGGCACGGCCCATGGCGACACGCTGGCGCTGTCCGCCCGACAGCGCTGCAGGTTTGCGGCTCAGCAGCCCAGAGAGCTCCAGCAAACGCGCGGCTTCGTCGACACGCCGTTGAATTTCGTCCTTGGAGAGTTTTGCGATCTTCAGCCCGTAGGCCATGTTGTCGAAGACGCTCATGTGCGGGTAGAGAGCGTAGGTCTGGAAGACCATCGCGATATCGCGGTCCTTGGGTTCGACCCGGTTGACGACGCGGTCCCCGATACGAATCTCTCCATCAGTCACGACTTCAAGGCCTGCCACCATGCGCAACAGGGTCGACTTGCCGCAGCCACTCGGCCCGACGATCACAATCAGCTCGCCATCACTCACGTCGAGATCGATGCCGTGTATGACATCTGTCTTGCCGTAGCGCTTTCGCACGTCGTGTAGCGATACCGCAGCCATCTATTTCTCGCTCTCGATCAGACCCTTGACGAAGAGTCGTTGCATGAATATCACCACCAGCGCCGGTGGCAGGATGGCGAGTATTGCGGTGGCCATGGTCACCGGCCAGTTGCCGTAGTCGTCCGCTGAGGGAATCATGCGCTTGATCCCCATGACAATCGTGTTCATGTCCTGGTCGGTCGTGATCAGCAAGGGCCAGAGGTATTGATTCCAGCCGTAGATGAACAGGATGACGAACAGGGCCGCGATGTTGGTGCGCGACAGCGGCAGCAGGATATCCTTGAAAAATCTCATCGGCCCGGCACCGTCGATACGAGCGGCCTCCGCCAGTTCTGACGGCACGGTCATGAAGAACTGGCGAAACAGGAACGTGGCCGTGGCCGACGCGATCAGCGGAAGAATGAGGCCCGCATAGGTGTTGAGCAGCTTGAGATTCACCGCAATCTCATAGGTCGGCACGATGCGGACCTCTACCGGCAACATCAGTGTCATGAAGATGGTCCAGAACACCAGCTGGCGGCCCGGAAAGCGGAAGTAGACGATCGCAAACGCCGACAACAAGGATATGGCGATCTTCCCGACGGCAATGCCAAATGCCATGATGGCACTGTTCCAGAGCATCTGCAGCACGGGCGCCTGACGTCCGCCAAACAGGGCTTCTCGGTAGTTGGTCAGGAACTGGTCGCCCGGCCACAGCGGCAAGGGGGGATGCACGATCTCCGCGCGCGTCACCGTAGAGCCGACAAAGGTCAACCAGATCGGCAGACACATGATGCCGATGCCGATGATCAGCAGAACGTGCGTCAGCACGGTCGCCAACGAGTTGTTGCGCACCATCAGTAGTGCACTCGACGTTCGATAAATCGGAACTGCACCACCGTGAGCACGCCGACAATCAACATCAGTACCACTGACTGCGCGGCCGAAGATCCGAGGTCCTGCCCCACGAAACCGTCAGCGTATACCTTGTAGACCATGATCATGGTCGACTGTCCCGGGCCGCCGGCAGTAATGGTGTGTATGACACCAAAGGTCTCGAAGAAGGCGTACACCACGTTTATTACCAACAGGAAGAACGTGGTCGGCGACAACAGTGGCAGGACGATGGTGCGAAAGCGATGCCACGGTGAGGCACCGTCGATGGCCGCGGCTTCCAGCAAGCTCCGCGGTATCGCCTGCATGCCCGCAAGGAAGAACAGAAAGTTGTAGCTGACCTGCTTCCACGCTGAAGCGATCACAACGAGGCTCATGGCTTCGCCAGGATTGAGTACGTGGTTCCACTCGTAGCCGAGCACCTTCAACCAGTACGGAAACAAGCCAATGGACGGTTGAAACATGAACAACCACATGACACCGGCGATCGCAGGCGCCACAGCGTAGGGCCAGATCAGCAGCGTCCGGTACACACCGGATCCACGCACCACGCTGTCGGCCAGAACGGCAAGCAGCAGGGCCATGCTCATGCTGAGCGCCGTGACCGACAGGCTGAAGATGGCGGTCGTCAGAAAAGACGCGCGGTAGTAACGGTCTCCAAAGAGGTAGTCGAAATTATCCCAGCCCACGAACTGGGTGCTCAGCCCGAAGGGGTCTGGCAGCTCGGTGGATTGGAGAATGGCTTCGGTGGCAGGCCACAGAAAGAAGACTGCCGTGATGATCAGTTGCGGCGCAACCAATAACCACGGCAGCCAGACACTGCGAAAGACAACGCGCTCAGCCACGATCGATCAAACAGTGGCTGTCGTCACGTGCTCCGGCGAGTAGCTCAATTCCCGGCAGCACGCTCGAAACGACGCAACAGCTCGTTACCGCGTTCTACCGCTGATCCGAGAGCCTCTTCAGCGGATTTGTCACCAGCCCATACCGCTTCGAGCTCTTCGTCGATGATGCCGCGAATCTGATCGAAGTTGCCGAGTCGCAGCCCCTTGGAATCGTCCGTGGGCGCCTTGCCGGTCATCTGGATGATCGCGATATCGGTGCCCGGATTGGCATCGTAGAAACCTTCACGACGGGTCAACTCATACGCTTCCATGGTGATGGGCAGGTAACCGGTATCCTGGTGCCACTGCGCCTGGATATCCGGCGTGGAGAGGAAGTTCAGAAACGCAGCGACTGCCAAATACTCATCTTCACTCTTGCCCTCCATGACCCAGAGGGAGGCACCGCCGATTATCGTGTTTTGCGGCGCGCCTTCAACATCGTCGTAGTACGGCAGGGCGGCAATCGAGAAGTCGAACTCTGCATTGGCCTTGACCCCCGCGTATCCCGCGGAAGACTCGGTAAACAGTGCGCACTCGCCAGAGTGAAAACGTGATCCGCCTTCATTGCGTCGTCCGGAATAACTGAACTTGCCGTCTTGCGCCCACGCGCCCATTGTGTCGATGTGCTTGATCTGGGCTTCACCATTGAAGGCAAGCTCCGTATCCAGCCCGCCAAAACCATTGGCCTGGGTGGCGAACGGTACGTTGTGATAAGCCGAGAAGTTCTCCAGATGTATCCATGACTGCCATGCGGTGGTCATCGGGCACTCATGGCCTGCATCCTTGAGCGCCGTGAGGATAGCGTCGACATCTGCCCAGGTCGTCGGAAGATCTGCATCGATACCGGCTTCCTCGAGCGCCTCGTTGTTGATGTACAACACGGGCGTCGAGCTGTTGTACGGCAGCGACAGCATCTCGCCATCAGTGGTGGTGTAGTACCCGGTTACCGCTTCGAGATAAATGGACGGGTCGAAATCGGCGCCGGTGTTTTCCATCAGCTCGTAGACCGGGTTGATGGCGCCGGCTGCGTTCATCATGGTGGCAGTACCCACCTCGAATACCTGCAGGATTGCCGGTTGCTCACCCGCACGAAAGGCTGCAATGCCCGCGTTGAGTGTTTCCGAGTAGTTGCCCTTGTTGGTGGCAACCACCGTGTGCTCATCCTGTGAGGCGTTGAATTTGGCGACCTGCTCGTCAAGCAACTCGTTGAGGCGATTGCTCATCGCATGCCAGAACTCGATTTCGGCAGACTGAGCGGGTGCCACGGCAAGCGTTGATACGAGCGTCGCTATGGCCGCGGCGGGAAGTGAGGTACGAACACGCATGATTCTGTTACTCCTTGCTGGCTTGGAAACGGGATATCGGATCGTTGTAGTTGGAGTGTCGATATTTGATGACAAGCAGGTGACAGAGGCCCCGATGCACTCTCCAAGGGAACACGAAGAACACGCCAGCGTCAAGACTTACAATGCGATCAGGTGCTTGACCTGCAACTGCAGTGACTCGCGATCCCGCCAGCGATTGACATCGAGCGCGTAGATCGCCCGCACCTTCTGACCATCGCGGTAGCAA
Source organism: uncultured Granulosicoccaceae bacterium (assembly GCA_938006335.1). Taxonomy (GTDB): domain Bacteria; phylum Pseudomonadota; class Gammaproteobacteria; order Granulosicoccales; family Granulosicoccaceae; genus Granulosicoccus. The sequence continues at coordinate 183,838 of CALLMF010000002.1, read as the reverse complement.
TCCTCGTGGTTGAAGGCAATGGCGTCCATCCCATCGGTGCCGTCGACCGGTTGCAACACCAATTTGAGATGACCAGTGCCGACTTCGCGGTGGGAGATAACGACAAACTCGCCGTCAAACTGCGGCGCCTCGAAGCCCTGCCCCCAGGGCGCAAGATCGGCAAGCACGCGCGCCAGATCAAGCGTGATATCACTGGCCGTCAGCTGCCCGTCGCTCAGCCATTCCCGCGTGGGCAGCACGCCATCAAGCACGCGACGGACTTCGGCTTCCAGTTCGCGCTCGAAGGCATCCAGACCGTGCGCCACCAACGTCATGCCAGCCGCCATGGCATGCCCGCCGAAGGTCGTCAGCAGCTCAGGGTTGCGTACATCGATCGCAGCGATGACATCGCGCATATGGACTCCGGGTATCGAGCGGGCCGAGCCCTTCAAGCTACCGTCTTCGCTCGTGGTGAGCACCACCACCGGCCTGTGCCATCGTTCCTTGAGACGGCTGGCGAGAATGCCGATCACGCCTTCGTGCCAGCCAGCATCGTGCACAGCCAGTGCAAACCGGGTGGCGCCAGCCTCTGCGGCAGCGACCTGATCATCCACGTCACTGACGGTCAAGCGCAGGTCCGCCTCGTCTCGCATGCGCGCCTCGAGTGTGCGGCGGCGGCGATTGTGTCCATCCAGTACTTCTGCATGTTGAGCCGCGCTCGCCTCATCTTCTGCGAGTAGACAGGCGATACCATGCCGCATGTCGTCGATGCGCCCTGCCGCGTTGAGTCTCGGACCGATGGCAAAGCCGATGTCGTCGGTACTTGTCCGGGCAGGGTCGCGCCCGGCGGTTTTCAACAAGGCGTACACACCGGGCCGGCTGCGTCCGGCCCGAATGCGACGAAGCCCCTGCTCCACGAGAATGCGGTTGGTGCGATCCAGTGGTACGAGGTCCGCCACCGTGCCGATGGCAACCAGATCCAGCAGCTCCACCAGGGCAGCGGAACCCGCGGTTTCGCCACGTTCGCGCAGCGCCGCGCGCATCGCGAGGAGCAGGTAGAACATCACGCTGACCCCGGCCAGCGCTCGCGTCGCGAACGTCGACGTCTCGAGCACGGGGTTCACGATGGCGCGCGCGCGCGGCAACACCGGCGGAGGCAGATGATGGTCAGTCACCACGACGTCGATACCCAGCGTCGCCGCGTGACTCACCGCCTCGACCGCTGCGACACCATTGTCCACGGTCAGGATCAACGGCGGGCCGTCGTGCTCCGTGACCGGCATGGTGTCGATCACACGATCGACAATGGCTGGCGAGAGCCCGTAGCCGTTGGCAAATCGGTTGGGGACAAGGTTGTCGATGCGCTGCCGATCGAAACCCAGCAGGGCGAGCCCGAGTACGGCGACTGCGGTACTCGTTGCACCGTCGCAATCGTAGTCCCCAACGACCATGATCCGCTGACCGGATTCGCGCGCTTGCAACAAGCGCGCGACCGCGAGATCGATGTCGGGCAATGCATCCGGAGTCGGTAAGCCGCCGAGGTGGTAGTCAACCTCATCGGGGCTGATGACACCGCGATGCGCAAGTACGCGAGCCGCTACCGGGTGTGCGTGCAACTGCTCCAGGGCAACGGGCCGGGGGAGCTCGCGCTGTACGATGCAAGGCTCTGCAAATGCTGGATTCAGATCGGCGGATTCACTCACGAGCGCAGTGTCGCATGGCGAAGAGTCACTCGCCGCTGTTAGGCTACTCGCCTCGCACGTGCACGGACCGGAGTTCAACATTCTCTCAATCATCGGGGCGTTCATCGGCTACCAGCTGGGCGCTGACTTCGGTCTGCTTGCCGGCATTCTTGGCGCGTTCGGGGGCGCGTGGGTGGTGCAGCGTTTTCAGCGCGGTCTGCTGCGCGTGGGCTATACCCGTTCAGCGGCCAATGCTGCGGGTGTTCGCGACACGTTCTTCCAGAGCACCTTCGCGGTCATGGGACATGTGGCGAAGGCTGATGGGCGCGTTGACCCTAGCGAAATCGCACTGGCTGAGGCGCTCATGCGCCAGATGCAGCTCAACGCCGACCGAAAGCGCGCAGCCATAGCGCAATTCTCCGCAGGCAAGAGCCCTGACTTCGATCTTGACGCTTGCCTGTTGCGATTGCGAGAGGCCGCCGCCGCACAGCCGAATCTGCTGATCGCGTTTATGGAAATCCAGCTACAAGCTGCGCTCGCCGACGGCGATATCGACCCCGCCGAAGAACGCGTGCTCGTGTCGATCGCGGAACGATGCGGCATTCCGGAATTCCTGTACCGGCGCCTGGAGGTGCTGGTTCGGGCAGGACGGGAGCGAGGTGCGGGAGGACCGGCGGGCGGCCGAGCCGGCTCGCAGGGCACGCGCCCAGAGCCCTCCGGAGACGAGCTGGGCAAAGCCTACGAGATCCTGGGCGTCACGCCCACGGACGGGCGTGATGCGGTCAAAGCGTCATGGCGCCGACTGATGAGTGAACATCATCCCGACAAACTGGTCTCCCAGGGGCTGCCACCGGAGATGATGGAAATGGCTACCGAACGCGCTCAGACCATTCAAAATGCGTGGGAACGCATCCGCAAGGCGCGCGGCTGGCGCTGATCAGGGATGATACGCGGTGCGCAGCTGCACGTCCGACCCCTTCAAAGCCCGGACATGTTCCGGAATGTCGACATTCTCGAGCATCCATACACCGCGGTAAGTTGGCGGCAAGTCCCTTGACAGACGCGCGGTCGATACTCGATGCATGTCAAACGCAGCCCCCTCCACCCGCCTGTCACATGGCGGCACACCAATCAAGTCAACATCCACAGTGATCAATCCAAGACTGTTAGTACTCGGGGCAGTAGCCGCCGCGGTCATCGCTTTTTTTGCCCTTGGGCTCGGACAGTACTTCAGTCTCGACTTTCTGAAGAGTCAGCAGGAAGCGCTCAACGCCTTCTATGCCGAGAAACCGGTGTTGATGCTCGCCGGCTTCTTTCTCGTGTACGTTGGGGTCGCCGCCTTGTCACTGCCCGGTGCCGCGATACTCACCTTGGCCGCCGGTGCCCTGTTTGGCTTGTTTACCGGGCTGATCCTTGTCTCTTTCGCCTCGACCATCGGCGCCACACTCGCCTTTCTCGTTTCGCGGTATCTGCTCCGCGGCACGGTGGAGTCGCGCTTTGGCAGCAAGCTCGAATCATTCAACGAGAACATCAACAAGGAAGGTGCCTTCTACCTGTTCACGGTACGACTTGTGCCCGTATTCCCCTTCTTTCTCGTCAACCTGCTGATGGGACTGACCCGCATCAAGACCGGCACCTTCTATATTGTCAGCCAGATAGGCATGTTGCTGGGCACCGCCGTCTATGTAAACGCAGGTACACAGCTCGCTCAGATTGACAGCCTTGCCGGCATTGCTTCACCCGGACTTCTCGCCTCCTTCGCCCTGCTGGGTGTATTCCCCTTAATAGCAAAGAAAATTCTCGACATGATAAAAGCGCGCAAGGTGTACAGCGACTGGGAAAAACCTGACACATTCGATCGCGATATCGTGGTGCTGGGCGCAGGTTCAGGCGGACTGGTTTCGGCCTACATCGGCACGGCCGTCAAGGCCAAGGTGTCATTGATCGAAAAGCACCGCATGGGCGGCGACTGCCTGAACACCGGCTGCGTACCTTCGAAGGCATTGATCCGCACCGGCAAGTTGCTGAACAACATTCGCAACAGCGAAAAGTACGGGGTGAGCAGCGCCAACGGCGAGCTCGACTTTGCCAAGACCATGGATCGCGTTCACGAGGTCATCGCCAAGATCGAACCGCACGACTCTCCGGACCGTTACCGCGGACTGGGTGTCGATGTCATCCAGGGCGAAGGCAAGATCACATCACCATGGACGGTAGAGGTGAACGGGCGCACGCTCACGACGCGCAACATCATCGTGGCGACAGGTGCCATGCCCTTCGTGCCACCTATTCCTGGCCTGGATACCGTGCCGTATCGCACCAGCGACAACCTGTGGGACATGCGCGAACTCCCCAAACGCCTGGTGGTACTCGGCGGCGGTCCCATCGGGAGCGAGCTTGCCCAGGCATTTGCTCGGCTTGGCAGTGAGGTGACTCAGGTGGAGCGTGAGTCACGCATCATGGTGCGTGAAGACGAGGACATCAGTGCTCTCGTGATGGAGAAGTTTGCACGCGAAGGGGTGAACGTGATGACCGGCACCAATGCCGTCGGCGTGGAAACAGGCCCCGACGGACATGTACTGGTGTGCGAACGCGGGGATGAGACCGTGCGCATCGGTTTCGATGAAATCATTGTCGCGATCGGTCGCAAGCCAAGAACCGAGGGCTTTGGTCTTGAAGAGCTCGGCATAGAGAAGGAGCCGAACGGCACCATCAGCACCAACGAACTGCTGCAAACCAAGTACCCGAACATCTACGCGGTGGGAGATGTCGCCGGTCCGTATCAATTCACACACACAGCAGCCCACCAGGCGTGGTACGCAGCGGTCAACTCCTTGTTCGGTGCCCTGAAATCCTTCAAGGTGGACTATCGCGTCATACCCTGGGCTACGTTTACGGATCCCGAGGTTGCACGCGTCGGCCTCAATGAATCCGAAGCTCGCGACAAGGGCATCCCCTACGAGCTCACGACCTTCGGCATCGATGACCTCGACCGTGCCATTGCCGATTCAAGTGATTACGGCGTGGTGAAGGTATTGACCGTACCGGGCAAGGATCGCATCCTCGGCGTGACCATCGCCGGCGAGCATGCAGGGGACCTGATTGCCGAATACGTGCTCGCCATGAAACACAAGATTGGCCTCAACAAGATCCTTGGCACGATTCATATCTACCCGACGCTCGCCGAATCCAACAAGTACGTTGCCGGCAACTGGAAGCGCGCACATCAACCGGAGAAAGTCCTTCAATGGTTGGAGCGTTACCACACCTGGCGTCGAGGCAAACCGGCGGAAGACATGCCGGTCGCCTCACCGGATCAGCACTAACGGTCTGTCCTCTGGTGGTCTGTGCGTGACCTTATCAACTCGGGCTCACCAATATGGAAGCCCTGGGCAAAGTCGATTCCCGCGTCACGCACGGCATTCAGCAAACGCGGTGACTCGACAAATTGAGCCACCGTACGCTTGCCAAGCGATCGACTGACATCACTTATCGACTGAACGAGAGTCTGATCGACAGGATCGTCCAGCACGTCCTTCACGAGCAATCCGTCAATCTTCAGAAAATCCACCGGAAGCTTTCGCAACCACGCGAACGACGAGAGACCCGAACCGAAATCATCGATACTGAAACGACAACCGATTCCCGCCAGGGCCTGCATGAACTCCGACGCCTTGGCGAGGTTGGCAATGGTCGCGGTCTCGGCCATCTCGAAACACAGCTTCTCAGCTGATACACCGCTGCTGTGTATCCGCTCGATGATGCGCTTTGCAGCCCCTTCGGCGGTAAAGGTGCCGGGTGACAAGTTGAGCGAGACGTGTCGCACCTCGTCGAGCAAACCAGGCGTTGTCGTCAGCCAGGCGAGTGCCTTGTCGAGCACACGCTCATCGAGAGTGGAAGACAAGCCATAGCGCTCTGCCGATGGGATGAAGGCGTGTGGCATCACCAGACTGCCATCAGGCATTTCGAGGCGCATCAACAGCTCGCAGCGAATACCCTCAGGCTGACGTACCAGGGGTTGTATTTTTTGTGCGGCAATATGGATTCGGTCTGCAGCCAGCGCCGACTCGATCTCCTCGACCCAGTGAGTGGCTACCTGACGATTACTGGCGTTGCCCTTGCCTTCTCTGTACACGCTGACCCGGTTGCGGCCCTCGTTCTTCGCGATATAACAGGCAGCGTCGGCTGCGCTGAACAGTGAATCAATGCTTTCCCAGCGATCATCCACCACAACCAGGCCAATGCTCACACCCACCTGAAACGCTGTCTCTTCCCAGAGGAACTGGAATCCTTCGACCTCACTGCGTATCTGGTTGGCAAGCTTCAAGGCGGCCGCCACGTCGCAGTCATACAACAACACACCGAACTCATCACCGCCAAGTCGTGCCAGAACATCACTCTTGCGGACAAGATCATCGAACAGCTGGGACAACTGACGGAGCAGTTCGTCGCCCGCCTGGTGACCACAGGTGTCGTTGACCGGCTTGAAGTTATCGAGATCCATGTAGCAGAGCGCATGGGTGCGTCGCTCATGCGAAGCAGTCGCGAGTACATCACCGATGAGGGACTCGAAGTGTCTGCGATTGGCTAGCCCCGTGAGCGCATCATGATTGGCATGATAGGCCGTCGCTTCAGCCTGTCGCGTGGCGGCGGTGACATCGCGTCCGATACCGCGATAGCCGATGAATCGCTTGCCTTCAGTGACAGGGATGCCACTGTAGCGAATGACGCGAGTCGCCCCTGCTACATTCCACCGGAACTCGATATCGTTGAAGGCCTCATGGGCCGCCAACCGATCCAGCTGATCGCGCCAACTGCTCTGCCCTTCCTCATTGGCGGGATGCTCCATGAGTTGCCGGTGTGTACGCCCAACCAGGTGATCGACCGGCATCCCCAACGCGTCCGCAAACTCGGGAGATACGCGTCTGAACACCAGCGAGTCATCAGTCTCCCAGAAAAAATCAGCGGCAGCGCGGGCGTAGTGGCGGTAGCGATTGACTGCCGCGCGAAGCTCGCGGTTTTCGCGGGTCAATGCGTCGGAAGCATGGGTCTGCGCACGACTGCTCATCGCCGTTTGGATGAATGCCGGGGCCACAGTCGCCGACGTTCGGTTGGCAAGCGCACCGGACGACGTGCTTGCCAGAATGGGTGAGACATCAACAAAAGAAAACAGACTCGCCCGGCGCGTACTCCACTGGACCGTCTGCACACGACCATACAAGCGCAGGTCCTTGCCATCGCGCCCATGAGCTCCGACAAGGAGTTCGTTCTCGTCGTCTCGTTGTTGCTTGTCAGGAACCGCCGCTGCCCGTTCGATCAGACGCGCACGTTCGGCCTCATCGAACAGATCGCCAGACTCGCCGTTGTGGATGAGCATGTCGGCATTGCTGTAGCCAAAGATGCGCGCCGCCGCGTTGTTGGCGAACAGGACCTCACGACCGGACAGCACCAGACTGCCCTGCACCCCTTCGTTCACGAGTGTCTGGTAGTCCACGGTAAGCGCTGACTGCATACCAGACACCGGTGGCCCGCCCAACAGTCGCAGGTCCACGCCGCGCACGCTGCCATCACGAGCAAACACCGGCGACCGCATGATCACCGCCGATTCATTGTCGCCGAGATCGATCGATCCGATGTCCGACTGACGGGTGTAGACGGTACGACTGTCGAGCGCCATCTGCGCGCGAGCCACGTCTCCGGGAAACAGGTCAACGTCGGTACGCCCGATGACGGCCTCCGGAGAGCCCGCTCCGATCGCTTCTGCGAAGGCCATGGAACACGCCCGGTAGATGAGTCGATCGTCTTTGAGCGCGACACATTCACCGACCGCGATTCCGTCTGTTGCTCCTTGCCTGGGCGGCACGACGGGCGCGACGGCCTGGCCGGACGGTGCTTTGCGGCTGAGCACACTCATTGTTGGCTATCCAGCGACGACTTCGGTCCGCGAGTATAGGACAGCGTGGGCGTGACACAACCGTGCCAACAGCTGAACAGAACCGATATATCTTTACTAATTTCAATAACTTGCGCAAACTCTCAGAGTGCGGTCACGACACCATGCACACGTGGTGATACTCCGACTCGAGCACTACCGCACACCAGACGCCTCATCCGATATCGGCGGTCACCCAGACGCAATGCGGTTAACCACGACACAGCGCGATCCGCGCAAGCGTGCTAATTTTCCGGGGTGATTTTGGGTAAATTGGCAGGGGCAGGAGCGGGCTGGTTCATTCATCCTGCGTATGGAACCCTCATCGGTGCGATGGTTGGGCACTTTGTCGATCTCGCCTGGAAGAGGTGGCGCACCAGCAAGGCCGAAACGACGCAACGACGACGGGAACGCAGCCGCACCATCCGGCGCAGCAGCGCCCGGCGACGTGGAGAAAACCTGCGCGCAAGGCCTGCGGAGTCGTTGCACGAGTCTGATTCCGCGTTTGCTGCGCGCAGCCCCGAGGTGCTCTCAGCCTGCCTGACACTCGGTGTCGATCCACAGGACAGCCGCGACACGGTCAAGCGGCGCTGGCGCAAGCTGGTCAATCAGTACCACCCGGACAAATTGCACGCTCGGGGGGCAACGGCTGAAGAAATCACCAATGCAGCCGACCAACTGGCACGTGTTCAGGACGCCTGGGACTGTTTGCGCGAAGCTCGGCGATGGCGTTGACGGCCGCCTCGCAACGGCAGGATCCGTCAGCTCATCAGATCAATCAGCCGATACGCTCGTGACTGATTGTCCATCTGCAGCAGCTCCTCCATTTGCGTCGACGACAATTTCAGATACTGCATCACGCCGAGCACCAGCGACCGGTAATCACGCGCTCGTTGGACATAAGCGGACTTGAACCGGTAAGCCGGATCGCTGGACACCCGAAGGTGTTGCTCAAAGCGCTGAACGAGCTCGCGGGCCAATCCATGCGGCAGCCGATCCCTGGCGCCAGGCAAAGGATTGACAGTCAATACAAAGCCTGCATTGCCAGACTCGACGGCAGTGATCCGTACTGCGCACAAGGCGCGACCACGCACGACCGAGACGGGACGTCCCCAGTTGTCGGTGGTGTCGCCCATCCAACGATGCGGCTGCACGTACACACCAAAGGAGCCAACCGCCGCGTTGCGAGCGACAACCAACGGTAGATCGGCGCGTTCGCCCGCATTCTGCAAACCTCGTCCTCGTTCGCTGAGTGCTGACGAGATCTCTACATCCCCATAGGCGCCCGGCAATGGATATCTGTGCGCAACCAACGGCGAGAGTTCAGCCTTGCGCGGTACCGCTGCACAGCGTTCATTGAAGCTCACACCGGAGGCATTGACTCCCGCAACGCCTGCCACCTTCGCACCGGGTACGAGCTGTGGAATACCGGGTGCGTGCGGCACCTCGTCGATGCCTGCAATCGCATCAAGCTGAAAAACGTAGTCGTGAACATCGGCGGCGCTGGCATCCAGAGCGGTCACCGTCAGACGGTAGTCGCCGTTGGGCACCGTCAGCCAGTTCTTGCGATCGGCGGACCTGAGTACGCTTTGCAGCGAGCGTTGCTCCGACGGCCATGCGGATCCATCGGACAGCAACAAGCGGTCGTTGAGTACACGCAAACGCAACTCGGCATCCGGGCCGGCGACTGCGAGCTCCTTGTCCGACAGGGGTGCGTTGGTTACACGGACCGTATTCAACCCATTGGACCCCGTGATCACCGCAGCGAAACGTCCGGCCGCAAGATCCTCGAGAAACGCAAAGTCGTACTCGTACCAGTCAGCCGGATCGACGACGTGGTGTTCGAGATCGACCGGATCAAACAAGGTAATCATCGTCTGATCGGTATCCACGACACGGCTATACGACCAGTACGGCCCGCCTTGTTCCTCGGGCTCTGGTGGAGGCGTACTTGCGCACGCTGCCAACAAGGCGAGGGTTGCCGGAATCAGGGTCTTGAAAACAGTAGTCACGTTCCTGTGCATGGCTGTGATGCTCTTGTCGACGATTCCCGAGATATCGGACCCGGTTACCCGCGCCCATGGCGGATAGCGGCGGAACAATCGATTGGTCCATTGCAAACTGTGTCCGCATCCAAACCCGGTTCTCAAACCCGGTGTGATCTGACCCACAAACGATGTACATCTGAGCGGATGGCCCTGCAGTAGTCGGTGCTTCCCGCCGAAGTTCTAGGGGTAACCTCGGTCAGGAACATCACCATGCAGCGCAACAAGGCCCTGCACAACATGCCACGATTCACGATGTACCCCGCGATCGTCATCGCGCTTGCCATCACCGTGATCACGACAAGCCTGTCTCCCCGGATCGGGCACGCAGCGATGTATCAGTGCGTCGGCAGCAGCGGGGAAACCGTATTCTCGCAATCTCCCTGCCCGGCGACCTCTTACAACGCTCAACGCGCCGGTCAAGACGTGTCTTCTCTTGACTGCCGTATCGCTCGCGGCTTCATGCGCCAACAGGCCACGGCGATGCTCCGGGGTGAAGATTTTGATCGAAGCATGGTCAGCTACGGCGGCGCCGGAAACCTATCGAGTGCCGCGCTTGGCATGATCAACTACGTCTACAGCTACGAAGGCAACCCTGCCGCTACAGTGGAGCGGATCACCGAGTTGGGCATGCGCCGCTGCACCTCCGGCACCTTCGGCCGTGTCGATTGCTCGGTATTTCCAGGCAGCTACGTACGCTCTGCCGGTGGCTGTCGGGCGGCAGCAGAAGAGGCGCCGGCGATGGGCGCCGCACGCCCCGGTGGGTACAACGATCGACGCAATGACGCCGGTTGGTTGGAAGCACCAACACCGGGCGCCGTCATCGGTAGCTCACAAAATGGCTACAAACAGGTCAACCAGGCCCGTGCCATCGAGGCCTGCAACCGCCGAATAGACGAGCAGGTCGTTGTCGTCGACCAGCAACTGATCGCAACGAACTCGTTACCCGAAATTCAGGATCTGCATGAGAAGTTGCGGGCGTTGAACAGCCAGCGATACGACTGCTACTGAAGCGCACGTTGGCGCGCACCAGGGCACGGTGCGGCTTACAAATTGACGCGTTCTGCCAGGTAGTCGAGTTCTACATCCACCGTTGTCTCGATCATGAATTCGAACACGGGTACCACGCTGTCTTCGGGCATTTCGTAACGCTTCGCCAGTTGAGCAGCGAGGTCCAGTACCACTTGTTCACGATCCTTGCGCACCAGCAAGCTGCGCATGCACTCACGGCTGCCGTTGCAGGCCTTGAATTCTGCGCTCAGATCAAGGAACTTGGATTCGGCAACCGGGCGACCCAGGTTCACCCTCTCGAGGATTGCCATCAACGCGCCCACGTCAGCCGTTACGGTCTCGCCGTAGTTGTCGGTCTGATCTCCGGGTGGACACGCACGCTCGATCCAGCTCAGGTAGAACGCGGTGACCTTCGGCCCCACCGGCACCGAAATATCCCGGATACCTGTTACAGGCACCTCACGTTCCATGACCGGTGTGACAACCGAGATATCCGTGAACGCGTCCTGAGTAGCAAAGGCGTAACGCCCAAGACCTGCGTGAATCTGCTCTACCGATGCCAGCGTGTGCTCGAGCAGTGACACGCTGTTGTCACCTTGCACCAGACCGGGCACATAGATCGCGCGATTGACCGGGAAACGCGTGCGCTTCTTCAACGCAATCACGATTTCGTTGGCAAGAATATCCAGACCCGGCCTGATGGTACCTGCAAGGTCCAGGTCAGACGGCGGTGGCGCCGATGCAGTCTCGGTCATCAGATGGGCAAAACGGGGTTTGTGATCGTGGCGTCGAGACTACCAGCGGGCTTCACCGCATGCACCCCGGGTACACGGCCCGTGAATTGACCCACCGGCGCAGCACGCCCTATCATGGCCGCGGGCCGGAGTTGCCGATGCCCATTCCTTGTCTCCACCCCCAACCTGGACTGATTCATGGCTTCGATATCCGCAGATCCTGTTGTCATCGTGGACGGCGCACGGACTCCCATGGGCAGCTTCCAGGGAACGCTCGCGGGTGTGACCGCGCCGCAGCTTGGCGCGAGCAGTATCAAGGCGGCCTTGACGCGTGCAGGTGTTGACGGCGACGTCGTCGACGAGGTCTACATGGGCTGTGTACTCCCCGCGGGACTCGGCCAGGCCCCTGCGCGTCAGGCAGCCCGGGGTGGTGGTATCCCGGATGCAGCAGCGTGCACCACGGTCAACAAGATGTGTGGCTCGGGCATGAAGGCGGCAATGCTCGCACACGACGGGCTGCTGGCGGGCTCATCGACCATCACGGTTGCCGGAGGGCTCGAGAGCATGAGCAACTCCCCCTACATTCTTCCCAAGGTCCGCGACGGCTTGCGCATGGGGCACGGCGAAGTGAAGGATCACATGTTCATCGACGGGCTGGAGGATGCGTACGAGCCTGGCCGTTTGATGGGTAGTTACGCCGATGAGACCGCACAGCACTATCAGTTCACTCGTGAAGCACAGGATGACTTTGCGATCACATCGCTCAAGCGTGCCAGGGCAGCCATTGACAATGGCCTGTTCGAGAAGGAGATCACCCCCGTTACCGTAAAATCAAGGCGCGGCGACGTCGTGGTGAGCGAAGACGAACAGCCTGGCAAGGCAGACCTGTCTCGTATTCCGAATTTGCGGGCCGCTTTCTCGCCTGAGGGGACCGTGACTGCAGCCAATGCAAGCTCCATCAGTGATGGTGCCGCTGCGTTGGTGATGATGCGGCAGTCGGAAGCTGAACGCCGCGGGCTGAGACCACGTGCGCGCATCCTCGGGCACGCAAGCCATGCACAAGCGCCTGCATGGTTCACCACCGCTCCGGTACAAGCCATCGAAAAGCTGCTGACGGTTCTCGACAAGAAAGCCAGTGACGTCGATCTGTACGAAATCAACGAAGCCTTTGCTGTGGTCACCATGGCAGCAATGAAGGAACACGGCCTGTCACACGACACCGTCAACGTGTACGGCGGCGCCTGCGCGCTGGGGCATCCTGTCGGGGCTTCTGGCGCGCGCATCATTGTCACCTTGATGAACGCGCTCGAGCAGCACGACGTCTCGCTCGGTATCGCCTCCCTATGTATTGGCGGTGGCGAAGCCACTGCGATCGCCATCGAACGCATCCACTGAATCCGCGCCACTCATGACTCAGACCCTATCGTTCTACTACGACTACTCATCCCCCTACGGCTATCTTGCCAGCGAACGTATCGAGGCGATTGCGGCGCGACACGGGCGAACCGTACGCTGGTGTCCGATACTGCTCGGCGCCGTATTCAGAATCACAGGTTCGGTACCGCTGACCGAACAACCGATGAAAGGCGACTACGCGCTGCACGATTTCAAGCGCTCGGCCCGCGAACACGGACTGGACTACTCACATCCGGAGACGTTTCCGATTGCCACGGTGGCGGCAGCGCGCGTCAGCGTATGGGCACGGGAACACGACGACCCGGCCATCGTCGATCAGACCGGCACGCTCGTGCACGCGCTGTTCCGTGCCCTCTACGTGGATAACCGCGCGATCAACGACGCTGCTGTCGTATCGGATGTCGCAAGCCGTGTCGGCCTGGAGCGTGCAGCGATCGATGCAGCCCTTGCCGATGGGGCGGTCAAGGATCAGCTCAGGCAGGACATCGATGCGGCCGTGGCACTCGGCGTGTTTGGTTCTCCCACCATCGACGTCGACGGTGAGCTCTTCTGGGGTAGCGACAGGCTGGATCAGATCGACCGTTGGCTCGAGCGTGGGGGCTGGTAGGTGTCATCGAGTGACGTGTACCACAGCACCGACGATCGCGGTGTCACCACACTGACCATCGACCGTCCGGATTCGCACAACGCACTCGACCGTGAACTGATTGATGCGATGACCGCGGCACTCGTGGCGCTACGGGGCACGACACGCGTGCTTGTACTCACCGGTACCGGAAAATCCTTCTGTGCCGGCGCTGACATCAACTGGATGAAGGCTTCGGTAGCGTTGAGCGCCGAGGAGAACCGTGAAGACTCGATGGCGCTGTCGCTGATGCTCGATGCGCTGAACAGTTTCCCTCATCCGACCATCGCACGCATACAGGGCTCGGCGATCGGCGGTGGTTGCGGATTGGTCGCCTGCTGCGACATCGCCATTGCCAGCGAGTCCGCGCGCTTCGGTTTTTCCGAAGTGCGTCTCGGCCTGATACCTGCCACCATCAGCCCGTATGCGCTAGCGGCGATTGGTGCGCGCGAAGCGCGCCGATGGTTTCTGACCGGCGCGCGTTTTGATGTCCTGGATGCCTATCGGATCGGGCTGATCCATGATGTGTGTTCCACTGACAACCTCGACAACCGCGTCAACGAGCGCATTCTTGAACTCCTGGCGAGTGGCCCCGAGGCACAGTCCGCCTCCAAACAGCTGATCCGGGACGTCTCCGGACAAGCCATCACCGACGCACTTCGCGACGACGTGACCGATCGCCTGGCGAAGGTTCGCGCCGGGGATGAAGCTCAAGAAGGACTGACGGCGTTTCTCGAAAAACGCTCACCCAGCTTCTCAGCATGAGAGAACAGACTGCAGCGCCTGACACCTTCGCAGGGCGTCGTCATTGGTTGTTCGACATGGACGGCACCTTGACGCTGGCAATGCATGACTTCGATGCCATGCGTCGCGAGTTGGACCTGCCTGCCGGCGTACCCATTCTCGAAGCGCTCGATGCCATGACTGCTGGGCAGGCCCGCGACAAGCGCCGAGCGCTCGATGAGATGGAGCTGCGCATGGCGCATGAGGCTCAGGAGCAACCGGGTGCAACCGCCTTGCTTGAAGGACTTGCGGCTCAAGGGGTGTCGCTCGGTATCGTCACGCGCAACGGGCGCGACATCGCGGATGCAACGCTCACCGCCTGTGGTTTGTCGCAATACTTCCACACCGATGCCATCGTCAGCCGTGATTGCGCGCCACCCAAGCCCGGCCCCGAGGGTATTCAGCTGGTGTTGGAACGGTGGGACGCACTGCCCTCGTCAGCGGTCATGGTGGGTGACTACCGGTTTGACCTTGAAGCCGGGCAACGTGCCGGCTGCCGCACCGTACACGTCAATGTCGACAATGGGGAAACCTGGCCCGAGTACACCGACGCGTGCGTGACATCCTTGTTCGAACTCGCCGACCTGGTACTGCGCTGAATCTTGTGCCGATCAGCGTCAACAAGGCCAGCATGGTCAACCACGACGACGCGCCGGAGCCGCTTCCGGCCGCAGTAATGTCAGCGGCGTCGTCCTCGACGTCTTCCGGCGGCTCATCATCAGTGAGCAGCTCGTCGGTGACTTCGGACACGGTACTGGCTGCAAACGCCGTCGCCGAACCGATCGCATCAGCGACAAGGGCGCGGCTGGCTTCACTGCCTGACAAGCAGAGGTCGGTCGGAATGATCGTGGAGCTGATACACAGATCCAGCGCGTGCTGACCTTGGCGCACACGATGTAACGACGAGCGCTCGCCACACAAGAATACTTGCCGACCCGAGGAGATGGTCTCAAGCTCGAGATCGCTTGCGATGAGCTCATCACCGTTTATCGCCTGACAAAGACGCATCGACTGGCGGGACTCGACAAGCTCGTCCGCATCCCCGTGCAACATGAACACATCCGGAAACGGTACACCATCGGACGCCACCCTCTGCGGCAGGCTGTTCTCGGGTACCGGGCTTGCAGAAACATCTACCGCGTTCACTGGCTGGTCAACCACACGCGTCAGGATGTCGAGACCTTGCTCGTCCGTGTAGCGTCCGGTCTGCGCGCGCGTCACAAAGTCAAGGAAATCAACCGGTGCGTAGAACAGTACGGCCGACGCTATATCCTGCGGCCGATCGGCGGCGATCCGGGCAGCGAGCTGCCCACCCGCGGATTGCCCAAACACCACCGGCGCACCGGAGACACCATAGCGCGAGCCATGGACATTCACCCAGTCGACGGCAGCTGCCGCGTCAGCCACGATGTCCGTCTCGAAATCCGCACGGTTGCACGCTGCACTACCTTCTGAATCGCCGAGCAAGCGGTAGAACGGTGCAAACACCGTGAAGCCGCGTGCGGTGAAGTGCGGCACTGTCAATTCAAGGCCAAGAAAGCCGAAACCACGACCGCTCCAGCTGCCCCCATGCCACGCGATCAGGGCGCGTCCGTTAGCGAGTGGAGTGCCATCGTCCACGATGGGTGACACGCCATCGACCACCGGACGAGGCGCATACACGCGCATTTCGAGACGGCACACTCCCCGGTCGGTGTCCACTTCCCGAAACACACGGCGCTGTAGCCACGGCTGCGGAAGATCATCGAGGCTACGTGCACCAAGATCCAGCCTGACACCAGGTGACAATGTCCAGCTCTGCGCATCGGGCGCGGCGACAACGCCCTCCCCCTCGCCAAGAGCGCTCTCATCGAGCAGGGTGTTACACCAATCAGAAAGTGAGGTGGCCTCATAGGGAAGTGCCGTCTGACAACCAGCATCCACGTAGAGGTCACGACCAAGACCGACGCCATCTGCAGCTGGAGTGACCACCTCACACCCGGAAGCACCGAGCGTGTGCACGCTCGATACCGGCATGTTCGCGAGTTCCGATTCGGCCAATCGACAGGCGAGGGCTGTCTGAAAGATATCCTCCAGTGTCGGCGTGTCTGCGCTGACGGCAGGCACCACACCGAGTACAGCGAAAAACACCACCACAAGCCCAGGCTGCAGGCGTCCGGCAGTACCGATGTGATCGCAGCGCATGCGCAATCCCCTAGTGCTGATGCCCACCGGGGCCGTGAGCATGTCCGTGTGCAATTTCCTCTGGGCTGGCAGCGCGCACTTCAACAATGCTTATATCGAAGGTGAGGTCGACGCCGGCGAGCGGATGATTGAGATCCACATCGACATGAAATTTGCCGAGCTTGGTGACAGTCGCGGATCTTCTTGCGCCGTTGTCGGTCACAGTGACACGCTCCCCGATCTTGAATACATGGGTCTTGCCGTTCTCGAACTTCTTCCTGGACACTCGTTGAACACGGTCGGGGTAGCGCCGGCCATAGGCCTGCCCGTGCGGAATCGTGATCGAGAAGTCTTCCCCCGCCCGCTTCCCGAGAAACGCGTCCTGCAAGGCTGCCAGCATGGAACGATCGCCAAGGAGTACGAGTACGGGGTCGCCATCTCGACGGCTCTCGATCCGGTTACCGCTGCCGTCGTACAAGTCATACAGGAAGCCGACGACGGTTCCGGGCTCGACACTTGCAGTCCCGGGGGATCGCTCAACCGCCTGCCCCTCTGGCATCTCAGTCGTCATTGGTACTGCACCTCATGTCCGGATCGCTAAACAGGATCGCTGTGATGATACGTTCTGCAGCACGTGACCGCAGTGTGCCCGATGCGTCTCGTCACGCGAGACGGCTGCAGAGCCGTGCTCGGCTGTCGGTACCGGGCTGGGCCGCGCTGCTGATTTGCGCGCTTTTCCTGGGTGCCTGTACCAACAGCAAGTTCATCGTCGGCGCGTTCTACAACCGCATCGACAATCAGGCGCTCAAGGCCGTCAATGGCTGGACCGACCTTACTGATGCACAGAACCAGGAGTTACGGGCGTACATCGGTACGGTGCATACCTGGCATCGCCGCTCACAATTGCCGATTTATGCCGACCTGATCCGCGACATGACGCGCACCCTGTCTACCTACGACCAGGCCACCCCAGCAGACTTCGACCGCTGGATCGCTGGGGTGCGCTCCAGCATGGAATCGATTCGCGTCTGTCACCCGGCACATTACGCACTGCCCCTGACGCGCACCTTGACTCCGGCACAGATCGATCAGGCGCAAACCCACTGGCGCAAGGAACGAGAAGCGCGTCGTGAACGCTATGGCGGCCGCACGCGCGAGCAACGTATCAACCAGCGTGTCGAGAACATCACCAAATGGACCGGCAGACTCGGACTGGATCTGAAGGATCGACAAATCGCGATGATTCGCGAAACCATGGTCGAGCAATCGAGCCTGAACCGCGAAATGCGCGAGCTCTCCGATCAGTGGTACGAGCACCTGTTCGACATTGCACGACAAACCGACGCCCCCGACTACGACCAGAAGATGTCGTCGCACATCACCGCCTGGTTCGGCATGACCGAACGCGCCTATCCGGAGGAGTGGCAGCGCAACCGGGAGCTATGGCGCGACTTCGCGATCCGTTTTGAAAAGACGCTCAGCAAATTGCAGCGTCGCGATGCATTGCGCTGGTTGAACCAGCTCGCGAACACCCTGGATGCCATGTCACTCGACACGCCCGATTGGCTACCGGCAGATGACCCCGCCTATGGATGCGTGATTCGCTCCGGCACGGCGACCGCCGGCACTGACGCGGGCGATAAAGCCATGCCGCGACTGCGCTGATCCTCGGCCGGTTGCTCCCGATGCTGCGCAAACGCTGCGCGAATTGCCGTGACATCATGATGAGGTCGGATCAATGCAAACAGGCTTGATGCCTCTGGGTAGTGCCGCTTGAGATAGGCCAACCACTGTTTGGTGCGATTGCCGGTGTGACGTGGGCTGTTGCAATCGCCGTCGATAAAGCGCTGCTCTACCAGCTCGGCAACGTCAGGCCATGGCATCGGTGCATCATCCACATCGCGGCTGATTCGCGCGGCCAGGTCGGGAGCGGCAAGTGCTCCCCGCCCGAGCATCAGGGCCGAACAGCCACTGTCCGTACGCGCGTGACGCGCGTCATCAACCGTCCAGATTTCACCGTTGATGCGCGTCGCAATGTCTGCGACCTCTCCCACTCGTGACCAGTGTGCAGGCGGGCGATACCCGTCGAACTTGGTACGTGCATGGATGGCGAGTTCGTCGGCGCCGGCGGCGCGCACCGCGTGCACGATGTCAGGCAACTCGTCAGCGTTGTCGTATCCCAAACGGATCTTGACGGTCACCGGAATAGCGGGCGGTGTGGCATCTCGCACCGCTGCGATGATGGGCGTCAGTCCTGGAGGTTCGCGCAACAACACCGACCCACCCTGTCGCCGGTTCACGGTCTTGGCCGGACAGCCAAAGTTGAGATCGATACCAGGTGCACCGAGCGCGGCAGCGCGACGGGCATTGGCGGCGAGCGCTGCCGGGTTGCTACCGAGCAATTGTACGAACACGGGCGTACCGTCCACGGTGTGTCCATCATGGTCAAGCTCCGGGCAGAACCGGCGAAACACGTGAGCGGGAAGCTCGAGATCGGTCACTCGAACAAATTCGGTCACACAGCGCTCGTAGGGGCCCTGAGCGCACAACAAGGCCCTCATGCCGGCGTCTATGACTCCTTCCATCGGCGCAAGCACAATGCCACGCGCCTCGGCGCGTGGACCCGTTTCGGACATTGGCAGATCGGAAGTCACATGCATGAGGCAAGAGCCTAACCGCATGCGGTCGCCAGAGGGCGCCAAGGTCGTACACTCCACGCATGCAGATCGGACAACTGAACTCATTGACGTGCCAGCGTCTCGAAGGCGACACCGCGTGGCTGGCCGATGCAAGCGGCACGGAGCTCAGGCTTGCCGATGCGGATGATCTTCCGGCGGTTGGCGACACAATAGACGCGTTCGTGTTCACGGACGCCAATGCCGAGCCCGTCGCGACGAGCCGACACCCGAAGGTGCTACTTGGCGGTTGCGCAAGCCTCAAGGTCGTCGCCGAAGGGCCCGGGGGCATGTTTCTGGATTGGGGACTGGACAAGCACCTGCTGCTGCCCTTTGCCGAGCAGCGCCGCCCGCTCGAGGTCGGGCGCGCGGAGACCATCCTGGTGTACCTCGACAATAGCGGGCGACTCGCCGCAAGCAGTCGACTGGACCATCACCTGCCCGATCGTCCCGAAGGTTTCATTGACTGGCAACAAGTGGACCTCCTGCTCTACCAACGCACTGAACTCGGCTACAAGGCGGTGGTCGACAACCGGGCCATCGGCCTGATCTACGGTAGTGACGTGTTTCAGCACGTGCGGCCCGGCTTGCAAGTGAACGGTTGGGTCAAACGTGTGCGCGAGGACGGGCGCCTGGATCTTGCGCTGCAGCCGCCTGCGCGTGATCTCGTGGACCCCTTGGCCCAGCGTGTACTGGACTGGCTGGCGGCCAATGACGGTATCGGCGAGTTGACCGACAAGAGCTCTCCCGAGTCGATCAAGGCCGAATTTCAGGTGAGCAAGAAGAACTTCAAGCGCGCGTTGTCGCAGCTCTACAAGCAACGGCGTGTTCTGCTGGAACCGGGACGTGTGGTACTGGTCACCGATGATGACTCACCGGTGGGCGAAGTTGAATTTCCGGAGCCGCGTTAGTGCCTATCCAGTGGTATCCCGGCCACATGCACAAGGCCACCCGCGAGATGCGGCAGGCCCTGTCCGAGGTCGATGTCCTCATCGAGGTGCGCGACTCGCGCCTGCCATGGTCCAGCGCCAATCCGGCCGTCGCGGACATCGCGAGTGGTGTGCCGCGCCTGATCGTGCTGACGCGTATTGATCTCGCCGACGCTCAACTGACCGAGATCTGGCTGAAGGCGCTGGACGCGAGCGCCACCGAGGAGACGGGTGGCGACACCACCACCGCACCTCAGGACGCCATCGCACTGGATCTGACACGCGAGGACGCGACCACCGGCCTGTCCCGCAGGCTGGATGCTCTGGCGGGCCCCGCAAGCCCCGGGCGCCCGGGCGCGCGCACCGCCATGGTTGTCGGCATCCCGAACGTCGGCAAGTCCACATTGATCAACCGCCTGGCAGGTCGCAGCATCGCTCGTACCGGTAATGAACCTGCCGTGACCAAGCGACAACAGAACATTCGCCTGTCCGGCCCGGTGGGCGAGCGCTGGCAGCTGCGTGACACCCCGGGCGTGTTGTGGCCGAATCTGGAGAATCCCAGGTCGGGATACCGACTGGCGGCAAGCGGAGCCATTCGGGATACCGCCATAGAGAGTGACGACGTTGCCGTTGGCCTGATCGAGGAACTGATGCCACGCTACGCGCAGGCACTCGCGGACCGCTACGGTGACGCGGTTATGCGCGACGAGGCCGTCGAGGTGCTCGAGGAAATCGGACGCCGCAACGGGTGCCTCGGTGGCGGCGGACTGGTCGACTTCGACCGGGCCGCACGCGTGCTGCTGGACGACTTCCGTAACGGCAGGCTCGGCAGGCTGACGCTCGAGACGCCGGACATGGCCGCCGTCGAGCAGATCGAACTCGATGAACGGCGCGCGGCGCGTGAAGCCCGCGACGCCGAAAAGAAGCAACGCCGCAAGAAATCGCGCCGACGATGAGCGCGCGCTTGCCACGCACGGTGTGGATGTTATCTCTCGCCAATGGCTGGTTGTTTGTCGGTAACTCGCTTCTGATCACGGTCTCGGCACTGATCGGATTTGACCTTGCCGATGACAAACGCATCGCGACCCTGCCGCTCGCGCTGCAGTTCCTCGCGATCATGTGCACGACGATCCCGGCGTCGCTGTTCATGGGCCGCTTCGGGCGCAAGCCCGGCTTCCTGCTTGCAGGTGTGATAGGACTGTGCGGCGCTGCGCTTGCGCTCACTGCCATCCTCACACGTCGCTTCGAGGTGTATTGCGCTGCCACCATCGCCTTCGGCATCGTTGCCGCCTTTGGCAACTACTATCGATTTACCGCAGCCGAAGTCGTACCCGCAGATGTGCGCCCACGTGCGATTTCTGCTGTGATGCTCGGCGGCGTGGTGGCCGCATTCATCGGGCCGAACCTTGCCAATCTCGGCAGCGGACTGCTCGCAGCACACGCCCTGGCTGGCCCGTTTCTTATACTGATGCTGGTGTATGTGCTGTCGATGGCAACCATCGCACTCACAGACCTACCACCACGTGCCGTGAAAACCGCTGTCGGCGAGTCCGGTCGGACGCTTGCCACGATTGCAGCGCAACCGGTTTTCATCATCGCGGTGATCTGCCAGATGTTCGGCTACGGGATGATGAACCTGGTGATGACGTCGACGCCTCTCGCCATGCAGGCCAAGGAGTTTGGTCTGGGCGCCACCGCCGTGGTCATTCAATGGCATGTGGTCGCGATGTTCGCGCCGTCATTCGTCACCGGACACTTGATCAAGCGATTCGGCATTGTCAGCGTGCTGGCCACCGGCGTGGTGCTGGGTGTCGCGACCGTTGCCATCAACTACAACGGCACCAGCTTTCCACACTTTCTGGTCGCCCTCGCCTTGCTGGGCGTCAGCTGGAATTTCCTCTTCGTCGGCGGCACCTCGCTGGTGACCGAATGCCATCGACCAGAGGAGCGAGCGCGTACGCAAGCGCTCAACGATTTTCTGGTATTCAGCATGGTGTCGGTCACGGCGTTGAGCGCAGGCACCCTGCATTTCGTGTTTGGCTGGCGCATCGTCAATCTGGGGGTGTTGCCGCTGCTGTTCGTGACTGCGGTCGCGGTTTGCTGGCTGGCGCTGCGCCAACACGTGACGCAGCTCGAACAAGCACGAGCAACTTCGGACACATCGCACGCAACCCAGGAACCCTGACTCAGAATGCGCTGATCCGGCCGTTAGTGTCTGGAGTGTAATGACCGCTCCGGAGCAGTGATGGCGTGCCAATACAAGGGATTCAGCAAGGTCGCGATCCTCGCGGCTACGCTGCTACTGATTCAGGCATGTGGCACCAATAGACTGGTCATGCCGCCGGATGCTGATCCGGCGCTGAACGACGCCCTCTCGCGCTGGGACAGCTGTGTCACCCGCGCCACAGAGAGCGGCGCAACGATCTACCCCACCATTGATCCTTCGACCTGCGAGGGGTATCGGCGTGATGTGTCGACGTACTATCCGGAGCACCTTGAAAGTCGCGTCAGAAGCCAGCTGCAGGCGTCGGAACGCCAACGTTGGATGAGCTTCCGCCCTGCGGCAGCCAACAAGACCCGTCTACCTGATGTCTTGCTCAAACTGATGGAAGACCACAGCGACAGAACCACACGGTAAAGGTTCACAGGTGCAAACAGCGGCCATCGCCGCCCTTCTTGTGACATAGTTCGTGGGTTATCCGTCCGACTTCTCAGGAACCTACGATGAAACGCACCGCCCTCGCCACGCTAGTGGCCGGCAGTCTTGCCTTGGCAAGCCACTCCATGGTCTTTGCCCAGGACACCGCGCTGGAAAGTGAAGATGCCAAGGTCGCCTACAGCCTTGGCATGATGATCGGAGAACAGCTCAAGCAGTTCGGCGATATCGATCTGGAGGTGTTCATGCAGGGCCTGGAGGCGCAAAACAGCGACGCTGAAACGCAATTGAACATCCAGGAAGCTCAAATGGTTCTGCAGCAGCGCGCCGAATCGCAAGCGGCCGCAGCAGCAGCTGAGGCAGAAGCTGCCAGTGCCGCCTTCCTTGAGGAAAATGCGGCAAAGGATGGCGTGACCGTCACCGAAAGCGGCCTGCAGGTCGAGATACTCGAAGAAGGTGACGGCGAGATGCCCACCGTCGACGACACGGTATCGGTCCACTACGTCGGCACCCTGACCGACGGCACCCAGTTCGACAGCTCCATCGACCGTGGCGAACCGGCCACCTTTCCGCTCAGAGGCGTGATCCCCGGTTGGACCGAGGGTCTGCAGCTGATGAAAGTCGGGCAGAAGAATCGCTTCGTGATTCCGTCCAATCTCGGCTACGGCGAGCGCGGTGCTCCACCGTCCATCGCACCGAACTCCACACTGGTGTTCGAAGTAGAACTGCTCGGCATCGAGTAAAGGCTTTTCTTGCGGCCGGCTACATGAGTGGCCGGCCGCCTTGCCACAACGCTCAGACGATCGAGCCGGTCGCGGAACGCTGACGCGTTTGCCAGTCGTCCGGCACCCATAGAGGAACTTCTTCCGGTGGTAGCGGGCTGCCCTTGATGAGGTCTGCCGCGCGTTCGGCCACCATCATGGTCGGTGCGTTCAGGTTGCCGTTGGTGATGACCGGAAATATCGAAGAATCCACCACTCGCAGGCTCTGTGCACCCCTGACCCTGCACTCGGCATCGAGTACCGCCATGGGGTCTTCCTCACTCCCCATCTTTACACTGCACGACGGGTGGTAGGCGCTTTCAACGTTGTTTCTTACCCAGGCATCGATGGCGGCGTCGCTCTCGATGTCCTGCCCTGGTTGAATTTCCTCGCCGCGATACGGCGCCAGCGCCTCCTGAGCCAGAAGCTCACGCGTCAGACGTATGGCTGCTCTCCAGTCCTCGATATCTTCCGGCGCCGTCAGATAGTTGAACAGGATGGACGGAGCTACCGACGGATTGGCAGACCGGATGCGTACGCGCCCCCGGCTGTGCGGCTTGTTGGGGCCGACGTGTACCTGAAAACCATCGCCAGCAAACGCCGAGCGTCCGTCATAGCGCATGGCAGCTGGAAGAAAATGATGCTGGATGTCCGGAGACTTGCGTCCCGGCCTGGATCGAATGAACGCGCAGGCCTCAAAGTGATTGGTCGCGCCGAGACCCTCCCGGGTGAGCAACCATCGCGCACCGATCAGCCCCTTGCGCCACCAGGACAAGTGCCGGTTGAGCGACACGGCTTGAGTGCACCGGTATTGAAAGTACACCTCCAGGTGATCCTGAAGGTTCTCTCCGACGCCAGGCGCATCGACGAGTGTCTGCACGCCCGCATCGGCAAGCACTGACTCGGGACCGATGCCCGAGCGTTGCAGGATGCTCGGTGAACCGATCGAGCCTGCACTCAGGATGACCTCACGGCGCGCGTGCACGGTGAATTCACGTCCTGCGCTTCGGTACACGATGCCCGTTGCAGTCCCCGTGTCCATCAGCACACGATCCACCAGCGAGGCAGTCAGCACAGTGAGATTCTGGCGCGCGCGTGCCGGATCGAGATACGCACGTGCCGTCGAGGCACGTACGCCGCCATCCACGTTCATGTGCATCTGGCCAACACCTTCCTGCTGCGCCCCATTGTAGTCAGCGGTGTGCGGATAACCGGCTTCAACACCGGACGCGATATACGCTTCGTACAAGGGGTTCAGGCGCATGTCATTACCCGCGCACACGGCGACCGGTCCCTTGTCGCCGCGATACCGATCCGCTCCCTTGTACCACCGCTCCAGGCGCTTGTAGTAAGGCAGACAATGGGCGTGATCCCAATCGTCGGCACCGCTTGCTGCCCACTCGTCAATATCGCAAGGATGACCCCTTACAAAGGCCATGCCGTTGATCGAGGAAGAACCTCCAAGTACACGGCCTCGCGGGCAATCCAGACGTCGCCCACCGAGCCCGGGCTCCTCTTCGGACTCGAAACCCCAATTGAACCGTGGCAGGTTCATCGGAATGGACAGTGCACTCGGCATGCGCACAAACGGGTGATTGTCAGACCCTCCCGCTTCCAACAGGACCACAGAGACCGTGGGGTCCTCCGACAGACGCGCCGCCAGTATCGAGCCGGCAGAACCGGCGCCAACGATGATGTAGTCGTACTCGGCGTGTGCCATCAGGGATCGTCGAATCTGAATCAGTGTTTGTCGGGATTATCTGCCGAAACGCGCGAATTGGCTTCCACCACATTAAGATCCATGTGATTGCGCATGAACCGCTCTGCGGCGTTCTGGCTCGGCTGGTAGTCCCACGGGGTGTAGCGTCCGTGACGCAAGGCGTCGTAACACAGGATGCGCCGCTGCTGGTTCTCGGACACGTCGGCGTCCAGCGCATCGAAATTCCAACCACTATCACGATGAGCGCGGAACCGTTCCATGACCGATTGGTATTCGGGCTTGTCGGCGAGGTTGGTACGCTCTTCGGGGTCGCTGTCCAGATCGAACAACTGCTCTGGATCTGCAGCACAGAAGACGTATTTGTACTGAGCCTGCCTGAGCATCAGCATGCTGCCGACCGAACCTTCTGCCATGTACTCCGACGCCACCGTACGATCGTCGGTCGCTGAACCGGCAATCGCGGGCATCAGTGACCGACCATCGAAAGGCAACACAACATCCGCAGTGTCTATGCCTGCAATGTCCAGCAGGGTCGGCACAATGTCCATCGCCGATGTCGGCGAGCTGATCCGGCATCCAGCACCGTAGCCATCAGGAAATGCGATACCCAGTGGCACGCGGGCGGCGCCCTCAAAGAAATTCATCTTGTACCAGAGCCCGCGTTCGCCGAGCATGTCGCCGTGGTCGGCGCAGAACATCACGATGGTATTGGCGGCAAATCCCGTGGCTTTCAATGTATCGAGTAGCTCGCCGACCTTGTCGTCCAGATACGACACGTTGGCGCAATAGGCGCGGCGGGCCGCGGCAACATGATCCGCCGTCACATCGAAGCGCTTGGAGTCGACGGCGTCGTACAAGCGTCGGGTGTGTGGGTCTCGTTCTGCCGCCGGAAGCTCCGCTGTTGCCGGTGCGGGTATCTCGACACCGTCGTAGCGCGACCACTGCTCCGGTCTTGCGGTATACGGATCGTGAGGGTGTGTAAAGCTCACGGTCATGCAGAAGGGGCGGTCATCCTGCCGCCGTGCCAGCTGCAGCAACCTCGCCCGCGCGTGATACGCAACCTCATCGTCGTACTCCAGTTGGTTACTGGTGTGCGCAACACCTGCCTCAGTGACCGACGACAGGTTGTGATACCACCAGTCGACCCGCTCGAACGGTTGCCGCCAGTCCGGCGTCCATCCGAAATCTGCCGGGTAGATATCGGTGGTCAAGCGCTCCTCGAACCCGTGCAGCTGGTCCGCACCGACAAAATGCATCTTGCCGGACAGCACGGTGTTCCAGCCAGCGCGACGCAGGTAGTGAGCATAGGTGGGCAGATTTGACGGAAACTCGGCCGCGTTGTCGTAAACCGTCGTACCGGAGGGCAACAATCCGGTCATGAAGGAGCCACGCGCAGGCGTACACAAGGGGCTCGGGGTGTAACAGCTCGAGCAGTTGACACTGCGTTCGTGTAGGGCACGCAGATGCGGCACGTCCAGAAACGCGGCAGGTCCGTCAGTCCACAACGTACCGGTCAGCTGATCCACCATCAGGATCAGGAAGTTGGGGCGATCGATGGTGTACGTCATTGCAGAGAGTTCAGGGGTGCGTGGCCCATTGTACGAGCCCATGCCCGCGCACAGGAACACCCGATCTGTGTGCAATGCGACACCCGCAGACGTTAAGCTCACGCCCGAATGCACCCCAATAGCGCACCCATGCACATCGGATTCATCGGCCTTGGCAACGTCGGCTCGAAACTCTCGGGCAGTTTGCTACGGAACGACATCGACCTGACCGTCCACGACCTTGATGAGTCGCTGGTATCCGGCTTCGTTGAGCGGGGCGCAAGACGTGGGCAGTCCGCCGCGCAGATGGCAAACGACTGCGATGTGGTGATCACCTGCCTGCCCTCTCCAGCAGCGAGCGCCAAGGTGCTGGAAGGTAGCGACGGTGTACTCGCCGGCATGACGGCCGGCACGGTCTGGGCCGAAATGAGTACTACCGATGAAGCCGAGGTCAAGCGATTGGGCCAATTGGTGCGAGCCACGGGAGGGCATCCGGTCGATTGCCCGGTGTCTGGCGGTTGCCACCGTGCAGCGACTGGAAACATCGCAATCTTTGCTGGCTGTGACCGCGAGGTCTTCGAGAACATTCTGCCGGTGCTCGCGGTCATGGGGCGCCGCATCCTGCACACCGGCCCCTTAGGCAGCGCATCGGTGTTGAAGGTCATCACCAACTACCTCGCGACTGCCAATCTGCTCACCTTGTGCGAAGCGCTGACGACGGCCAGCGCTGCCGGCATGGATCTGGCCACAAGCTACGAAGCCATCCGTCTGTCGTCAGGAAATTCCTTTGTGCACGAGACCGAAAGCCAGGTGATTCTCAACGGATCGCGCAACATCGACTTCACCATGGATCTGGTATTGAAGGATATCGGTCTGTTCCAATCGGTCGCCGACAGGGCCGGTGTGCCGCTCGATATCAACCCCCTGATGATCGACATCATGAAGGACGGCGCGGCGCGTTATGGCGAACGAGCGAACTCACCGAGCATTATCAGAAGGCTCGAGGAAGCTTCCGGTCAGCACGTGGTGTGCGACGGCTTCCCCGCCGAGATGGTCGATGACGAGGAGGAAGCACGCGGCGCAGAAGTGATACCCCGAGGTCGCGATACCGTCTGAACTCACGTGAACACGTAGCTGCGGCCAAGCCTCAGCCGATGCGCTTGTATCGGGTTCGCTTGGGCTGCGCCGCATCGTCACCCAGACGCTCGCGTCGATCAGCCTCGTACTCGGTGTAGTTGCCGGCGAAGAAGTTGATGTCGTCCGGCGCCTCGTAGGCGAGGATATGCGTGGCCACCCGATCGAGGAACCAACGATCGTGGCTGATGACAATCGCGGAGCCCGCGAAATCCAGCAGGGCTTCCTCCAGCGCCCGCAAGGTCTCGACATCGAGATCGTTGGAGGGCTCGTCGAGAAGCAACACGTTGGCGCCCTGCTTCAGCGTCATGGCAAGGTGCAGACGTCCACGTTCACCGCCTGAGAGATCCTTGACGAACTTCTGCTGATCCTGCCCCTTGAAGTTGAATCGCCCGACATACGCTCGTGCCGGCATCTCGTGAGTGCCGATAGTGATGATGTCGCTGCCGCCCGCGATGACGTCAAAGACCGTTTTCTCACCATCGAGGTCATCACGGCTCTGATCGACAAAGGCAAGATCGACGGTTTCACCGATGTCGATGGTGCCGCTGTCCGGTTGCTCTTGTCCCATGATCATGCGGAAAAGCGTTGACTTACCGGCCCCGTTACCACCGATGACACCGACGATCGCACCCGGCGGTATGGCAAACGACAGATCCTCGATCAACACACGATCACCATAGGCCTTGGTAACCTTGTTGAACTCGATGACCTTGTCACCGAGGCGCTGCCCCGCCGGTATGTAGATCTCGTTGGTTTCTGCGCGCTTCTGGAACTCCTGCGTCTGCATCTCGGCGAAACGCTGCAAGCGCGCCTTGGATTTGCTTTGCCGACCCTTGGCGCCTTGTCGCACCCACTCGAGCTCGGCCTTCATCGCCTTGGCGTGACTGGACTCTTGTTTGGCCTCCTGTTCGAGTCGCGCGGACTTCTGGTCGAGCCAACCGGAGTAGTTGCCCTCGTAGGGAATGCCGTGGCCACGGTCCAACTCGAGAATCCAGCCAGCGACGTTGTCGAGGAAGTACCGATCGTGGGTAATTGCCACGACGGTGCCATTGAAGTCGCCCAGAAACTGCTCCAGCCAATGCACGGAGTCCGCATCGAGGTGGTTCGTCGGCTCGTCGAGCAGTAGCATGTCAGGTCCGGAAAGCAGCAGGCGACACAGCGCCACGCGACGCTTCTCACCCCCGGAGAGGTGCTCGACGTTGGCGTCCCAGGGTGGCAGACGCAGCGCATCGGCCGCCTTTTCCATCTGCACTCCCATGTTGTGGCCGTCAGCCGCTTCGATGATGGCTTCGAGCTTTGCCTGCCTGGCGGCAAGCGCATCGAAATCGGCGTCGGGCTCGGCGTAGGCCGCATACACTTGATCGAGCTCGGCCTTGGCATCGTTTACCTCGCCAACCGCCTCTTCCACAATCTGGCGCACCGTCTTGGCGGGGTCCAGATGCGGCTCCTGTTCGAGGTAACCGATCTTGATGCCCGACATCGGATGTGCCTCGCCCTCGATCTCGGTGTCCACACCGGCCATGATCTTCAGCAACGTGGACTTACCGGCGCCATTCAAACCCAGCACGCCGATCTTGGCGCCGGGGAAAAACGAGAGCGAGATGTTCTTGAGAATCTCTCGCTTGGGCGGCACGATCTTGCCGACCCGATTCATTGTGTAGACGTACTGAGCCATGTAACGGGATTCGCGATTGACAAGGATGAGCGGCGTACAGCGCCGAAAATGGCTACTGAGCGCGCATTATAAGGAGTGGATTGTCAACGATTGCAAACGAAAACGCACGACTGCCGTTCGCCCGCTTATGGTGACGCGAGTTGCCGACGAGGAGTTCTCATGCAAGTCACCACCACTGTGGATGCAAGCAAGCGCACGACACTGAAGGGGCTGACGACACTGAGCGCCAGCGGCCTTGTCGCAAGTCTGCCTGCGGCAGCGATCGCAGGCTTGCGCGAGAAGCAGTCGGCGCGGCACGCCGCGTCAGCCGATCTGGCCGGCGCGCTGGTGCGCCGCCCCCACGGGCCAGGCGATACCCTGGTGCTTCGTAACATCACCGCCAGAGACATCTCCATCACGCACTTTCACGCCAACCGGCTGGTGTTCGATGGCGACATTGTCGATTGCAACGATGCCTGCGTGAACGCACACATCGACATCGCAGCGGGAACCGAAGTGTCAGTGCGCGTGCGTCCTCAGCGCTCGAACTACCTGAATTCTCCTGCCGGCGAATTCCTCGATGTCGACAGCTACACGGACCGACTTCCCGAGGGCGTCCGTATTGTACCTTTGCTGGTTCACATGAAAGACAGGGGTGCAATCCTGTCCGAAGGCGTCTTGCCGGAACCGGGATAAGCAACAGGCGGCAGCAGGGCAGGCGATCGCCCTGCTACGTCCGCGCCGACAAGCCCGCCTCGAGTCGACCTTGCTCGGTCTTTATTGAAAAGTCACCGCCGTCGTGTGTGCGTGCGGCGTCGGTACACAAATAGACGATCGCTTGCCCGACATCGTCAGGCGAAATGTGCGCGGACCAATCAAGCTGACTCACCGGATTCACTCCCGACTCCTTGATGACGGTCTGCATGTTGGTTGCAACCGTGCCCGGCGACAGACCCACTACGCGAATCCCGTGCTGCGCCCATTCCTTGTGCCCACAGCGGGTAAGCGCGAGCACGGCCGCCTTGGTCGCACAGTAGTGACTCCAGCCTTCCAGCGCATTGCTGGCAGCACCAGACGACAGATTGATGATGACGCCGCCGCCGTCGCTCAGGGCGCCGTGTGCCGCACGCATCACGTGGTACACGCCTTTGAGGTTGATATCCACTGCCTTGCCCCAGGCGTCGGGATCAGAGGCTTCAATGCGCGCCACAGGATCAATCACGCCCGCGTTGTTCACGACGATATCAAGTCCACCAAACTGATCAACCGTTTTTGCAACTGCTGCACCGACACTGTTCGCATCGGCGACATCGCAGGTGATGGCCATCGCCTTGTCACCCAACTCCCCGGCGAGTGCTGCGATGTCGGCTTCTGACCGCGCGAGCAGCGCGACCCTGGCTCCAGCGGCGTGCAGTGCACGGGCAGCGGCCGCACCGATACCCCGACTGGCCCCGGTCACCAGCGCTACCTTGTTATCGAGTGACGTCATGCGGCTTGCCTCACGGTTGGTTTGCATCTTGTCCGGCGTAACCGCCTCAGTCTATCCTGCCCTCCCCCGATAAGCGCCCACAGAGCACACACACGCATGGACACACAGGACTTTCAACCCATCTCGGGCATGGACCTGCCGCGGTTCGCTGGTGTGCCTACCTTCATGCGCTTGCCGCACGTAGCGCTCACCGATCCGCGTATCGCGGACGTGGACATCGGTCTGATTGGCGCTCCCTGGGATGGCGGCACAACCAATCGGCCCGGGCCGCGTCATGGGCCTCGGCAGCTTCGCGATCTCTCGACAATGATTCGTGCGCAGCACGGCGTCACCGGTGTCCGACCGTTTGAGCGCGCCAACTGCGCAGACCTCGGAGATGTGTCCCCTAACCCTGCAGACCTGCTCGACTCACTGCAACGGATGCAGACGTTCTACAGCGAAGTCACGGCAGCCGGTATCACCCCATTGACGGCCGGTGGAGATCACTTGTGTTCGCTACCGATCCTGCGCGCGCTCGCCGCCAACGCGCCGGTCGGCATGATTCACTTCGACAGCCACACCGATCTCTTTGACACCTACTTCGGTGGCACCCGTTTTACCCACGGCACCCCGTTCCGACGCGCGGTAGAAGAAGGCCTGCTGGATCCAAGCCGTGTAGTGCAGATCGGTATCCGAGGCACCGCTTACGACGGAGAGGATCGCGACTTTGCCAAGGCGGTTGGCATCAGGGTCATACCGATCGAGGAATTCTTCGATCGCGGTGTCAACGATGTGATGGCCGAAGCACGTGACATCGCGGGCAGCCAAGCCACGTATGTGTCCTACGACATCGACTTCGTGGATCCGACGTTTGCGCCCGGTACCGGTACGCCCGAGGTCGGCGGCCCGAACGCCTTCCAGGCCTTGCAGGTTGTGCGTGGTCTGGAAGGCGTCAACATCATCGGCGCCGACATGGTCGAGGTGTCACCGCCTCTGGATCCAGCCGGCGGCACCGCATGGCTTGCCGTGTCACTGATGTTCGAACTGTTGTGCGTGATGGTGCCGGGCTCGGGAGCCGCGTCAGGCAAGACCTGACGCGGCACTCGGACAATCGGATCAAGTACTAGCTGGCGTTCTGCATATCGCTTGAGCTGACGCCTGCCATCGCCTGCGGCTTCTTCATCGCATCGCGACGGAAGGGCTCGCCGAGTTCCTGGTTGAGTACGACTTCGATGAACGTGGTGGTGTTCTTGTTCATCTGCTCATCGATGGCGGTTTCAAGCGCTGCGGTCAGCTCGTCCATACCCTTGACCTGAACGCCCTTCAGGCCACAAGCCTCGGCGATCTTGGCGTATTCGACGCCTTCGTTGAGCTCGGTGCCCACGAAGTTATCGTCGAACCACAGCGTGGTGTTGCGCTTTTCCGCGCCCCACTGGTAGTTCCGGAAGATCACCATGGTGATCGGCTTCCAGTCTCCGCGGCCACAGGCGGTCATCTCGTTCATGGAGATACCGAAGGCGCCGTCGCCGGCAAAACCGACCACCGGTACATCAGGCTGGCCGATCTTGGCGCCAAGAATCGCCGGAAAGCCATAGCCACAAGGGCCGAACAAGCCGGGTGCGAGGTATTTGCGGCCGTCCTCGAAACTCGGGTAGGCGTTACCGATGGCGCAGTTGTTACCGATGTCGCTCGAGATGATGGCCTCCTTGGGCAGGGCTTCGATGATCGAGCGCCAGGCTTCACGCGGTGACATGCGATCCGGATCGCGCTGACGGGCACGTTCGTTCCAGTTTGTACCCGGATCATCGTCCTCGTGATCAAGGCCCATGAGCTCTTGCTTCCAGCGGGCCTTGGTGTCGCGGATTTCCTCGGTGCGAGCCGCCCGGCCGTTGTCGCCAGCAGCACTTCCGAGCGAGGCGAGCAGCTGCTCAGCCACCATCTTGGCGTCACCCTGTATGGCGACGTCGACGCGCTTGGTCAGACCGATACGATCGGAATTGATGTCGACCTGGATGAGCTTGGCGTCCTTGGGCCAGTAGTCGATGCCGTAACCCGGCAGGGTCGAGAACGGGTTGAGGCGCGTGCCCAGAGCGAGAACAACGTCTGCCTTGGCAATCAGTTCCATGGCGGCCTTGGAGCCGTTGTAGCCGAGCGGGCCCACCGCGAGCGGGTGCGAGCCCGGGAACGCATCATTGTGCTGGTAGTTACACGCAACCGGGGCATCCAGGCGCTCGGCGAGTGCCGCGGACGCGGCGATACCGTCGGACAGGACGACACCTGCCCCGTTGAGGATGATGGGGAATGAAGCTTCACTCAGAAGCTTGGCCGCCTCCGCGATGGCCACTTCGCCACCACGAGGACGCTCGAGGCGCACCACCTGAGGCAGGTCGATATCGACCACCTGCGTCCAGTAGTCACGCGGGATGTTGATCTGGGCGGGCGCGGAGCCACGGATGGCCTTTTCGATGACGCGGTTGAGCACTTCTGCCACGCGCGAGGGATCCCGCACTTCTTCCTGGTAGCAGACCATGTCCTCGAACAGCTTCATCTGTTCGATTTCCTGGAAACCGCCTTGGCCGATGGTCTTGTTGGCTGCCTGCGGGGTGACGAGCAGCAGCGGCGTGTGATTCCAGTAAGCGGTCTTGACCGGCGTCACGAAGTTGGTGATTCCGGGGCCATTCTGGGCGACCATCATGGACATGCGGCCCGTCGCGCGCGTGTAGCCATCGGCCATCATCCCGGCATTACACTCATGCGCGCAGTCCCAAAAGGTTATGCCAGCCTTGGGGAACAAGTCGGAGATCGGCATCATGGCCGAGCCGATGATGCCAAAGGCGTGCTCGATACCGTGCATCTGGAGGACCTTTACAAAGGCCTCCTCGGTGGTCATTTTCATGGATATCT
Organism: uncultured Granulosicoccaceae bacterium; assembly: GCA_938006335.1. Taxonomy (GTDB): domain Bacteria; phylum Pseudomonadota; class Gammaproteobacteria; order Granulosicoccales; family Granulosicoccaceae; genus Granulosicoccus. The sequence continues at coordinate 150,017 of CALLMF010000002.1, read as the reverse complement.
GGTCTGCAAACGGGGCCCGCAGGGGCGAGAAGAAGTTCCAGGCGTGCCTAAACGACGCCCAGCCTGCGTAACTTAGACGAAGCACCCTCGTCTGGCTACCGCCAGCCAGACCCGGCACTTGTAGCCAGCATCGCGGTCAAAGCCGACCAGGTCGCGAAACAGCCCTGTCCAGCTAGACTTGAATCACGGTGCGCCCCAGCAGGCAAGGCGCCGCGTTTACCGTTCGACCACCACGGAACCCGCCACCATGTTCGCGTCGTTTTTTCCCCGCCCCAAGATGTTTTTATGGTCGGCTGTCGGCTGGTTTTTTGTGGCCCTGTTCGCGTGGTACGGGTTTGCCGATGGGCTGGCGCCGCAGCTGAGCCTGATGCGCGAGGCCATCGAGGTCGAGGAAGGGGCTCGGCCTCGCTTCCTTAACCCGGACAAGGTGTGGCTCTATCAGTACCTGGTCGGTGCTACGGCTCTGTTCTGCGCGATCTGGTTTTTCATTGATCGCAATCGTTGGTACTGGTGGGCTGTGTGTGGTAGCGCTCTGATCCTTCTGGTCACCTACTTTCAGGTGCAGATTGGTGTGTATCTGAACACCTGGTACGGCGAGTTCTACGACCTGATCCAGCTTGCCCTGACCGAGCCCGGCAGTGTCACCCTGGCTGAATTCTTCGGCAAACTGATCACCGCCTTCTATGTGTTGATTCCGAACATCACCGTGTTGGTTCTGGTCGCGTACTTCACTCAACACTACGTCTTTCGCTGGAGAACAGCGATGAACGACTACTACATGAGCCACTGGGCACGTCTGAGAGACGTGGAAGGCGCCGCACAGCGTGTACAGGAAGACACGATGCGCTTCGCGGGCATCGTCGAAGGACTCGGCTCCAACTTCATCAGCGCCATCATGACTTTGATTGCCTTTCTGCCATTGTTGTGGCAATTGTCAGCGCAAGTCACCGAGCTCCCGTTCCTGGGATCAGTCAACGGATCGCTGGTTTTTGTTGCGTTGATCTCGTCCATATTCGGCACGGTTCTGCTCGCCGCCGTTGGCTACAAGTTGCCCGGACTGGAATTCAACAACCAGAAAGTCGAAGCTGCCTACCGCAAGGAGCTTGTCTACGGCGAAGACAACGAGGAGCGCTGTGAGCCGATCGCCGTGAGCGAACTCTATACGAACGTTCGCAGGAACTACTTCCGGCTGTACTTCAACTACCTCTACTTCAACGTATTTCGATACGCCTACCTGCAAGGCGCAAACTTCATTCCCTTGATTGCTCTTGCGCCCACCATCGTGGCTGGCGCGATCACCTTCGGTGTTTTCCAACAGATCAATCAGGCCTTCAGTCGAGTCGAAAACTCGTTTCAGTTCCTGGTCAACTCCTGGACCACCATCGTGGAGCTGATGTCGATACATAAACGCCTTCGCGCATTCGAATCGCGCCTTGATAACGACACCACAATGGACCCGGCCGAGCCGACGCTACAGATGTAGCGCCGTGTCGTGATAGGTTGGGGGTGATCCCGCGATACGAGCAGGTAATCACCCATGTCGAACACTCGGGCAACGAGCGCACTGATCCTATGGATCTGCGGTGCGGCACACGTGATGGCTGACACCACCACGGCGGCGGAAGTACTCTGCCAGTGCCGCGACCCGGACGGTAAGCGCCGGGACATTGGCACGGTGGACTGCTTCAGTATCGGCGGGCGGCCAACCCTGTTGCGATGCGACATGTCGACAAACACGCCTTACTGGAAGAAGGTCGAGTCAGTACAGGGATGTCCCACGGCGTGACGCATCCGAGGCGCGCACTTCGCGCACAATTACACCGGCGCGCTCGTCAAGCCCGCGTATAGCCCGATCTTTTCGACGTAGCTTTGGGTATTGACCCGCATGCCCGCAATCTGCTCGTCCGTCAGCGGGCGCACGACTTTTCCCGGTGATCCCAGAAACAGGGAGCCATCCGGGATGACGGTGTTCTCGGTGACCAGGGCCTTGGCGCCGATCAGGCAGTTGCGGCCGATTTGCGCGCGATTGAGCACCACTGCTCCGATACCGATGAGGCTGCCGTCCCCCACCGTACAGCCGTGCAGCATGGCCTGATGTCCAATGGTGACATCCTCTCCGATGTGGCACGGCACCCCGGGATCCACATGCAGCACGGCACAGTCCTGCACGTTGCTGCGAGCGCCAATGTTGATACGCGCGTTGTCGGCGCGGATCACCGCACCGAACCAGACACTGACCTGATCGCCCAGATACACATCTCCAACCACATGTGAACCCGGCGCGAGAAAACAACCCGCCGGTACGTGGGGGTGCTGGTTGGGCAGGGAATGCATCATCGGGCAGATTGCTTGTTATGCGACAAGCGCATGCTGGCACATCTCGGATGCGAACTGGCGCACGTTCATGTGCGAAGAAGGCTGCTCAGACCGCCCACGGGCGTAAACGGCTCAAGAGTTGGCCCGGGTGTTCCGATAGACCTTGTGCACAACCCCTTCGGTGGAACACATGAGTCAAGCAGAAACGTTGCCGGCGATGGATGCCGACATGGCAGAGCAAGCGCCAGCCCAGAAGCGCCGGCTGCTCAATGCTGTCTGGCAACCCTTCATGCAGTTCAAGCTGCTGATGTACATGCTGGGCTCGACCGCGGTGGTTGCGGTACTGCTGGGCACATTTCTGTACTTCGCGTTCAGCGATCTCATCTCGGTAGTGACCAGCGCGTCAGAGGACACGGGCTACTACGGTGAAATGATCGAGATCCAGCTGGTGCACGTGTTCCGCTACTGCGGTGCCCTGTTCGTGCTCTACATCCTGCTGCTGGCGTCCGTCTGCGTGGCCTACACCCATCGCCTGATGGGGCCATTTCGTCCGTTCACACGACACGTTGAGGCCTTGGCAAAAGGGGACTACAGCAGCCGTGTGAATCTACGCAAGGGTGACCTGGACATGCACAACGAATACGCGGCACGTCTCAATGATCTTGCACTGCATCTGCAGATGAAGGAAGAGTCCAGGAACGCTTGAGCCAAGGTTCAGTCGGCTCCACGCACCGCTATCGCTGCGTCCGGGTCCGGACGAAAGATTTTCTGCACAAAAAACGCACCGCCACCAAACGCCAGGCCAAGCGCATCGGAAACCAGACCGCCTTCGATCATGAACATGGCGGCAGCGATCAGCATGAGGCGAATGATCCACGCCGCACGCCCGCCGACAAACCAGCCCTGCACGCCTGACGCCAACAGGAAGACGCCGATGATCGCGGTGATGGCCGCCTGCAGCACCGAGTACCACGGCGCTTGCATCAGCAAGGCGCCGTTGTAGAAGAACATGTACGGCACGATGAAGGCGGCGACACCAATCTTGAACGACGCCATCGACGTTCTCATGGGATTCGCACCCGATATGCCCGCCGCGGCATAGCTTGCAAGCGCGACCGGCGGCGTGATGGCGGACAACACCGCGAAATAGAACACGAAGAAGTGTGCGGTCAGCAACGGGATGCCCAGCTTGACCAGACCCGGTGCGACCACCGACGCAGCCACTGCATAGGCTGCGGTGGTCGGCATTCCCATACCCAACAGGATCGCGATACACATCGCGAAGAACAGCGCGAGCAGCTGCGAGGTGTCTGCGATGCCGAGCAGAACCGCCGAGAACCGAGCACCGACACCGGTGAGCGAAATCACGCCAACGATGATGCCTGCGCACGCACATACGGCAATGATCTGTATGGACATCACGCCCGCCAGCTCGAAGGCCTTGCCGATGCGCCTTGGCCCCATGCGGTGCGGCGTCAGCCACGACACCACGGCCGCCGCCAAGGTAGCGAGCGTTCCCGCGCGAATCACGGAGTAGCCGGCAAACAAGGCGTAGATCAGGATGATGATCGGGATGAACAGGTACACCTGTCTGATCAGTCGACCGAGCTTCGGAAGCTCGTCCTCGGCCATGCCACGCATACCGAGTTTGGCCGCCTCGAAGTCCACCATGAAGAACACGGACACGAAATACAGCACCGCCGGAATGATCGCGGCAATGGCGATGTCGGTGTAGGCGATGCCCGTGATCTCCGCCATGATGAACGCCCCCGCTCCCATGATCGGCGGCATGATCTGACCGCCAGTGGAAGCCGCAGCCTCGACCGCACCCGCGGTTCTGCGGTGGTAACCGACCTTCTTCATCAGGGGGATGGTGAGAGATCCGGTAGCAACCACGTTGCCTGCTGAGGTTCCGTTGATCATGCCCATCAGGCCAGAAGCAAAGATCGCAACCTTGGCAGGTCCACCGCGCGTGCGACCGGCGGCCGCAAATGCGAAGTTCACGAAGTAGTCGCCGACCTTGGAGGCCTGCAGAAAGGCTGCGAAGATGATGAACAGGATGATGTACGTCGATGACACGGCCGTCGTAGGCCCGAGAATCCCCGCATCGGTGTACACCTGTGAAAAGAAGCGCGCCCAGTTGATCTTTGGAGAATTGAGAAAACCTGGCATCAGGTGTCCGACAAACACATAGACCAGAAACACACCGGCGATGATGATCAATGCAAGCCCGGCAACGCGCCTCGTCAACTCCATGATGAGCGCGACGCCTGCAACCGCTGCAAGCGAAATACCGATCGGCGCGAACGGGGTACCGGTGGAGTTGCGCATCAAGGTGCCGTAGATCGTGACGAGGTAAATCGCAACAGCAATCGCACACACTCCCAATACGAGATCGGGCAGCGAAAACCGCGCTCGTGAACTCTTGACCACCCACGACAGGACGATGCCGCCGAAGGTCGCTATCAACAGCGGCACACCAAACCAGTAGATCTCCGGCGTCCGATACTCGGCACTCATGCCGTTCCACATTGCACCGGCCTGGATACGCAGCGCGAAGCTGATGGCGGCGCCGCATGCCACCACGGCGAGCGCCAGCAGCAACATGGCGACATAGTCCAAGCGCGTCCATCCGGACGGCAGCTGATCGCTGAAGCGCAACCGCGCACTGAACATCAGAAAACCGAGAAACAGCGCACCGGCGACGTGCACGATGCGGAAATTCCAGGTCTCGAGAGGGAATCTCGGCAGGAAGGAAAGCTCGATACCCGTCATGCCCGACAGCGACAGACCGTTCAAGGCTGCCATGTGAAACGCTGCATATGAACCCGCGAGCGTTGCGATGAGCACGAAGCGCCAATGCGCAAGCAGTCGGCGATTGGCCTCTACCGGCTCGTCGTCCACGCCCTCTGCGATGACTGGCTGATCACTGACCTGCGCTGACGATTCGCTCATGTTGGAAAGTCTCTGCGCTGGTGGTCGCGCGTTCCAGGGTGACGGTGGGGAAATGCCAGCCACTGCGCTGGCACGGCACGGCACGGCACGGACAGACTGGAGGTGCTCACAGTCTCGAACAACTCACCGACCGCACCGACGCCGCGCAGCGTCGATGCGGTCGGGCTACTTCACTGGCTACCGTGGTCAGCCGCCGAAGACCATGTCGTCGGGGATCTCGGCACCGGCGTTGTCGCGGAACCATTTGGCCGCACCGGGGTGCCACATCAGTACGGTGTTCTTGTCCCAATTTTCTGGAACCGTGGAACGCGCCGCCTTGTGGATCGTCATCATGCGCTCGTTGTCAGACATCACGATGTCTACCACAGCCTCGACAAAGCTTGCCGGCAGATCGCAGTTGGCGATCGAGAAGTTCCACATTGACACCGAACGCGCGTCCGCTTCAAGGGTGGTGTAGGTGTCCGATGCGATGTTGAACTGCGATACCGGAAAGGCATCCATGACCGCCGCCTGCTCTTCTTCGGTGAACTCGATGATGTTCACGTCGGTCTGTACTTCGAGCTGGCTTACCGCGGGTACCGGAACGCCAGCAGCGAAGGCGATGACGTCAAGCAGACCGTCCTGCAGCTGACCACCGAGGTCGGTCCATCCGCCGTTGCGGCGTTCGAAGTTGACACCGAGCGTTTCCATCATGCGTGGGAAGTAGGTGTCAGACGTGGAGCCGGCAGGACCGAAGCCGATCTTGGCACCGTCAGGAATGTCGGCAATCGTGGTGATACCCGAGGAAGACAAGGCAGTGACCGAGAACGGCGTCTGGTACATCGGAAACATCGCGCAGGCGTTGTCCATTGCCAGACCCGGTGCGATCGGGTTGTTACCGCCGAGTGACTCGGCAGCAGGGCCCATGGTGGTCATGCCGAAGGCGGCATCGCCCGTGTGCACCAATGCCATGTTCTGCATCGGCCCACCGGTGACTTCACCACCGCCGGAAAGACCCAGCTCCTCGGCGACGAGGTTGGCCCAACCGGAGCCATAGGCAAAGTAGGTGCCGCCCTGTGACGCGGTACCGACCGTGAAGCTCTCGGGCCAGCCGGTGCGATCCTGGGCAGCGGCGGCGCCGCACGCCAACGCCACGGCGGTGGCGGTTACGAATTGTACGATTTTCATCGCGATACTCTCCTCCGTTGATGTCGTCCGACACTGGCAACGATCAGTGCCCTTGACGTAAGTGCGAAACACAGGTGACCGACTGTCACCAGTGCAAGCATCGTAGCGGAGTTCACCAACGCGTCGGGCCCCGTGGGCGGCGAATATCCGCCAGGGCCGATCGTGATGTTGGCGAAATCCTGCCGTACACCCCCGAATTCCACTCCAATCACGCGCTGATCGACAAAATGACGCCGAGTCGGGCCAAGACGTAGCCCGAGGAGCAGCATCCCGGTAGTCTTTTGATGCCGCCCCTCTCCGAGACCGCGATTCTCTCTTCAAGCCCCATTGACCCGTCAAGCGTGCCGACCGGCCAAGGCATGGCTGCGGTGCTGACTCCGGACTCCCGACACCGACAGACAATAGTGGGCAAACCGTATCAGCGGCTGCTCGCGCTACTACTGGTTGTGCTCGCGTTGACCGCGGCGATCACGACGCTGGCGATGCACATCGCGGAGCAACGTTTGCGCGCCGATGCGCAGTCAAGAACGATTGATCGTCGCGATGCCCTCGCCGCACGGGTGGACCGTTTGCGCCACCTCACCACAGCCATTGCTGGACACCCGGATGTGGGTGTGTTGCTCGACGAAAACAGGTTCTCTGCGGCACGTAGCGTCGCACCGGATGTCCATGCCTACCTCGCCGATCTGGCTGACGCGAGCGGAGCAAGTCTGTTGTACGTGATCGACAGCGATGGCGTTACCCGCTCATCAAGCAACCATGCTGCAGCCGATAGCCTTGTCGGCAACGAGTACACCTACCGACCGTACTTCCAGGAAGCCATCCAAGGCATGGAGGCGCGATACTACGCCGTGGGTGCGACTACGGGCGTCGCAGGCTACTACTTTGCAAAACCCGTGAAGGCGGGTACACGTACGCTTGGCATCGCAGTGGTGAAGGTCGAACTGGAATCACTGCAGGACGAATGGGCGCAGTCAGGTGACAATCTGCTGCTGGTCGATGAACACGGCATCACGATCGCCACCAACCCGCCCGCCTGGCGCTTTCACTCCACCCGCCCCATCGATGCAGCAAGAATCGCCGCCTTCAAGGAACAACGGAAGTACGCCAATGCCACGCTACCTCCGTTGAATGTTCGGGTTCTCGACACCACAACCTCGGCAACGTCGGATTCTTCCATAATCGCTACACGCCGCATCGCCCTTGATGAGCACCATTACCTGGTCACCGTCGCTCCTCTGCCGGATCAGCACTGGCATCTGGTTCAACTGACCTCACAAGAACCTGTGCGGATCGTGGGCGTACAGGCAGCGCTTGCGTGGTTGCTGATGGCAGGCCTTTCCACGGTCGCGCTGCTGTATCGCCGGGAACGTAGCCGGCGTCGGCAACTGGTCATGGAAGCCCAAGAGACTGCGCGCATGCGCACCCTGAACGCGAAGCTTGAAGCTGAAGTTGCTGAAAGACGCAAGGCAGAAGAAGAGCTGACTGCAGCGCAATCCGAGTTGATCCAGGCCTCGAAGTTGGCGGCCCTTGGGCAAATGTCCGCCGCCGTCGCCCATGAAGTCAACCAGCCCTTGTCCGCTATTCGTACCTTCAGCGCGAGTGCACGCTTGTTGCTCGAGCGTGACCGCCGCGACGAAGCGGTAGGCAACCTCACGCGGATCGAGGAACTCACCGAGCAGCTTGCGACCATGACGGGCGAGCTGAAGGTATTTGCCAGAAAGTCCGACGATGCCAGTCAGCCAATAGATCTTGCTCGTTGTCTGCAAGAGGCGCTCGGTCAGATCGTGCCCGAGGACGAGACGGTCGAGATCAGTTACACCGTGCCGCAGCAGCAGGTCATCGTCTCCGGTAGTTCCGTTCGAATCGAGCAGGTCATTCGAAACCTTGTAGCCAACGCCATCGACGCAACGGCACAGAACGATGGCAAACGTAGTGTCGACGTTACGCTCCACATCGACAAGGAGACATCCCCACCCGAAGCGGTATTGCGCGTTGCCGACAATGGCACGGGACTCGACGACGATGCCCTCGAACAACTGTTCGATCCATTCTTCACGACCAAACCTGTGGGGCAAGGTGTCGGTCTTGGTCTTGCCATCAGTTACGGCATCGTGCAGGAAATGGGCGGTCAATTGAGAGTGCGAAATCGTGAAGACGGCGGAGCCCTGTTCTCCCTGCGCATGGCCTGCTTGCAAGGAGTAGAGCGCTAGTGGCCTGCCCAATCGGGGACGACGAACGCTGGATTGACACTCAGGCAGCGACTACGCGTACACGTCATGAGACACGTGGGCCGGTATTCCTGATTGATGATGAACGCGCCATGCGTGAATCCATCAGCCAATGGCTGGACCTCGCTGGCCTTCAGGTGAAGAGTTTTGCCGACGGCGCTGAGGCCCTCAATGGCATTGATGCGCACTTCAATGGGGTTGTCGTGACTGACCTTCGCATGGCGAAGATCGACGGCATGAGTGTGTTGAAGGCGGTTCGCGAGATCGACGCCGATCTTCCGGTCGTGATGATCACCGGACACGGCGATGTGGCCAGCGCTGTATTGGCCATGCGACACGGTGCCTACGACTTCATCGAGAAACCCTTCCAGCCGGAACGGCTGACCAGCGCGATCACACGTGCACTCAATACTCGATCGCTGGTCCTCAAGTATCGTGCGCTGCGCGCACGTGTCGCGACCGACGCAGGTCTGGAGCAGCGCCTCTTGGGTGACTGTGAGGCCATCCGAAAGATCAGAAGCGAAATCATCAACCTTGCAGATGTGAACGTGGATGTTCTGCTGATCGGAGAAACGGGCACCGGCAAGGAAGTCATCGCGCGATGTCTGCACGATGCAGGACCGCGTAGTGATGCACCGTTCAGAGTCATCGACTGCAGCGCCATACCCTCGACGCACACGGAGATGGCACTGTTTGGAGAAGCGGGTGATCATGAGCGTGCCAGCCCGTTTGAACTTGCCACCGGTGGCACCCTCCTGCTTGACGAGCTGATCCATATGCCTACCGAACAGCAGGTAAAGCTGCTTCGCGTACTTGAAGAACGCGAAGTACAGCGCGTGGGCGACCACCGCACGCGTCCCTTCGATGTTCGACTGATAAGCACCGCAGACGATGCACTGACCAATGCGCTCGAATCGGGAGACTTCCGCAAGGAGCTGTACTTCCGGCTCAACGCCATCGAAATACGAGTACCTCCACTACGCGAACGAGGGGACGATGTCTCCTTGCTATTTGACCACTACACGCAACGAGCCGCCAAGGCCCACGGACGTGACTTTCGCCAACCAAACGTGCAAGACCGTGCGAGCTTGCACAGCCACCACTGGCCCGGCAACGTACGCGAATTGCGCAATGTCGCCGAGCGTTTTGTCTTGTACGACGGCCATCCAGTCGCGCAATTGATTGCCAATGAGGAAGTTCAACCGGAGGTAAGCACGAGCAAGCGGCACCTCGCGGACGCTGTCAACGCCTTCGAGAAGTCGCTGATCGAACAGGCGCTCAAGCAGTCTGACGGTGACACCACCGCCGCCGCCGAAACACTTGGACTTCCCCGTCGCACCCTGAGCGACAAGTTACAGCGTCATGGGATCAACCGGGAGGACTTTCGCGGAGAGGGGCAGGTGTGACGGCCATGACCGCGACACCTAGCTGTTGGTAAACCCTCTTCCGGACGGGTCCCGAGCAAGTCGTTGGTTTCTGATTCGCTCACGCCAGATGGTGTAGACGGAAGCGAGGACAATGATGCTCGCCCCAATCCATGTTGTTGTCTCGGGGAACGTACCAAACAGCCACCAGCCAAATGCGGTGGCGTAAAGCAATCGAACGTAATCCATTGACGCAAGCAGTGACGCTTCGCCCCAGGTATAGGCAAGCACGTTCAACTTCTGGGCGAAAAACGACACCACACCAATGAGTACCAACAGCCCCCATTCTTCGGGCGTCGGGGCTTGCCAGGTGACCAGCGCCGGTATCACCATGATCAGCCCTACCCCAACCGATTGGTACAACAGGATCGTATTGGTCGAGTCGCTTCGGCTCAACAATCTGATCACTATCATCACTGCACCCGCCGATGCTGCTCCGGTGACTGCAAGCACCCCATACAGGTTGGCTCCCGCACCGCCGGGCCCAAGCATGACCAGCACGCCGACAAAGCCGATGACCACAGCCGACCAGCGGTGAATACCGACCGTTTCCCTGAGCACGAATACGGCAAAGATGGTGACGAAAAACGACTTGGCAAAACCGAGTGCGGTAGCGTCAGCCAATGGCAGATTGATGATCGCAGTAAACCCGCAGGTCATGGCAACGACTGCAAGCAGGACTCGAACAACCTGCAGTCCGGGTCTTTGCGTACGAATCATGGCGGGAAAGCCATGTATCAGAGAGGGTGCCAATACAAGCAGCATGCACACCTGACGCACAAACAGGATTTGCGCGACGTGGAGTCTTTCGCCAGCAAGCTTGATCAGCGCAACCATCACCGAAAATCCGGCTGCAGCAACCACTAGCGTAGCCGCACCCTTCAGGCTGTCCGGCATTGCGCGAAAACGCTTGACCAGAGCGTGCACTCAGTCGTTGGGACCGGTCTTGCTGCGTGTCGGGTCGCCAACGATGACAGTGATATCCTGCGTATCACGCAAGCTGGAATCCTCCGCGTTCATCGTGGTGAACCGAAATCGATGCTCCCCTTGGTCACGATCGCCGGTCAGCCAGTGGAAGGTCCTGCTGCCATCAGGATTTTCTTCAAAGCTTGCGTTGCGCGGCAGGCGGTCGATCTGAATCACATGATCCTGCCCCGCCGGCACCGAAGCCGCCACCTTGAACTGTATGGTTCGACCAGCGCTGACTATCAGGTTGGGCAAGTGCTCGAGAATGGGCGCGACCGCTGGCGGCGCGGGCAAGGCCGACGTGGGCTCAGGCTCTTGCAGGGTCGGTGACGCCGGCTCGGCAGTGGGTGTATCGCGCGCCACGGTAGTAACGCCGTTCGACGACGGATTGGCAAGCGCTCCTGCCGGTTCTCCTGCGCCCTCCTCGACGACGGTCAATACGAGTCGTGATCGCACCTGGCGCATGGCGTCCTGCTGACTGGTTGCGAGCAGTTCGATGTCGTGTTCCCCAAGGTCGCGCTCGTCGGGAATCCAATCCAGCTGAAACCAATCATTGGATCGGGAGACAAAACTCAAGCCATCCGGCGGATTTACCGCCTCGATGGTTGTCCGTTCGTCCCCGAGCGTGCCTGACGTACGAAGCCACAGCGAATAGCGCTGACCCGCAATCAGGGTCTGTGTCGGCAACTCCGGCAACGTGAGTGGATGTGTGTATGCGACGGTGTCACTGACTTCAGTCACCGACTCCGCAGGCAAGCGTGAAGCGGTCTCCGCAGCGCTACCCACCACCTCCACTTCGATGCGCTGACGTAGCGATGGGTCTGCGTTGTCGACAGCCATCAGCACGATGCGCGAGCGAAGCGGCAGCGTGTCAGGCGTCGGCCAGCTCAGCGTCCAGCCCGTGTCGGTTTGTTCGAGCGTTGCATCGACCGGTGCGCGGTCAATCATCAGTCGAGGTGACGCCGTTGCCTCGACCGGCGCCAGATCCAATTCGAACACCGACGAAGGGGACGCGACGGGCACAGTAAATGGTGCGATCAGCTGTGGCCCTTCATCAGCCGATAGCCCAGCGCTCAAATAGCCGGATAGCGCACAGATGCCGCACACTCCGAGGAATGCGCGAGATATACGGGCAGGCAGTGTGTGCGTGAGTTCGGGCATGGCGCGCGCGTCGCGTCGGCCCAGGCGGTCGGCCAACAACCTTGCCAGTGTGCAATGTAGTGAGGGTGCGGTCAAGTAAATGCCCTCGTCCTAGGCGGGTCGAGCGCGGCGAAAGGTCAGGTTCCAACGCACCGGTCCATGGCGTGGATGCTCACCAGGCTTGAGTGGCCGAACGCCGTGGTAATGAAGACGCGCCTGACCACCAAAAACCACGACGTCGCCATCGCAGAGGTCAATCGGCGTGGACCGACCTCGTCGTTCGGGGCCTATCATGAAGAACCGCGCGGGCAAGCCCAGAGACACCGATACGATCGGTTGGTCGAACATCGCTTCGTCCTTGTCCTGGTGTGCGCCCATGCCCTTGCCCACCTCGTAGCGATTGATCAGGCACACATCCGGAGCAAACGCAGCGAAACCACACAGTGACGCCGCCTGCCGCGCGAGCTCGACAAAGCAGTCCGGCATGGCAGGCCACGGCTCATTGGATTCAGGATCGATGTCGCTGTAGCGATAGCCCTTCCGATCAGACACCCACCCGCACTCACCGCAGTTGCTCATGGCCACCCCGATGAGGAAGCCACGCGGCGTCGTCATGCGCCGCGGTGGTGCCTGAGTCAATACCTCTGCCAACGCTGTAGAGACGCGATGGGTGTCCGCGAAACGCGGCAGTACCCAGAGCCCGGGAAGCACCTCGATAGGGCCTGCCGCAGCATCCTTGCCCAACACGCTTTCAGTGGTCAACGACGAATACCCACGCGATCACGTTTCGTTGGCACGGCACGCGTCTTGGCAATGCGCGAGCGCACTTTGACAAGGCATTCGGAAAAAGGTCTGCACCAGCATGATCCGGATTATCCCTGAAGTTGTGTGCGGATAAAACGTAGGGCATTGATTTTGTTGCACAAGTTTTCGTGGCACAGACCCTGTAGCTATCCGGGAGCGCAACACAGCGCGATCCACCGATCTCGACGGATAACCAGAGACCACTACAGACGAAGATGCACATGACCACGACAACCGAAACCAAGCGCAGCACAGCATTCGGGCTCGCCAGCGCCGCGATCATCGCTGGCAGTCTTTCAAGCGTAGCTGCCCATGCCCAGGACGACACGATCAAGATCGGCGTCTTGCACTCACTCTCCGGAACAATGGCAATTTCCGAGACGACGCTGAAGGACACCATGCTGATGTTGATCGACCAGCAAAACGCCAACGGCGGCGTCCTTGGCAAACAGCTCGAAGCCGTGGTGGTCGATCCTGCGTCCGACTGGCCACTGTTCGCCGAGAAAGCGCGCGAGCTGATCGAGGTTGAAGGCGTGGCAGTGACCTTCGGGGCCTGGACGTCGGTATCGCGCAAGTCTGTGCTGCCGGTGCTCGAGGAACTCAACAGCCCGATGTTCTACCCCGTGCAATACGAGGGAGAAGAGTCTTCCAGGAACGTCTACTACACAGGTGCTGCGCCCAACCAGCAGGCGATCCCGGCGGTGGACTACCTGGCCCGCGACCTCGGCGTCGAGCGCTGGGTACTTGCCGGCACCGACTATGTGTATCCGCGTACGACCAACAAGATCCTCGAGGCCTATCTGAGCGCCAAAGGCGTGGCCAGCGAAGACATCATGATCAACTACACCCCGTTCGGTCACAGCGACTGGCAGTCCATCGTGTCGGAGATCCAGTCCTTCGGATCAGAAGGCAAGAAGACGGCAGTTGTGTCGACGATCAACGGCGACGCCAACGTGCCGTTCTACAAGGAGCTGGGTAACCAGGGCATTTCGGCAGAAGACATTCCGGTCGTCGCGTTTTCAGTCGGTGAAGAGGAGCTCTCAGGTTTTGACACTTCCCCACTGGTGGGTCACCTCGCGGCGTGGAATTACTTCATGAGCGTTGAATCCGACGTCAACGACGAATTCATCGACACCTGGCTGGACTTCATCGGTGACGAGAATCGGGTGACCAACGATCCGATGGAAGCCCACTACATCGGCTTCAACATGTGGGTAAAGGCCGTCGAGAAAGCAGGCACCGTGGACGCAGACGCAGTGGCTGACGCCATCATCGGTGTCAGTGTTCCGAACCTCACTGGCGGCTACTCGACCATGATGCCCAACCACCACATCACCAAGCCCGTACTCATCGGTGAGATTCAGGACGACGGACAGTTCGAGATCGTCTGGGAAACCTCCGGCCTGGTTGCAGGCGATGCGTGGTCTGACTATCTCGACAGCTCAAAGAACCTGATTGCCTCCTGGCGTGCACCACTGTCCTGTGGCAACTACGACGTGACAACAGGCGTGTGCTCGGGTCAGAACCTCGAGTAAACGCAGCCATCAAAGGGCGGGGCTCGCAACACTACTTCGTTGCGCGGTCCGCCCTTTTTGACGTCTCACAGCTTCAACGGCTGACCACTTTCTCTTCAAATACTGAACTGTTTATCACGCATGCGGTGCACGCTACGACGATTCATGCACAGCTTGATGTGCACGCTGTTACTCCTTTCACCTACCTTGGTCGCGGCGCAGGAGGCAATCACCTCAGGTGACGCCGAACTGGATCCAATCTTCACCGCTTATGTGGACGGCGATCGAACCGACGCACTGACAACGTTGGCCGGCCTTGACCGCGGCGACAAGCGTGCACTGCTTACCGGAATTCTCGAAGGCGATCTCGTCCTGTGGAAGACCGAGTCACGCATCGTCCGCGTGGAGAAGGACGGTCGCTCCTATACCTTGTTCGATCTCGTCAGCGGAGAAGAGCTCGACACGGTGCGCAGTCGTCGCGTGTCCCGACTCAAGCTCGACAACCGTCTACGCGGATTTCTTCGCAAGCTCATCGCCGGACTTGGACTGGAATCTGAAGACCCTGTCGAACGATTGACCGCTGTTCGCGCATTGGTGTCGGAACCGGAGTCGATTGAACGTCAACGCATTGATGCACTGATCGAAAACGAATCAAACGTCGATGTTCTCGCTGCGTTGCGGGCGGTGCGCGCGCGCCAGCTCGTCGCCTCCAGCGATCCTCTGGAACAGCAGGCCGGCATCACCGCACTGGCAAGCGACCTGTCGGCTGACAGCCGACGCGCCATCCGCGATATCGCCAACGCCCCCGAAGACGCTGAGCTTGCGCCTGAGACGCGCGAAGCAGCCGCTCTCGCCATGGTCAACCAGCAGCGATCGGTCGAACGTTATCGCACCTTGGAGACCGTCTTCTTCGGCTTGTCGCTCGGATCAGTGCTGGTACTTGCAGCCATTGGTCTTGCGATCACCTTTGGTGTCATGGGTGTTATCAACATGGCACATGGGGAATTGATCATGCTTGGCGCCTACTGCGCCTATTTCATGCAGCTGCTGTTGCCCGATGCCCTCGGCGCTGCTCTCATGCTCTCCCTTCCTGTTGCATTTCTGTGCACGGGTGCAGTCGGCATCGTGATCGAGCGCAGCGTCATTCGCTTCTTGTACGGGCGCCCACTCGAGACCTTGTTGGCGACGTTCGGTATCAGTTTGATGTTGCAACAACTGGTTCGCACGATGGTGTCAGCGCAGAACGTGCCGGTATCCAATCCTGCGTTCATGAGTGGCACGGTGTCGTTCAACGAGGTGTTTTCGCTGACTCTCAACCGACTGTATATCCTTGCGTTCTGTCTGGTCGTGTTCACGGCGCTACTGATTCTTCTCAAGCGATCGCGATTCGGTCTCGAGATGCGCGCGGTCTCGCAGAATCGATCCATGGCACGCGCCATGGGCGTTCGCTCGTCACGCATCGATTCACTCACGTTCGGGCTGGGTGCCGGTGTCGCCGGTATCGCAGGTGTCGCACTCTCGCAGCTGACCAATGTGGGACCTAACCTTGGGCAAGCCTACATCGTTGACAGTTTCATGGTCGTGGTATTCGGTGGTGTCGGCAACTTGTGGGGCACGCTGATCGGCGGCATGACGCTGGGTGTAGCCAACAAGCTGCTTGAGCCCTGGGCAGGTGCCATCCTCGCGAAGATTCTGGTGCTGGTGTTCCTGATACTGTTCATACAGCGAAGACCTCGTGGGCTGTTCCCGCCACGTGGACGTGCGGCGGAGGCGCATTGACATGAGCCATCTCACCGGACTGTTCAAAGGCACGCCGTCGTTGCATGGGCCACGATTGCTTGGTCGTCGGTCAACCCTGTTGTTCTCGCTGATTCTACTCGCGGCCATCATCGTCATACCGATCTGCCATGCATTGCCGCCGGATCACCCTTTTTATCTTGGTACGTATTCGATCACGCTGATCGGCAAGTATCTGACCTACGCGATTCTTGCCTTGTCGGTAGATCTGGTTTGGGGTTACCTCGGGATTCTCTCGTTAGGGCATGCCGCCTTTTTCGCACTCGGTGGCTACGTCATGGGCATGTATCTGATGCGCCAGATCGGTGACCGCGGCGTATACGGCAATCCCGATCTACCCGACTTCATGGTGTTCCTGAACTGGGAGTCCCTTCCGTGGTACTGGTGGGGCTTCGACGCCTTCCCGTTTGCGTTGATGATGGTGTTGCTGGTGCCAGGCACGCTCGCCTTCGTGTTCGGCTGGTTTGCCTTCCGGTCGCGCGTCA
The DNA here is from genome assembly GCA_938006335.1 of uncultured Granulosicoccaceae bacterium. Taxonomy (GTDB): domain Bacteria; phylum Pseudomonadota; class Gammaproteobacteria; order Granulosicoccales; family Granulosicoccaceae; genus Granulosicoccus. The sequence goes on along the minus strand of CALLMF010000002.1, from coordinate 133,218 downwards.
ACGGCGTGTACCTGTCGATCATTACGCAGGCCATGACGTATGCCTTGCTACTCGCGTTCTATCGCAACGAGATGGGTTTTGGCGGTAACAATGGCCTGACCGACTTCAAGGACATTCTCGGGTTCAGTCTGCGCTCGGACTCTGTGCGCGTGGGCTTGTTCATCATCTCCGGGCTGAGCCTGCTCGCCTGCTATCTGCTGTGTGCATCGCTGCTGACGTCACGGCTCGGAAAACTCGCCGTCGCTATCCGGGATGCAGAAGACCGTACGCGATTTCTCGGCTACCCCGTGGACCGCGCAAAGCTTGCGATCTTCACCTTGTCCGCGATGATCGCAGGCCTTGCCGGTGCCTTGTACGTACCGCAGGTCGGTATCATCAATCCGGGCGAGTTCGCTCCACTCAACTCCATCGAAGCTGTTGTCTGGGTCGCCATAGGCGGTCGCGGGACACTCTATGGCGCCGTCATTGGCGCACTGGGCGTCAATGCCGCCAAGACGTGGTTCACCGGTGCCTACCCTGAAGCCTGGCTCTTTGCTCTGGGCGCCCTGTTCGTGGTGGTAACACTTCTACTACCCCGTGGCATTGCCGGCCTGTTGTTCGGTCGCAAGAAAAAGGCTGAGCCTGTTCGCGAGAACGACACGGCTGCGACCACGGCGCAGGTGCGCCCATGATGCGTCGGGACAAGACCTTCGAATTCCTGATTCCACGTCAGGTAGACGATCTGGATCTGTCGCGAGGGACAGCCTTGTATATGGAGGACATATCTGTGTCGTTTGATGGCTTCAAGGCCATCAACGGTCTGAACTTCTACGTCAACACCGGAGAACTGCGCGCGGTTATCGGACCCAACGGCGCCGGCAAGACCACGATGATGGACATCATCACCGGCAAGACGCGCCCGGATACCGGCTCCGCCTGGTTTGGCCGCAGGATGAATCTACTGAGAATGACCGAGGCCGAGATCGCCGAAGCCGGCATCGGGCGCAAGTTTCAGCGACCCACCGTGTTCGAGAACCTGTCCGTCTTCGACAACCTCGAACTTGCGAAGGCAGGCCCACGTGGGGTGTGGTCCACACTCCGGGCATGGCTGACCGTGGACGAACAGGAGCGTATCGAGGAGCTTGCCGAAATCATTGGCCTGAAGGATCACTTGCCCGTCCTCGCTTCGACCTTGTCGCACGGCCAGAAGCAGTGGCTGGAGATCGGTATGCTGATCATGCAGAACCCGCTGCTACTGCTCATCGACGAACCAGCAGCCGGCATGACGCACCAGGAAATGGACCGCACCATAGAACTGCTCAAGCAGCTCGCCGGCGATCACGCCATCGTGGTCGTGGAACACGACATGGATTTTGTCCGCGCACTCGACGCGCCCGTCACGGTGTTGCACCAGGGGGCGGTACTCGCAGAGGGAAGCATGGCTCACATTCAGTCCAATGCCCGCGTGCGCGAGGTGTACCTCGGCACCCAGGCAACGGAGGCGATCTGATGCTCAAGGTATCTGCGCTGGAGCAATACTACGGATCGTCCCACACGCTACGTGGCGTAGACCTTGAAGTGGACGATGGTTGTACTGTGCTGATGGGACGTAACGGAGTCGGCAAGACGACGCTGCTGCAGTGTATTACCGGCTTGCTCACGCCCAAGCGAGGCTCGGTGTCGCTCGCAGGCAGTGACATCACTCGATTGTCAGCAGAGAAGCGCGCCACGGCTGGCATTGGTTACGTGCCTCAGGGCCGACAGATCTTCCCGATGCTTACTGTGGAAGAAAACCTGAAGATCGGACTGCCTGCCAGACGCGACAAGCAGCGCAGCATCCCCGAGGAAATTCATTCGCTCTTTCCGGTCCTGGCGGAGATGAAGAGCCGTCGCGGCGGGGATCTTTCAGGCGGTCAGCAGCAACAGCTCGCCATTGGGCGTGCGCTGGCAACGCAGCCGGATGTACTCTTGCTCGATGAACCTGCTGAGGGTATACAACCGAATATCGTCGCGGAGATCGGCGATATCATCCGGCGCTTGCACGAGGAGATTGGTTTGAAGGTACTTATTGTCGAACAAAAGCTCCCTTTCGCTCGTCGTGTTGGAGACCGCTTTGCGATCATGGATCGCGGAAGTGTCGTGGCTTCCGGCGAGATGTCGTCGCTGGACGACCAGCTGGTTGCCCGCTACCTGACGGTCTAGTGGTCTGTCACCTTGCAGACCACTAGTGCCTCGCCCTGCCCCGACCGCTGATCTGAACACACCTTCAGGCGCTGCGTTTTCGGGCTGCAGGCACTACCGTCATGTGCTGTGGCGAAGCTGGCAGCCAGAACGTGGCGTCGTCACGTTCATCGGGCTCAATCCATCGACCGCCGATGCCGACCATGATGACCCGACCATTCGACGCTGCAGGAACTTCGTCGACGACTGGGGCTACGGCGCGATGATCATGGTCAATCTGTTCGACGTGCGAGCCACCCAACCTGCGGTGATGAAGAAGAGGCGACGGCCGCTGTCACTCGTCAACGATCTGACATTACTGCACTCCGCCGGGCGGGCTCAGCTCATCGTTGCCGCCTGGGGATCACATGGGCGGCACCATCTACGCAGCCAGCAAATGAGACATTTACTGAGCGAAAACAGCCTGAAAGCCTATTGCTTCGGGCTTGGCAAGACCGGCGAGCCGCTGCATCCGTTGTATCAGCGGCGTGATCAAAGGCCTGATATCCGACTCGCCTAGCGGCGTTTCGGGCCGTGACACAGGTCCGGTTTATTTACCGTGATGACCAATTTGTAGCGCGGAAGCGATGCAGAGCTCACGGTGAAACCGGCCGTCGACCGTATACTGCGGGCAATCCCACATAGCGCTTCAATCCCATGCGCGCGACCCTCAAGCTGACGCTTTCCGCCCTCGTGGCGATCTGCCAGATCTGGTCCACGACGGTACAGGCCCAGTCGTTGGGCAACGCACTGCCGGACGCCGAGCCCCCGACGATCGAGTTGGAGGAGATCAGTTCTTCAGAAGCCGCCCGCAATCAGGTCTTCACCGCACAAGTGGTTGATGACCGCGAGCTTGTCGATGTGACCCTGTATCACCGTCGTAGCGGCCAAAGCGCGTTTGAACCGGAGACCATGCTCACCCTCGGTAGCACCAGCTATTTCAGTGCAACGGTCACCACCAACCCGGAGGATCTGCGCGCCATCGAGTACTACGTGCAAGCCCGCGACGAAGGCGGTAACCGCACCGTATTCGGATATGCCTTTGATCCGCTGATCCGCTCGCTCACACCTGCCTCTGTTGCAGCTCCCCTCACACTCGAAGATGATGACAGAGACACGGCTGCAGTAGTACCCGCGGCCACCGCCAGAGGCGGCGAAGCTCTCGGTACCGAAAGCACGGTGAAGTGGTGGCACATAGCGCTCGGAGTCGTTGCTGTCGGCGCCCTGGCCGCTGCCGCCGGTGGTGGTAGCGATGGAGGTTCTGGTGGCGGTGAAAACACGGTTCCACTCACCATTACTCTGGGGGAGCCACGATGAACCATCGATACGCACCCCTCACCGGGGCAGTTCTCGCAGCCCTTGTGCTGAGCGCGTGCAGCGGCGAAAGCGCCAGTAGCGATCCTGCAGTCGCTGTGTCCGCACCTGATACGCTGTGGCAATCACGCGCTATTGATCGGAACACGTTGCGGCCCGAGGTCACCTTGTCGACCGGTCAGACCGTATCGATGTCGGTGGTCGATCAAGAAGGAGCCCTATGGTCCGGCACTGTGCAAGTAGTCGCGGGCTCGACGATCGATATCGATGTCCTGTGGGTCAGCGACATGACCCGGGGCTCACTGGCCCTGGCGCGTATGGTTCAGCAAGTGGAGATAGGTCCCGATGGCCGAGCGGTCTTCATCGAATCTTCACGCTATGACTACGACATCGACTCGGATGGGGATGGCGTATCGAACTTCGATGAACTTGTCGCAGGTACCAACCCCTTTCCGACCGAGCAGACCCCTGCTGACGTCATTGTGGAAGACACGCCATCTGACGATGATGTCGTCGATACACCCGATACGGTAGACCCTGCCGACGTACCGGTGACCACACCGGAACCGGAAGACGCGCCCGATGCCAACGCGCCTGTAGACGACGCAGACGACGCAGACGACGCAGACGACGACACGAGCGATGACAGTACTCCGGTCGACGACGCAGACGACGACACGAGCGATGACAGTACTCCGGTCGACGACTCAGACGACGACACGAGCGATGACGGTACTCCGGTCGACGACTCAGACAACACCCCGGATGACGACTCAGACGCGCAAGACGACCCGGAGCCGGAAGACTCCTCCGACGAGAACGACAAGGACCCCGTCGTTCAAGCAGCGGCAGACGTGTTCGTTCCGCGAATCGCCCAATCCGATGCGCCTGACATCGACGGTGAGGGCGTAACACTGGATGCGAACGGCGCACTGAGCGGCGAATGGGCCGATGCGGTGCAGGTGGATTCAGCGGGCACCGCCTTGGGTATCAATCACCTGATGATCGACCTGGGGGCCGAAGCCCCCGACGGTACGCCCTATCGGCGCTGGGGTGCCATGCACGATGGCGAGTACCTCTATGTTGTCGTACTGGTCGATGACGACGGGGAGCGCCAGAGCGACGGTCCCCTCTTCTGGCAAGATGATGGCGTCGAACTTTTTCTCGACGGCGACTACAGCCGGGAATCGACCTACGGTGATGATGATGACCACCATCTGATCATCCCTCTGCTGGAACCTGGCACAACACGTAGCCCCAACTCCAACAGCATCGCCGGATACATGCCAGGGCCGTTTACCAGCGAGGTCATCCCGCTGGTCGACTTCCAGACTGGGCCTGGCATCGGACCTGACGGCATTCGTCGTACCCGCTACGAGCAGGACGTCTACGAGATTCGGGTCGAGCTGGACAGTGTCAATATCGAGATTGGCAGACCGTTCGGCTTCGAGTTGCAGATCAACGATGACGACGATGGCGGCGCAAGAGACAGCAAATGGGGATGGGCTCACCCATCGCGCACCGAGGAAAGTCAGGACGTGGACTTCACCTTCGTCAACCCGTCGTTCATGGGTACCCTGTACCTGGACTGACGCTAGTGCCCTGTCCGCAAGTAGCCGCCAGATCCGGCTAGAAGTCGGAACTGCCGGTGCCCAGCACGTGACGAAGACGGCGACTGTCCCGCCTATCGAGCAGCACCAGCGCATCAACGCCATTGTTGTCGCGGATCCCTGGGTCCGCACCCGCACGAATCAACAGATCGGCCACGCGCGAGTTCTCGCTGGCGACCGCGGCAATCAGCGCGGTGCGCCCAAGTGAGTCCCGACGATCAAGATCGGCACCCTCGTTGATCAGATCCCGCACCAGGTGGTCATACCCTTTCTTGGCGGCCGCAATCAACGGCGTTGACCCGTCTGCGCTTGGCGTATTGACATCGGCGCCACTGTCGATGAGTACTTTCGCCACGACTGGCTGCTCCCGTCCAATAGCAGCACCCAGCACCGTAGAGCCATCGGATGAACGCCATTGCATGTCCGCGCCAGCAGCTAGCAGCGTGCCAATCATCGGTACGAGTGCGTTGCGTGGTGTCTCGCCGAGCGCGTCCATCAGAATGCTGTCCGGAATACTGCCCTGAAGATCTCGCTCGCGAATGAACAGGGTCACGATTTCGGTACAACCCACAGCGACCGCGCGATCCAGATGCGACACGCCGTCGAACAACTGGAACGGATCGATCTCCGGGTGGCGCCGCAGCAAGCGTTCTGCCTCGGCACGCTCACAGGCTCTGATGGTACGTGAGAATCGGGCATCCCGCGCCAGCTGGAAGCTGGACTTTGACATGATGTGTGACTGCAGCGCCGATCGGCAGGCAGGCGTGCGAATGTGGGTGCCGAGCAATTCTCCAGCTACGATTTCCGGACTTTCGAGATCATTCTCCGCAGCAAGCAAAGAAGCGATTCTCTTGACGTGGCAATCCTGTGCTGCCTGCCAGAGTTCCTGGTAGAAACTCACCAGTTGGTCGCGCCGTTCCTCGGGTGGCAATGCGATGTCTTCATTGCCCGACTCCCGACCTGCAAACTGGGGATTGAAAGCAGCAGACACCATGAGTGAGTAGCGCGTACCGCCAAGACGTTGATCGGTCTCCATGGCGTGGTCAAGTGCGGTTTTGCCGCGAAAATCCTTACGGGTGAGTGAGGCCCCTCGGGCCAGCAGTTCACCTGCAATATCCGCTTTGTCGCCAGCGATGGCCACCATCAATGGCGTACGCAACTCGACGTTGATGGCGGCGTTGTCGACATGGGCGCCAGCATCGAGCAGGGCTCGCACCATGTCGACGTCGCCGGTTTTGGCGGCCAGCATCAAGGGCGTATTTCCGTTGATCACCTGGTCCGGCGCAGCCCCGCGCGACAGCAGAGAGCGAACTTCGCCGTTGTCACCATCGGTGATGGCGCGCATGAGCTCACTTTCCAGGGTAGCTGGCAGATAGTTGCATCGTTGTTCGAGTTTTTCGAGGACTGCGGGATCGATGGAGTCACTTGAGCAACTCCAGCTGAGCAGACCGCTACCCGCGTTGACCAACGGAGTAAATACCATGCTGCGAGCACCGATCTCATCGGCGAAATCGACGATGAGGGTACCGCCACGCCCGACGCTGACCCGCTTTACGTTTGCCCCATACAGGCTCTGCGGTGGAGGCAATGAGGCCGAGGCGTTGTCGTGCGGCATGACCCCTTCGGCCACGTAGTAGTCGGAGACGCGCAATTTCGCCCGGGAGGTCACCGAAAAGGCTTCGCTGAGTAGCGAGGCCTCGATGAACAGGTTTCGCTTATGCCAGGAATGAAGGGCCCCTGCTCCGGCGGCCATCATCGTTATCAATATGACCAGAAGTTTCACGAGACTGAAGGTACCGGCTATATCGAGGAGGTTGCCGTGGCGGCAGAAATCGGCGTGAACCCACGGAGACCCCGTCGACTCGCGCACTGGCACGGACAGATCGCGCCCTTTGAGCCTTTTATCGGCTCGAGGACTCAAGAACTTGAAACCGAGCGTGCGGGAGTGCCTTGCAGATCCGCTGTACGCCCCAACCCATATAATAAGTGTCCTCCTGATTTGAAGCTCCCCACGACCGATGAACAAGCCGATACCTCACAGCGCCTTCGAGTACCTGAGAACCGGGCACATCGCGTCGCTTGATATCGAGCTCCACGAATTTCGACATCGGGCAACCGGCACACCGCATATCCACCTGGCGGCCGACAATCCGGAAAACGTGTTTCTTGTCGGTCTGCGGACCGTGCCGGAGGACTCGACCGGCGTTGCGCATATCCTCGAGCACACGGTGCTGTGCGGGAGCGAGCGCTATCCGGTGCGTGATCCCTTCTTCATGATGATCCGCCGCTCGCTCAATACCTTCATGAACGCGTTCACATCGAGTGACTGGACCGCCTACCCATTTGCCAGTCAGAACCGAAAGGACTTCTTCAATCTGCTGGATGTGTACCTCGATGCCGTGTTCTTCGCACGTCTCGATGAGCTTGATTTCATGCAGGAAGGACATCGAGTCGAGTTCGACATTGCAGACGACCCTTCATCCGATCTTGTCTACAAGGGCGTGGTCTTCAACGAAATGAAGGGTGCGATGAGCTCGACGAGCAGCCTGCTGTGGCAAACCCTCAGCAAGCATCTCTTTCCCAACAACACCTATCACTTCAACAGCGGAGGGGATCCGGAAGACATCCCGAATCTGACTCACGCTGATCTTGTCGATTTCTATCGAACACACTATCACCCGTCCAACGCGGTGCTCATGACGTACGGCAATATCGACGCTGCGGAGTTGCAAGAGCGCTTCGATGACAGGGCTCTCCGTCGTTTCGATCCCCTCAACCGGGAAATCAGCGTTGATCCAGCGCAACGCATGCACGCGCCAATGCGCGTACAGGAGTCCTATGCGCTCAACGACGACGACACCAGCGAGAAGACACACATCGTGATTGGTTGGCTGCTCGGCGAGAGTATCGATCTGGATGCTCGATTGCGAGCCCATCTGTTGTCGAGCGTATTGCTCGACAACAGCGCGTCCCCGCTGATGCAAGCGCTCGAGCAATCGACACTTGGTAGCTCACCCTCCCCACTCTGCGGCCTTGAGGACAGTGCACTCGAGATGGTGTTTGTCTGTGGTCTCGAAGGCAGCGAGGCAACGCGGCGCGATGACGTGGAGGCCGCTATCATCGAGGTCCTCGAGCAAGTTGCCCGCGACGGTGTTGATCGTGCCCAGGTGAATGCAGTGTTGCACCAGCTCGAGCTCAGTCAGAGAGAGATTCGTGGCGATGGCATGCCCTTCGGCTTGCAACTCGTGCTCAGCGGTCTGTCAACAGCCATGCAACGTGGCGATACCTTCGGCGCTATCGATCTCGACCCGGCGCTGGAACGTCTGCGCCGCGACGCCGAAGCCGACGACTTCATTCCGAAGCTGGTGCGCGAACTGATTCTCGACAACCCTCATCGCGTCACCTTGGTGATGACGCCGGATCAGGAACTCAGCCAGCGACGTCAGTCAGCAGAAGTAGCGCGTCTGGCGCGAATGAAATCCTCACTGGACGATCATCGCTCACAAGAGATCGTGGCCAAGGCCGCAGCACTGGCCGAACGACAGCAGCAGGAGGACGATCCGGAGATTCTGCCCAAAGTGACGCGCGAGGACGTCCCCCCCGATCTGCACATTCCCACAGGAGAATCTCGAGACATCGCGGGTGCGCCGGGTGTGGTGTACGCACAGGGGACCAACGGGCTGGTATACGCGCATGCGGCGACCGAATTACCGGACATCAATCCCGAGCTGTTACAACTGTTGCCGCTGTACACGAGCTTCCTGACCGAGCTCGGCTCTGGTGGGCGTGATTATGCGAAAACTCAAGTACGACAGGCCGAAGTCACCGGTGGTCTTGGCGCATACACGCTGGTACGTGGTGCAGTAGACAACGAACAATTGACCTCGGCTTATCTGATACTTCGCGGCAAAGCCCTCGCCCGAAACGCTGATGCTTTGAATGAGCTGATAGGCGAAACGTTGAGCTCGGTGCGCTTCGATGAGCACCAGCGAATCCGAGAGCTTGTCGCTCAGATGCGAGCGAGTCGAGAGCAGAGCGTTACGGGCAGCGGGCATGCACTCGCCATGATGGCTGCAGCCAGCGGCATGAGCCCGGCCAGCTCATTGGCACATAGACTCAACGGCCTACACGGGATCCAGTCGCTCAAGCGACTTGACGAGTCGCTGGATCAGGACGGTGACGCTGGCATCGCACGGTTGTGCGAACAACTCTCTGCTCTACACGACTGCATACAAAAAGGTGCTCGACAATACATGGTCGTTGCAGAAGCTGAAAAGCTCACAGCAGCCGCTGAGAGTCTGGGTACAGCGATACCGGCTTCCAGCTCGACAAACGCAGTGTCTGCACTTCAACTCGACCCTGTTCGAGAGAAGCGAGAGCAATTGTGGACGACGAACACCGAAGTCAATTTCTGCGCCCGCGCCTTCCCGACCGTTGCCCCCTCGCATGAGGACTCAGCCGTACTCACCGTGCTCGGAGCGTTTCTGCGCAATGGCTACCTCCATCGTGCGATTCGTGAAACGGGTGGCGCCTATGGTGGGGGCGCGTCACACGACGCCGACTCAGCCTCGTTCCGGTTCTACTCGTACCGGGATCCACGCCTCGGTGAGACCTTGAAGGACTTCGACAAATCCATTGACTGGTTGGTATCGACGGCGCACAAGCCTCGCGACCTTGACGAAGCCGTACTGAACATCATCAGCAGCATCGACAAGCCAGGCTCACCATCCGGAACCGCTCGCACTGCGTGGCAGGCAGAGCTCTTTGGCCGAACGGCCGGCAGACGCCGCGAATTTCGCCAGCGGATTCTCGATGTATCCGTCGACGATCTGAAACGCGTTGGAGAAAAATGGCTGAGCCCTGGCTCGGCCAGTAGCGGTGTAGTGACCAGTGATAGCAACGCCGGTCAGGATTCAGACGCTGTCGCGGGGTTCGAGCGCCACGAACTCTAGATTCCGGCTCTCCTTCAGGCCTCTTTCGTCGCGTCTGCTAGCGACGAAGAGGCCTTTTCTCGATGAAACTTACAGCGACCGGATACGACAGAGAAAAGCGGTGAAGCTGATCGCTCAATGATCATGCTGGGGCGAATCCGGATACGGCACACACCGTGTCAGCTTGAAGGCTCGTTTGTGGAATCAGGGACTGACTCGGAGACGCTATCGTCTCCGTCCTGGATCCTCTGATATATCTCTTCTCGATGGACACTGACATCGGGTGGTGCGCTGATACCGATGCGAACCTGCTTGCCTTTCACACTCAAGATAGTGATGGTGACTTCGTCACCAATGACGATGGATTCGTCAGTTCTTCTGCTCAGGATTAACATCCCAACACTCCTTCTCTGTTTGTACCAACACAGTGGTAGAACTGCATCGCGTCCATGCTATGCCGTCGTTGTGTGCGGCCCAGAGAGGCTACCACTGTTGATCCGTGCGAGCGCCAATTACTCCGTAAATCTTCCGAATTTCGAACTACTGAAAATTTTCCGGACGCGTTCTCGACGAAAAAAATCGTCATCTGCGCTTTTTTCAATGGCGACATGACGTCAATGGCTGTTGTTTTTCCTCCGATGACCGGGAGCCGAGAGCCTGACAGTTTGGTACTTCAATTTTGGGACAGGTTTTTTCGAGGTAAGCCAACAAAATTGTTCAGTTTTCTAAAAATTGGACGCTAGAAGCTTGTTCGCCACTTACTTGAACCTATTCCGGAACCCGGTAATGAAATCCAAGACCCCGTCGAAATCCGCTACAAAAAAGTCAGCGACGACTCGTACTGCACCAAAAAAGTCGAGCGCTGGAAAGGCCGTCGCTAAGCGAAAGGCCAGCCGCTCTAGTACCTCGGCCACCAAGGCACCAGCCAAGCGCGCAGCGACCAAGAAGGCCACTGCCAAGAAAGCTCCGGCAAAGCGCACTGCAACCAAGAAGCCCGTTCGCAAGACCGCGGCAAAGAAAGCTCCGGCAAGGCGCACTGCAACCAAGAAGCCCGTTCGCAAGACCGCGGCAAAAAAGGCTCCGGTCAAGCGCACTGCAGCCAAGAAGCCCGTTCGCAAGACCGCGGCAAAGAAGGCTCCGGTCAAGCGCACTGCAGCCAAGAAGCCCGTTCGCAAGACCGCGGCAAAGAAGGCTCCGGTCAAGCGTACTGCGGCAAAGAAGCCCGTTCGCAAGACCGCGGCAAAGAAGGCTCCGGTCAAGCGCACTGCGGCAAAGAAGCCCGTTCGCAAGACTGCTGCGCTGCGTAAGGCTCCTGCGCGTACGCGAAAGAGCTGAGTATCTGCTTTATCAGCACCTCCCGACGGAGGTGCTAACCATACGTATCCAGCGCCTGCCCCGTATGTCGTGGCAGGCGTTTTTGTTTGTGCGTCCTGGCATCGCGGGCGTCGTCCAGAAGGACCGGGTTGTCGCTCTGCTGCCGCGCATTCCAGAACTTCTCAAGCTGGATGCTGACCGCACTCAGATTCGGTGGTCTACTAAAGGCCCAGTGCTCTGGCATCAGCTTTCGATAGAACGCCTCGCCGAAGCGCGGATCCACGAAGACGACCACGCCTCGATCACGTTCCTTGCGTACGACGCGTCCAGCACTTTGAAGGACGCGAACAAATCCGGGATAACGATTGATGATATCGAATCCATTACTGCCTCGAGCGTCGTGGTAGGCGATGGCAAGGTCAGACTCCATGCTTCGTGGTGCCAGACCAGTTCCAATCACGATTGCGCCGACGACATGGTCACCACAGTAGTCCACGCCTTCACCAAACGATCCTCCCGTGATCACGAATCCCACCGAGTGACCACGTTGCTCGAGAGGCGTCAGCAAACGCGCCAAGGTCGCCGGGTCAACGGATCGAGGCTGACGCCACGCATCAACATCCGGTAATGCGGTGCGGAACGCGTCGAAAAGCGCATCAAGATAGGCAAAGGACGGTAGAAAAACGAGATAGTGCCCTTGCGCTCCGGCTCGAACACGCTCCACCAGATCTACGAGCTTTGGCAGACTTGCCTCGCGCTCACTATAGGTCACACGTACCCAATCAATCAACTGGCAGTGCCACTGCGACGCATCAAACGGGGAATCCACACTGAGACACGGCGTCGTGTCCGGAAGCCCGAAAGCCGTTCGAAAATGAGTCAAGGGTGTCATGGTCGCTGACATCAATACCGAGGCATGAAACGACGAGAGTCTCTTGCCGAGCATGTCAGCCGCATCCAGGCATACGATTCGCAGCTCTACTTCACGTACTCGCGCGCTTTGCACAACGTGAACGAGGCAACGATGCGATGGCATCCATGCTCCTTCGATGTGTAACATTCTGTGGATACGCAGGGCAACCGCACCCAGCGCCCCCGCGACCGACAGGCGCTGCGAGGCAACGGCTTCTGACGACAGGACTTCGGGTGGATTGGCCAGCGCGTCAGCGACGCGCTTCAATGCTCTTGATACCTTCTCGGGAAACTGTTCCAGGATGAAGGAGCCGTGCGCTGATTGGTGTGCCGGTTGCAGCTTGTCTGCGCTGCCAAGTCCGGACATTGCACGCGCCAACGAATCAAACGCGCGCGAAAGGTCAGGCCACGTACCCGATAGATTGCGCGCCGCCATTCGGCATTCCTGACGTGACAATACAGCCGAGTACATATCACGGCAGCGTCGCGGCAGATTATGCGCCTCGTCAATCAGCACAGCGGTGGGGAGGTTTGTGTCCACAAGCCGCGGTAATGCGGCTATCGGATCGAAGACATGGTTGTAATCGCACACCACCACGGGAAACCATTCAACAAGATCTGCCGCCAGTGCATGAGGGCACAAGCGATGCTCACGCGCTAGCGCGTCCAGTCTTTCACCGGTCATGATGCCTGGACCTTCTTCCATGAGGCCTTGGCGTGCGGCGCCCATGCGTTCGTGGTAGTCGAGGGTCCATTCACAGGGCATGTCTCCAGCACCGTCGGACACGACATCCTCGGACTCGTAACGCATCTGATCACACGGACAACTGGCACGTCGGGAGCGCACTACCAGTGCATCGACCTCCAATCCATCACGTGCAAGGCTGGACAATGCCGCACAAGCGGCATCACGCCCTGAGCTCTTGGCCGTGAGCCAGATGACGCGCTGAACGCGTTCTTCACCCAGGGCCTTTACTGCAGGAAACAATGTGCCCAATGACTTTCCACTGCCCGTCGGTGCTTGCGTCACAAGGGCTGCGCCATCGCGCAGGCTCCGGTATGCCGCCACGGCGAGACTCCGCTGACCGGCGCGCATGCCTCCGTGCGGGAAAACCATCGCTGCCGCCGAATTCATGAACGCCTTGCGTCTATGACGAAACGCTTTCTCGAACATGACTCGGCGCTTGAGCGCCTGCACCGCAAGCGCATCACACTCATCTGCAGTCATGTCAACATGAATCGACTCGATGAGCTCACTGCGCAAGTTCACGTAGCGCAGCTCGAGAAGCGGCATGCCTGTATCTGAACGACCGCGCCACAACCATGCATACAAGGCGAGCTGCGCTCGATCCAGCTGCTGCCGCCCGGGCGTCAATCGCGCTTGTGGCACCAGCGTGCTCTTCAGTTCGATCAGACGAGGAACGGTCTCATCGACCAGATCCATGCGCCCACCAAGGGTGACCTCGATCCCGTGAATGGTACAGGTGCGACTCAACGCAACTTCTGCATGCAGATCGGGCTCGGCTCGCTGCAAGCGCTGGTGAGCAAGACGACCTTGCTCGGCGGTTGGACCCGCGGGGCCGCGTTCCAGATCACCTTGTCGACAGGAGAACTCCGCAAGCTCGCGCACCGCCAGGCGCAGCGTCGGCTCGATTGCCACGCAATCACTCATGTCTTGGCCGCCCAACGCAGTTTCACCACGCGTGCCGGCAGCCCGTGCTCATCAAAATAGCGGAACCAACGTCGCTGGTTGGCCTGCAGTGCGTCCCCCGGGCCCTTGATCTCAATGAGTTCGTAACCTCCCTCTTCGGGAAAGTGGACAAGGTCAGGAAAGCCCGTAGTGTGCTCGCCAGGATCGTCCAGCATGCGATCAAACACGGCCCCGAAGGCCAGGCGAGGAATACGCTCTAACGCGCTATCCAGAACCGGTGAGTCTGCCAGACCCCAGCTCACCAACGGGTTGCTGATGCCTATTTGCTGCCGCAGCGTGGAACGAACGCGTTGCTCGAATGCGGTTGCGTCATCGAGTTCGGCAAAACGCTGCTTCAAGGCATCCGCGCGAGCACGTCGAAAACCTCGTTCCCGAAAATCAGCGGGCGCACTTTGAAACGGGTTGAAAAATGCTCCACGCACCGGCATGAAAACGATGTCCCAGATCCACAAGCCCAATACTGTCGAGAACAAGCGGTTCTCGACCCAGTGACAGCTGCCGCGCCGAGCAAAGTAACGCGCTGCAGCCGATTCCACCCGCGTGTCCGTCTCCGGCAGCACCAGGGTGGTACTGCGCGGACGAAACGCCTTGCTCTCACGTTGCCGAGGATTGAGATGACGGGCCGCAAAGTCACGCTCGGCCTCACACGCCGGCGCTTCATGCATCATTGTCAACAACGTGCGCGCCTCATCATGTCTATCGTTGCGTTGCAGTAAACGAACGCGACGTTCACGCGCTGGCGCATGGTGACAGTTCAGATACAGCTTCTCCGCCTCGGCATCGTCACCCAATCGCTCGAAGGCGCAGGCCATGGCGATACCTAGCCTGTCCAGGCGGCGCGCAAGGAGTTGATCACCCTCGCGATGCTGGGGTAACGCATCGACGTGCTGGCGCAAGGTATCAAGGTCTTGAGGGAGCGCTTGCTCAAACAGGAAATCGCACTCGTAGTACCTCAAGTGTGCATCGAGCTGGGAGCGCGACTGGAAGTACCGACTGTTTGCACTCTGCGGTACCTCAACGTAGCGATTGTTTCCAAGTGCTGTCGTTACGAACTCGGAGAGATCCTGACGCAGATTGCCGAAAAAGCACAGTCGGAAAACCACGAAGTGCTCATACCCGTGGATGCTCAGCCAGTGATCGGCAGTTGCCAGAGCGTCGCGATCCTCGGCCTTATGGTCCTTGACCAACCGGGCAACACGTTGCGCACGGCGGCGCGCCCGAGGCCCTGCAAGTGGAAGCAAGGCGTCGAGTTCGGCGAGCGTGAAGGCACTGACAAGCGCTTCCATGGTGTCCGGAGCCTGGTCATTGGCAAGATCGGCCCGTACCAGCTCAGCTGCCGCACCCGCGATGTCGGGAATGTCCTCGTACGTGAGCCGTCCAAGCCGGAAAGTCGTTGCCCGACGCTGTATCAATCGCACATACAGACGACGCGCCCCGTCTGACAGACCAGCGAAGCGGTCTACCCACTCGAGCTCGGCCGGGCGCAGCAGGTCGGCGGAGCCCGCCATTACCGTATCGAGCACCACCTTGAAGGCTTGTACGTAATAGTCATCAGGCAGCGCCGTTTCTGCCCGGTCGCGGCTATGCTGCAAGGCTGATACTTCTGCTTCAGAATCGATCACAACCATGCGTAAATACGACCCCCTGAGGACTCCTGTGCTTGTCGCTTTGCTGGGCAGCGTGATGATGGTATCAACCGCACAGGCCACCGACGACGCACCCGCGAGCGCCGGCCACCATTCTGGTGAGGATTGCGCCGCCGTACTCTCCATCCCGGTGCGTCCGCTCATGGGCAGCGAAGAGAACGCGCTCTGCGACGAGTTCGCCGGGAGTGTGCTCCTGGTGGTCAATACTGCCAGCAACTGCGGATTCACGCCGCAGTTCACCGGCCTCAACGACCTGCATGAACGCTACGCGGACCAGGGGTTCGCTGTGCTCGGTTTTCCGTCAGACGGCTTCAACCAGGAGCTGGACACCGAGCAGGAGGTTGCCGAGTTCTGCGAGCTGAACTACGGCGTCGATTTTCCGATGTTCCAGAAGGTCTCCGTGCGTGGAGAGGACGTTCATCCGGTTTTTCAAGCACTGGCGGCGAGCGGAGCCGGCGAGCCCACCTGGAACTTCAACAAGTACCTGATATCGCGGGACGGTGAGGTACTGGCACGCTTTGGCTCAACCACTCGGCCCCTGGGGGCAGAGTTGACAGCAGCGATCGAGAACGAGCTGTGACTTCGGAGCTCGACAGGCCTACCCGTCACGGCATTCCGCCGGTTGCTCTCTATCTCGGGCTGGGAGGCCTCATTCCGTTTGTCCTGCCCGCCTTGTCCCTGTGGCTCGCATCACCCGCGTGGAGCGACCGATTGATGTTCGCGCTGCTCGCTTATGGCGCAGTCATTCTCAGTTTTCTCGGTGGTGTTCGTTGGGGGGCGGTGCTACGCGACGACCGTGCGCTAGCCACACCAGGACCTCTGGCATGGTCCGTCACACCGAGCATCGTGGGGTGGCTTGCGCTTCTGCTCGGCGGGCTCGCAGGCTTGATCTTGCTGATTGTTGGATTGGCAGGTCAGTACCTTCTCGATCGCGTCGCTGCCGGCAACGACGCGCTACCGCGCTGGTATGGACGGCTGCGCACGGTATTGAGCACAGGCGCAATCACGTCGCTGTTGATAGCGATCGTTTCATACGCGTAAGCCCGAAACGACAACATTCAGCTCGGTGCCTTGGCGTACGGCTTGCGGCCCAGACTATCGGTCACGAGATACTCATCGAGTCCGGCAATCGTCACCAGATCAAGCGCGGTGAGGTCGATATGCCCATCCTCGGCGCGCGTATCGCGAGCCAGCGCCAGCTCGATTATCTCACCGACCACCAGTACACATCCGTTCGCAGCCAGCGTGTGCTGCTCGACGAGCTGGAGACCGATCTGCAGTGGGGACTCCTTCACGTACGGCGCAGAAAGTCCGGGCGTTCGGTACTCGGTCAGACCGGTAGCCGCAAACTCGGACACCTCACGCGGGAAACGTGCGGACGCCGCGTGCGCCTGATCCACCAACTGACGGCTGATGCCGTTGAGCGTGTAGTGACCAGAGGCCTGCAGATTCTCCAAGGTATGCCGCGGTACGGTATGCGGCCTGATGAGCATACCGAGCAACGGCGGTGCCGCACCAACGTGGAATACCGAACTCACCAGCGACAGATTGGATCGCCCGTTCGCGTCCGCACTGCCGACAAGATGCGCGCTCTTGAATCCACTCAATGAGTTGATCAGCGCGGTTCTATGCCGCTTGTCCAGCGCATCGATGTCGTCGCGATCAAGGCTTAGTACATCTGAATGGGTCATTTTTCGGAACGATTGACAGTCGTGGCTTCTTCAAACACATGAACCGCAAGCTCAGCTTGCGCGCATAGCGATCCAACGATCGCGGCTTCTCTGGCATGTTCACGTATCACCTCAAGTGCATCGTCAGCGCGATCACCGGGCAATACCGCCAGAAACCCACCGGCTGTCTGAGGATCGCAAACGAGATGCCGCCAGGTCGCAAGATTATCGGGCCGAACGCTCAAATCAACGGCTTGCAGTACATCAGCGTTGGATGCATACAAACTACTGGTGATGCCGTGACGCGCGTGCTCCCACGCCCCATCGAGCATGGGGATGCAAGACACATCAATGCGCGCACGGCATTGGCTGCCTTCCAACAATTGCTGCAAATGCCCAGCGAGTCCGAAGCCCGTCACGTCGGTCACCGCGCGTGGCTGATGGTCGAACAGAACATCGGCCACGGCGCGCTGTGATGCGCTCATCGTCCTTAATGCTGCGGCAAGCGTGACGCCAGCAGCGCGACCACGCATGGCGGCCGCAAACAACACACCGCTGCCGATTCCGCGGGTCAGCAGCAAACGATCACCCGGAACACAGGTCGTTACATCGGGTAGCCCATGCGGTGCTATCAATCCATTCACCACCAGACCAACCTGCAGCTCGGCACCTTCGGATGTGTGCCCACCGACCAACGCCAGCCCCTCTTCGGCGAGTGCAGACGACGCCCCGCCCATGATCAGATCGAGCTCCCGCTGATGAATCGATTGCGCGGCCCTCGGCAAGGTCAACATCAATTGTGCGCTGTGCGGGCGTGCCCCTTGCGACAAGACATCAGCGAGTGCATGCCTCACAGCGATACGTGTGAACAACCACGGATCGTCGACCAGTGCGCTGAGCTGATCCACTGACTGCACCACCCATTGATCACCGGCATCGAACGCGGCGGCGTCACCTCGGTGGTCCAGCCCAAGGTGGATGCCGGGTGTGTCGGCGTTGGCAGTGATATTCGCAAGACTTGCGTTCAGGACCTTGGCCGCAACCTTTGCGCCGCAGCCGTTACACCGAGGCCCGGCATCACTGAAGGACTCATCCAGCAGCGCCTTGTGGACGACCGCCCCGAGCGGCCTGTTACCCATCGGCGGAACATCGTGGATGCGATCCATGAATCGTCGGTCTATGCGGTCTTTCCAGCGCCATACCCAGCGCCCTACCGACATGAAAGGACCGCGACTCGCAATAGCCCGCTTCGGCCCCAGGGCCATGAGGCTCAGAAAATCATGTTGCGGTCGGTACACGCGCAACGGTTGAGACAGCAGCGAGCGCCGCAGGTTCTCGTACAGGATCGGCGCTTGTCGGACGGCATAAACGCCAGCCTTGGGTGATGGAGTGTCGCGTTGCGTTCCGATGTCGCCTGTGGCAAACACCTCCGGGTGCGAGACACTGCGCAGATACGCATCGGTAAGTACAAAACCACGCTGATCAGTCGCAAGGCCTGCCCCGACAACCCAGTCAGGCCCAACAGCGCCCGTGCACCACAGGAGCTCGTCCAGTGGCTGCCGCCTATCGTCACGTGCCTGCAGGCAAGGACCGGGCAATACCCGCTCGACATCAAAATCTTGGTGTACAACAATGCCGGCTTGCAGCGCCTCATCAAGCGCGCGCTGCCTGACTTTGTCAGCGCGACCCGACAAGGGTTTGTCCCCACGCAAAAACCAATGCACCTGAGCCCTGGCAGCAGGTAGTGCGTGGCGCATCGCCATGGCGATTTCAAAACCGCCAGCGCCGGAACCCACGACACCGACCTCCCAACGCTTGTCTGATGCTGAAGCTTCAATGCGTTGTCGAATGATCTGCCAACGGGCATGAAAGGCATGCACCGGTTTGACGGGCGTCGAGTACTCACTGGCGCCTGGTACGGATAAATCGGGAGTAGAACCGGTATCCAGCGACAACACGTCAAAACACAGCGACGGTCGGTCCACAAGCTCGACTCGCTTTGCATCGACATCGATTGCCGTCATGCGGGTGTTGATAAATCGCACGCCTGCCAACATGCACAGTCGAAACAGATCGATGTGCACTTCATCAGCGGTGTAGTGCCCAGCCACAAGCCCAGGCAACATCCCTGAATACGGTGTCAGCACCCCATCAGACACCAAGGTCAGCCTGACACCCGGCAAGGGATTCATTGCCCACTGCCGAATCAGCAATGCATGGCTATGGCCTCCGCCAATGAGCAGAACATCGCGCATGACCGGAGCTGTCATCATGCCGATATGTGACTCTCCCGCTCGGTAGCGCGGTAGTCGGCGGCAAAGTCGAGCAACTCCACCGCAGTACCCGTAGCGAGTACTTCCCTATCCTTGCTGGCCAATTGGTAGTCGTACATCGGATCGTAGTACTCGGTGAGCAACAGCTCGATGAAGGGCACGTACGCGGAGATGTCCGCATGGTCGCGATGCTGCGCCAATGCCGTCTCGAGCAACTGAAGCGCAGCTGCGTGTCTTTCCCCTCCAAAACGCTTGCGAATACGGTCAAGGCTCTTGCGATGATGATCGGCATAGGCATCAAAACCGTCGACAACGCCAAGGGCCGTCTCGTAGCGCGCCAGCAGGTTCACCACGTAGTCACCCGTACACGTGGCAACACGCTGCTCTATCGGTGTTTCCAGGACGACGGCAGGAGCACGCTTCATGACCGCGTGAAAACCATCGGGCAGGCAACGCCGTCCAATCAGCTTGGCCTCGTCTTCGAGCCACACCGCAGCGATATCCGTCATGCTGTCGAGACGGAGCAACTCGATCGCCAGCGCGTTCTCGAAATCGATCGGTGACGGTTGCTCACTCGCCATTCCACCAAAGCTGGAACCGCGATGATTGGCGAGGCCTTCGAGATCGATGTGCTCTTTCAGCTGCAGCAACAGATTCGTCTTGCCACTACCGGTACGTCCACCCACAACCACGAAGGGCAAGCTCAACGGCACACGATCGAGTGCATCGAGACAGACATTGCGCAGCGCCTTGTAGCCGCCTGTGACCAGCGGCCAGTCAATTCCTGCCTCGGCGAGCCAGGCTTGCGCTATCCGCGAACGTAGCCCTCCACGAAAGCAGTAGATTGCACCTTCCGGATGTCGCTGTGCGTACTGACGCCATGTCTCGGTTCGATCCTCACGGGGCTTGCCGTCGAGTAGCTCAGCACCACGCTCTATGGCCTTGTCCTGCCCCGCTTCCTTGTACCGAAGACCAATCTGATGGCGCTCATCGTCGTTCAACAACGGCAGATTGACCGCCTGTGGAAACGCGCCACGCAGATACTCTACCGGCGCACGCACATCAATCAAGGGAACACCCGATGTCAGCAACGCAAGGTAATCCTCACGCGTCTCACGAGGGTGAGTAGGGACGGTATCAGTCGGCACCGTCGTCCACGAGCAGACGTAGCTTGTCGGACACCGGCAAGGTACCTGCCGCTGCGTAACGGAGCAGCTTGGCACGTGAGTCCTCGATATCGAGATTGCGCAGTGACAGCTGACCGACACGCTCTACCGGACTGAACGCCTCGTCTTCCACCACTTCCATCGAGAGATTTTCCGGCGCGTAGGTCAGCACTTCGCTCTCGGTGTTGAGGATCGAGTAGTCGTCACCGCGACGCAGCTCCAGCGTTACCGTCCCCGAGACGCTCTGGCCCACCCACGTCTTCAGAGCATCTCGCAGCATCAGGCACTGGGGGTCAAACCAGCGGCCCTGATACAACAACTTGCCGAGTCTACGGCCCAGACTGTGATAGTTGTCGAGGGTATCTTCGTTGTGGATCCCGTTGAGCAATCGCTCGTAGACAATATGTAACAAGGCCATCCCCGGAGCCTCGTAAATGCCACGGCTCTTCGCTTCGATGATGCGGTTCTCGATCTGGTCGCACATGCCAAGGCCGTGTCGACCACCGATGCGATTGGCTTCGGCAAACAGCTCGACCGCAGAATCAAAGCGTTTGCCGTTGAGCGCTACAGGCATCCCCGAGTCGTACTCGATGGTCACCGTTTCGTGCTCGATGACAACCGAACTATCCCAGAACTTCACGCCCATGATGGGCTCAACGATATTGAGCCCCCGGTCCAGAAACTCGAGGTCCTTGGCTTCGTGGGTAGCACCAAGGATATTCGCATCGGTCGAGTACGCCTTTTCCTTGGAGGCGCGGTAGTCATGGCCCTTGGCCACGAGGTACTCGCTCATCTCGGAACGCCCACCGAGTTCATCAACAAAGCTCTGGTCCAGCCACGGCTTGTAGATACGCAGATTGGCGTTTGCCATCAGACCGTAGCGATAGAAGCGTTCGATATCATTGCCCTTGTAGGTCGAACCATCACCCCAGATATGGACATCGTCCTCCTGCATCGCTCGCACGAGGATGGTGCCGGTGACCGCTCGTCCCAGCGGGGTCGTGTTGAAGTACTTCTTGCCTGCAGACTCGATGTGAAAAGCACCGCATTGGATCGCGACCAGCCCTTCGTTGACCAGCACTTCACGGCAATCAACGGTCCTCGCGGCCTCGGCACCGTAGCCTTTTGCACGCGCGGCGATGTCCTCGAAATCGTCCTCATCCGGCTGCCCGAGGTCAGCGGTGTACGCATATGGCACCGACCCCTTCTCGCGCATCCAGGCAATCGCTGCTGACGTGTCCAGTCCTCCGGAAAACGCAATGCCGACTTTCTCGCCGACAGGCAACGACAACAGAATCTTGCTCATGGGAACGGGGTTTTTATAGGCTCGTGAGGTCCGACCCCACTAAGTTATTGAACTCGAAGGAAAAACCTGAAAATACGGGGCCTGTGGGGGCCTTATCGCAGGGGTTATGGGGTGAATTCTACGTGCTTAAGGAGCTGCGGGCGCGGCAAACAGACGTGAGGGCAGCGCCCAGCTCGTCAGGAAATGGAGGCATCCTCAAGAATCAGATCAGAGGCTTTTTCCCCGACCATGATCGCCGGCGCGTTGGTGTTGCCCGAGGGGATGCTCGGAAAGATCGAGGCGTCGGCCACGCGCAGGCCTGGTACGCCATGCACACGCAGCCGTGCATCGACCACCGCGGAGGTAGCGTCATCACCCATGCGGCACGTGCCGCAGGGGTGGAATACGGTCCAGGCACAGTCGCGAATGTAGTCGATCATCTCGTCATCCGACTGACAGTCGAGACCCGGACGAATCTCGTCCTTGATGATCTCGGCAAAGGCCGGAGTTTCAGCCAAGGTGCGAACCGCACGCATACCGGCAAGGGTCAACGTGCGATCGTGTTCGGTGGATAGATAATTAGGTTGAATGACCGGTGGCGCGTGTGGATCCGCCGAACGCAGCGTTATCGCACCGCGACTCGTTGGACGACACGGGTTGGAACCGAGCAAAAAGCCCGGGAAGGAATCCGGGCTGACCAGACGTCGGACCCCGGGAGGCGACCGGGTGTAACTGAGTGGCGAGAAATACAGTTGCAGGTCAGGTCGATCAACGGTGCTGGCCGAGCGTACGAAGCCTCCGGCCTGATTGACGCTGAGCGATAGTGGACCCCGCCGAGTCGTCACGAACGTCCAGGCCGCCTTCAACTTGCCTGTGACGGGATAAAACGCCTGGTTCAGTGTCGGCACGCGCGAGCGATACAGCGCATCGGTACCCAGATGATCCTGGAGATGCTGCCCCACGTGAGGAGATGCGTATTTGATCTCGATGCCATGTCGAGCAAGTGACTCGGGGTCACCGATACCCGCTCGTTGCAGGATTGAGGGCGAGGCGACTGCACCAGCTGCGAGAATGACTTCTCGCGATGCGCGGGCACTGACACGCTGCCCTTGTCGTTCCCAGCGAACACCGGAGACCCGCGCGCCATCCCATGTCAACCCCGTCACTGTTGCATGCGTCTTGTACTCAAGATTCTTGCGGCCCGACGCGGTGTGCAAGTAGCTCCGAGCGCTCGATGCGCGCAGGCCCTTGTAGGTCGAGATCTGGTAGAGCGCTGCGCCCTCCATGTCAGAGGCGTTGTAGTCTGCCGCCAATGGGTAGCCCGCTTGCTCGGCCGCCTTGAGGTACACCGTGCACGTGGGATGCACGTCCGCTGAAGTATCAAATACATGCTGCAGCCCGCTGGATCCGCGCAGCTCGTGTGTTGTCCCAGACCAATTCTCGAGACGCTTGAACACGGGCGCAACGTCCGCCCAGCGCCAACCGGAAGCCACCTGCCCCCAGTCATCGAAGTCACCGTGATGACCTCGAACCCACACCATCGCATTGATGGCACTGGACCCACCGAGCACCCGCCCACGCGGCCAGTAGGAGGTCTTGCCTCCCAGGCCAGCTTCGGGCTCGGTTTCGTACTTCCAGTTGACGCGTTGGTCGTAGTAGGTCTTGCCGTAGCCGATCGGTAGATGTGTCCAGAACCCCGAGGACAGGGTTCGATCGGAGCCACCCGCTTCGAGCAGCAACACCCGATATCGACCACATTCGCTCAAGCGATGCGCGAGCGCGCAACCCGCAGACCCTGCGCCAACGACGATGTAGTCGACAACGCAGGCGTCGCCCGTCAACTCGGTAGTACCGGCGTGGGCTGCATCTCCAGATGCAAGGCGCTGCCGGTGTAGGGATGGGCTTCGGCAACGGCAACATCCAACTCCACGCCAAGACCGGGTGCATCGGGCACAACCAGGTAGCCCTCCTCCCAGACCAGCGGCTTGACCAGAATCTCCGCGTGAAAACCCTCCCAGCGCTCGATGCTTTCAAGAATGAGAAAGTTGGGTGTACAGGCCGCCAGCTGCGCATTGGCCGCCCCTTCGATCGGCCCGCAGTAAAGATGAGGTGCAATCTGGGCGTGGTGGGTTTCTGCCATGCCTGCGACCTTCTTCGCTTCCAGCAAGCCCCCTACGCGACCTAACGCCATCTGCAGAATGGACGCCGCCCCGCTTTCGAGCACACGGGCAAACTCGTGCTTCGTCACCAGCCGCTCACCGGTTGCGATCGGGATTGTGGTCTGACGGGATACCCGCGCCATGGCTTCAGGATTCTCGGGTGGTATCGGCTCTTCGAACCATAGAGGATCGCCGCACTCGATACGTCGTGCCAGCCGAATCGCACCGCTTGGCGTGAACTGCCCGTGTGTGCCGAACAACAGATCGGCCCTGGTACCGACAGCGGCACGTAGTGTCTTGACAAAAGTCTCCGCACGCTCGAGTTCCGTCAAGGTGGGCTGTCGCCCATCGAACACCGTGTAGGCATCAACCGGATCAAACTTCAAGGCAGTGAACCCTTGCTCAACGTAGTGCAGCGCACGATCGGCCGAGGCGTCTGCATCGTGGTACAACGAAGCGTCCTGGTCTGCACCCGGGTAGATATAGGTGTAGGTGCGCAAGCGCTCGTGCACGCGTCCGCCGAGCAATTCATGGACGGGCTTGTCGGTCGCCTTGCCGATGATGTCCCAGCACGCCATCTCGAGACCACTCAGTACCGACACCAATGAGACATCCGGGCGCAAGGTGTAGCCACTGCCGTACACACGCCGCCACAGGGTTTCGATATTGAAGGGGTCCTGCCCGGCAAAGTGCCTGGTGAACACGTCTTCGATCATGGCGCGAACAACGTCCGGACCGAAGGTGGCGGTGTAGACCTCGCCAACGCCTTCGATGCCACAGGCAGTTCGCAAACGGAGAAAAATGAAATACCGCCCGCCGTGGTGTGGCGGAGGGTTACCGACGACCCAGACGTCGAGATCCTGCAACTTCATGTAACGTGCTCGGTAGAGTGGTCAACGTTCCTTGACGAAGGGTACACCGACAGCCTTGGGCGCTACCGCCTTGCCAATGAATCCAGCGAGCAGGATGACGGTAAGTACGTATGGCAGGGCCTGAATCGCCTGTACCGGAACCTCACCGATCCCGGGTAGCTCGACGCCCTGCAAACGAATGGATACCGCATCCAGAAAGCCGAACATCAGGCATGCGAGCAGCGCCGCCAACGGGCGCCATTTACCAAAGATCAGTGCTGCCAGGGCAATGTAGCCCTGCCCTGCCGTCATCTCACGGACAAAGCTCGCGTTTTGAGCTGTCGAGAGATACGCACCCGCGATGCCTGCCAGCAGCCCACAGATAGCGACAGCCGAATAACGCAAGCCAGACACTGAGAGTCCAGCGGTGTCAACTGCCAGCGGATTCTCTCCAACCGCGCGCAGGCGTAAGCCGAAGCGTGTTCGGTACACGAACCACCAGGTCGCCACCACGGCAGCAAACGCGACATAGACCAGCAGATTGTGCCCACTGATCACATCAGCGTAGAAGCGTCCGACAACGGGCACATCGCTTATCTGCTCGGCAAAGGGAAGCTCAATGGGCGAAAAGCGCGCATCTCCA
Organism: uncultured Granulosicoccaceae bacterium; assembly: GCA_938006335.1. Lineage (GTDB taxonomy): Bacteria > Pseudomonadota > Gammaproteobacteria > Granulosicoccales > Granulosicoccaceae > Granulosicoccus. The sequence continues at coordinate 107,534 of CALLMF010000002.1, read as the reverse complement.
GACAGCGCGGGTGTTTGCCCGCCGCGCTTGAACCAGGCAATACCGAGCACCACAGTCAAGCCCGACGCGAGGATGTTGATGGCAAGACCCGACACTACCTGATTGCCCCGATGAGTAATACACGCAAAGCCATGTAGCAGTGCCAGTGCAACGCTTACCAGCACCGCTGACAATAGCGCAAGCCAGACGCTACCACTGACCGCCGCCACGCTCCCCGCCGCAAAGGCTGCGGCCAGCATCTTGCCTTCGAGGCTGATGTCCACGATACCGGAGCGCTCGCTGAACAGCCCCGCCATGGCCGCAAGAATCAGCGGGGTGGATACACGCAAGGTCGCATCGAGCACCGCGAACACACTGGGTAGCCACTCGCTCATGCGGTCGCTGGCCCCAGCGACTCGACCGGCTTGACACGTAGATACAAGCGCACGACCAGCGGTCGCAACATCAAGGCAAGCGCCCCGGAGAACAGGATGATCAAGCCCTGAATGGCAACGACCATCTCGCGCGTGATGCCGGGAATCTCGAAGGCAAGTTCAGCCCCGCCCTGGTAGAGCACGCCAAAGAGCAAGCTGGCCACGACGATACCGATCGGATGATTGCGCCCCATCAGCGAAACGGCGATACCGGTGAAACCGTAACCGGCGGGAAAGTTCAGCAGCAGACGGTGATGTACGCCCATGATCTCGTTGACCGCCACGAGACCCGCCAGCGCCCCCGACAGGCACATCGCGGTGACGATGACGCCGCGCGGTCGAATGCCGGCATAACGCGCGGCAGGTTCAGAGAAACCAGCGGTACGCAGCTCATATCCCCAACGTGTGCGCCAGATATAGAACCACACGAGCACGCAGCACACGAGTGCAAGTACCAGCGACAGATTCAGTGGCGTACTGACCAGATCAATTCCGAAGGGCGCAAGCGCCGCCTTCATTGACGGCATCCAGGCGGCGGGCTCGAAGGCCCTGGACTCCGGCGACATCTGGCCCGGTTGAATCAACACATTGACAAGCAGATACACCATGAGTGATGCGGCGATGAAGTTGAACATGATCGTCGTGATGACGATGTGGCTCCCTCTGTAGGCTTGTAACCAGCCGGGTATGAACGCCCACGCCGCACCAAACAGGGCCGCGGCCGCAATACCCAGCGGCACCAGCAGGACCGCCGGCAGGTATCGGTCCAATAGCAGGAACACCAGGGCCACGCCGAGGCCTCCGATGTACGCCTGCCCTTCCCCGCCGATATTGAACAGGCTGGCGTGAAACGCAATGGCCACCGCGAGCCCGGTGAAGATGAAATTGGTGGTGTAGTACAAGGTGTAACCGAGCGCGTAGTCGTCACCCAGTGCGCCCTGAATCATGAACCCGAGCGCCTCGAGTGGATTCACACCGATGGCCAGCATGATCAGGCCAGCGGAAAACAGCGCCATCAGCAGGTTGAGTATCGGAATGACGACGACTTCCAACCATGCAGGCAGCGGCACGCTGGCGGTATTGATGCTCATGACGCCACTGCCTGCTGCGGTTGATGGGCGTTAGCCATCATCAAACCGAGTGTCGTCTTGTCAGCCTCCTTGCCATCGACCTCTCCTACCACTCGCCCCTCATACATCACCACGATGCGATCAGACAGGCTGAGTATTTCGTCCAGCTCGACAGACACCAAAAGAATCGCGCAGCCGGCATCGCGCATCTCGACGAGCTTTTCATGGATCAGTTCTATCGCGCCGATATCGACACCACGCGTCGGCTGTCCGACCAGGAGCACATCAGGCGACTTGTCCAGCTCTCTGGCAAGAATCAGTTTCTGCTGATTGCCGCCAGAGAACGACGCGGACCTCAAGCGGGGATCTGCCGGGCGCACATCAAAGTCGGCCATCAAGGACGCACACAGTCTCCGGATGGACTTGAGCCGCAAAACACCTCGCCAGTTGAAACGCTCGGCACGCTGATAGCCCAGCAACGATGATTCGGCGGCACTGAATGCCTTGACCAGGCCGAGCTTCAGTCGGTCTTCCGGAACGTGGTTGATGCGCAGGTCGCGCATCTCCGATGGGCTTGGAAGATCATCCGGCCCGGCCTCCCGCCCGTTGATCACGAATCGTCCGCTGGTCGGTGCCGTCATGCCGGATAGCACATCGAGCAGAGCGCTCTGTCCATTGCCCGCGACACCGGCAACCCCGAGGATCTCGCCACGACGAACCGTCAAGCTCACCCCATCGAGCCGCCGGGTGCCATTATCGCGCTCGAGCACCAGGTCCTGAACGTCGATGCCAGTCGACGCATCGGCGCGCAGGGCTTCATTGCGCGAGTAGTCTGTCGAATCGAGCGCGCGTCCGACCATCAACTCGGCGAGTTCCTGCATGCTGGTCGAGTCGGTCTTGCGATGAGCCACCATCTCGCCCAGCCGCAACACCGAGACCTCATCGGTGATGTCCATGATCTCGCGTAGCTTGTGCGTGATCAGAATGACGGTAACGCCTCGCTCCTTCAGCGAGCGCAACACGCGAAAAAGCTGATCAGCCTCCTGTGGGGTCAGTACACCCGTTGGCTCGTCGAGAATCAGGAGATCCGCATGACGATAAAGCGCCTTTAGAATTTCCACCCGCTGCTGCTCACCGACGGGCAGATCTCCGGCGAGCGCATCGACGTCGATCGACAAGCCGTACTCATCAGCCAGACGCGCAAGCTCTGCGCGAGCGGCGCGGATATTCGGTTCGAGCAAGGCGTGCGATTCCGCGCCGAGCACGATATTCTCGAGCACGGTAAAGGTATCGACGAGCATGAAGTGCTGATGCACCATGCCGATACCTGCGGCAATGGCATCGCGTGAACTGTTGATCCGAGCGGGTTTGCCACCAACGCTTATGTCACCCTCGTCGGCCTGGTAGAAGCCGTAGAGAATGCTCATCAGCGTGGACTTTCCAGCGCCGTTCTCACCGACAATGCCGTGAATGGCACCACGCCGCACCGACAGGCTGATGTCGCGATTAGCCACTACAGCGCCAAAGCGCTTGGTGATGCCCTTGAGCTCGAGTGCAAGATCTCCAGCACCAGTGCCAGACACGGACGTGCTCATCGACGACAACCGTGGAGCGTATGAGCGATCACTGTGATCGGTCGAAACACGATACGGCGGTAGCTGCGTGCCATGGCCGTCAGCTACCGCCGCCTGATCCGAGTCAGATCAATAGGTGCAGGTGTTGTCGACCGTGTAGTCGTGGACCACGATGTCGCCGGCGACGATCTTTGCCGACGCTTCCTCGACCATGGCCTGTATGTCGGCGGTGATCAACGATTCATTGTGCTCGTCAAGTGCCCAGCCAACACCCTCTTCGGCGAGACCCAGCACTTTCATGCCCGGCTCCCAGCTGCCATCCATCGCACTCTTGAAGGTGTCATAGGCAGCGACGTCAACACGCTTGAGCATGGAGGTGAGCATGGTGCCCGGGTGCAGGTAGTTCTGGTTGGAATCCACACCAATGGCGAGCTTGCCGCCGTCTTCTGCTGCCTGGTAAACCCCCACGCCGGTGCCCCCTGCTGCCGCATAGACCACATCGGCCTGACGATCGAACTGCCCCTTGGCAAGCTCACTGCCACGCCCCGGATCGTTCCAGGCGGCAGGTGTGGTGCCCGTCATGTTCTGGATGACCTCGACATCGGTATTGACAAACTTGGCGCCTTGCTCGTAACCACAGGCAAAGCGGCGGATCAGCGGGATGTCCATGCCGCCGACAAAGCCGACAACATCGGACTCTGACGCCATGGCAGCGATGACACCCACGAGAAACGAGCCTTCGTGCTCCTTGAACACGATGGACTGGACGTTGGGCAGATCCACCACGCCGTCGATGATGGTGAACTGTGTCTCCGGGAATTCCTTGGCGACCACTTCGATGGGGCCAGCCTGCGCAAAACCGATACCCAGGATAGGGTTGGCGCCGCGCTGCGCGAAGCGGCGCAGGGCCTGCTCCCGCTGGGTCTCATTGGTGACCTCGAATTCACGGTACTCGACGCCGTTTTCTTCCTTGAAGCGCTCAACCCCGTCGTAGACGCCCTGATTGAAGGATTTGTCGAACTTGCCGCCCATGTCGAAAACGACAGCAGGCGAGATATCGGCGGCAACAGCAGTGCCGGCATAGCCGAGAAACAGACCGGCAGCGAGGCCGATGCGGGAAAAATTCATGGGTGTTCTCCGTGAGAATGAACCGTTGGACCGGGCTGCAATCGAGGATATCACTCTGTAGCCGAGGCCGCCTCAAGCAGGCGCTTGCCCAGTTCGGCAAAACTGTCCTTGTAATAGTACGGAGTGGTTTGGTCCGGGCTCTGCGGATTTTCCTCGTTGACGCCGTAGTCGAGGCCAGCCTCGGTCAATCGCTTGTAGGTCTTGGTGACCCCCGGCCTGGTAGAACTCTCGCGAGTCGCCTCCTCCAGCAAGCCAAGGCCGAGCAGCAGGCGATTCGCCTTGACCGCAGACAGGCCCACCTGGTGCTCCTTCAGCAGCTTGGTCAGGGATTCAACGTCTTTGCCTTTCATTGTGTGCTCTCGCAGCAGTTACTCAACAGGTCCCATGGCAACGGCTCAGCCGGACTCGAGATCATCCCGATCACGGAATGCTTCCGTCTTGGCCTGAGCATCCAGCAAGCCGGTGCCCACCGTCTCCAGCGCATCTTCGCCCATCAGCAGCGCAGATTCAAAGGTCTCGCGATGCGCGCGGTCCGCGCCGCTGGCAAGCAGACGGGCGCGTTCTGTCTTGTCCTGCGCGCGCGCCACGATGCTCATGTGCGGATAGGACCTGCGCACCCGGGAAACCAGCTCGATGGCACGCTCGGGATGATCGATCGCCACCACCAGCGTGACCGCCCGATTCGCCCCGGCCGCGGCCAGTAGATCAGGCCGAAGCGCATCACCATAGAAACCGGCAAACCCCTCACGCCGGAATTCCGCAAATCGATCAGGGTTATGATCAATAACCGCAAGTTTGACCCCACTTTCCTGAAGCAGGTGACACACGACCCGTCCCACCCGACCAAATCCAGCGACGATAACTTGCGTATCGTCCGCCGGCTGCGCTGCATCACCCTCAGCCACCTGACCGGCCGCGCTATCCCGATCGCGACGATCGATGTACATCAGCAACACCGGAGTTGCGAGCATCGACAAGGCAGCGACCAGAACTAGCTCGGTCGCAAGCTTTGCAGGAATGGCACCGTAACCTACCGCCAGCGCTATCACGACAAACGCCAGCTCCCCGCCCTGAGCCATCAGGCTGGCCAACCAGATACGCTGACGACGCGGCACAGAGGACCAGCGCAGCAAGGTGCGCAAGGCCCACGCCTTGATGAAAATGAGCAATATCACCAGAGCCAGAACCTCAGCGGGTTTGCGCAAGAAAGTCCCGAAGTCGATCTGCATCCCGAACGAGACGAAAAACAGACCAACGATCAGTCCACGGAATGGACGCATCGCGATATCGATGGCCGACGCGTATTCGGATCTCGCCAGCAGAAACCCTGCGGTTAGTGCGCCTAACTCAAGTGGCAATCCCAACAACTGGAACAACAGCAGCACGCCCACTATCAACAAGAGCGTCAGCGCGGCGAACAGCTCTTCTACCCCGACGCCCACCGCAAACCTGAACGCTTGCGCAACGACGACCTTGCCGAACAGCAGCAACAAGGTGATGGTCACGATGCCGACCAGCACCCCTGGCCAGGGGTTGCCCTCGGCAACCGCGTTGTCGACCAGCACGGGCAACAAGAGCACCAATGGTACGAGCAACAACTGCTGTGTCAGCAAGAGCTGTCTGCCCGTATCACTGAGCGAGGAACCTGTGGGGTAGCGAATCCGCAGTGATTCGCTTGCGAGCGCATCAGAGGCCAGTGCCAGCGCCAGTGCGCAAATCAGCGCATGGTTCCACGACAAGCCGATGGCGATAGCAAGCAGAAATACAAGTCCGGAAACCACGACCATGCTGCCAAGCCCGAGCACCACAAACCCATCGACCAGGCGTGTAACACGTGCAGGCGTTGAACGCAGTGCAATCGAAAACAACAGCAGCAGCGTCATGATGCGAGAGAACTCGCTGATGTCTCCGGCATCGCGAACCAGGGCCAACCCCCAGGGGCCAATGACCACCCCCGCGACCAGATAGCCGATGACGCCACCGAGTCCGAACCGCTTCGCCGCCGGCACGGCGAGCAACGCCACCAGCAGATAGATGAACAGATAGCCCAAGGGGCTTTCCAGCACGCCTGTCGCCCCTGTCGTAGTGGAAAACCGATGACTTAAGCGCTGGCGGGTGTATCGAGCTCGGCGATACCTTCGGCGTGACGCGCCATGCACGCCATCGGTTGAAAGCTGTCCACCTGAGCTTCAGCGATTGAATGCTCGAAGCGCTCCGGCACCGGCTGCCGCAACAACGAGCCGACCTCCACATACGGCATCAGCTGGTCATAGCGCTTCACTTCCGTCTGACTGACTCGGCGGTAGATATGCGTACGATTGAGCTCGCTGGGTGAGGTGAGTCCGGCGGCAGCAACGAGTTCGCACAGCCTTTCGATGCTCTCGCCATGATATCGGGTAACGCGTTCTGACTTGTCGGTGACTACCAGGCCTGCGGCAAGCTTGGGGTCCTGAGTTGCCACGCCTGTGGGGCAATGGTTGGTGTTGCAGACCAGCGACTGCACGCAACCGAGTGACATCATGAATCCACGCGCGCTATAACACAGATCGGCACCAATCGCGAGATTCTTCGCCATGTGAAACGCGGTGAATATCTTGCCCACCGCAATCACCGTGATGTCGTGCTTCACATCAAAACCGGACAGGCAGTCGCACACGAAGGCTAGACCATCACGCAGCGGCATACCGACCGAATTGGTGAATTCCAGTGGCGCGGCACCCGTGCCTCCCTCACCGCCGTCAACAGTGATGAAGTCAGGCTTGATGCCCGTCTCGACCATGGCCTTGCAGATGGCAACAACATCACTTTCACGGCCCACACACAACTTGAAGCCGACAGGCTTGCCCCCGGACAACTCTCGTAGCGTTTGTACGAACTCGAGCAGACCACGTGGCGACGAGAACGCCGTGTGTCCAGGAGGCGAGGCCACGAGGGTGCCTGGCGTCACTCCGCGAGCCTCGGCAATCTCAGGGGTATTCTTGATCGCGGGCAACAGGCCGCCGTGCCCGGGCTTTGCCCCTTGAGAGATCTTGATCTCGATCATCCGCACCGAATCGCGACATGCATTCTCGCGGAAAGCGTCTGGATTGAAATTGCCATTATCATCGCGGCAACCGAAGTAGCCGGTGCCGATCTGCCAGATCAGGTCGCCGCCGGGCTGCAGGTGATAGCGGGAAATCCCGCCTTCACCCGTGTTGTGGGCAAATCCCCCGTTGCTGGCGCCGGAGTTGAGCGCACGCACGGCATTGGGCGACAGCGACCCGAAACTCATGGCACTGACATTGAGCACGCTGGCATCGTAGGGCTGCGTACACGCAGTGCCGCCCACACGCACTCTCGGGTGCATCTCCTTGCCATGAATGTCGAGCGCGGCAACCGCATGAGCAATCCACTCATAGCCATCCCGATAGGTATCGAACTTGGTACCAAACGGCACCGTGTCGTCGTGGCCCTTGGCACGCTGATACACCACCGAACGAAACACGCGGGGCACCGGTGCCCCATCGGTTTCAGACTCCATGAAGTACTGACGAATAAACGGCCGCACGCCTTCCATCAGCCAACGCGCACGGCCAACAAGCGGAAAGTTGCGCCGTAGGGAATGGCGGGTTTGCGTCATGTCGAGCGCACCAATCCCGATCAGCGGGCCGACCACCAGAAACGCCCACAGTACGGGCGGCCAGGCAAGGGCCATGACCACGATTGCCAGCACCACACCAATGGAGATGACAACGAACAGGGATCGGGTGCTGGAGTGGAGCATGTGCAGCTGCAGAAGGTGGGTCGAGTGGCAGGAATTGTTGATTCAGGTGGCTTGGATCGCGCGCGCCGTCCAGCCAGATAGAAAGTGATCAAGCCATGCCGTGATCTCGGCATCGAATCGAACGGCATCACTCGCCTGGAGACTGCGCTCGGCGTCAGTGAGGTCCTCGGGATTGCGCTCGCGATTACGTTGGTGCCAGATCTTCAGTACGTCCGGATTGACCTCCGGGTGAAACTGCACGCCAACCACCTGATCGTTCAGGCCGAAGGCCTGATTGGGGAATGCGGTATCGCTACCGCCTGGCGCCGTGGCAAGTTGTGTGGCTCCGTCGGGCAGCTCAAACCCCTCCCGATGCCATTGCATGACGTGCAAGGGAGCGCGCATGAATTCCGGCGCATCAGCACTAGGCAGCACTTCATGAAAACCGACTTCACGCAGCCCCTCTGGATGACAGCACACACGTGCGCCGAGCACGTGAGCCAGCATCTGTGCACCGAGACAGATTCCAAAGTAAGGCGTGCCGGCCTCGAGGCAGGCCTCTATGAACCGTTGTTCCTCGACAATCCAGGTTTCCGCGGGCGCATCGCCGACGAACCAACGCCCACCGAAGACAACAACCCCCGCGTAGTCTTCGGGATCCGGAAAGCGCTGACCGGAGGTGGGATAGCAGAACTCGACCGGTAGACCGGCGGCATCCATCCAGCGAGTGCACCGGTCGACGTTCCACCCTTCGGAGTGCTTGACGAACAAATAAGGTCTTGGGACGTCGCCAATCATGAGGGTTCCAGGGGCTTTGGCAGCATCGTCTACGAAGCCGCCATGCAGCGCAAGCTCGCAGGCAATGGCTTACAGCACCCGAATGAAGAAACTGTCGGACTCGGCAGTGTTGCCCGCGGAGTCTTGCGCCTCGATAACCAGACCCGTGAACAGTCCCCGCAACCGTGGGCGACCACTGAGCACGCCGGTGCTGCTGTTGACGCTCAGACCGCGCGGCAGATTCGCTCCCGCATTGCGATAGGTCAGCGTATCGTTGTCCGGATCCTCGAATTCGGGCTCGACGTCTTCGATGCGGTCGCCAAAATCGACAGTCTGGCTGAACACCGTACCCTGCACGAACTCAGGTGCGGAATTCTCGGGCGCCTCGATAATCAACGTGATCATCGTTTCCGTGGTGTTCTCACCGTCATCCGCCACAAGCGTCAGCCCGAATTCGCCCTCGTCATCATTGTCCGGAGTTCCCGAGAGAACACCATCGGACGATAGCTCCAGATCGCCGTCCGCCGGCAGGTCTTCAATGAAGCTGAACGCCATATCGAGGCCTTCCGGATCCTCGAACAACACCGAGAGGTCTTCTTCGAAGAATTCGCCCACCATGGCGAAGTAAGGGTCAGGCATATCGAGCACGACCGGCGCCTGGTTGGACGCGACGATGCGAATGGTGGCCATCCCGTCGCTGGTCTGCGAGCCGTCGCTCACGCGATAGGTAAATCGGTCGATCACATCCTCGCGAATGCCGGAGGGAGCAAAGCTGTAGGTAAAGCCCCCGTCTTCGCGCAGTTCAAACCGGTTATCGAAAGTTGGCTCTTCGACGGTGGCGGTCACACGCAGTGACTCGTTGCGCACATCGTCATCATCGATATCGTTGGCGAGCACACCGACAGCGGCATCAAGATCGAGCACACCGCCCTCGACCAGTACATAAGTGTCGGCGATGGCTTCGGGTGCTTCGTTGATCGAGATGAGACAAAAATCAATCTCGGTACTGAAATCCTCCACGAATGTGGTCTGGGCAAACTCGTCGGTGACGTACTGCCCAACCCGCAAGGAATGTCGCCGCCCTACCGGAGCGCGCAACTCGGGCACGTCCAGACTGAAGGCAAGCTCGTTGCTGTTGCTGGGGTCATCCTGTGCAATGAAGCGGCAATCGGTTTCGGCGCCGCTGCAGGCATCGCCAAGAGAGCCGACGGCGTGCTCGGCATCAAAGCCGTTCAACGACAGGCAGGTGTCGAGTGCGCCCTCGGCAAGCGGGGTGTTATCGAACTCGTAAACCGTTGCATCGTCACCGCTCAGCCGGGTGACGAGCACGCGCGAAAACGACTTCTCCTGCAAGGACACCGCAGACCCGAGGGGCTGCCCATTGATCGTGATCACCGAACCGGTGGAACCACCACCATTGCCAGCGGAATCCACCCAATCGCAGCCACTTGTCATCGAGGCAGCAAACACAGCGGCAACGACGGCGAGCTGACGTCTTGTTCGATTCATGCTTGTGCTCCTCCAGCGACGGTGAGGCGGGACAGAAAATCGTCTCTGACTCGTTCCGCATCGACGGCCATGCACACAGCTGTGCTCGGCCGGTCTTGCCAATGATCTGTCGCATAGGTGTACCCCGCACGATCAACCAGCAACTGCCCCGCGGCCATGCCATCAGGCACCGCGCGCGCAGGCCCGCTGACGGTTTCGAAGGCGTCAGGCATGACGACGTACGCGACCGCTGCAGCATCGTGCATTGCACAAGCAGGCTCCCGGTCCTCGCCGCGCGCAGCACCTTTCGTACTGTAGAAATCGACATAGAAGCGACTGGTATCGCGTATCAACCGGCCGGTTTCACCACCCTGAGCACCCACCCGGTCCAGATCGCTGTCTGCGATCATGATCTTGTGGGTGACATCGAGGCCAACCACGGTCATCGGCCACTCGACCCCCATCAGCAGATCGGCGGCGTGCGGGTCATTGAAAAAGTTGGCCTCGGCTGCTGGTGTGACATTGCCCGGCTCGTCCAGAGCGCCCCCCATCACGACCAGGGACTCGAGCAAGGATGGCAGCTCCGGCTCCAGCGCCAACGCGGCCGCAACATTGGTCATGGGACCTACAGCAATGAGTGTGATTTCGCCGGGACGTGCCCGCGCCGCCTCGACGATGTACTCCGCGGCAGCCAAGCGGTGGAGGCTTGCGTGTCGGGCGGTGGAGTCCAGCGCGTAAGGTTCCACGGGGTAGCACCCGCCTATTCCATCAGCGCCATGGACGAACTCCGAATGCGGCAAGGGCGCTTGCACAAGGGGCGTCGCCGCACCACGAGCGACATCGACCCTGCGTGCACCAAACCGATCGAGCAGCCAGCTGGCGTTCCTGGTAGTGGCATCGACGTTGGTATTACCGAAGACGGTGGTCAGCGCCAAGAGCTCCAGTTTCGGATGGGCAAGCGCGTATGCAATGGCCATCGCATCATCAACGCCCGGATCGGTGTCGAGAATTATCGGTTTCATCAGCTAGCCCAGCATCACGGCGTCAACCGCCGCCGCGTCAGGAATCGAAGGGGTAGCGCCTGCGCGGGTCACAGCGAGCGCCCCCGCCGTCACTGCACGCTCCAGGGCAGCCACCGGCGACAGACCCGCAACCAGCGCGGCGAGGAGATAGCCGACAAAGGTGTCACCTGCCCCAGTGGTGTCCACGACCTGGACCGCAGGGGCAGCCTGCTCGATCATCGTGTCACTGTCTGCCGGAAGCAAGCATGCGCCTTGCGCACCGAGAGTGAGGACCCGCGTGACACCACGCAAACTCTTGCTGAGCTGCTCTTTCAAGGTGTCCACGGACGCGTTGATGTCAAGCCCGAGCAACATGGCCGCCTCGGTCTGGTTGACCACCAGAAGATCCAGCGCATCCAACGGCAGAGAACGCACGGCCTCGTCCATGGGGGCTGGATTGAATGCGAGGCGTACATCGCGCTCTGCAACGATGGCGAAGGCATCAGTCAGACCATCGCATTCGTTCTGCATGAGCAGCCAGTCCCCGGCTTGCATGGACGCGAACAAGCGATCGAGCGCCGCCCGATCAAATCCGCGATTGGCACCGCCGTGGAGCACAATCGAGTTCTCGCCCGCGTCGTCCACTTGAATGATGGCGTGACCGCTCACGTCATCCACCAGCTCGACGCCGGTGATACTCACCCCACCCTCCTCGAGCGGGTTCAACCAGGCTCCATCGTCACGCCCGAGTCGTCCCAGATGCGCGACCTCGGCACCGGCGCGGGCCAGGGCGAGGCTCTGGTTCGCGCCTTTGCCGCCCAATACGGTCGTCAGCGTGCGGCTGGCGAGGGTTTCACCGGGACGCGCGAGATGCGGAACGCGGTAGATCCTGTCGAGGTTGATCGAGCCGAAAACGTGAACGGTCACGGGAGGTGCAAGTATTCAGGCGTGTGCTCAGTCTAGTGGACTGGGCGATGTTCGCGGTACTTCCGTGCGGCATCAGCAGATGCCAACAATGCCAGGCAGGGCGTCGAGAGAGGTAATAGTACGGACAGGCTTGCCGGGAAGCGTCTCGGCGGGCTGACCGTAACGGTTGATCCAGACCACCTGAAAACCGAAGTGTGCGGCACCCGCTGCATCCCAGGCATTCGAAGACATGAACAACACGCGTTGTGCGGACACACCGAGTCGGTCCACGCACAGCTGATACACGGCCGGGTCAGGCTTGTATATTCTTACCGCATCCACTGAATAGATATTGTCAAGATGTTGCTCGATACCGGCCGCTCGTACGCCCTCTGCCAGCATGTCTTCAGTACCGTTGCTGAGAATGGAACGTGAAAATCCTGCCTGACCCAGCACGGCAAGCGTGCCTGGCACGTCGGCGAATGCGTCCAGGGATCGGTAGGACTGCATCAGTGGAGCGATCAATGCCGTATCAAGATCAAACACCTTGAGTGATACGTCGAGCGCCTCGCGCGTAACGCTCTCGAAGTCCGTGAAGGCCAGCATGAGACTACGCAGCCAGGTGTACTCCAACTGCCTGCGCCGCCACTCTGCCGACAACTCGGCATACCGTGGACCGACATCATCAGCATGGCGCGCCACAGCAGAGTGCACGTCCAGCAGCGTACCGTAGGCATCGAATACACACGCTTCGACGTCCGTTAGCGGTGAGTCGGTCATGACAGGGCTCCAATTGGCTCGCCGATAATCATGACACCTTCAGGGTGGAATCGAGTACGTGCCCGTCGCGTGAGCCACGAGTTCTTCACGATGGCCCGAAGCGCTCCACAAGGCGACCTCGCCCACCACCAGCCGGCGACCCACTTTCAAGGCACGTGCCTCGGCAAGCATGTCGCCCGGAGCGGGTTTACGCAGAAAATTGATGGACAGTTGCGTGGTTACCGCAAGCTCGACCGGCCCCACCCGGGACAACACCAGGGCGTACAAGGCGGCGTCAGCAAGTCCCATCATGATGGGTCCGGCGATGGTCCCTCCGGGACGGAGGAAGCTGCTGTCGTAGACGGCACGCATCAGTACCTGCTCCGCCGCGATGCACTCCGCCACAATGCCCATCGATGTGGCAAACGGCAGACGTTCGTCACTGATTTGTCGAAATTGCTCGAGGGTGATGCCAGGCGACGGCGGATTCGTGTCGGTCATCGGCCAAGGATAACCCACCACTCAACGAGCACACCGGTGCCGCGCTCCAACGTGCTCAGGCCGCGTCAGCCAACCACCGGGGGTCATCGTCCTGACCTTGCTCTCTGACCCAGGCAATTAAGGCGTCTGCAGCAAGCGGCTTGCTGATCAGATAACCCTGCGCTTCATCGCAGGCTAGTTCACGCAGCGCGCCGAACTGCTCGCGTGTTTCCACGCCTTCGGCGACCACGGTGAGTCCAAGATCATGACTGAGCTTGGTAACAGCAACGACGATGGCCTTGTCTCCCGCATCCGAATCGAGGTCCTTGACGAAACACTGGTCGATCTTCAATTTGTCTGCAGGCAAACGCTTGAGATAACTCAGCGAGGAAAATCCGGCTCCAAAATCATCGATCGACACCTTCACGCCCAAAGCCTTCATGCGCTGAAGGCTTGCGATGCCGGCGTTGATGTCGTGCATCAGCAGACTTTCGGTAAGCTCGACTTCAAGCAGATGCGGCGCAAGCCCCGAGTCTTTCAGAGCCGTGTCCAGTTCTTTTTCCATGTCGCCACGAGTGAACTGGACAGCAGAGCAATTGACCGCGATACCGAAGCCGATGTCGCCAAGCTGATGCCACTGTTGCATCTGACGGCAGGCGCGCGCCAGTACCCATTGACCGAGCGGAAGTATCAGTCCCGTATCTTCTGCCAATGGTATGAATTCGCATGGACTCACCGGTCCGCGCTCCGGGTGTAACCACCGCACGAGGGCTTCGCAGCCACTGATTCGACCGGTTGCAATCTCCACCTTCGGTTGGAAGACAAGATCAAGCTCACCGTGACCGATGGCGCGCTTGAGATCCTTCTCCAGCGAGAAGCGCTGCAGCGCGCGCTCGTGAATACCGCGAGAGTAGAACTGGTAGCCATCGCGCCCTCGTTCCTTGGCGTGGTACATGGCCACGTCGGCGTGTTTCAACAATGTGGCACTGTCGGTGCCATCCGCCGGGAACACGCTGATTCCGATGGTGGACGAGATGGAAACTTCATTATCATCGAGGTGAAAGGGTTCGCGAATCACCCCAGCGAGACGCTGGGCAACCCGCGCGCTGTCCTCGGGACGCCGAATGGCATCGAGCAGTACGACAAACTCGTCGCCACCCAGACGGGCGATCGTGTGTGTCTCGGTATTCTCTTCGGATCCACGAGTGAGCAGATCACTGCTCCTCAACACATCGGTGATTCGCTCGGAGACCATCTGCAACAGAAGATCGCCAGCGTCATGACCCAGCGTGTCGTTGACCTGCTTGAAGTGATCAAGATCCACGAACAGCACGGCAAACTTGCTGTTGTTCTGATCGGCGCGTTGGACCGCAGCGCCGAGTAGTTGCAGTAGCCTGGCGCGATTCGGCAGACCTGTCGTGATGTCGAAGTAGGCGAGATTATGAATCTGGGCCTGCGCCTCGCGGTGCTCGGTGACATCCTGAACCGTTCCCATCAAATGGGTGCATTTGCCGTTTGCATCGAGCTGCGGCTCACCCTCCAGCACGATAGTCCGCGGTTTTTGGCCTGCCGTCCCTCCGCTGGGGCTCAGCTCGATGCTGAGTCGATCGGGCTTTCTTACTGCGCGCAAGGCCGCCTGCTCGAACATCGATCTTTCCGGTTCGGCGAGCAGGTGCAGACACTCGGACCAAGTGCTGGGCGGAGCGGACTCGGCTGCCGGAATGGCAAGAAGAAACCCGTGCGAGAAGTTCAATGCCCCGGACTCGATGTCCCACTCCCAGTTGCCCATCTTGGCGATGCGTTGGGCCTTGTCGAGCTTTTCCTGACTGGCGCGCAGCTCGTCCGCCGTCACCTTGGAGCGAAGCATGTACTGCACCCGGTGCGGCAGAATGAAGAAATTCACGGGTTTGGTCACGAAGTCGGTAGCGCCCTCGTCGTACGCCCGCGTGATCGAATCAAGGTCGTCAAGACCGGTGGTCATCAGGATCGGCACATGCTCGCCGCCCGGAAGCTGACGAATACGGCGAATGGCCTCGAAGCCGTCCATGACCGGCATCTCCGCATCCATGATCACGAAGTCAGGTTGATGCTCCTGATAGCGATCGAGCGCTTCCCTGCCGTTGGACGCGTGCACCACCGCAAAGCCTGCATCCTCAAGCGTGCCTTCCGCCATGATGAGGCTCGACATGTCGTCGTCGACATGCAGCACGACGGATTGGACCACCGAAGCGGCTGTCTCCTCGCTTGCGAGCGGATTGTCTTCGCCAGCGTGCATTCAAGCAGCCTTCGCTTCCACCTGGTGGAGTGCGGTGATCGCGTGTGCCAACAGGGCTTCCAGCGTTTTGCCGAGCAGCGCACACTGCGACACGTTGCCTTCTCGGGCAGCCCGTTCGACACGAGCACTCGCCTCGGACAGGAAGACTGCACCGACGTAGGCCGCACTGGACTTGAGTGAGTGGGCCGCCATGCGCGTCGACTCGATGTCATTGGACGCAATGCCCGACTCAATGGCGGCGACAAGCACCGGTGCATCTTCGCAAAACATGCCGATGACGCGCCCTGCAACATCAGGCTTGCCAGGTCGATTCAACGCGTACAGTGACGCCAGCGCCGTCTGGTCGATAGTGGCGCTCACGCGATAACCACCGACCGCAGGCGTCCAACGCGGTACTCCGCGCCCGAATCTCTGCGGACTTCAACCCTAGTTTCCATGCTTTCTCTGCCGTGCAGATATTCTTTGCAAGGCCCGGGACTCCGCTGTGACAACCGTAAATCCAGGCTCTCAGCCGCATCCGCGCGAAACAAACCGCAGACGTGCGCAGCGCAGGTCGTCAGACCGTTACTCAGATAAATAACGGCCGACAGACAAGAAACTAAAGTCCAACAGAAGCCTGGCGCAGGCTTGCGAAGCGGTAGCGTTTGGTCAGATTTCGGGCGAACGCGCGATTCTGTCGAGCCAGCGCAAGACGATGCGGTCGGCGAGACTCTCGACACCGAAAGAGAAGCGCTGCATGAGATTGCGCTTCTGGCGCCAGCTCACCACCAGCACCTCGCGCCCCTCGCAGGCCGTACCGAGCACGTCGTCGCTGGTGCCCAATTCGTCGACCAGGCCAAGATCCACGACATCCTGCCCCGACCAGACCTCGCCGGTGGCAACCGTCTCTATGTCGAGCTGCGGGCGGTGGGCGTCAACATAGGATTTGAACTGATCGTGAATGCGCTCGATATCCTCGACGAACTTGGCACGGCCCTCGTCGGTGTTTTCGCCGAGTACGGTCAGTGTGCGCTTGAATTTTCCTGCAGTCAGCAGCTCGACGTCGATGTTCCACTGCTTGAGCAGGCGGTGCACGTTGGGGATCTGTGCCACAACACCGATCGAGCCCACCATGGCGAAAGGTGCAGCTACGATCTTGTTGCCGACGCACGCCATCATGTAACCACCGCTGGCCGCGACCCGATCCACACAAACGGTCAAGCGGATGCGGCGCTTGCGAATGCGATCCAGTTGTGCCGCCCCGAGCCCGTATCCATTGACGGTGCCGCCACCACTCTCGAGCCGAAGCAGCACTTCGTCTTCCGTTGTCGCACTGGTGAGAATCGCGGTGATCTCGCGACTCAGCTTGTCGACCGCCGTGGCACGGATGTCGCCGTCGAAGTCGAGCACGAAGGTTCGCGGCTTCGGGTTCTCTGGGACCAGAGTCTCGCCCTTGCCACGTTGACGCTTGGCTTTCTTGGCAGCGACTTTTGCCGCCTTGCGTTCGGCCTTTTCGCGGGTCTTGCGCTCCTTGCTGGCCTGCTTGCGCATCGCCGGCTCGAGCCTCGAGATCGACAAGGCCTCCTCGAAGTCCTCGAGGCGCTCGTTGAATTTGGTGATGACGATTTCGCCGGCGTCCGGGCCTTCCTCTGCTCCGTCCTTACGCCCGCGCGCCATGCTCGCAGCGACAATTGTCACCAGAATTCCGACTGCAAGAACGACCGTGACTACCTTGGCGAGGAACAGTCCGTATTCGGCCAGAAAAACAGTCATGCAGATCTCCTCTTGATGAACCAGCAACGATGAATGCGCGTGTTGCGCTTGAAATCCCGGCTAAGCGACCACTTGGAGCGGTCTTCAATGTCGTGACGCTCTGCCAGCGTGGGGTCAAGTTTGAAACCACGAAAATTGTTGCTGAACATGAGTACACCATCCGGAGTCAGTGAGTCCACACAGGCATCAATGGTGGCAGCATGATCCGTCTGAACATCCCAGTCGCGATCCATTGAAGTGGAATTCGAATGCGTGGGTGGGTCCAATAAAATGACGTCTGCGGAACGTCTTGGCTCATCCAGCCACGCGAGTACATCTGCCCTTTGCACCAGGTGACGTTCGGCGCTGACGCCGTTGAGTGCAAGATTGCGCTGCGCCCATTCGCAATACCGTTTCGACAGATCAACTGACAAGCTGCTGTCCGCGCCACCCACGGCTGCAGCCACGCTTGCAGTAGCGGTGTAGGCGAAAAGATTCAGAAAATGTCCACCCTGTTTTGCGGCAAACACATCGCGCACATGCTGACGCACACGCCGGTGGTCGAGAAAAACGCCCACATCGAGATAGTCCGAGAAGTTCAGCTCGTGGACGATATCGCGCTCGTGCAGATACCGAACGATCGATGCACTGTCGCGCTCGTCGTGCCGCACTTCGGTGTGACGCTGATACTGCTGCGTGCCGCGCTGACGCTCACGTGTCTTCAGATGGACGTTTTGCGGCTCAACCTGCAGCACCTCTGGCAGCGCGTGCATGATGGCGTCAAGCCGTTGAGCTGCGACGGCGCTGTTCACCGAACGAGGCGGTGCGTACTCCTGCACCACAAGGTGCCGCTCCAGACCCTCTTCACCGCAATCAAAACAATCGATGGCGACAGCAAACTCGGGCAGGTCTGCATCGTATGCGCGATGCGCACGGATGCCTTGCTGTTTCCGCCAGCCACGAGAGGCAGACAGATTCTTGCCCACCCGATTGACGAAGGCCTGAATATCGATCCCAGGAGTGGTTATCCCAGGCGCACGATCCTCCATTGAGTCCGCGATCTGACCGACGTCGCTGCCGTGCGATACCTGGCCGCCTGTGATGGCTCGTCGTCGAGCAGGGATTCTTCCGATCGACAACTGACAATCCACACCACCATTGACGACATCAAGACACCCCTTGAGTGGCAACCCCAAGGCAGCAAGAGGCGAACGACTCGCAGCAAACACCCCGCAATCCCAGCCGGCATACTGCAGCGACAGGGCCTGGCCGATAGCCCGGTAAGTGTCGGCCCCAGCCTGTAGCCGCTCACCCCACGGCGGATTGCTGAGCAGCAAGCCTGTCGATCCGCTGATCTGTTCGGTTCCGCGTGACAGTTCGCGCTGCTCTATCGCGACATCGCCCTCGACACCGGTAGCCGCCAGCCCCTCTCGGGCCAGCTTGACCGCCATCGAGCTCTGATCGGATCCGCGTATGGGGGCGACCACCGGCCGAATCGCGGCCCGGGCATCCTGTTCGATTCGTGTCCAGAGCGCGGCGTCGTGCCCGCGCCAACGAAGAAAACCGAAGTAGTCCCGGCCCAGCCCGGGCGCACGCGATGCCGCCATGCACGCGGCCTCGATCACCAGGGTCCCGGAGCCGCACATCGGGTCGGCAAAGGGCTCTCCACGCGCCGCACGTTCGGGCCACCCTGCTGCACACAGCAAGGCTGCCGCCAGCGTCTCTTTCAGCGGTGCAGGTCCTCCGCCCGTACGGTAGCCCCGACGATGCAAACTGCTTCCCGACAGATCGATGGCAAGCCGGGCCTTGTCGCGATGGACGTAGACATTCAGGCGCACGTCAGGCGTGTTGCGGTCCACATCCGGACGCACTCCCGACGCTTCGCGAAACTGGTCGACCACCGCGTCCTTGACCTTCAAGGCACCAAACTGGGTGTGGGTAATCGCTGACTGCGCGCTGAAAAAATCGACCGCCAGCGAGCCGTCCTGACCGAGGTGCTGCGACCAGTCCACTTCCCGCACCAGGGAATACAGCGACTCTGGCGTATCCGCCATGCCCTGATGAACCGGCCACAGGACGCGGTTGGCAATGTGCGAATGCACGCAGACGCGATAAGCCGACTCCAGACCGCCATCAAAGCGCACACCGGACCCGAGCGTCTGTACACCGGGAATACCGAGGGCGAGGAGCTCGTCGCGCAGCAGCGACTCGAGGCCTCGGGCGCAATTGGCATAGGGGAACAGACTGTTGTCGGGGTGCACGTTCGCAGGATCACACCCGGAATCGCCGGGAAGCCACGGTCGGAATCTGGCCCCACTATGCTTGCGCAAAGGACCACTGGAACCGACCATTGTACGGCTACGCTGCCCGTATAATCGACTCGTGTCAGAACCCACATCATCCTCAAGGGCCAGAAAGTCATGAGTACCGAGCGCGAGTCAATGGAATTCGACGTGGTCATCGTCGGCGGTGGCCCGGCGGGTCTCGCCACAGCCTGCCGCTTGATGCAGTGCGCCACCGACGCTGGCAACGAGATCAGTGTCGTGGTCCTCGAGAAAGGATCGGAAATTGGTGCGCACATCCTGTCCGGCGCAGTGGTGGAACCCCGCGCGATCGACGAGCTGTTTCCGGACTGGCGCGAGGACGACAACGCGCCGTTGAAGACAGCGGTCACGCGCGATGAAATCCTGTTTTTCACCGGGGCAGACAAGTCCGTCAACATGCCCGGCTGGGCATCACCCAGGACCATGCACAACGATGGCAACTTCGTGGCGAGCGTTGGCAATCTCACCCGTTGGCTGGCTGAACGCGCCGAAGCGCTGGGTGTAGAAGTGTTCCCGGGCTTTGCGGCTGCGGAAGTGCTCTACCACGAGGACGGACGCGTCAAGGGAGTTGCGACCGGCGACATGGGTCTCGACGTCGATGGCAACCCCAAGGACAGCCACGAGCCCGGCATGGAGCTGCACGCCAAGGTGACCGTGTTCTCCGAAGGCTGTCGCGGCCATCTCGGCAAGGAGATGATTGCGCGCTTCAGTCTGGACGAGGGCCGCTCGCCACAGCACTATGGCATCGGCCTGAAGGAACTCTGGCAGGTCAAGCCGGAGCATCACGAGCCGGGAGTGGTGGTACACGGCGCAGGTTGGCCCTTGTCGGAAACCGGCACCACAGGCGGTGCCTTCCTCTACCACCTTGAGGACAATCAGGTCGTTGTCGGTCTGATCATCGACCTCAACTACGACAACCCCCACCTCAGCACCTTCGACGAGTTCCAGCGCTTCAAGACCCACCCCAGGATTGCCAGCGTGCTCGAGGGTGGCGAACGCGTGTGCTATGGCGCGCGCGCCATCGTCAAGGGCGGACTCAATTCACTGCCGAAGATGAGCATGCCCGGCGCGTTGCTGGTGGGCTGCGATGCCGGCACCCTGAACTTTGCAAAGATCAAGGGCACGCACACCGCGATGAAATCAGGCATGGTCGCCGCGGAGACCATTGCTGCCGCGCTGGCGGCAGACGATATCGAGCGCACGCTTGACGAGTACGACACCGCCTTCCTGGACAGCTGGGCCGGCCAGGAGCTGAAGACCTCGAAGAACTGGGGCCCGGCCATGCACAAGTTCGGCATGTACTTCGGTGGCGCCTACAACTACATCGACCAGAACTTCTTTGGTGGACGCCTGCCGTTCAACTTCCGGGATGACACGCCCGATCACGCCACCATGAAGCGCGCGGATGCCTGTCGCCCGCCACAGTACCCGAAGCCTGACGGCATGCTGACCTTCGACAAACCGTCGTCGGTGTTCCTGTCGAACACCAACCATGAGGACGGGCAGCCGGTGCACCTCAAGCTCACTGACCCCTCCGTGCCCATCACCGTGAACCTTCCCGCCTACCTCGAGCCCGCGCAGCGCTACTGCCCGGTAGGTGTGTACGAGGTGGTCGAGAGCGATGGCCAACCGGAGTTCAAGATCAACTCGCAGAACTGCATTCACTGCAAGACCTGCGATATCAAGGACCCGAGCCAGAACATCACCTGGGTGGTGCCGGAAGGCGGCGGCGGGCCGAATTACCCGAACATGTAAGTGCGGGCTGGGCCATGGATGAGGGTTGGCTGCTCGGGCGGCGGGCCCTGCTTCCGTGCGTGAACGCTTGTCGCGTTAACAGTCGAACACCGTATTACGCCTGATCCCAGCCATTTCTGATCGTTTGGTAGCCTTCACGGTATACCGCTTCCGCGCTCTCGGCAAAGTCCCTCCATACGCGCGTTGCCGCAGCAAGTTCGGGCAAGGCGCGTCCGAATGACTCTATGGTCAGCCATTGATCGTAGCCTGAAGACTTCAGTGCCGTGAAGGTGTCTTGCCATGGCACATGACCACGCCCCGGTACTCCGCGATCGTTTTCGGATATGTGCACATGCACCACATTGTCCTTGTGCTTGGAGAATGCGGCAACAGGATCGGCTTCTTCCAGGTTGGCGTGAAAGGTGTCGTACATCGTCTTGATGGCTGGATGACCAACAGATTCAACGTAGTCGTCAAGCTGAGACATCGTGTTCGCAAAGTACGACTCGAATCGATTGATCGCCTCGAGCGCAATAGTGACACCTGAGTTGCGGGCATGATCGCCAACGCGCGTGTGCACGTGTCGCGCACGATCAAATTCGTCTGCTGTTGGCGCGCTGCCAGAGAATTCTCCAAGTGTCTGGTGCAATGGTCCAGCAATTGTCGTTGCACCCAAGGCAGCAGCACAATCGACTACCCAGTTCAGATAATCGACCGACGCCTGACGGGTGTCTGGATCGCCAGACAACGGGTTTTTGTCTAGCGAGGGGATAACCGATATGGCGGTTCTCTGTAATTCCAATTCATCGAGCATTTTCCCAATTTTGACGTAGTCCTCCGGCACTCCGCCAAACACGGGAACCTCGACACCGTCGTAGCCCGTCGCCTTCAGATCTTCAAGAATCGGGTAGTGTTCTTCGCTGACTGATGTTGTCCATAAAAGCATGCAAAACCCGATTTTCATGGTTCTACTCCTCTCGATTGGCGGCTGCCAATGAAGTATGCCAGTGATTGGCATCACGCTCATGCGCTCGAGCGGTACAGAATTGCCGTCACGCTCTTCATCATGAACGTGGACATTCAAGCCAACCGCCTAGCCCTCTGAAGACCCTTCACCGCCGCCACTGCGCTGCTGACGGTTGCGACGATTCCGATTATTGCGCCGCGGTCCGCCCGAGGCATTGCCCGCACCGGCCTCGCCGGAGGCCGCGCCCCCCTGGCCGCCACCTTGTCCGCCTGCCTGTGCCCCTCCTGCCTGAGCATTCGGATTGCGGTTACGCCCGCGACGCGCACGATTGCCTTGTGCCCCCTGCCCTGGCTGGCCTTGCCCGGCGGGGCGTGGCGCACCACCCTGACGTCGACGGCCTGATCCCTGTGGGCGGTGGCGTCCGCCACCTGCGGCAGCGCCACGTCGTGGGGTGTTATTGCGGTTGTTGGCGTTCTGTCGGCGGCGACGGCCACCTGCCGGTTGCTCGCTCGGCAGCAGGTTGCTGTCTGACGGAAAGCGGTTGTTGATGTTGACGACGTTGCCGTAGGACTCGTCCTCAACCACATCGACATCGAAGTAGCCCTCGATTTCCTCGTCGGCATCAAGGGCATGGCGCATACCTGGCGGTAGCCGGTTGCCACGATCGTCGCCTGGCTCTTCATAGTCGTCGTCGCCGTAGACCGGGCGCTTGCGACGCTGCGGCCGCTCACGGGGCTGCTCCTCGTTGGCGTCGGCGGCAGCGCTTTGGTTGCCCTCGCCGCCAGACTCGGCTGTGGCGTCGCCTTCCGGTGCCGCGGCGGCAGCCGTTGCTGGCTCAGCTGGGGTCATGGGTTCTTCATGCACCTCGGTCGACGCGTCTTCGACATTCTGTGCAGCCTTGCGCGGCGCCCTTCGGGTAGTGGCCCGCTTGGGTGGCGTCTTGGGCGCGTCTTGAGCCGCCGCCTCGCTGGCGTCCGGGCCGTCGGCAGCGTCGGGGGACGCTGTCGCAGCAACCTTGGGCTCTTTCTTGGCACGTGGTTTACGCGTACGTTTTGGAGCTGCAGCAGCCATTGGCTCAACGCCATCGGTCCCCGCATCGCCGCTACCTACCGCGTCTGCGCCTTGTGTGACCTTGTCTTCCGGGTCGTTCTGCATTACTTACTCCGTCATGAGTGGCGATGTTGATCGCCAATGACCGATGGATGAAAGGACCGTCAACCGGTCAGGCAGCAGCTCTGTTGCCACCACCCGCACCGCGACGACGCCGTCTGCGACGTGGCTGATCACCCGCCACACCGTTGCCGTTGCCGTTGCCGTTGCCGTTGCCACCGTTGGTGCTGCTGGCAGCGCCTCGATTGCCGCGGCCGCTGGCGCGGATTCTGTTGCCGCCATTGGGTCTCGGTGGACGATCGTTGGCGGGCGGCGTGTCGACGATATCCGGAATACGCACGCCTTCGAGCACCGGCAACTTCTTGCCGATGAGCCGTTCGATATCGCGCAGCAACTTGCGCTCCTCGGCGTCCACCAGTGATACCGCACGCCCGGTCTGACCGGCGCGCGCAGTGCGCCCGATACGGTGCACGTAGTCCTCGGAGACGTTCGGCAACTCGTAGTTAACCACATAGGGGAGCTCTTCGATATCCAGCCCGCGAGCCGCGATATCGGTCGCAACCAGCACACGCAACTCGCCCGCCTTGAACGCTTCCAGCGCGCGTGTGCGCGCCGACTGGCTCTTGTTGCCATGAATGGCCATGGCGGGAAGTCCGTCCTTGTCGAGCTGCTGCGCGAGGCGGTTGGCGCCATGCTTGGTGCGTGTGAACACCAGCACCTGGCGCCAGTTTCCGTCCTGCACCAGAGCTGACAGACAGGCGCGCTTGCGTGGTTTGTCGACAAAGCACACGGCCTGCTCGACGCGATCCGCAGTCGAATTGGGAGGAGCGACCTGAACCTGCACCGGATTGTCGTTGAGCAACCCGGTGGCAAGACGGCGAATGTCGGCTGAAAACGTCGCAGAAAACAGCAGATTCTGGCGTTTGCCACGATCCGGCAAGAGCTTCATCACACGCTTGATGTCGTGAATGAAGCCCATGTCCAGCATGCGATCCGCCTCGTCGAGCACGAGGACCTCGACGGCGCTCAGATCCACCGCCTTCTGCCCGGCGAGGTCGAGCAGACGTCCCGGTGTGGCCACCAGAATTTCCACGCCGCGGGAGAGCATCGCGATCTGCGGCTTGATGTTGACCCCACCAAAAACCACGGCCGCCCGGGCCGAGGTGTGCTTGCCGTAGGTCGAGGCACTCGCCTCGATCTGGGCGGCGAGTTCCCGCGTGGGGGTCAGGACCAGCGCGAGCGGGCGCCGCGACTCGGCGCGCCGATCAAGCAGGCGTTGCAGCAGAGGCAAGGTGAACGCTGCCGTCTTGCCGGTGCCCGTCTGCGCGGCGGCCATGACATCGTGCCCGGCCAGCACCGGTGGAATGGCATTCTGCTGTACAGGCGTGGGCGCGCCGTATCCCTCGTCGGAGATCGCGCGGAGGAGTTCGGTCTTCAGACCGAGATCGTCAAAAGTGAGACTCAATGGGTTGTGTAGCTCAGTGCGGTGTGGATCACCGGATGTTCATAGCTCAAGCGCTCATGCGCCAAGCGGCCCCTGTTCGGGGTTCAGTACCATCACCATGAAACGCGGACCCACAGACGCCGCAAGGGCACTGCAGAGGCTGAACCAGGGGATGGGTCGTACCGGCGCGCAAACCTGCGCCCTCCGGCAATGTCAGTAGTATACGCCACCACCGAACAAGCGTCGTGACGCACGTTGCGGGCCAGACAAGACTACCCTTGCGGCCGACCGTTTATTCCCCAACAGCCCGCATCAGGACCTCAGCATGATATCCACGGCAATCGCCGGCACCCGAAACGACTGGCTGGGCAATGTCCGTGGCGACATTCTGGCGGGACTGGTGGTCGCCCTGGCGCTCATTCCGGAAGCGATCGCCTTCTCGATCATCGCCGGCGTCGACCCGAAGGTAGGTCTGTATGCCTCGTTTTCCATTGCGGTCATCGTCGCGATCACCGGGGGACGACCCGGCATGATCTCCGCGGCCACAGCGGCCACCGCGGTGCTCATGGTCACCCTGGTCAAGGACCACGGCCTGCAGTACCTGCTCGCCGCCACCATCCTGGCAGGCGTGCTGCAGATCATCGCCGGCTTGCTCAAGCTTGGCAGCGTCATGCGCTTTGTATCCCGCTCGGTGATCACCGGGTTCGTCAACGCGCTGGCAATATTGATCTTCATGGCACAACTCCCCGAGCTGGTGGGAGTACCGCCGTTGACGTACGTGATGGTGGCCGCGGGCCTCGGGATCATCTACGGCTTTCCGCGCATTACCCGGGCGGTGCCATCCCCGTTGATCTGCATTCTGGTACTGACCACGATTTCGCTGCTACTCGGACTGGACCTGCGCACGGTCAGCGACATGGGCGAGCTGCCTGATTCGCTGCCGATGTTCCTGCTGCCCGACATTCCGCTTACGCTCGAGACACTGCTGATCATCTTCCCCTACTCGGCAGGGGTTGCGGCGGTGGGCCTGCTCGAATCGTTGATGACCGCGTCGATCGTTGACGAACTCACCGACACCAAGAGCGACCGCAACCGCGAGTGCGTTGGTCAGGGTATCGCCAACTTCTGCACCGGCTTCATCGGCGGCATGGCCGGCTGCGCGATGATCGGGCAGTCGATCATCAACATTAAATCCGGCGGCCGCGGCCGCCTGTCGACCTTCGTGGCCGGCATCTTCCTGCTGCTGATGATCGTGTTTCTCGGCGATTGGGTGGGCCGTATTCCCATGGCGGCCCTGGTCGCCATCATGATCATGGTGTCGATCGGTACGTTCAGCTGGTCCTCGATCCTGAACCTGCGCGAACACCCGAGAAGCTCGTCCATCGTGATGCTGGCAACCGTGATCGTGGTGGTGTTCACGCACAATCTGGCGTTGGGGGTGCTCACGGGCGTGCTGTTCTCGGGCATCTTCTTCGCCTGGAAGATCGCTCAGATTTTTCGTGTCAAATCACACCTGTCAGACGACGGCAGGACGCGTACCTATGTGGTCGAAGGCCAGCTGTTCTTTGCCTCGAGCGACGCATTCACCGCATCTTTCGATTTTCGCGAAGCCCTCGAAAATGTGGTGATCGATGTATCCCGCGCGCATATCTGGGATATCTCCAGCGTGCAGGCCCTCGACATGGTGGTGCTGAAGTTCCGTCGTGAGGGCGCCAACGTCGATATCATCGGCCTCAACGAGGCCAGCGAGACGATCGTTGACAAGCTTGGCACCTTCGACCAACCGGACGCCCTCGACCGCCTCACGGAGCATTGATTGATGAGCACACAAGCACAGGGCACGGGTGGGCAGTCGACGACCAGCAGCGAACGTCACCGCATTGTGGCGCTGGTCGATGGCTCACACTATTCCGAAAGCGTGTGCGACCACGCCGCCTGGGTGTCCCGGCGGGCCGGAAGCGCCGTGCAGATCGTGCACCTGATCAGTCGCAAGAGCCTCGGCGGGGAACCGACCAATCTGTCCGGCAGCATCGGCCTCGGTGCACGCACTGCCCTGTTATCGGAGCTTGCCGAACTGGACGCGCAGAAAGCGCGCCTCGCACAACACCGCGGTCGTGCCATTCTGGTCGACGCTGAATCCCGATTGACCGCAGACGGTATCCCCGACGCGACGACGCGTCTTCGCCACGGCGAGGTCGTGGAAACCCTGCAGGAAATCGAGGACGACGCTGACTTGCTGGTCATGGGAAAACGCGGCGAAGCATCCAGTGCCGATTCTCCCTTGTTGGGCGCCAACCTCGAGAGCGCCATCCGCGCGACACGCAAACCCCTGCTGGTAGCGTCGCGCGCGTTCACGACCCCCAAGCGCGTCATGCTCGCTTTTGACGGCGGTAAAAGCGCACTCAAGGCCGTTGACTTCCTCGCTGCACGGCCGCACTACAACGACCTCGAGTGCCACCTGCTCTCTGTCGGGGCCGCCGATGTGACCCGTCAACGCCAGCTTGAAGGTGCCGCAACCCTGTTGCGCGACGAAGGCTTCACCGTACACGCCTCGCATACCGACGGGCAGCCAGAATCACTCATCACCGCCGAGGCACAGCGCCGCGAAATCGATCTCCTGATCATGGGTGCCTACGGCCACTCGCGCATACGAAATTTCATCATCGGTTCCACGACGACGCAGGTCGTACGCGCGTGTCGACTACCCACACTGCTGTTTCGCTGAAACGGTCTCGAGGCGCGCATTTACAGTGCTACTGAACACAAGGCCCAAGCTTCGTTCGGTCACACTGCTCGCCCTCGCCGAGATCATGGCGATGTCGCTATGGTTTGTTTCATCGGCTGTGCAGGCAGACCTCGCGACAGAGGTCACGCTTGGCCGGGCACGCGTCGCGCTACTCTCCGCAGCTGTCCCGCTGGGGTTTGTCGTGGGTGCCCTCACCATCGCACTATCGGGGCTGGCAGACACGCTTGACCCGCGGCGCGTATTCGCAGCAAGCGCCATACTCGCGGCTGTTGCCAACGCCACTACGCTTGCACTACCGACCGACTCGCCGACGGTGGTGCTGATGCGAGCACTCACCGGAGCGTTCCTGGCGGGCGTCTATCCCGTCGGCATGAAGATCATGGTGGGCTGGGGCGATCGTGACCGCGGCTGGTTGGTGGGGCTGCTTGTCGGCGCACTGACCCTCGGATCGGCAGCCCCTCACCTGATCGCCTGGCTGGGTGGCAGTCACTGGCGCACCACGACCACCGTCGCGTCCTTGCTTGCAGCCTCCTCCGCCGTGCTGGTACTGGCGTGCTCGCTGGGTCCGCACCATGCCCGCGCCGCCAGACTCGACCTTGCTGCCGCCTCCCTTGCCTGGACCGACAAGAAGATCCGCCTGGCTTTCGGGGGCTATCTCGGGCACATGTGGGAGCTCTATGCGCTGTGGGCATGGATCGGAACCGCGACCGCCGTCTCCTACGGGTACCACATGAGCTCCCACGGCGCCGAGCGCCTTTCCACGCTGACGGCATTCGTGGCCATCGGCGCCGGGGCGCTTCTCTGCCCCTTGGCCGGCAAATACGCCGATCACATCGGCAAGGCCCGATTGACGATCATTGCGATGGCCGCAAGCGGCAGTGCAGGCCTCGCCATGGCCGTTGTGTTCGGGGGCGCGGTGCCGCTGGTATTCACGGTAGCGGTGCTGTGGGGACTGGCCGTCATTCCCGACTCGGCTCAGTTCTCCGCACTGGTCGCCGATGCGGCTCCACCCGACAAGGCAGGCAGCCTGTTGACCCTGCAGACTGCCTGCGGTTTTGCGCTCGCCACGCTGACCGTACAGGCGACGCCGCTGGTGGCCGCTGCCATCGGCTGGAAGGCCACGTTTGTCGTTCTTGCACTCGGGCCCGCCTTCGGCATTGTGTCAATGTGGCGACTGCGCGAATCGGGCGGCGCCAGATGATCGCTGAACCGATAGATCAAGGTAACCGTACCCACACGCAGTACCTCGGCGAGACGACCGTTCGCACCCATTCCTGAGGAAAGAAGATGATCGCGGTAATCAACACGATCCTGATGGCAGCGACGATCGGTTTCGGCCTTATCGGATGGTTCAAACCTCACTACACGATGGAGAAGCTCGGGCTGCAGCTCGTCGATGGACGGCGTTTGGGCCTGTCCGAAGTTCGCGCGGTCAATGGATGCCTGTTCGTTGTTGTCGGCGTCGCGGCGCTCATCATCAACGAGCCACTCGGGTTCGCGATGGTCGGCTTCATGTACGCAGGGGCTGCCCTGGGTCGCATAAGCTCGTTCGTGATGGACAAGAGCGGGGAGTTTCTGTCGCGTAGCTTTGCCGCTGCCGAGTTGGCGTTTGCGGTCGTTCTTCTGACGATCAACCTGCGCTGACCGCGAGCCTGACCAGCGCAGGCGCTGCGCGATTATCGGTGGGCCGTTGTGCCCGTGCGGGCGATCTATCATTGCCGCCTCTCGAACGGCTCGGTAACATGCCAGCTTCGGCGCATACAAGTCGCCCTGCGCGGATCCTGTCGCAAGGCATCTGGCCAGGTAGCCTTCGGTCCACGCGCCCCATCCCGAGATTGGTTGTAGATGACAGCAGACCCAGCGGCGCTCGCCAACACGCTCCCCAAGGACTTTCGTTTTGGCGTAGCGACAGCCGCCTACCAGATCGAAGGCGCTATCGACGAGGATGGACGCAAGGCCTCTATCTGGGATACGTTTTCCGCCACGCCGGGCCGAGTCATCAACGGTGATACAGGCGCCGTCGCTTGTGATCACTACCACCGTCAGGCCAGTGATCTCGATCTGATAAAGCAGTATGGCGTCGACGCCTATCGCTTCTCGATCGCATGGCCACGAGTGGTGCCTGATGGTCGGGGAGCTGTCAATGAAAAAGGCCTTGATTGGTACGATCGCCTGGTCGACGGGCTGCTTGCACGCGATCTGCAGGCATTCCCGACGTTGTATCACTGGGATCTGCCGCAAGCACTCCAAGACAAGGGGGGATGGACCCATCGCGACACCGCTTACGCCTTTGCGGAGTACACGCATGCCGTGGTATCGCGAATCGGCGACCGGATAGACGCGCTCGCCACCTTCAACGAACCCTTCTGTTCTTGCTACCTCGGCCATCTGTGGGGAATCCACGCTCCAGGCAGCAGCGACGTTGCCACCGCCATGCGGACAGTGCACGTCACCAACCTGGCCCACGGGCTCGGGGTTCAGGCAGCGCTCACTGTGCGTAGCGATCTGCCGATGGGCATTGTGCTCAATCCAGTGGCGTTGTCCTCCGCTACCGATTCGGCAGAAGACACGGCGGCGGCCGAACGGCATTTTCAGATGTTCAATGGCGCGTTCTTTTCACCCATCTTTGAAGGGTGCTACGACGACGAACTGCTCGACGCGCTCGGTCAGCACCTCGGCATTGAGGCGGGTGACCTGGCCACCATCCAGCAACCCCTCGACTGGTGGGGACTGAATTACTACACACCAACGTGTGTCGCAGACAACCGCCGCGACGACAGCGAGTTTCCGCATACCACTGAAGTCGAAGCCACGACAAACGGTGAACGCACCGACATCGGATGGGAGATCGACGCCAGCGCAATGACGCGTGTGCTGGTTCAGCTGAATTCGCGCTACACCCTGCCACCGTGTTACGTCACCGAAAATGGCGCTTGCTACAACATGGGACCCGACAACAGCGGAGCTATCGACGATCAACCGCGACTCGACTACCTCGCCAGCCATATCGCGGCCGTTGCCGATGCCATCGAACAAGACGTCGATGTTCGCGGTTACTTCGCGTGGAGTCTGATGGACAATTACGAGTGGGCCGAGGGCTACACGATGCGTTTTGGCCTCACCCATGTCGACTACGACACCCAGGTCCGCACCATCAAGAAAAGCGGTCACTGGTTCAGCGAACTGGCAACGGCACAAGCACTTCGCTGACACCGCTTCACGCGCGCTCGCGCGTGCAACAATTGATGACAATGTCGCAGGGGAGTCCCCTGAGTCACGGCTACCGCGGCACAGCGGCGTCAGCGGCCCTGACCCGGCCCGCCATTCACTGCCGTATTTCCCGGCCGAGCCTTGTCAACGGCGAGCTGACCCACATATCCTTGTACAACCGTGACCGGAGCAAGCAAGCTATGAACGATCTCAAGAGTCAACTTCTTCCAGGCTGGAGTCCGCTCAACATCGGCATTCTGGTCGTGTTGTTTTTCGTCTTCAAACTGCTCGCGCTTCTCATGCTCGGGTACATCATCTTCGGTGCAAGGCTGGGCCTGGACCTGCGACGTCCTGACACCTTCCGTTCGCTCTGGACCCGCATCAGCGACGCATGGAAAGCCGGATCACCGGGTAGCGGTACCGCGACCCGCGTCGGCGGAACACCGTCGCCTCGTGTCAACGACACATCCACTGTCGACACCCCTTCTGTCGACAAGGGCTGAGCAGGCGCTCTTCACCAGCGCATGAGCCCTCTCGAACCCGGCGTTGACGGCAAGCGCCGGTGTTTCGGTAATGGCGAGGGAAAGGCGTTTTACGCGCACTACCACGACACCGAATGGGCTGTACCGGTCCACGACGACCGGACCTTGTTCGAGCTACTGACACTAGAGGGTGCTCAGGCGGGTCTGAGCTGGGAGACCGTGCTCCGCAAACGCGAGGGATACCTGCGCATCTTTCACGACTTCGATCCAGCGCGTGTCGCCAGTATGACCGACACAGCGCTGGAGAAGGCCTTGCTCGAGCCGGCGATAGTGCGTCATCGACAGAAGGTTTTTTCCACGCGTAAAAACGCTTGTGTGCTTCTGGACATTCAGCAGGAAGCGGGCAGCTTCTCGGATTACCTGTGGAGCTACGTCGACCACACACCGGTGCACAACACCTGGAAGAGCCACGACGATGTGCCCGTATCCACGCCGGTCAGCGACGCCTTGTCCAAGGACTTGAAAAAGCGCGGCATGAGCTTTGTCGGCACGACCATTTGTTACGCCTACATGCAAGCGGTCGGGCTGGTTGACGATCACCTTGCCGACTGTTGGATACGCAGTGGCGCGTAGAGCGCATGCTCCATATCACCAACGGCGACTCCGCCGCTGAGATCATCCGGGCAACCGATCTGCCTGGCACAGTGCTGCCCTGGCGCGACCCCATGCACCACGGGCCCTTCCCCGAAGAACTGTCGTTCAGCGCGTTGAGCCGAGTTCGAGCCCGCTACCTTGCAGATGACGCGTCAGCCTTCGAAGCACGTGATGCCTGCTTGAGCTCTGCCGCAGAGCACGATGAAGTCGTGCTCTGGTTTGAACATGACCTTCTGGACCAGCTGCAGCTTCTGCAACTGCTCGACTGGTTTCATATCCACTCACCAGAACGCACGCGGCTCAGCCTGGTGTGCATCGATCAATTCCCCGGCATCGAGGGGTTCAAGGGACTTGGGCAACTGAACGCCCTGCAAATGCAAGCGCTATTTCCAGGCCGACAGGACGTATCGCACGCACAACGTGAACTGGCGCACGCCGTCTGGGGGCTCTACCGTAAGCCCGATCCCATGGAACTTCACCATTTCGTGCGCTGCGGCAGTGACGAGCTACCGTTCTTGCGCACCGCCTTGCACCGGCACTTCGAAGAATTTCCCTGGCTATCGGACGGGCTGACGCGCACGGAGCGACAGCTAATGCAGGTGATCGCTGACGGCGAGACACAACGTGATCGCGTATTCGTGAAGAACATGGAAAACGAGACGGTACTGTATATCGGCGACCTGAAAACCTACAGCACCCTTGATCAGCTGGCCTCCGGTGACGCACCTCTGATCGTGAATGGCGATGCACTGTCACTAACCGACATCGGTAGGGACCTCATCGCGGGAGCTACGCCCACACGAAGACAACGGACACGAGACTATTGGCTCGGTGGTGTACACCTGTCAACCTCGGGGGTTTTCTGGGCGTGGGACGACACGCGTCAGCACCTTGAGACCGTCGGCGCATGACACCCCGCACATTGACCAAGGATCGACAGAACTAGCGTTTGAAGTTCGGCGTGCGCTTCTCGGCAAACGCGGTCATGCCTTCGATCTGGTCTTCAGTACCGAACAGTGAGTGGAACGCCCGCTGCTCGAGCGCAATACCCTGTTCGAGCGTCGTTGATCCTGCAGCATGCACGCAATCACGGGCCAAGCGCACCGCAGCGCCGGAAAAACCGGCCACTCGCTGAGCGGTTTCCTGCGCTTGCGCTTCGAGCTCGGCGAGCGGCACGACGCGCGATACCAGACCTGAGCGCTCCGCTTCTTCCGCGTCCATCATCCGTCCTGTAAGCACCAGCTCCATCGCCTTGGCAGAACCAACGCGACGCGTCAGACGCTGAGTGCCCCCAAGTCCCGGGATCGTACCAATGGTGATTTCCGGCTGTCCGAAACGTGCGGTGTCCGAGCACAACAGGATGTCGCACATCATGGCCACTTCGCAGCCACCCCCGAGCGCGTAGCCGGAAACCGCCGCGATGGTGGGTGTCCGGCAACGCGCAATGCAATACCAACCGTCCAGCAGGTTTTCCGCCATGGCGTCCAGATGGGTCTTGTCGATCATCTCCTTGATGTCAGCGCCGGCAGCAAAGGCCTTTTCCGAGCCGGTGATGACGATGGCGCGAATCTGTGGGTCGGCGTCCCAGGCCTCTATCGTGAGCTTGACTTCATCGAGCATCGCGGCGTTCAGCGCGTTGAGCGCTTCAGGGCGATTGAGTCGTAGCGTGGCAACCGAGCCGTTGTTCTCGGTGAGAATGTGGGAGTTGGCCATGAGAGCGTGTTCCGGAGGGCGACGTCATCGATCGACGTCGAAGGGTTGGCGGACGGATAGCCCAGACGATACCAAGGCCTGCGAATCTCGGCTATGGTCGCGCGATGGACACACCAGCACTACATCACATCTGCACCCGTGCCGACCTTGCTGCTGCAGAGGCTTGCGGGTACTACCGTGCCGCGTCGCTGGAGAGCGAAGGCTTCTTGCACTGTTGCTACCGGGCGCAGTTGTCCGGTGTACTCGATCGATGGTTCAAGGGTGCCGACAATATCGTATTGCTGACCCTCGATACCACACGCTTCGATGCCACCCTGGTGCATGAAAACACCAGCGGTGGCGATGAGCTCTTTCCGCATGTGTACGGAGCCATTCCGCTAGCGGCCATCACCGAGAGACAGGACATCGGACTCGACAGCACGCTGCGCCGCACCCTGACTCAGAGCTGAGTCAGCATCGGGTCACAGCTGGGCGATGTCCAGCGCGATCGTACTCTCCGCGCTATCGACCACAATCGTGTGGCTTGCTTCCACCAACGGTAGCGTCCGCTGCGCAAAGTAGCGCGCAAGCGTGATGCGCGCCTGCAGCCACGCGCGATCAGCATCTGCGTCTTCCTGACGTTTCCACGCCGCGAGCGCAATACGCGCACTCATCCAGCCACCCGCCAATCGGCCGACCATCATCAGGAACTCGACCGAGGTTGCCGCGGGCAGCGTGGGATCGTTCTGTCCGAGCAGCCAATCAACGGCCCCTTCGCTGGCGTCCAGTGCTGGCCCAAAACGTCGCGCAATCGCCGTGAGCTCGACATGATCGGCGGCTTCGAGGGCGGCCTGGGTTTCACGCATGTCGGTGAGTAGCTCGCGCATGCCCTGCCCACCGTCCCGGGCTGTCTTGCGGCCGACAAGATCATTGGCCTGAATCGCGGTTGTTCCCTCATAGATCGGGGCAATCCGCGAGTCCCTCAAAAACTGGGCTGCTCCGGTTTCTTCGATGAATCCCATGCCGCCGTGTATCTGAACGCCGAGTGAGCAGAGCTCCACACCCAGCTCGGTACTCCAGCCCTTGACCAGCGGTGTCAGCAACTCACCACGACGCTGGTGACGTGCCGCTACATCAGGATCAGTGTGGCGACTCGCAATATCGAAGGCCGCGGCGCACTCGAGCGCCAGCGCGCGCATGGCCTCTACCGACGAACGCATGCTCATCAACATGCGTCGCACATCAGGGTGATTGATGATGTTCTGATCGTCCTCGGACTTTCCGAGAAGTGTCTTTCCCTGTGTGCGGTCCTTGGCGTAGTCCCGCGCCTTCTGATAGGCGCGTTCTGCTATGCCATAGCCTTCAACACCAACAGCATGGCGAGCCTGATTCATCATCGTGAACATGTACACGAGACCACGTCCGGCCTCGCCCACCAGCTCGCCCCATGCGCCACCGTTGTCGCCGTAGCTCATGACACAGGTGGGACTGGCATGAATGCCGAGCTTGTGTTCCAGTGACACGCAGGTCACGTCATTTCTGTCGCCAAGTGAACCGTCATCATTGACGCGATACTTGGGCACGATGAACAGGGAAATGCCTTTGACGCCCGGCTCTGCGTCCGGCAAACGCGCCAGCACCAGGTGCACGATGTTTTCCGTCAGGTCGTGCTCGCCGTAGGTGATATAGATCTTTTGACCCGTGATCAGATAGCCGCCCTGCCCATCCGGCTCTGCCCGTGTGCGCACCGCCGCAAGATCAGAACCCGCCTGAGGCTCGGTGAGGTTCATGGTGCCGGACCAGCTGCCCTCCACCATTCTGGGCAAGTACGTCGCCTTCTGCTCGTCCGAGCCGTGATGCTCGATTGCGTCTACCGCGCCTTGAGTCAACAACGGACAGAGACCAAAACTCATGTTGGCGCTGTGCCACATTTCCTGCACGGCGGCCGCCACGCTCATCGGTAGGCCTTGCCCGCCAAACTCCGGGTTGAACGAAAGACTGCCCCAGCCGTTTTCGACGAACTGCGCGTACGCCTCTTTCCAACCATCCGGGGTGGTGACTACCCCATCAGCGAGGGAACTTCCCTGTTGATCGCCTATCCAATTCAGCGGCGCGAGTACGTCAGCGGTGAACTTTGCCGACTCGTCGAGTATGGCCTCGACAAGATCAGGGGACGCATCCGAAAAACCGTCGAGGGCGGCAATGTCGGCCAATCCCACCACGTCGGTGAGAGTGAACAGAATTTCCTGGACAGGGGCTGTGTAGCTCATGAGGGGACGCAAGCGGTAACGGAAAGGTAGATGGTACTCGGAGCAGACAGCTCAGCAAGTTCGAGTCCCTTGTGGCATCAGCAGGCAGGCTGCTCGACGGGAACGGCAATCGCTGAATGGCGTCTGTATTTTGTCGATCAAGGTGAACAAGTGTGCCATCCGACCCTGTGGATGCGTAAATCAGGGAGTTACCCAAAACTACCGCTTGTCGACCAGTAATAATTGGGTACTGTTGGCGCGCAGCAGTCGAGAGACTCGGAAAGATGACGGGATCGTTGCCCCACAAGAGTGAATTGGAATCGGATCTGGCGCAGCGTGCTGCGGCTGCCAAGGGTATTTCGCTCGTGACCGTGGTCATCGGGACGCCGTTCATCATCGCCAACCTGGTCCAGGGTTACCACGTGCTCGCCGTCACATCCATTGCGGCGACCTTGCTGCTCGTCGCTCATGCCTTGGCGATACGCGATTCACCGGGCGCGGTGAAGTACACGACGCTACTGATCATTCCGGCGGGTCTGGTATGTCTGGCCGCTGCGGTGCATTGCCGCGGCACCCTGGGCTTGCTTTGGACCTATCCCGTCATCATCGGCTTTTACTGCCTGCTCGAGCGGCGGCTTGCCTGGGGCGCGAACATCGCCGTCGTCATCACCGTTGTACCGTACGTGCTGCTGAATTCCGAGCTCGAACTGGCGTTGCGTACCGTGACCACGATACTCACGGTCAGCGCATTTACTGCCGTGCTCATGAACGTCATTCACCACGATCGCAGGTTTCTGGTCCAGCGGATGGTGACCGACCCGCTGACCGGTGTGCTCAACCGGCAGACCTTCACCGAGCACCTGGACGCCGCTGCCAGATCGGGCACGACCACGACGCTCCTCGCGATCGACATTGACAATTTCAAACAGATCAACGACGAAGGAGGTCATGCCGTGGGCGACAAGGCGCTGCAACTGCTCGGCTCGTCGCTGACCTCGTGGGTCAGAAACGACGA
This sequence comes from uncultured Granulosicoccaceae bacterium, assembly GCA_938006335.1. Classification (GTDB taxonomy): domain Bacteria; phylum Pseudomonadota; class Gammaproteobacteria; order Granulosicoccales; family Granulosicoccaceae; genus Granulosicoccus. The sequence goes on along the minus strand of CALLMF010000002.1, from coordinate 70,563 downwards.
TGCCGTGTTCCGTACCGGCGGAGACGAGTTTGTGGTGATACTCGAGAGCGTGACAGCCGACGAAGCCTTCGGACCCGCTGAATCACTTCGCCAGGCAGTACAGCGAGACGCGTCCGCCTGTGGCCTGCAAATTTCGGTCTCCGGCGGGCTCGCAACACTCCATCCCGGAGAATGTGTCGATAGCTGGGTCATTGCGGCAGACCGCGCCTTGTACAAGGCGAAGTCAGCGGGCCGAGGACGCCTGGTCATGGCGCCCGCGCAGTCAGGGCTGGACTCGGCAGATGCCGCGCTCACAGCGGGCCTCCCCGCTGCGACGGCCGCGACCATTTCCTGAAAGGTTCCAACGTGCTCCACGACCGTGGGGACGATCTACCGCCTGCTGCAACCTTGCGCCGGCATCGAGCCACCGATCAGCTCAAGCGGCATCCAGCGCAGCGGACAGTTCGGGTAGCGCGTCGAACAAGTCCGCCACCAGCCCGTAGTCCGCGACCTGAAAGATCGGCGCTTCCTCGTCCTTGTTGATCGCCACGATCACCTTGCTGTCCTTCATGCCCGCAAGGTGCTGGATGGCACCCGAGATCCCGACGGCCAGGTACAAGTTGGGCGCTACGACCTTGCCGGTCTGGCCGACTTGATATTCGTTGGGCACGAAGCCCGCGTCTACTGCTGCACGGGATGCGCCGACCGCAGCGTTCAGCTTGCCAGCAATGTCATCGAGCATCGAGAAGTTTTCACCGTTCTGCATGCCGCGTCCTCCCGACACCACGATATCTGCGCTGGTGAGCTCGGGCCGATCGCTGTCGGACAACTCCTGACCGAGAAAGCTCACACCCGCATCAGCTGCCGCAGCGTCGGCAGATTCGATCGCTGCCGAGCCCCCTTCTGCGCCAACCGCGTCAAAAGCGGTCGGTCGCACGGTAACGACCTTTACCGCATCGTCGCTGCGTACGGTTGCAAGTGCGTTGCCCGCATAGATCGGACGCACGAAGGTATCAGCGGACACCACTTCGGTGATTCCGGAGATAGCCGACACATCAAGCAGCGCAGCGACCCGGGGCATGACGTTCTTGCCACTCGCCGTCTCTGCGAAGAGGATGTGCCCGTACGCTTCAGCATGTTTGACGACCAAAGCGGAGAGATTCTCTGCGAGCTCGTGCTCGTAGGCAGCGTCGGACACAGCAATGACCTTGCTGACACCGTCGATCGCAGCCGCTTTTGCTGCAATGCCATCGGCATCACCAGCGGCCACCAACAGATGTACTTCACCGCGGGAGTGTTGAACCAATGCCTTGGCACAGGCCACGACAGACAAGGTCGCAGCACGCAGGTCGCCGTTTTCGTGTTCGGCCAGAATAAGTGTGTTCATGGAAGTGTCCTCGTCCGGTCCGATTCAGATGACTTTGGCTTCGTTACGAAGCTTCTCGACAAGTTCTGCGACGTCCTTGACCACGATGCCTGCCTCACGCTTCGGAGGTTCGTTGACCTCGACCACCGACAACTTGCTGGTGGTATCGACACCGGTATCCGCCACTGCAAGTACGTCAAGCGGCTTTTTCTTGGCTTTCATGATGTTGGGCAGCTTGGCATACCGCGGTTCGTTCAGGCGCAGGTCGGTAGTGACGATGGCCGGCATGGCAACGCGAATGGACTCGAGCCCGGCATCGACCTCCCGTGTGACCTTGAGTGCCGCGTCGCCGTCGAACTCGACCTTGCTGGCAAAGGTCGCCTGGTTCATGCCGGTGAGTGCAGAGAGCATCTGACCGGTCTGATTGTTGTCACCGTCAATGGCCTGCTTGCCGAGGATGACAAGACCGGGAGACTCCTTGTCGATCACATGCTTGAACAACTTTGCGATGGCAAGCGGCTGCAACTGCTCGTCGGTTTCGATCAGGATGCCACGATCCGCTCCCATTGCGAGCGCTGTACGAATGGTCTCCTGGCTTTGCGCAGGCCCGATTGACACGGCGATGACCTCCTCGGCGTGGCCGGCCTCCTTGATGCGCAAGGCCTCTTCGACAGCAATCTCGTCGAAGGGATTCATCGACATCTTCACGTTTTGAAGTTCGATGCCGGACTTGTCCGACTTGACTCGCGCCTTGACGTTGTAGTCGAGCACACGCTTGACACCGACAATGATCTTCACGACATGACCTCTCGATAAGTTCGCTCGCCAGATTCTACGCCGGAGTTGAAGCCTTGGTTAAGGCGATGGGCGCATGGCGGCACTCCAGCGTCGCAGACTGCCACAGGATCGAGGTTTACAGGCAAGGATTTCGAGACGAGAGCCAAAAAAAGGTGGCCCTGAGTAGCTACTCGCCGATGTCTTCATTCCATAGCGCAGGCTGTGCGGCTATAAAACGTTGCATAAGCGCAATGCACTCCGCATTATCGAGCAGGTCGACCTGCACGCCACGGCTGCGTACATAGGCCTCAGGGCCCTGGAAGGTCTTGTTCTCTCCGACCACGACTCTCGGGATGCCGTAGAGCAGCACCGCACCCGAGCACATGTCGCAGGGCGACAGCGTCGAGTACAGGGTCGCGCGCTGATAGTCCTCGGCCTTCAGGCGACCGGTCTCCTCGAGGCAGTCCATTTCAGCGTGTCGAATGGTGCTGCCCTTCTGCACGCGCTGATTGTGACCGCGGCCGACGATTTCACCGTCGATCACCAATACCGACCCGATGGGTATGCCGCCCGAAGCAAGCCCCTTGCGTGCTTCTTCGATGGCTGCCTGCATGAACAGCCTGTCATCTGTCATTCCTCGCCTCCATCGCTTAACTGAATACGTGCAAACACACGGACGCTGACACGGGTATCACCTCCCTCGAGCGCTGGCGCCGATCCCTTGCTGCGGGCTTCCATCATCATGACTCCGCCACGCGGATTGTTTACCGCTTCGTCGGTGGACACATCCACGTTGACAACACGATACCCACTGCGCCCCATGCTGCGCGCGATGATGTCGGCTCTTGCCTGAAAGGCGGCCAAGGCCTCACCGATCAGCTCGTCAGCCACCTTGCTTCGCGTTTCTGGCGACACATCGAAGTGCAGGCTTTGCAACTGCAGATCCTTTTGCAGAACGCCAAGCGCTTCGGAGACCGCCTCCGGATCCATGCTGGTGAGGGCCAGCGTCTGCACCACGCGCCAGGCAGAGAGGCGGCGTCCACCGGTACTGGAGGAGTCGTAACGAGGCTCCGAACGGTAACCCCGTGTTTCAGTCTCGATACCCGGGTACGCCTGCAACGCATCAAGAGCCGCGCGCATGCGTTGGTTGACCTGGTCTGCCAATGCCGCAGAGTCACGCCCTTCAGCCAGCACGGTCAGCGTAGCGTTGACCCGGTCGTTGTCAACGCTACGCGCCGCCGCGGCAGATACCGAATAGACATCGAACAAGGTGTTGCTGTCTTCGGCATGGACCGGCGACGACGCAAGAAAGGATCCGAGAAGAAACGCAAAAACACGTGAGATCAGTACGGGAGTCGCGCGCATGACAAATGCCCCTGAAGTGCTTGCTGGGAAAAACGCTCTCAGCGCTCCATCACCGCGGCAAGCCCCATGCCCCCAGCGGTACACACAGACAACAGACAACGACCGGAGCCGCGCTCTTCGAGCAACTTGCCCGCAGTGCCCACCAGACGTGCACCGGTAGCCGCGAAAGGATGACCGACCGCCAGCGATGATCCTCGCACATTCATGCGACTGCGATCGATCGATCCCATCGGTGCATCGCGATCGAGTTCCTCGCGGCAGTAGTCAGCATCCTCCCAAGCGGCGAGCGTACATAGGACCTGGGCAGCAAACGCTTCATGAATTTCGTAGAGATCAAAGTCCTGAAGAGAGAGGTTTGCACGTCGAAGCATGTCGCTTACCGCGAGCGTGGGCGCCATCAGCAACCCTGCACCACCGACGAAATCGACCGCCGCTGTGTTGGAATGAGTCAACCAGGCCTGCACCGGCAATCCGCGCTCACGCGCCCAGCTTTCACTGCACAGCAATACCCCGGAGGCACCGTCGGTCAACGGCGTGCTATTGCCTGCCGTCAAGGTACCTGCATCGGATTTGTCGTAGGCCGTGCGCAGTTTGGCCAAGGATTCCATGGAGCTGTCGCCACGCACGTTGTTGTCGCGCACCACGCCTTCGCACGGCACGACGAGGTCATCAAAAAAGCCGTCTTGCCATGCAGCAGAGGCGTTCATGTGGGACGCAAGTGCCAGCTCATCCTGCGCCTCTCGCGAGATATTCCAGGTCCTGGCCATGCGCTCACAATGTTGCCCCATGGACATCAAGGTGCGTGGCTCGTTGATTGACGGTGGTGTCGGCGTCAATTCCTTGGGGCTGAATCCCTTGAACACGGAAAACTTCTGGCCTGCGCTGCGGGCCTTGCCCAATGCCACCAGGCGACGCGCAAACTTGTCACGAAAGACGATCGGTACATCGCTGACCGTATCGCTACCTGCCGCAATGGCGGCATCAATCTGCCCGGAAGCGATCTTCGCTGCAGCAACCATCGTTGCCTGCAAGGACGTGCCACAGGCCTGCTGCATGGTGATGGCCGGTGTCCGCGGATCCAGCCCACTCGACAGTGCGGCCTCGCGGGCGATATTCCAGTCACGTGAGTGAGAGATCACCGCACCGGCGTTGACCTCGCCAAGGCGTTGTCCAGCAAGGTCGTAACGGTCCACTATCGCAGACAGTACCGTTGCCAGCATCTTCTTGTTGGAGAGACTGGCGTAGGCAGTATTGGACCGGCAAAACGGCAGACGCAGCCCACCAACAATGGCGACAGGCTGCACGGCAAGGCCCGCGGCCATGGGTGAAGATGAAGCCATTATTTTACTGCCTCCGCAGCGCTGGTCGATGATTGTTGCAGAAGGTAGTGCATCGGGCCACCACGAAACGGTGCGAAGCCAGTACCGAAGACAATACCCGCGTCGAGAAGATCGTCATCGGCCACGATGCCTTCAGCGGACGCGGCGCGACACTCCTCCAGAAAGGGCGCAAGCAGGCGTTCCGCAATCTGTTCCCCGTAAGGATTATCCATATCGAGGGGCTTGCGATCTGCACGTCCCTGCTCCCAGGTGTAGAAACCCTTGCCGGATTTCTTGCCGAGTTCACCCGCTGCTATGCGTGCGTCGAGTAGCGCGGCCTGTGCATCCACATCCCCACTGACGAGGGTCTCGGCGACCTTGCGACAGACGTCCAGCCCGACCGTGTCGGCGAGTTCCACAGGCCCCATGGGCATGCCCCACTGTATCGCAGCGGCATCGATGGTGTGACGATCGATGCCCTCGAGCAAGAGCGTCATTGCCTCCATCAGATAAGGCGCCAGCACACGGTTCACGAGAAAGCCCGGCGAGCTTTTCACCGGTAGCGGGAAACGGTTGATCGCCGTCGCAAACGCACAACCTCGTGTGGTCACATCATCGGCGGTGTCCTTGCCGTGCACGACTTCCAGCAAGGGCATCTTGGCGACCGGATTGAAGAAGTGCAGCCCCACCAGCCGGGACGGATCTGCAAGATCCCGTGCGAGGTCTTCCAGTGGCAAGGCCGAGGTGTTGGTCGCGAGGATGGCAGCCGACTTCATTCGAGGTTCCAGGCTTGCATAAAGTTCGCGCTTGGCGTCGAGCAACTCGACGATGGCCTCTATCACGACGTCCGCTCGCGGCACGCCCTGCCCGTCAGGGTCGGCGATCAGCCGAGCTTGCGCCGCCTTGACCTTCGCTTTCTTTTTCAGACGTTTCTTGAACAGCTTGGTGGCACGTTTGGCAGCGACATCAATGACCGCCGGATCCCTGTCCTGCAAGGTCACTTCGAGTCCTTGCACAACACACCAAGCTGCGATGTCACCACCCATGACGCCAGCTCCGACGACGTGCACTCGGCGGATCGGTGGCGATGTGTCATCGGCGCCCAGCGTCTTCATGCGTTCGGTCAGGAAGAACAAGCGCCGCAGATTGCGCGCTGTGTCCGACACCATCAGACGACCCACACCTAGCGCTTCGCCCTCGAACATCCGGCGTCGGTTGTCACGATCCCGAACCCACAGATCGATCATGTCGAAAGGAGCCGGGTAATGCTTGGGATTCACCTTCTCGGCAGTCTTCTTGGTCATCACGCGACCGAGTGCCGCTCGAGCGGCCCCGGAATTACTCATCGACGCAAGCTTTGAAGGACCCCGCGTGCGTCGCCGCTTGAGTACCGCGCGTCTGGCAGACCAGCGCAATGACCCGAATTCATCGACCAGTTCGTCAACGATACCGAGCTTGCGCGCGGCAGGCGCGCGTACCATCCGTGCCGTCAGGGCAAGCTCAAGGCCAGCCGCCCCACCAAGACGCTCTGTAATACGGGTAGTACCCCCGAGGCCTGGAAAGATGCCGAGCTTCACTTCCGGAAAACCGAAGCGAGTCGCATCGACGTCGAGCGCGAGTATCCAGTCACAACACAGAGCAAGCTCCAGCCCGCCACCGAGACAGTAGCCGTGCACCGCCGCTGCCGTGGGACACGTCAGATTCTCCAGCCTGGAAAACACACGATGCCCCTCGCGGATCTTGTCTGCCACTGCGTCGGCACTGGTAAAGGCATCAAACTCGTTGATGTCGGCACCCAGGATGAAACTTGCCGGCTTGGCTGAGCCGACAACAAGGCCTGCCAGTACGGTTTGCTCAGCCCAGGCAAGGATCTGGTCGAGTTCAGCGATAACCGCTTCACCAAGCGCGTTACTGCTTTTTCCAGCGCGATCGCAATCCACCCACAGGATCGACTCCTGGTCGAGATCGACACGCCAATGTTCGAAGGGCCCGGGCGCACCATCAGTCGCTACGCTTTGCGTTGTAACGTTCATTGATCGATCACTCAAGGTTCCAAGCAGTTATCAGTGTTTGGCGCTGCGCGCTTTCAGCACGGACTCGATGGCCTGACGAGTATCCGGTGCTTGCAACCGCTCCGCAAACACCTCGATCTCACGGGCGATCGTGTCGGGGATGGAAGCGGGTGCCATGCGGCACAGCCGGCGCGTTGCACGCACCGCGTTTGCCGGCAGCAAGGAAATCTTGTCAGCGGCTGCAAGAGCATCGGCCTCCAACGTATCCCGAGTGCTCATGTGGCTGACCAGGCCTGCAGCCAACGCCTGCTCTGCGGCCAGGAACTCACCGAGCAGGAACATCGCCATGGCACGTCGATAACCGAGAGCCTCCGGCAACAAGCGGCTGGACGCGGCCTCCGGCACGAGCCCCAACGGTACGAAGGGGGTGGCAAAACGCGCCTCAGGAGACGCAAACACCAGATCGCAATGCAGCAGGATTGTCGTGCCTATACCCACAGCCGCACCACCGACCGCTGCGACGATCGGTACGTCAGTATCCGCCAGTGCCGCAAGCATTCGTACGACCGGCGCATCCTCAAATCGCTCGAGAGACAGGAAATCGTTCAGATCATTTCCAGCCGAGAAGGCGTCTCCGTCCGCGCGAATCAGCACGCATTTGCAATCGGAGCCGTTCAGCGACTCCAGCGTGTCTGCAAGACTTGCGTACATCGCATTGGTAAACGCGTTCTTCTTGGCGGGCCGCGCGAGCGAAATCGTACAGACCCCTCGATCATGCTCTACGCGCAGATCAGGGCACGCCTTTACGGCATTTTCGGTATCGGAGTTTCGGGTGCTCATCGCGCGAGCATAACCCCTCACCGAGTCAGAAGGTCAGACTCGTGGAGATGTATGGGGTGAGGGTTTGCTCATCAGGATCCCAGGCGACATCGATGCGCATATCGGTGTTGCTCAGCGCCTCCAGCTTCCAGCGGATACCGAGCCCGCCGCGCCATTCCAGGTCCAGCAGGTCAACCTCGTCGCGTAGCCAGACGTTACCGACATCGGCAAACACGACACCGCGGAGCGTTGGGCGCTTGTACCACGGCACCAGATACTCGACGTTGGCCACCAGGCGGATGTCGCCTTCGCGCGAGCCCTTGGTCATACCGCGCAGCAGATCTCCGCCACCGATCGAATAGAAGCGTTCGCCGAACGGGGCATTGTCGCTCAGCCCCAGGGACACCTTTGCGTTCAGGTTGCTGAAGTTCTGCCCGACCGGGCGATAAGCCGCCATCCAGGTATCAAGGCGCACCCAGTCAAAGTCTGATCCCATGGCCGATGATGCGAAACGCAGCGAACTGCCGATACGGTGCCCCGTTCGACGGTAGCGATCCCTGTGCACGCGACGACTCTCAAGGCCCACACGCCAGTGCAGATCAACACCACCGCGTAGCGGGCCGAGGCCACCACTCGAGATGTCGTATTCACGCTGCTCCACTCCAGCGCCAAAAATCATGCGCAAGCCCTGCACACCATCGCTGGCATTGAGCCAACGGGCCAGCGTGACCCCTGCGGCGCGCGCGTCGCGACGACCTTCACCGTAGTCCACGCCGTCAACGGCGAGGTCCACTTGCCGACTCTCGCCCCGCAAACGAACGCTGAAACCGTAGTCGGTCGACAGCCAGCGCGGTACATCGTAGTCGAGCTCATGCACAAAGCCACCGCGCCCACGCCCCTCATCTTCCTGGCGCCACTCGCTGACCAGCTGCATCTTGTGCAAACGGCCCAGAAAGTTGTCCCACTCGAGACTGATGCCTGCACGCACCTCACCATCCGAGGTTCTCGACAAGCGTGGCAAGCCGATGAAATAGAATTTCTCCTTGACTACATACTGCAGCTCGATGCCATCAAATCCTTGGCGGCTGTCATCCGGCAAGGCATCCGTTGACAGCGCCGCACCCAGCGGCGGCCGGTCCTGCGTCGCACGCGGAACGATCTCCGCATGTACGCTGCGAAAGAGCCCGAGATCGGCGAGGCGTTGCACGCCATCAACGATCCGGTCTATCGAGCACTCGTCGCCGGCCTGAAGCGCCAGCTCGCGCAGCATGATCTGCGGGCGCGTGACGCGGTTGCCACGAAAAGAGATACGCGACAAGATCCCTTCACACATGTCGCTGTTGGGAATCTCGTCGGCTGCCGGAATCTGTGCACTGGCGAGCGCCAGCAACACGAAAACGATCGGTGCCAGGCACGCAGGCACGACCCAATCGTCATCATTTTGACGACCAATAGTCCAGAGATCGGAAATTCGACGGAGCAGTGACACGTGCACAGTTGATGGTGACCGCAGCCTCGGGAAGGAGCTGCGGCTTCACGATCAACTGACAACAATCATGCCGCCGGCACCAGCAGGTAGTCTGTCCACTAGAGCGCCGGCAGTCCGCCCGGTTGCACCGCACCCGGATCCTGTACGGGTGCGCCGAGCGAGGCAAAATGCCGGTAGATCCGACGCAAATCGATACTCGATGCCGGATCCGCGTTTGACTGTGCAGACAGGCGTGAATACAAGCGGGCGTCCAGTGCTCGGAGTTCGTCTGCTATTGCTGCGTGTTCCTGCCGCGCCGCCAGGGTGGTCAGTCCCGGCACACGTTGCTTGGCAGGCGTGTCGGTTTGAATGCCGCGGGCGTATGCCAATGAACGTATGGCTGACGCCGCAGCTTCCAGGTCTTGTTGGCCAACGGCGTCATCAAGATCACTCAAGGCAGCTGAAGCGCGTGCGCCAGCTGGCACCGATGCAGGCTCGTCCGATCGCCGTTGTCCATGCTTTCCCCGCTCTCTCCAGCCGAAGGCCAGACCGGTCAGCAGCCAGCCGGCGAGCGCAATCATTGCCACGAGTCGCCAGACACTTCCGTCACTGTTGATGCCGTTGCCGAGGGCTGCGCTGGCCGCCGCAGGATCTGCCACAGCAGACGGTACCGATGCAGCTGATGCTCCGCCATCGTGCAGCGCGTCCACTTCGGCGGCTGCAGGCGCGGCCGCAGGCGCCGAGGCGGCCTCATCGTCGATCAATGCCGCCGGACTGCCGTCTGCAACTTCCGCCGGCACTCCTGTCCCGTTGCTCGTACCGTCATCTCCCGGTGAGCTGGGTGTGATCGCGGTACCCGTCGCTACATGGGCAACGACAGCCGCTTGTACATCGATGACTTCTTCCGGAAGCCGTGCGACGCGAGCGAGCCCCGCATCACTGTCGAACCACTCGACCTCTATCGCCGGTAAACGCAATTCTCCTTCGCGCTGAGGGATGATGGCCCAGTTCACGACACGCTGGGTGACCAAGCCACTGATCTCAGCCACCGTACTGTCTTCAGGCTCGTCGATATAGACCGACGCGCCGTCGACCTCGGGCGTACCGGTATCCGGCAATTGCGTCGGCAATACGCCCTCGGCAACGATACTGACGCGCCGGGACAGCGGCTCACCGACTCGGGCCTCGGTCGTGTCGTCATTCCATTCGCTCGCAAGCTCAAACGATCGCGACGGTAACCACCAGCTTGTCGTGACATCGTCAGGCCTCGGCCTTACCTCCAGATCAATGGCCTCCGTGCGACGCTGCACACGACGTGTTGGCGACATGAAGGTGCGCACTCGCGAAGGGTCGGCTGGCACCAGCGCCGTCAATACGAAGGGTTGCAGAGTCACTGTGCCGCTCTCCTGCGGAAAGGCCGCATAGCGCCGCTCGATCACGTCGTAGCTGACCCCATCGCGCTGTTCGCTCGTGGTCACTTCGCCCTCGATAGGCAAGACACTGAGACCAGGCACTTCCGGAATGCTGACCTGATAGCGTTCCACCGGAATTCGATGAAAGATGCGCACCGTGATGTACACCTGTTGCTGCACCCAGGGGTCAGGCACATCGACATCGAGCGTGACAAACAACACCCGATCTGCACCCGTAGGCGCATCAGCCACATCCAGAACAAGCGTATTGCTCGACACGCCGCCGACAGTGACGGCGGGCACAGTGAGCAATCCGGTGGTGCGCGGTGTCAACTGAAGCACCCACTGACGCAGCGTATCGTTAACGCCATTCACGATACGCACCTGTTGCGACTCAGAGCGTCCGACTATCTCGAAGTCCTGCGTCAGGGGCGTGACGTCGAGTTCGCCCTCGACGCCACGCGCAAGCACGGTGAATGTGACTGATTCCTCGAAGGCAATACGCGGCGACGACAGGCTCGAGGACACGCCAGGCACACCTGGCAAATCCTGCGCAGTCGCCGGCAGCACCATGAGCCAGAGCATCAGCAGCCACAAGCCGACCCCGATGCCCCGGCAGCTAGTGGTCTGTCCACTAGAAATCATTCGGGGAATCTCGAACATCCGGATACTCGATGCGATGTGTCTGCAATATCTTTTCACGTAACAGCCCGCTCGGGTCGTCCGGGATGCGACGTAGCAGTTCTTCCATCGCCTGTTCGCGTTCGGTCATCGGTTGTTCCGGTGCAGCTGCATCATCGACAGCAAGATCCGTCAGATCCGTATCGTCGCTATCGCTCGACTCTGAATCACCGTTGACGTTGCCAGCCATCGCTTCCCGAGCGATCTCGCGCTCCTCGGCATCAGCATCCTGCTCGCCGCTTTGCTCGCCGCTCTGCTCGCCGCTCTGCTCGCCGCTTTGCTCGCCGCTCTGCTCGCCGCTTTGCTCGCCGCTTTGCTCGCCGCTCTGCTCGCCGCTCTGCTCGCCGCTCTGCTCGCCGCTCTGCTCGCCGCTCTGCTCGCCGCTCTGTTCGCCGCTCTGTTCGCCGCTCTGTTCGCCGCTCTGTTCGCCGCTCTGTTCGCCGCCTTGTTGCTGGCTTTGCTCTTGCAGATCGCGCAGACGCTGCGCGATCTCACGGTTGCGACGCGCACTGAACGAGTCAGGGTCAAGCTCCAGCGCCCGGTCGAGATCTGCGATGGCTTCTTCGAGACGCCCTTCCTTGATGGCGACTGTGCCACGGTTGTAATACAGTCGCTGCACCTGTTCGGGATCGACACCCGCCTTGGCTTCAAGCGAATTCAGACGTTCGGTAAACGCTTCATGTGCCTGCCCGTACTCCCCGCTCTGTTCGAGCGCAAGACCTTTCCACTCGGCATCCGGGGACTCGGCCAGCGCTGCCTGAAGATCGCCTTGCTCCAGATGATCCGCCGCTCGCGAGGCTGGCGTGCGCAACCAATCCGGCAGATCGACGGCCAATGCAGTCGAGCTCGCGCTCAGCAGCACCAGGGTGATCAGACCACCATGCGCATATGGCCATCGCATCAGGAGGCGACCCCACGACGAAACAGATACAAGGACAGTAGCGCAAGTAGAGGCACCAGCCATGGGCCGCGCTCGATCCATTGTGTCGCAGTGCCGTTGCTCACGGTTGTCTCGCCCTCGCTGCCCTGCAATGCAGCACGGCGTCGTGCTCCCTCGAGTGTCTCGACATCCTGGTCATCGCTGGTGATCGAGGTCATTTCGCCGCCCCCTGCGCTGGCCAATTCACTCAGAGCTGCCAGGTCAAGTTGCGGGATCACGATCTGCCCTTGCGCATCGTTGACGAACCCTCCAGCGTCGTCCTTGAGAGGCACACCGGTGGGCGTGCCCACCGCCAGTACAGACAAGCGGTGACCGTCGTTTGCGACCCTCTCTGCCATCTGCACAGCAGCAGCGTTCGGCGACGCATCGGTCACCAGCACGACGTGGCCACTCGTGACCCCAGCCCCCTCCAGCAGTTGCCAGGCGAGGTCAATCGCAAGATCAAGCCGACTGCCCTGGGCGGGCATGAGCTCCGGTTCAAGTGAGGGCAGGAAGGAGAGCAAGGTTTGAACATCATCCGTCAGGGGACTGATGACATAGGGACGTTCAGCAAACGCGACAAGCCCTATCCTATCGTCACCGGCACGGTTCAGCAGGTCAGCAATCTTGAAGCGCGCTCGAGAGATGCGATCAGGCGCAAGATCATCGGCGTACATGGACCGAGTCAGATCAATCACGAGCACCTCCGCTCGACGCGCCTCCACCACGGGTCGCTGTTCTTGCTCGAACACGGGGCCCGCCAGGATGAGGACCGCCAGCGCCGCGCTCAACAGAAACATCAGCCCCAGCAGGCGCGAACCGGAGTTCTCGCCCTCGAGGACATAGGGTCGAAGCTCCTCATCGATGGCCGAATTCCAGACAGACACGGTGCGTGATTCTCGGTACCACCAGAGGAATGCGGCTGTGGCAAGCACTAGCAGCGCCCAGAGCCACTGCGGGCGAAGCCAGTGCAGACCGGTCAGGGTCACGTCTGCAGTCTCGATCACAGGCCACCACCAAAGGCGTTCCGTCGGATCGCCCAGAGCAGACTTGCCAGCAGCGCCACCGCCAAAGGCCATGCTTGCAGTTCCTTGACAGGTCGCCACGTCTCGCTGGTGTCCTCGACCGGCTCCAGTTGATCGATTTCCGCGTAGATGGCTGCAAGATCACTACGATTGCGTGCACGAAAATAGAGCCCCCCCGTAAGTTCCGCCACTTCGGTGAGCGTGACTTCGTCGATTTCCTCGCCACCTCGCAAACGCCCGAACAAGGAACCACGGTCACCGCCAATACCGATGGTATGTATTCGAATGTTGTTGTCGGCTGCGAGCCCGGCAGCATCGATCGGGGAGAGACTGCCGGCCGAGTTTCTTCCATCAGTGAGCAGGATCAGTACTCTGGATTGCTCTGGCCTGTCGCGCAGACGCTTGACCGACAAACCGATCGCGTCGCCAATCGCGGTTCTGTCTCCAGCAAGATGCGTGTCGGCTTCATCGATGAAGTGCTGGACCGTCGCATGGTCTGTCGTCAAGGGCGTTTGCACATAGGCACGCGAGCCAAACAGCAGCAGCCCCACCCTATCGCCGCCACGGCCCTCGACAAAGACGCGGGCCACTTCGCGCACCGCTGCGATGCGCGTCGTCCGTCTGCCGCCAACGACTATGTCCGCTGTTTCCATGCTGGGGGAGATATCGATCGCAAGCAGAAGATCACGGACCTCCTGCGGTACGGTCAATGGTTTTCCCAAGGCTTGCGGGCGAGCAGCAGCTGCCACGAGGCAGCACCACATGACAAGCAGCAACAACACCGACAACAGGTCCAGACCCGGCGTGGACGACTCCTTGCCATCGATCCCGAAACGCGAAAGATCCGGCACCCGTAACGCACGCCCACCCTGAACACTGCGCGGAGGCAGAAAGAGTCTCACCAGCAAAGGCAACGGCAATGCAAGCGCACACCATGGCCAGGCCCACACCAGTTCGCCAGGAACGGGAATCAGCATCAGGAAGGCAACGCCGCAGACCGTGATTGACGTCTTGCATGAGCATTTGCTGCTGCCTGTATGGCGTCAATGATTTCGTGCAACTGCGCCCGTGAAAATTGCGGTGCCCGCTGGTACGGCGCATCCGCGAGCGCCCGCGCGGTACCCGCACTGAATCGAGAACCACTACCGGTAAGACGGTCCAGGTGCCTGAGCCAATCGCCACCCGACAACGGCGCCACATCGCTGCGAGAGTCAGCCACCAATGCGATGCGCCGCGCTAGCGCCGAGGCTTCCGAGAGCCGTTGTGCGCAGGCTCCGGGCTCGATCAGCATGTCCCCACCCTGTTCGCTCTGATCGACACGACCGCGCAATGCTGCAAGTTCACGATCGGCCTGCGGCTTCCAGGCGAGCAGCGTTTGTCGCTGCCGACGGCGCCGCCACAGGGAAACCAGTGCGAAGACGACCGCGACCGCCGCCACCAGCACAAGAAGTGCGATGACATACACCCAGGGTGAAACACCCGTATCGGGATATTCCAGTCCCTCAAGCGCCGAGAGCAGCGCTTCCGGGTCCGCCGGTAGCTCGCTGACGGGGAGCTGTCTGTCACTCACCGGTGCGCACCGTCAGGTTCCATGAGCGCGGTCGATACGGCCATGGCAGAGCTCGTCGCCCCAATTACCAGAGCTGCATTGTCGAGAAGTGCATCTTCGGTGGACACGGAGACCAGTCGGTGCCGACCGCGTGAAAAACTCACGGACAGCCCCTGCATCTCTCGCCGGTAACGCGTGGCATGATCACGTTGATGTGTCGATGTACCAACAAAGAAACGGCGCCCAAGACCGTCTCGCGACATCGCCGACCTCGCCACGAGCGGTAACCGCCCGCGCGGCAACTCCTGGTCGATCGGGTCGGAGATGTGCACACCCACCACATCCTGAACAGCGAGTGCACCGCCAAGCGCGCGGGCACAGTGGCTATCGAAGCCAGAGAAATCACTGAAGATACGCACCGCGCTTCCGGGATGCGCCACCGTCGCCACGCGCTCCAGGGTGTCCGCAAGCGTGATGCTCGACTCTCTCGGAACACGATTCTGACCGTGCATGATGCTCTGAAACACATTCATCAGCCCACGCCTGCCACCTTGTGCACGGATATCGGCATGCCAGTCGTCGGTAAACACCACGCCGCCGACGCGATCACGCGCAGCAACCGCCGTCCAGCCAACAATGGCGGCAAGACGGGACGCCAACACCGATTTGTAGGAACCGCGCGTGCCGAATCGCATGGCCGATCGGAAATCGATCACGAGGAACACCGGACGCTCGCGCTCTTCGGTGAACAACTTGGTATGTGGTCGGCCGGTACGCGCGGTTACCTTCCAGTCGATCAGTCGTACGTCATCACCCGGCTGGTATTCACGCAGCTCGGCAAAGTCAAGACCTCGTCCGAGACGGCGCGAGGCAATCTCACCGCTACGGGGAGCGTCACGACGAAAACGCTTGCGTCGACGGAGCACCGACGCCTCGCTCCGCAACTGCACGAGCTCATCGAGCGAGGTACTGGCGGGCGACGCGAATCGCGGCGCACTCACGGCACCGCGACCTGTTCCAGCAAGGCATCGATGACCGCATCCGGCCCGACGCCGTCTGCTTCTGCCTCGAAAGACAACACAAGACGATGACGTAACACATCGTGAATCACTGCCTGGACATCAGCAGGGGTGACGTAGTCGCGCCCATCCAACCATGCGCATGCTCGACCAGCAGCGTCCAGGGCGAGCGTGCCGCGTGGGCTGGCACCGAAGTCCAGCCAACGACTCAGCGACGCATCAAGGTGTGCAGCGTCACGACTGGCATCCACCAGACGCACGATGTAGTCCTCCACATTGTCCGCAAGATGGACATCGAGCACTTCGCAACGCGCTGCAAACAAGGTGTCCAGCTCCAACCGTCCATGCGATACCGCGCTGTCAGTTGACCGTCGCTGAGACCCCGCCGGATCGCGTGCCAGCGCCATCGCCGCCGTGCGTGCTTCCTCACGCACCAGACGCAGGATATCGGCTTCCCGGGAAATATCAGGGTAGCCAACACGAACGTGCATCAGAAATCGGTCGAGCTGCGCTTCTGGAAGTGGATAGGTACCTTCCTGCTCGATGGGGTTCTGCGTTGCCATCACCATGAAAGGTGATGGCAGGCGGTAGGTTTCCTGACCTACGGTGATCTGCTGCTCCGCCATGGCTTCAAGCAAGGCAGATTGGACCTTGGCAGGCGCGCGATTGATCTCGTCAGCAAGTACCACGTGATTGAACAAGGGGCCGGACTGAAACACGAAGCTGGCGTCCTGCGGCCGATAGACTTCGGTACCGGTCAGATCCGCGGGCAGCAGATCCGGAGTGAACTGAATACGTTGGAAATCGACTTCAAGACGCTCCGCCAGAGCCTTGATAGCCCGGGTCTTGGCAAGGCCCGGGGCTCCTTCCACGAGGAGATGTCCGTCGACGAGCAAGGCAATGAGCATCCTCTCGACCAGGTATTCCTGGCCGATGACCGTCGTCTGCAGATCTCGCCCCAGGGCGGTGATAGCTGGCAATACGCTCATGGGTCAAACGTGCATTGTAAAGAATGAACCTGCTCAACTAGACAACGGTTACCGACAAGGTAGCTGACTCCTCATCGAGAGTAACCAGTATTGTCACCGTGCCAGCAGACATCGGGAAGATGACGCCATCGGAGGTGATGGAGACGATGCTGGTATCGAGAGACTGCCAGGTGACATCATCGCTGACATCGTTATCCTGGTCGTAACTGCTGCCGGTGGACACGGCCAACTGGGTACCACCACTCGTCAGCGAAACGGTCAGTGACGTGCCGTTGGCAAACGCAAGCCCATCGTCATCATCGTCGTCATCCGATGTGATCTGGACGATGTTCGATGCCCTGAATCCGCCGCACACCACTTCGACATTGACCGTTCCCGAACCCACTCCAGTGAGCGCACCTCGATCCACAGGACCATTGGTAATGGTGGCGCTTCCAGTGCCGTCAGTCACGGACCAGGAAACGAATTCAGTGACATCCACTAACGTATCCGCGTCTTCGCGCGTGTAGGTACCGATGGCCGACAACTCGATGGTGCTGCCCTCGTCCACTGCGCGCAGGCCGGAAGGGAACGACAGATCCGTGAGATTGTCGAGCACCTCGAACTCAGTCGATAGACTGAATCCATCGGACGTAGCCGAGAGCATCACTTGGCCAGGCTCGCTGGCAACGAGGACGATACGCCCAGGTTGGTCTGCGGCCTGACTGATGAGCTCTGTGCTGTCGACTGGCTCGCGCGCCCAGTCCACATCAAGCAGGTTCACGTCGTTACCGTCCGACAGTGTGCCGATCGCCAGATACTCTGCTCCCTGGCAAGCCTCGAGCTCACTGGGGCCGTTGATCGATGTCACCCCCGCGAGCGCCGCACTCGAGACGTTGACGGTGAGGGAGGTCGTGCTCACGCCCCCGAAGTCGAGACTGACGTCCACCTGGCCATCGGCACGTCCGAGCAGGATGCCATTGCGATCGATGCTTGCCACACTGGTGTCGGAGACACTCCAGTTGCGATCTTCAGTATCGAACTCACTATCGACACCGGCCGGGTTGAACGCGATAGCGGTCAGGCGGATACGCTCACCCACTCTGATCGTCGGTGGCTCCAGCACACCCGGCAATGCCGTCACTTCAAGACTGGCAATGTTGTTTTCCGCCGCTTCAATGGCTTCTTCGAACGGGCGCTCATCGCCGGTACACCCGACCAGCATCAGCGGAAGAGCGATCAACAAGGAGGTCGTGAGAGCCTTCATCGCCTTCCCATCCGTAGTCCCAGCACAAAGGAATCAATGTCGATACCGTCCTCGACGTAGTACTTGCGAAATTCCGCACTGACCGACAGCAGAGGCCAACGCTCCAAGCGCTGCACCAGGCCGATGCTGACCCTTGGACCTCCAAAGGTTTCACTCAGTTGAGCACCTGCGCCGGCCCCATTCTCGCGTTCCTGACGAACCGAAAACCGTGCGTAGCCGAGCAACACATACCCGGAGATGCCGCGCTGCGGCGGCGATTGCAAACGCAACGACGCACCAAGGCCGTTCTCGTAGGCGAACTCGAAGTCGTCGTCGTCACCCGCACGCAGTTCGCCCTCGGCATGCAACTCAAGACCGATACCCGGTCGCAGGAAGGCCCCGGCCGACACGCCGCCAAACGCCGGGAAATATTCAAGGTCACCGACATTGACGCCACTGACAGCCGCAAAGCCTTCCACATACGGACGGAATGTATAAGTCTGGGCGTGAGCGTCGGCGCAAAGCAACCACGCAAGCAGACCAAGCGGACCCAGAAGCCACGCAGGTGCGCCGGTTTTTCGTCGCTCATGGCGCAGCGTCAGGTCTACCGATCCGATTGATGATGTACCACCACTCAAGCGGGCCTGGGCAGCAGTCGTACGGTCATGAAGATGCAAGACACACGTATCCGTATCCAGTGTGCGTAAAGACTAGCACCGCAAACCTCAGGTGCCCGGTTCAAGTACTTTTCAATGCGGCAAATGCGTCGAGCGCTCGCTGACGACTGACCTTGAGATCCACCAACGGCGACGGGTAACCGTCGAGTGAGGTCATCAGATCGTTCGGGCACTCCCACGGCTTGTGCACGAATTTGTTGGGCAGGTCCGAGATCTCTGGCACCCAATGCCTGACGTACTCGCCTTCCTTGTCGAACTTTTCGCCTTGCAACACCGGGTTGAATACCCGGAAGAACGGCGCTGCATCCGCGCCACAGCCAGCTGCCCACTGCCAACCGAAGGTATTGCTGGCAGCATCAGCGTCCACCAACGTGTCGCGAAACCAGGCCTCTCCCCGTTGCCACGGAATCAGCAGGTTCTTGACGAGATAGGACGCCACGATCATGCGCACACGGTTATGCATCCAGCCGGTCTGGTAGAGCTGACGCATGCCGGCATCGACGATGGGCACCCCGGTTCGACCCTCACACCAGGCCGCAAAGGGCTCGTCTTGTTCCTTGGCCCACTCGAAGCGTTCAAAGCGCCGGTCCAATGGATGTTCCAAGGTGTCGGGAAAGTGGTACAGCATCGAGTGGGCAAACTCGCGCCACACCACCTCCTTGACGAAGGTGGTCTCATCATCGTTGAGCTCGTGCACACTGCGCCCCGCCATGACCTTCGACACCACGTGTCGGGGAGAGAGCTCGCCATGGTGCAAGGCAGGCGACAGCATGGAAGTTGCGTCTACCGCAGGGTAGTCTCGCGCCGAGTCATAGGCCTGCACCGCTTCGCCGCAGATGAAGGTACTCAAGCGCTTTCGCGCCGCTTTTTCGCCAACGTGCCATCCTTCCATCATCGTGTCTGCCCACGGCAGTGACGGCAACAGCTCCAGCTCATTCACATCGGTCACGAAGCGTGGTGCCTTGCTCGATGCAACATCGGTATCCGACAGTGTCCACTCTGGCATCGAACGCGGTACAGCGACCGGTCTGGCAAGCCCTTCTTCGGCAAGCCGGGCCGCCACGCGACGCCAGTACGGAGTAAACACGCGATACGGGTCCCCATCGCCTTTCAGGATTTCCCAGGGCTCGAATATCAACGCGCCCTTGCATGAGCTGATCGTGAGATCAGAGAAGTGTGCCTTGATGTTCTTGTCGACGCGGATGGATTCCGGGTCGTAGCGGCGGTTCCAGTAAATGGCACTGGCGTCAGTTGCCTTGACGAGTCTTTCAAGCACAGTCAGCGCGTCACCTTGCGCAAACAGCAACGGCACACCGCGCTCGGCAAGCGCGTCGCTGAGCAGCCCCAAGGAGTGATGCAGCCACACACGAGCGGCCGCACCGATAGCGGATGCGCCGCGCTCGGTGGGTTCATCGATCCAGATGGGAACCACTCGCGCACCGGACCGAACCGCCGCGGCAAGAGCGGGGTTGTCGGCCAGACGGATGTCCTGCCGAATCCAGACGATCGCGGTGCTCATGACGCGCGCTTGCTGAAGCCATTCACCCGTGCGTGCACGCCGTCTACGCGCTCCAGCACCGGGATTTGCTGATTCGTTGCTTCATCACCGGGCGTATCGTCCACGTCCCGAGTCGACAGGCCGCCGCGCGCTCCCCGACCGATTTCGGCCGCGTTGGCTTCGTCGGTATCGATATGCATCTCCAGCGCGTAACTGTCCTTGACGCGGACAAGTACGTCGCCAAAGACAAGATCACGCGGGCCACCAACAATGCTTACAGCAACTTCGTCGCGGTCGCTGACACCAAACCTCTCGGCATCATCGGGATGCATGTGTACATGGCGACGAGCGCAGATGAGCCCTTCGCGGAGCGTCACCGAGCCTGCCGGCCCTTCGAGTGTGATCGGTGCGGAGCCGGCAACCTGGCCCGAGTCCCTCACGGGTGCATCAACACCCAGTCGGAACTCATCGGTGCGTGAGATTTCAATCTGATCCACTGAACGTAGCGGTCCAAGCACTCGGACTCCATCCATACGGGCACGCGGACCCACAAGACTGACGCGCTCCTTGCACGCGTACTGACCCGGTTGAGTCAAGGGCTTGTCTTCGGTAGGAGTAGCATTCTCGCCAAACAGCACCTTGAAGGTTGCTTCAGTCAAATGACAATGCCTGGCACTCACGGCGATGGGCATGGTCAATGGCTCCTCGACGGCTGCAACCGAGCTCTGTTTCAACAAGGCCGCGACGTGGCGGGCAATCATCAGCTCCTCATTGCTGCGCACAACCAGTACATCGATACGCGAGCGCGAGGTGCTGATGCGCCGATACTCGCCATCGCCCGGTGAGCTCGCGTCGCGATTGCGATCGACATCCAGATGTACCCCGAGAAATTCGAGTCGTTGCAGGATACGAGCGCGCATGGTCGCGCTGTTCTCGCCAATGCCTCCAGTAAACACGATGGCGTCCAGCCCACCCATGGCAGCCGCATAGGCACCGATGTATTTGCGTGCGCGGTGTGCAAACACGTTGATCGCGAGCCGGGCACGGTCATCGCCATCGGCGGCTGCGGTCTCGATCTCGCGCAGATCACCGGACAAGCCGGACAAGCCAGCAAGACCGCTGCGGCGATTGAGCAAGTCGTCCAGCTCGTCGACGTCAAGACCCGACCGGAGCAGCGCAAGCAATGCGCCGGCATCGACATCACCGGACCGCGTGCCCATGACCAATCCTTCCAGTGGCGTCGCACCCATGCTGGTCTCTGCGGAGCGGCCATACTCGACAGCGCAGGCGCTCGCGCCGTTGCCAAGATGTAATGTCACGAGGCGAAGATCGGATAAGGGACGCTCCAGAAACCGTGCGGCCACCCCACTCACGTACTCGTGTGACAACCCATGGAAACCGTGACGACGGATATCGTGCGCCTTGGCCACGTCCTGATCGATCGCGTACGTCGTCGCTCGGCGTGGCATGCCGGCGTGGAAGGCGGTGTCGAAGCTTGCGATCTGCGGTAACGACGGATCGAGGCTGCTGACGGCACGCATGGCAGCTACCGCATAGGGGTTATGCAAAGGTGCGACTATTGCTGCGGCTTCTATCGCGGCAAGCACCGTCTCCGTGATTTGGACAGGAGCGGTGAAATCGGATCCGCCGTGAACGACACGGTGTCCAACAGCGGCCAGTGGCCTGCCCTGCAGGACCTCATTGGCCTCGGCCAGTACCTTGGCGATGGCTGCGGCGTGATCGCTCGGGCCGGAGACGTCCAGCCGCTCGTGGTGACCTTCCAGCAGTGCGGCAGGTGCCTGCCCGCTGCCGCGCTCCCCACGCTCCACGGCAGTGAGGTCGAAGACTGCGAATTTGACGCTGGACGATCCGCAATTGAGTACGAGTACTAGCATCCGGAAAGTCTAGGCGTGGTTGCCCAAAAATGCGAAAGCCCCGCAACAGGCGGGGCTTTCGGTTACTAAAATCGGCAAGCCGTCAACGCCGGTTCACCGCGACCCGGATACTCGCGGGCCAAGAGGAAGTGCCTCAGGCTGCAGTAACGTTGACTGCTGCCGGACCCTTCTGACCCTGCTCGATGTCGAAAGTCACCTTCTGACCTTCATCGAGGGTCTTGTACCCATCACCGTTGATGGCTGTGTGATGAACGAAGACGTCCTTGCCACCATCTTCCGGAGCGATGAAGCCGAAGCCCTTCGCCGCGTCGAACCACTTGACTGTACCAGTACTCAAAACAATAACCCTGTATCGAAAAAACTGCTGTTTTAGACGGACATCCTCTAGCCGGTTACCTGCCGAGGCCACCCCAATGGAGTTTTCCCGAGCATTGGCGCCCTGAAAGCTAACGACACCGTCCGAACGATCGGACCCGGAAACTTCCAGATCCTCGATGCGAATCGGAAAAAAATCCGAACCACAGCAACAATATAAGGAGTTCACAGTTCGAACACAAGGCGACAAATGATTGGCGTCGCGGAGTTGCCGCCGGCTTCGGCTACAATTCGCTCCCTTGGCGCCCCGGTGCAGGCATGCGTTTTTCCGATTTCGGCTCGCGGTTTTCCAGTGGCACGGGTACCGGCTCGCTCATGCGGGATCTGTCACGGCTGCCGTCGCTGCCAGCCGGGCGCACCGCGGCCTGCAGGCTGGGTGGCGGCAACCCTGCACTGATTCCAGCGGTCATGGACCGCTTCCGGACAGCGCTTGCAGAACTCGCCGCTGACACTGCCCGCTTCGAAGCCACATTGGGTCGCTACGACGCACCCCAAGGCGACCCCGTATTCATTGAAGCCCTATGCGAAAGAATAGGAAAAAGAGACGGCTTGTCGATCCGCCCAGAGAACGTTTTGCTCACCAATGGCAGTCAGAACGCGTTTGTGCAGCTGTTCAATCTCTTCGGTGGCAGCGTTTGCGCTGAAGGCTTGCGCCATCGGGTCCTGTTGCCGATGGCACCGGAATACATCGGCTACGGCGACCTCGCCGTTGGTGATGATCTGTTCGTGTCGCGTCGCCCGACGGTCGATGTGCTGCCGGGCTCACGCTTCAAGTACGGCCTGGAGCTCAGCGGGCTGGGCACCTGCGATGACGTGGGTCTGGAAGAACACGACCGCATCGCGGCACTGTGCGTGTCGCGGCCGACCAACCCGACCGGCAACGTACTCACCGATGCAGAAATTGATGCCCTGGTGGCACTTGCGGAGTCACGCGATATTCCACTGATCATCGACAACGCCTACGGCGCACCTTTCCCGAACATCATCCACGTCCCCGCGACGTTACCGCGCTCACCACAGGTCATTCTGTCGATGAGCTTGTCGAAGGTCGGATTACCCGGTGCTCGCACCGGCATTCTTGTCGCCGATGCCGAGGTGATCCGGGCACTTGCGGAGATGAACGCGGTGATGAATCTTGCGCCCGGCAGTATCGCCCCAGGCATGACAGCCCCCTTGCTTGCCAGTGGCGAACTCGAGGCGCTGTGCGAGCAACACGTGCTTCCCTGGTACCGCGCGCGCGCGGATCGCGCACTGCAGCTGTTCGACGAACTGTTCGGCACACTGCCGGTGCGCGCTCATGTTCACGAAGGTGCGATCTTTCTTTGGTTGTGGTTCGAGAACCTGCCGATCAGTAGCGCTGAGTTTTACCAGCAGCTGCACGATGACGGGGTTGTCGTGCTGTCCGGACATCACTTCTTCCCGGGACTTGAGGACGACCCTGCACAACCGTGGCAGCATCGACACGAGTGCTTGCGGGTAAGCTTTGCCGGCGAGGAGGCTGAAGTGATCCGCGGACTCGAAATCATCGCCAGCCACGCCCATCAGTTGTACGACGGCGCTGCCTGACCCCATCAGGCAGATGTATCACGTCTGTCACCCCATCCGACAATTATCAAGAGTTGCCCCTTTTACATGCCCGCCCAGATGGAAGATTTTGCCGTTGGTCAACGCTGGATCAGCGACACCGAAACAGACCTTGGCCTCGGTACCATTCTTGAGGTAGAACACCGACAGATCGCCATCGTGTTTCTGGCTACCGGCGATACTCGTCGTTACGCCAAGGAGACAGCTCCCCTGACCCGCGTTGCCTTTGCGGTTGGCGACAGCGTCACCAGCCATGCCGGATGGCACATGACCATCTCCTCACTGGATACCGAGGATGGCGTCATCACCTACTTCGGCACCCGTGGCGATACCGGTGAACTCACCGCCCTGGACGAAGGCGACCTGGATAACTTCCTGCGTTTTCGCACACCGCGTGATCGCCTGTTTGCCGGCCTGATTGATGGCAACCGCTGGTTCCAACTGAGGCGTCAGGTATTCGAACACCGGGACAGAATCGCCCGCTCGCCGATCAGAGGCCTGGAAGGCGCACGTGTCGCGGTACTGCCTCATCAGATACACGTTGCAGTCGAGGCGCTTTCACGTCCTGCGCCGCGTTTGCTCCTCGCCGACGAAGTGGGGCTTGGCAAGACCATCGAGGCGGGTTTGATCCTTCACGCCAAGCTGGTGCGGCGCGAGATCTCGCGTGTGCTGATCGCCGTGCCATCACCGCTACTGCACCAATGGCTTGTGGAGATGCTGCGCAAGTTCAATCTGCGCTTCGCACTCTACGACGAAGAACGCTTTGAGGCAGCGGCCGAATCTGCTCCCGACGGCAATCCCTTCCTTGCCGAGCAGCTGGTATTGCTGTCAACGGACACCTTGATCGATGATGCTGCCGGGCTCGATATCGGTGATGCTGCAGTGGCGGCCGGCTTCGACATGATGGTTGTCGATGAAGCGCATCATCTCGAAGGTGAAACCTACGACGTCGTTGCAGCGCTCGCCGCCGTTGTACCCTCGGTACTGCTACTGACGGCAACGCCCGAGCAACTCGGCAAGAGCGGGCACTTCGCGCGCTTGCGTCTGCTTGACCCCGCACGCTTTAACGACGAGGCACGCTTTGCCGCTGAAGAAGGCCAATTCCAGCAGGTCGCGACCATCGCCAGCCAACTGGACGATGCACAGGCGCTGGACGCCGACGGCATCGCAGAGCTTGAGCGTGTACTGTCGCGCAGCTTCACAGAGACGGAGCGCAAGACGCTCGGATCTGACGCAGCGTTATCCGCCAGCGACTTGCCCGGCACGCTGGTGCAGGACCTGGTGGACCGCCACGGCACCGGTCGACTCCTGTTTCGCAACACGCGCCGCGCGGTGCCCGGCTTCCCGACACGCCATTATCTGCCCGAACTGCTCGACGACGACAGCCCGAACGGCATGGCGGCCTGGCTCAAGGACTTCCTCTCAGAGCGGCATCCGGAGAAGATCCTGTTCATAGCATCGCGCCGCGAGACCGTACAAGAGGTGGCGGAGGAGCTGCGCTTGCTCGGCATCGATACCGCGCAATTTCATGAAGGCATGTCCATCGTGGAACGCGACCGCGCGGCCGCCTGGTTCTCAGACCCGGAAGACAGCTGCCGGTTGCTGCTCTGTTCGGAGATCGGTAGTGAAGGACGCAACTTCCAGTTTCTGCACACACTGGTCACCGTGGAACTCCCCGAGTCCCCCGATGTGCTGGAGCAGCGTATTGGTCGACTGGACCGTATCGGACAGCAACAGGATGTACAGATTCATGTACCCGTCATGCCAGACAGTCGCGACGCACGACTTGCCCAGTGGTACCACGAGGGGCTGAATGCCTTTGAATCGCTGTGTCGCACCGGCAACGCCGTACGAGATGCACTCGGTGAATCACTGCTCAAGGCGCTCGACTCCGGCACTGCCATGAGCGACATCATCGACGAGAGCCAACAGCTGTCCAAGCGCTTCGCCACCGAACTCGAACAAGGGCGTGACCGCTTGCTCGAGCTCAATTCCAATCGCCCTGAGCGTATTCAGGAACACCTCGATGCCTTCTCACGTGCAGACCGCGATTTCAGCCTCGAGGATTTCATGTCGAACATCTTTGATCGCTTCGGCGTCGAGGTCTCCGAGCAGGCCGGCGACTACTGGATACTCGCCCCATCGGACAACATGCAGCTCGAGAGTTTTCCGCACCTGCCGGCTGAAGGCCTGTCGGTCACGTTCACCCGCTCAGTCGCGCTCGAACGCGAGGATCTCGTGTTTCTGACCTGGGATCACCCGATGGTGAACGACTCGATGGACTTGATTCTCGATGAGGGTTTCGGTCAGGCAGACTGCCAGGTGATCCGCTCACTGGAACTGACGCCCGGGCTTGCGGTAGTCGATGGCAGCTACGCCCTCGAATGCATCGCCCCACCCTCGCTTGGCCTGGAGCGCTTCCTGCCCGCGCGCGTGCAATCCTGGCAAATAGGGCTCGACAACGCTGACTGGACCGAGCAATTCAACACTATCGAGATCGACTCGATACGCGTGAAATACGACCGCAATCAGCTGCGCCAGGTAACCAGGCGCAATCGTGCAGCGCTTGAGAAGCTCGTGGACAAGACCGCCGAGTTGGCCGAGGCAGCATTACCCGCACTCGTCGATGAGGCACGTCAGGCAATTCAGGCCGAGCACGCGGACACCCACGGGCGCTTGTCGAGTCTGGCCGAGGTCAACCCGTCGGTGGATCAGCGCGAGCTTGCCGAACTCGACGACTTGCGCGACCGCCGCCTCCAGGCACTCGAAACCAGCCTCGCACGGCCGGTGTCCATCCGCGTGCTCTTCAACAACTGATCGTCAACGAGCAAGACCATGACTGTAACGTCTTTCACTGCGATGTCTTTCAACGTCAATAGCTTGCGCAAGCGCTTGCATCAGATCGCGGCGGTGACCGAACGACATGCACCCGATGTGATCGGCTTGCAGGAAACCAAGGTTACCGACGAGGACTACCCGGAAGAGGCGCTGAAAGAACTTGGCTACCACTCCGCGTACACCGGACAAAAGACCCACTACGGCGTGGCCTTGCTGACACGCACACCAGCAGAAGATGTGGCGATGGGCTATCCGGGGGATGCCGAGGACGCACAAAAGCGATTGATTCGCGGCACGGTGAGCGCATCCAACGGCACGCGCGTGCGCGTCATCAACGGTTACTTTCCGCAAGGGGAAAGCCGCGATCACCCCGTCAAGTTCCCCGCCAAGCAACGCTTCTACGCAGACCTGATGTCCTTGCTCGACGCCGAGTGCAATACCGCGGACCCGCTCATCGTGATGGGAGACTTCAACATCGCGCCGGTGGACGCGGATATCGGTATTGGCGATGACAACCGCAAGCGCTGGTTACGCTCGGGCGCTACCAGCTTTCTGCCCGAGGAGCGCGAGTGGTTTCAACGACTTGTCGACTGGGGACTTGACGACACCTACCGCGTGAAGTACCCGGATTCTGCCGAGTTCTTCAGTTGGTTCGACTATCGGAGCAAGGGCTTTGACCGAGAACCCAAACGCGGACTGCGTATCGATCACCTGCTGACAACCAGCACCTTGACGAGCCGCTTGATCGACTCTGGTATCGACTATGAAGTGCGCGCCATGGAGACGCCTTCGGATCACTGTCCGGTCTGGTCGAGCTTCGATCTGGGCTGATAGACACCGAGCGTGGCGCAGGGAGGCCGCCCTCGTCAGATGGGGCGACCTCCGGCAAGCAGACGCGTACTTACTTGGGCAGGCTGCCCTGCACGCCTTCCACGTAGTAGTTCATGCCGAGCAGCGCCTTGTCGTCGAGAGTCTCACCCTCTTCGACCACGACTTCTCCGGCCTGATTGACGATGGGCCCAGCGAAGGGGTGCAAGGTGCCGGCAACGATGCTCTCCTTGACCGTCTCTGCTGCGGCTTGTACATCTTCACTGACGGCCGGGCCATAGCCGGGGAAGCCAACCATGCCGTCGTCGATGCCGGTCCAGGTGTCCTGGGATTCCCAGCTACCGTCCATCACGGCTTGCACGCGTGCGACGTAGTAGGGGTTCCAGTCGTCGATGATGGAGGTGAGCTGGGCTTCCGGTGCGAAGCTCTGCATGTCAGATGCTTGTCCAAACCCGAGTACACCACGCTCTTGAGCCACCTGCAGGGGAGCCGGTGAATCGGTGTGCTGAGTGATGATGTCCGCACCTTGATCGATCAGGGTTTTCGCAGCATCAGCCTCCTTGCCCGGGTCGTACCAGGTATTCACCCAGACGACCTTGACCTCGGCATCCGGGTTGACCTTGCGCATGGCAATCGTGAATGCATTGATACCGCGTACGACTTCCGGAATCGGAAACGAGGCGATATATCCGATGACGTTTGACTCGGTCATCATGCCGGCCATGGTGCCCAGCACGGCCCGGCCCTCATAGAAGCGCGCCGAATACGTCGATACGTTATCAGCCCGCTGGTAACCGGTCGCATGCTCGAACTTCACGTCGGGGAAATCCCTTGCCACCTTGATGGTCGGGTTCATGTAGCCGAACGAGGTAGTGAAGATCAGATCATGGCCGCTGGAAGCGAGATTACGTATCACACGTTCCGCGTCGGCGCCTTCGGGAACGCTCTCCACGTACGTGGTTTCGACTGCATCGCCGAAGGCCTCTTCAATGGCGAGACGGCCGACGTCATGACGGTAGGTCCAGCCGTGATCGCTGATCGGGCCGACGTAGACGAATCCGACCTTGACCGGATCGGCGGCGAAGGCA
Organism: uncultured Granulosicoccaceae bacterium; assembly: GCA_938006335.1. GTDB lineage: Bacteria > Pseudomonadota > Gammaproteobacteria > Granulosicoccales > Granulosicoccaceae > Granulosicoccus. Next base: position 41,856 of record CALLMF010000002.1, on the reverse strand, counting down.
ACGGATGAAAGCGCACCCAGTGCTACCGCACTGGCAAGGCCGAGCACCGCGCGTCGCGTGGTCTTGACGAGAGGAGATAACATGATGAATCTCGGTTTCCTGAGTTGAGCCTTGAATATTCGGGCAGATGGTGGACCGGGTGGCGTCATGCCGTCGGGTGAAACGGTTTGCCGATGCTGGCGGGCGCATTCCTGCGGATACGCGCAGAATCCCGCGAAATCACCACCAGCACGATGATGGTCACGACGTAGGGTAACATCGACATCAGCTGCGACGGAACGCTCAAGCCGAGGGCCTGAATGTGCAACTGCAGGATGCTGATGCCGCCGAATATGTACGCGCCCAGCAGCAATCGCCCCGGCTGCCACACGGCAAACACCACCAGTGCCAGCGCGATCCAACCGCGCCCGGCACTCATGTTTTCCGCCCACATCGGCGTGTAGGCGAGCGACAGATACGCCCCCGCAAGCCCCGAGCAGGCCCCGCCGAACAGGATGGCTCCCCATCGCACCCGGATTACCCGATAACCGAGCGCGTGGGCCGAATCATGTGAATCCCCGACCGCGCGCAGTACCAGTCCGGCCCGGCTACGTCGAAGAAACCAGGTGACTGAGGCTACCAGTGCAAACGAGAGGTATACCAAGGCGTCGTGACCGAACAGCAAGGGCCCGATCACCGGCAGATCGGTGAGACCGGGCATGTTCATCTTGGGCAGCCCACCGACAGCAATACCGACGTAGGACTGCCCCATCAGCGCTGACACGCCGGCACCAAAGATCGTCAACGCAAGCCCGGTAGCTACCTGAGAGCTCTTGAGGTTGAGCGTGAGAAACGCAAACAGTGAGGCAAGCACAGCGCCGGCTACACACGCACCCACCACACCTATCGTTGCACTCCCGGACAGGTTGGCCAAAGCAAAGCCACTGACTGCCCCCACCAGAATCATGCCCTCGACACCGAGGTTCAACACACCGGACCGCTCGACCACCAACTCGCCGATGCCAGCAAACACCAGCGGCGTGGATGCAGTCACGATGGTGAGAATCGAAAGAATCAGTGCATCACTCATGGCTGGCTACTCGTGATAGAACGCGTCTTGCCGGACCAACGCAGTCGGTAGTTGATCAGTACATCAGCGGCGAGCAGGAAGAACAGCAACATGCCCTGAAAAACGCCAGTCACCGCAACAGGCAGATTCATGGTGATTTGCGCGGCTTCCCCACCGAGGTATGACAAGGCCATCACCAACCCTGCAAACACGACACCGACCGGATGCAAGCGACCGAGGAAGGCGACGATAATGGCGGTGAAGCCATAGCCCGGTGAAATGTTCGGCAACAGCTGTCCGATGGGACCTGCCACCTCGAACAAACCGGCAAGCCCCGACACGCCACCCCCGATCAACAGGGCCACCCATACCAATCGACCCGAATTGAAGCCGGCGAACCGCGCAGCGCGTGGCGCCTCGCCATTTATGCGCAAGGCAAAGCCCAGCAAGGTGCGCGACAGGAACACCCAGCCGATCAGTGCAATGGCAATGGCTATCGGAAAACCGATATGCAAGCGCGTCCCCGATAGAATACGTGGGAGCAATGCGGACGACTGAAACAAGCGAGACTCGGGGAAGTTGAATCCGTCCGGATCACGCAACGGACCGGTCACCATGTACGACAACAACAGCACAGCGACGTAGGTCAGCATCAGACTGGTCAGGATCTCGTTGGCGCCAAAACGAGTTTTGAGAAGCGCGGGAATGGCAGCCCAGCCCATGCCTCCCGCAATGCCTGCCAATGCCATCAATGGCAACACGAACCATCCGTTGACCGGGTACAAGGCCAAGGCAACCGCACCGCCAGCGATACCTCCCAGAATCAACTGTCCTTCGGCACCGATGTTGAACACCTGTGCGCGAAAACCGATCGACAAGGCTACACCGATCATGATCAGCGGCGCGGCCTTGACCGCCAACTCGGCAAGGCCGTAGCGAGAACTCACCGGCTCGATGAAAAAGGCGTGCAAGGCAGCGCCCGCAGGTAATCCGAGCAGCAAAAACAACAACACGCTAGCTGCTACGGTCATGACCAGAGCCAACACCGGAGCCAACCACCCCATTAATCCGGATGGAGTGGGCCGACGTTCGAGGATCACGCTCATGCGCGGGACTCCATGCCTTCGAGTGCATTCGCACCGCCCATCAACAAACCGACCTGCTGGACGTCGAGCGAGGCCGTCGGGTAGAAGCGGGACAAGCGGCCCGCACACAAGGCGCCGAGCCAGTCGGTGAGTTGCATCAGTTCATCGAGATCCTGCGAGATGACCAACACCGCCGAGCCCGTGTTGGCCAGCTCGCGCAACGCTGCATGAATGGCTGCGGCAGCACCAGCGTCGACCCCCCATGTCGGCTGCGAAACGACCAGTACGGAAGGCGCTTGCAGCACCTCGCGACCCACCACGAATTTCTGCAGATTGCCGCCGGAGAGACTGCCGGCGAGACTCTGTGGCCCGTCGCATCGCACATCGAATCGGTCGATGATTTCCTGGGCGAAGTGACGCGCGGCACCTGTGCGCAGCCACCCGCCTCGCGCCAGACCACGTCGTGTAAAGCCGGTCAGGGCAGCGTTTTCGCTGAGCGACATATTGGGCACCGCACCATGACCCAGTCGTTCTTCCGGCACGGCAGACAGGCCCAAGCGCCGACGCTGCGCGACGCCCAGCTCACCGACATCGGTGTCGCCCATGCGGATCTTGCCGAGACCCGATAGCGTGAGTTCTCCGGTGAGCACCGCAAGCAGTTCGTCCTGACCATTGCCTGCGACCCCCGCAATGCCGGTGATCGTGCCAGCGACCAAGCTGAGGGTAATGCCCGATAGGGACTGGGCGTCACTACTGCTGGCAGGCACCTCCAGATCGTTGACCCGCAACAGCGATGACCTGCCTTGAGATGACGGTGCGGACACCGCGAGGCTTGAGCCGTTCGGCGCGTTCTCCCCCATCATCAGCGTGGCAAGCGAAGCGGCGGACTCATCTGCCGGTGAGGCAGTGGCCACCACCCGACCGCTCCGAAGGATGGTCGCGGTATCGCACAAGACGCGAATCTCCTCGAGCTTGTGGCTGATGTACAGGATGGCGACACCCTCGGATGCAAGGCGTCGCAAGGTCACGAACAGCTGCTCCACCTCTGCCGGTGTCAGCACCGATGTCGGCTCGTCCATGACCAGCAGTTTTGGATCCTGCAACAGGCAACGCACGATCTCGATGCGCTGTCGCTCCCCGACAGATAGCTCGAATACCGACCGCGACGCATCCAGAGGCAATCCGTATCGGGTGGAGACGTCTTCTATGCGTGTGGCGAGGTCGGTGTCGGCATCGACGCCCATACCGAGAGCGATGTTCTCCAGCACGGTCAGGCTGTCGAACAAGGAGAAGTGCTGGAACACCATCGCGATACCCAGGCGACGAGCAGTATTGGGTGAGTCAATGGTGACATCCGCACCTTGCCACCGCAGCGTTCCGCTATCGGCGCTCAACAATCCATAGAGAATCTTGACCAGCGTGCTCTTGCCTGCCCCGTTCTCACCGAGCAGCGCGTGAATCCTGCCTGGCTCGACAACAAGATCGATGGCATCGTTTGCCAGCACGCCGGGATACGCCTTGCTTATCCCGGCAAGTTCTGCAAGCGGCTGATCAAGCGAGCCCGGGGCGATGCCGGGATGAATGGCTTCTGCTGTCATGCGCTCGTGCTCAGTACACCGGCAACTCGACGTTTGCAAACACCGCTTCACGCTCGCGCGCTGACGATGCAGCGAGAGCGTCGTCAATGCGTTCGCGCGTCAGGTGCGCTGCAAATCGTTCGATAAAGTCGTACATGAAGGGGCGCAAGCTGCGTCGCGGCCGCATGCCCATATGTGTGGTGCTGGGTGCAAAGAGGTGCGAGGCGTCCAGCGCAATCAGTTCCGGCTGGTCGGCAGCCTCGAACGCCATCCGGGCAATCAGTCCGACGCCAAGACCCGTGCGTACGTAGGTCTTGATGACATCAGCATCGACAGCGGTCAGCACGACCTTGGGCTCAAGTCCTGCTGCCTGAAAGGCTTGATCCAGCGTGGAGCGTTCACTGAAGCCGAAGGTGTAGGTGACCAACGGAAAGTTAGCGAGTGCCTCCAGGCTGAGACCGTCGAGTCGGTCCATCTTGAACAAGGTATGTCCCCTGGGCACGATCACCGCGCGGTGCCAACGAGAACACGGCATCATCACGAGGCCCTGGTAGTGATGCAGACCTTCGGTCGCGATCACGAAATCCACCTCACCGGATTGCACCATCGCTGCCATCTGCTCCGGAGTACCCTGGTGCAGATGCAGGTTGACTCGTGGCCAGGCTTGCCCGAACGCTTCAATGATGGGCGGCAGCACATAGCGCGCCTGCGTGTGCGTGGTCGCAAGTCGTAACTCACCGGCATGCGGATCTGCATGCTGGCGGCCAGCGTCGCGAATATCCTCGCAACCGGCAAGCACCCGCTCGGCGATACGGATGACGTCCTCCCCTGCCGGAGTGACGGTGGTGATCTGGCGCCCCGCTCGCTCGAACAGGTCGACACCGAGCTCGTCTTCGAGCTGGCGAATCTGCTTGCTGACGCCGGGCTGCGAGGTATGCAGCGCCAATGCGGTCTCGGACACGTTGAGGCGGTGGCGCACCATGGCAACGATACAGCGCAGTTGTTGAAGCTTCACCTGTCGCGCCGTATCAACCGGTTACGCCGAGGCGCTCGTGCATGGCGGGACTGGTCGTGGTGTATTGCAGATTGACCTTCTTGTCCGGTTCAAACCGTTGCTTTATCGCAAAGGCGGCGAGCGCAGCCTCATGAAATCCCGACAGGATCAGCTTCTTCTTGCCGGGATAGGTGTTGATGTCACCGATGGCATAGATGCCAGGTACCGAGGTCTCGAAGGTAGACTGATCGATCGAGATGAGCTTGCGTTCCAGCTCGAGCTCCCAGTTCTCGATCGGGCCGAGCTTGGGCGACAGGCCGAAGAACACCAGCAAGTCATCCACCGGCAGGTCGACGATATTCTCCTCGTCGTCGCGAGGCGCAATCGACAGGTGCGTCAGGCGCCCGGCGTCGTCACTGCTGAAGGCACTGGCCCGCCCGTACATGATCCTTGCCTTGCCGGCATCGGCCAGTGACTGCAGCTTGGTAACCGAGGCTTCGGCTGCGCGAAATCGCTCGGTGCGATTGACGACGGTCAGACTCTTCGCCGTGTCGGCCAGTTGCAGCGCCCAATCGAGGGCGGAGTCGCCGCCGCCGAGAATCACGATGTCCCGACCGACGTGCCGTGACGGATCTCGCACGCGGTACAAGAGCTGGTCACCCTCGAACTGCTCGATGCCTTCGAGCCGTACGCGCACCGGCGTGAACGAACCCGCGCCCGCCGCAATGACGACCGACCGGCACTCAATCTCGGTACCGGCGGAGGTTGTCAGCAGGAAATCCAGATCACCCCGTTTTTCCAGTGACTCGACGGTCTGGTCGAGGTGCACTGTGGGGCTGAACGGCGCGATCTGCCGCTCCAGATTGTCGATGAGTTGCTGCCCGGTGCACTCTGGAACAGCCGGGATGTCGAATATGGGCTTGTCCGGGTAGAGCTCGGTGCACTGGCCGCCGGTCTGCGGCAACGCATCCACAACATGCGCCTTGATACCCTGCAGTCCGAGCTCGAACACCTGAAACAGGCCGGTTGGCCCGGCGCCGATGATGACGACGTCGGTCTTGATGGTCATGAAACTGAAGCCTTGACGTGGCAGGCCACTGTAGCAGCGGCCAGCCCGTCAGGCGAGGGTGCGGAACGGCTTTACAGGAAGAAGCGGTAGCCCACGCCAGGATCGAAATCACCGTCGAAGAGTTCCGCGCCGAAATAGAACTGGCCGGGGCCGAGCGGCATGTAGAGGCCACCACCGATGATCGGCTCGAAGTCCGTGTCGTCGTTGCCAGTCCCGTCATTGATGAGCACGGCGATACCCGCATTGGCGAACCAGTTCAGAGAGGTGCTTGCGATGGGCTCCTTGCCGCTGACCGCGAACTCGAAACCCGCCGTGATGATGTCACGCTCGAAGAACGTCCCTTCTACCGTGAAGTAGTTGAGCGTCGGCTTCATGGCGATATCGATCGCGTCCGAGATGCGCTGGTTGGGCAGGTGAATGAACGCGCCCCCACCAACAGAAAAGCCATCGACGTCGCTGAAGTCGTAGTCGATGGTCGCGAGGTTGGCAAAACCGGTGATGTTGCCACCGACAGGGAAGTTGATTCTTGCGCCAATTGAACGGGCAAAACCGAGATCCTGAATACCTACCTCGATTGATAGCGGAGGCAAGCCGCCCGGGTCGGAGGGGCGTCCATTCAGGAAACCGTTGATATCAGCCGATGCAGGCAGGCTTGCGCCGAGTGCGACTGCCGCGACCAGCACGGGACCAACTAGTGTTTGACGAAGTTTCATGTTCATCTCCGGGACCTGTTCCATGGAATTAGCGAGCAACCGCTATCGGGAAGTCTCGCACGGTGGCCTTACGTGGACAACTCTACTACCAGCAAGGCGCGACTGCTGAGCCGGCGACAGAGGCGACAACATGTTGTCGACAATGGCGCGAGTGACACACCGTGTTGGGTAACACTCGGATTCAGTTGAATACCTGCTCGCGCGTTGCAAGAAACTCGACATCCGGCCATCGCTCCTGACTCATCTGCAGGTTGACACGAGTAGGTGCGAGATACACGAGCTCATCGGCGTGGTCGATGGACAGATGCACGTCCAGCTTCTTTCGGAAGTCGGCGAGCATTTTTTCATCACCACACCGAATCCAGCGTGCCTGCTGAACGTTCACGGTTTCGAACTGGCACTCCACCTTGTACTCATCACGCAAGCGTTGCGCGACGACTTCAAACTGCAGAATGCCCACGGCGCCCAGAATCAGGTCGTTGGAAATCATCGGCTTGAACAACTGCGTTGCACCCTCCTCACACAGCTGAGAAAGACCTTTCTGCAACGCTTTCATCTTCAAGGGATCCTTGAGCACGGCACGACGAAACAGCTCCGGCGCAAAGTTCGGGATACCGGTGAACGCGAGATTCTCGCCTACCGTGAAGGTGTCGCCAATACGGATGGTGCCGTGATTGTGCAGGCCGATGATGTCGCCTGCAAAGGCTTCTTCGACATGCCCACGATCACTCGCCAGAAAGGTCAAGGCGTCCGCAAAACGGATGTCCTTGTCGAGCCGCACATGCCTTGCCTTCATGCCTTTCTGGTACTTGCCCGAGCAAATGCGAACGAAGGCCACGCGATCACGGTGCTGCGGGTCCATGTTCGCCTGGATCTTGAACGCAAATCCGGTAAAGCGTTCTTCCTCCGGATTCACTTCTCGTGTCACGGTGGGCCGTGCCTGCGGAGGCGGCGCGTACTGCACAAAGCCATCCAGTAGTTCTGACACACCGAAGTTGTTGATCGCCGATCCGAAATACACGGGCGTGAGATCTCCGGCAAGGTACTCGTCCACATCGAAGGGATGACAGGCACCTTGAACCAGCTCGATTTCCTCGCGCAGCTCAACCGCCATGTCACCGAGAATCTCGTCGAGTTTGGGGTTATCCAACCCCTGAACGGTCTCGCCTTCCTGAATACGCCCACCATGAGTCGGTGAATAGAAGTGCACCGTGCCATCGTGCAGGTGGTACACGCCCTTGAAGCGTTTGCCCATGCCAATTGGCCAGGTGACTGGCGCACACCGGATATTCAGCATGCGCTCGACCTCATCCATCAGTTCGATCGGGTCGCGACCCTCGCGGTCAAGCTTGTTGATGAAGGTCATGACCGGCGTGGTGCGCAGGCGACAGACATCCATCAGCTTTTCGGTGCGCTCCTCCACGCCCTTGGCCACATCGATGACCATCAGGGCCGAGTCAACAGCGGTGAGCGTGCGGTAGGTGTCTTCGGAAAAATCCTCGTGGCCCGGTGTATCCAGAAGGTTCACGATGCGATCGCGATACGGGAACTGCATGACCGAGGACGTCACGGAGATGCCTCGTTCCTGCTCCATCGCCATCCAGTCGGAGGTGGCGTGCCGCGCAGCCTTGCGGCCCTTGACGGTACCGGCGAGCTGAATGGCACCACCGAACAACAGCAGCTTTTCAGTCAGCGTGGTTTTGCCGGCATCCGGATGCGAAATGATCGCGAAGGTGCGACGGCGCGCGATCTCGTTGTCGGGTTCCATCTGGGGCTGCGTGGGAGGAAGCGCGAGCAGTATACGGGGCAGATTCGATCACGAGTGGATTGCACGCGCCATCACGATCGCATCTTCACGCCCCCGGTGACTGTCGTAGTAGCCGGGACGCACACCGACCTCGTTGAAGCCTGCCGCCAGATACATCTCGAAGGCGCGCGGGTTGGACGGCCGCACTTCGAGGAACAGGGTTCGTGCGCCAGCATTCACCGCGATCGTGGTGAGGTGCTCGAGCATCGCGCGACCCAGGCCACGGCGCTGACGTTCGCGGTCGATGCAGAGGTTGAGGACATGCGCTTCGTCGGCGGCGACTTGCAGTATGCCGTAGCCACACAAGGCCCCGTCGACACGTACCTGTTCACACACATAGCCCGCACGCACACAGTCCCGGAAGATCCCATCAGTCCATGGGAACTCGTAGTTGCGTCGCTCGACGACGCCAATGCTCTCGACATCGGCGATCCGGACCGGCGAGAACTCCGCAAGACCTGACTCGGGGCGCGCGCTCATGCTACGGGGGTGATTCGAGTTGGACGGACAAGCGTTACTGGCGGGCAGATGGCGTCGCGGCTACGCCACCCAGGACCACGCGCAGTTGCTTGAGCGTCTCCCATGCCAGTCGCTTTTCGGCGGGCTGCTGCAACAGGATATCAGGGTGGTGTACCTGAAAGCCGGCGAGCTCGCGTCCATTGGCCGCCAGCACCGAACGGCATTCATCGACAGGCTGTCGAGGTTCGATGTCGTGGGACAACAACAACACCGCAGCAAGCCCGGGCTCAACGAGGTCCCGCACGGTACGGCCTGCCCCGATTGTATCCGCGCGTCCCGCCAGTGTGGCGAGTGCGTATTCGTCGTCCCGCACGTGGATCGATTGAAGCATCAGAGACAGCAATCGAGCTTGATCTACCCCCCAGGCCGACCCCACCTCACTGTCAGACACACGGTCCACGAGCACGAGCACCCGTGCAAGGCCCGACGCAGGCTTCAGCATCTGCACCGGTCGCGCCATCAGATCCAATGGCTCCACGACTACGGGCCGCTTACTGACCGGCGTGACCGCTGCCACCACCGGCGAAGAAGGCGCGCCGACAGGTACTCCCTCGGAGGCCGTAATGCCACGCTGGATCCACGGCACGAGACCCATCGCAGACATCACCTGGAGCTGTGCTGCAGAGAACCGGGTAGCGGCTTCGAGTCGACCGAGTTCAGCCACGAGGATCTCCCCGGGTGTGCTTGCGCCAACGACTCCAACCGGACCAGGCCGGCCCCGACGCGGCATACAACACACCAAGCACCAGAATCATCTTGGCGGGGTCTATTGCCGTGGTGAGCAACACCAGCACCAGCGCAATAAGCACGGCGAATGGCACGCTCTTGCGCTGGCCGATGTCCTTGAAACTGTAGTACGCGAAGTTGCTGACCATCAGCAGCCCGAGCGTACAAGTGACGGGCAATACCAGCGGCACGATACTGGTTCCAGCGATATCGAGGTCCTCGCACACCCACACGAGCGTGGCAAGCACGACGCCGGCGGTCGGGCAGGCGAGCCCTTGAAAAAAGCGCTTGTCGGCAGTACCGACGGCCACATTGAAGCGCGCCAGTCGCAGACCACAGCAGGCGGTGAATACGAAGGCGATAACCCAGCCGAGCTGCCCCCAATCCGCCTGATCCAGGCTGGAGAGCGACCACACGTAGGCCAGGTAGGCTGGAGCCATGCCAAAGGACACCATGTCAGACATGCTGTCGTACTCGGCCCCAAACGGCGTCGAGGTATTGGTCATGCGTGCGACCCGACCGTCGAAGCCATCGAGTACCGCGGCAGCAACGATCGCCATGCCCGCGGTGCGGTACTCACCGGCATGTGCCATGACGATCGCGTAGAACCCGGCGAGCATTGCACTGGTGGTGAACAGATTCGGCAACAGGTAGATGCTGCGCGAGCGCTGCCGCATGGGCGCCGACGGATTGCTGCTTGCGTCACCGACGGTAGAGCCCGGGGAAGCCCCGCGAGCTGCCGTCACGTCTTGTGTGTCGTCTGAACCCATGACCCCAGTCTATCGCGGCAACGGGCATCGAACACGGATCACAGAACGCAGGCGTAAACAGAGACCTTGATCACCGCTTCGACGTACAGCCGCCAAAGGCAGCCGGCACGGACTGCACGACGCCGACAATCGGCCGATGGGTTTCTGGTGGGCCGTCCACGCTCTGCCAGTACACGCTCCGGAGATTTCATGTCCCGACAGACCCGACGCCAGTTTCTCACCACCGCGAGCACACTCGGCTGTGGCCTGTGGCTCGCAGCCTGTACATCAGTCAGCGTGCACAACAAGCCTGAGAATGGCCTGACGCGCTCCTCCAGCTTCGCGATTGCCGCAGAAGACGACGTGACCGAGACGCGCTCGCGCCTCACGGCTCGATTGATCAGCCGCGGATACAACGTCATCGCCTCCCTGCCCGTCAACCAGGGAGCGACGGAGCAAGCGGATGCCGTGCTGCCAGGTCGACTTCGCAGGGTGTCGAATGCCATTCCGGACGACGCGCCCGAAGATAATGGCTTCGCCTCTCGCTACGTGTTCGAAGTGAGTCATCAGTGGAGGCGCAAGCGACGCTTCGGCATCAAACGGCTTGAGTACACCCGCTTGACCGCACGAATGGTCGACCGCGTGACCGGGCAGATTCTGCTCACGGCGATTACCGATGGCGGCAAGATCGATGAGACGCTCGACGAGATTGTCGACAGCCTTGATCGGCAACTCGGAGACTGAGTTACGTCGGCTCGATGATGTCGCGCATCGGCACGGCGATTGGCCAACGAAAACGACGTCGTGCCCTACGCAGCCTCTACGCTACCCAGGGCAAGCATCTTCTCGATGCCATTGATGCGATCAACCGAGTGGTGGTTCACATAAAGAACGGTGGTTTCGCCGCCTGCACAGATTCGCTCGATCAGGGCGATAACCAGCTGTCGGTTCATGTCATCGAGCCCGAGGCAGGGCTCATCGAGCACAAGCAACGGCGGATGCTTGACCATCGCACGGGCAATCAGCAGCAGACGTTGATCGCCATACGATAGGCTGGTAAACGGTTGCGTCGCCCGGTCACTCATCCCGAGCACCTCAAGCCAGGCATCCGCGATGCGTCCCTGCTCGTCGGTGTACTTGGTGTAGAGCCCGATGCTGTCGTGAAATCCCGATACGATGACGTTGCGCAGGTTCGTACCGACACGGTATTCCCACTGCAAGGCGGTGGAGACGTAACCGATGAAGCGCTTGATTTCCCAGATGCTCTCGCCGTTGCCACGTTGATAACCGAACACGTTGATGTCGTTGACATAGCACTGCGGGTGATCGCCGGTAATCAGTGATAGCAAGGCGGTCTTGCCACTGCCGTTAGGTCCGGTCAGCTGCCAGTGCTCACCCGGCCGAATCGTCCAGTCGATGTCTTCGAAAATCACGGTGTCACCATAGCGGACCGTTGCCTTGGACAGATGCACGAGGGCCTTGTCGGGGTCCAGCGAAGGCAAGCGATCAACGGGATCGGGGGGCGGTAGCTCGAGGTCGCTCGTCTTCAGGTGCATCAGCTGAGCGAGCTCGGCCCAGGCCTCGTCGTCCTTCTTTATGCAGGCATGCAGGCTACCGTCAGACACCCAGCACACATCGGTGATGAACGCCGGAGCTTCTACCATGCGGTTGAGCACGAGAACCATCTGCGTGGTCTCTGCCAGCGCATGAAGGTGAGAAAGCAGCTGCGCTTGTGCTGCCGCATCCAGACCGTCGAAGGGCTCGTCGAGAATCAGCAGCTGAGGCCGACTACTCAGCGCCCGAGCCAGCATGAGCTTGCGCGTCTCACCGGTGGAGAGTTTTCGAAAGGCGCGGTCCAGCAGTGGCTCGAGACCGAACATGGTGCAGAGTTCAGCAGCCAGCGCTGCATCGCGATCGTCGGTGAAGATCATCTCGCGCGCAGGCGTACCTTCACTGATCACATCGAGAATATCCGCGTCGTCCTTGCGACGCTCCGCGGCTATCAACTCTGCCTGCGCTTCGAAGGAGACGATGGCGACGCGCTCGGGCAATCCGCTGAGGCTTCCGCCAAGCCGATCGCCATGGCCTGCAAGCACCGCCGCCAATGCAGATTTGCCCGCGCCATTGGCACCAAGCAGCAACCAGTGCTGCCCGGCATCCAGCGCCCAATCGATATCGTTGAGCCGGAAGCGACCATCGAAATCAACCGACAGGCCGTCAAGACGAATACCTGACTCAGCCATGCCTGGGCGCGACGATCACGAGACTCGCACGTTGCCTTGCACAAGATCGGTTCACACTCGGCATTGTCAAACCGATCGTTGTCAGATGATGCGCTTCATGTCGGCCATGTAGCCACGCAGTTCAGCACCGATCAGCTCGACCGGATGCTCGCGCAGGGCGGCGTTCACTTCGATCAGACGGGCGTTGTCGACACCCGCGTCGTTGAGCTGCAGGCCACGCCCGATCACATCGCTTTTGATGGGCTTCATGAAGTCCTTGAGAAGCGGTACGCAGGCATGGTTGTAGAGGTAGCAACCGTACTCGGCCGTGTCGGAAATGGTCGCGTTCATTTCGTGCAGCTTCTTGCGTGCAATGGTGTTCGCGATCAACGGCGTCTCGTGCAGGGACTCATAGTAGGCAGACTCGGCAATGATGCCCGCAGCGGTCATGGTCTCGAAGGCGAGTTCCACACCCGCCTTGACCATCGCGACCATCAGAATACCGTGGTCGAAATACTCCTGTTCGCTGATGTCCATGTCGCCAGCAGGCGTTTTCTCGAAGGCGGTTTGCGCGGTGTCGGCACGCCATCCCAGCAGCTCGGCATCATCATTTGCCCAGTCGGCCATCATGGTGCTGGAGAACGTACCGTCCATGATGTCGTCCTGGTGCTTCTGATACAGCGGACGCATGATGTCCTTCATTTGTTCGGAAAGATCATACGCAATGATCTTGGCCGGATTGGACAGGCGATCCATCATGTTGGTGACGCCACCGTACTTGAGTGCTTCGGTAACGGTCTCCCACCCGTACTGGATGAGCTTTGAGGCGTAGCCCGCATCGACTCCCTCCTCGACCATCTTGTCGAAGCACAGCAGCGAGCCGGTCTGCAACATGCCGCAGAGAATCGTCTGCTCGCCCATCAGATCCGATTTGACCTCGGCGATGAACGACGACTGAAGCACGCCCGCCTTGTGCCCACCGGTGCCGACCGCATAGGCCTTGGCCAGTGCCAGGCCCTCCCCACGCGGATCGTTGTCCTCGTGCACGGCGATAAGCGTCGGTACACCGAAGCCACGTACATATTCGGCGCGCACCTCAGAGCCGGGGCACTTGGGAGCCACCATGATCACGGTGATGTCCTCACGTACCTGCATGCCCTCTTCAACGATGTTGAAACCGTGTGAATACGACAGGCAGGACCCCTGCTTCATCAGTGGCATCACGGCATTGACCACGGACGTGTGCTGCTTGTCGGGGGTCAGGTTCAGGACGACATCGGCACCCGGGATGAGTTCCTCGTAGGTGCCAACGGTGAAGCCGTTCTCGCTGGCGTTCTTCCACGACTGGCGCTTCTCGTCGATCGCTGCCTGACGCAGTGCGTAAGACACGTCGAGCCCGCTGTCACGAAGGTTGAGGCCCTGGTTGAGGCCCTGGGCACCACAGCCGATGACGACCATCTTCTTGCCGCGAAGCGCTTCGACACCATCGGAAAACTCGTCGAGATGCATGAAGCGGCATTTGGCGAGCTCTGCCACCTGTAGGCGTAGTGGCAGGGTGTTGAAATAGTTGGCCATTGAAATCAGTCGCGGGTTGTCTGACGGGAAGAGGCCGAATGTTACGGCCGATCGCCCTTTGTGTAAATTTAAACTCGGCCCTGAGTGCGGACCCATTGCCGTGCAATCACGAAAATCTCGCCCACAGGCGTCGCGCAGCGAGCTCCAACCCGTTCAGCCGCTTGAGCCAGGGTTTGTTTTGCAAGGGATAGTACTCCCAGGGTTTGGCAGGCCCCTCACCAACGAGCTCGAGAAAATCCTCCGCCACGGGCAGCACCTCTGCTTCTCGCCCGATAAATCGCTGATTTTCCTCCTCCGACATCACGCGGAACGGATAGAGTCCGACACCTCGAGCACGCTCGCTCAGCCGCAGAGCCAAGGTCTTGATCTTGCCGCGGTATGCGGGTACCTCCGGGAGCCACATGGCAAACGGATTGCGCAGTTGAGCGAGGTTGTCGAAGAGCTGGGATGCCCTTTGATCATTTGCCGGCTCCGACGTAGCGAATTTCCAGCCGGCCGCTCGTAGCCGTACCGGGCACAAAATGGATACCGCAGAAAAGAAGTTGCCGGCACCATGACCCATCCCCTGACGGAAATACAATCCCTCGTGCTCCCGATAATCCAATGCTCGACGATACTTCTTGTTGGTGGTTGTCTTGATGAAACAGGGATGAATGAAGGCGAGCCGAGAATTGTGGGAGAAGCACGCTTCGATATCAGCAAGCTCGGATGCACTCACCGGTCTGACCATTTGCATGTCGTCTTGCAACAGGCAAAGCGCTGGAGCATCAGGAAACGCGTTGACCGCCGCCCGGATATTGCCGTACAGCCCACCTAGCTTGTGTGTGGAACTCTCTTGCGTGTAGTACACGCGATGCCTGCCTGCGATATCGGCCAGAACGACACGCGTGTTTTCATCGTCACTGTTATCGTCGAACACCGCGATCTCCGCCGACGCGGCACAACGCTCGATGGTCTCGATGCAATGCTTGAGAAAATCGCCGCGGTTGTAGGAAAACACACAGAAGATCATCGCCGTCGGTTCCCGGTTACGGTCCACAATTGAGGGCTGTCCACAAACACGATACTCACCGTTTGCCAAGGAGCTAACGTCGAATGAAGTGGGAGCACACCGGTGAACAATACGATGAAGCAACCGCGTGGTGACCGGCTCTCAAACGCGCAAGGCCTTGTCACCCCGAGCGATGCCGGTAGCGCCACTGCGTACCACTTCGATGACATTGTCACGATTGACAGCATCCAGGAACGCGCACAGCTTGTGGTCATCACCCGTCAGCTCGACGACATAGCTGTTGTCTGTTACGTCAAGAATATGCCCGCGAAATATATCTGTGAGGCGCTTGACCTCTTCCCGCCCCGCTTCCACTGCTCGCACCTTCACGAGCATGATCTCACGCTCGATGAACTGCACTTCAGTGAGGTCGGTAAGACGCACGATGTCAACGAGCTTGTTCAGCTGCTTGATGATCTGCTCGACCACGCGCTCGGTGCCGCGCGTGGTGATGGTCATGCGCGACAGCGTCGGGTCATGTGTGGGTGCCACGGTCAACGACTCGATGTTGTAACCACGCGCGCTGAACAAACCGGCAACACGTGACAACGCGCCGGATTCGTTCTCGATAAGAACGGAAATCACATGCCGCATCAGGCGAGCTCCCGTGCCGGGTTGAGTCGCATTTCGTGGTGGCCCTTGCCCGCCTCGATCATCGGGTACACGTTCTCTGATTGGTCGGTCTGGAAATCCATGAAGACCAGGCGATTGCGCATTCCGAATGCCTCCTTCAGCGCCCCATCGACATCGGCAGGATCTTCGATTCGCATGCCTACGTGGCCGTAGCTCTCGGTCAATTTCACAAAGTCTGGCAGCGCATCCATGTACGAGTGCGAATACCTTTTCTCATAACTGAACTCCTGCCACTGTCGCACCATGCCCATGTACCGGTTGTTTAGGCAGATGACCTTGACCGGCAAATCGTATTGCAAGCAGGTCGACAGCTCCTGGATACACATCTGGATACTCGCCTCACCGGTGATACAGGCGACGATTTCATCCGGGAAGGCGAGTTGCACGCCGATGGCGGCCGGCAGCCCGAAGCCCATGGTCCCGAGTCCCCCGGAGTTTATCCAACGGCGCGGCTTGTCAAAGCCGTAGTACTGGGCAGCCCACATCTGGTGCTGGCCGACATCAGACGTTACGTAGGCATCACCATCGGTTACACGGTGCAAGGCTTCCACGACGGCTTGCGGCTTGATCAGATCAGGCGAGGTGTCGTAGGCCAGGCATTTGGTGTCACGCAGCCCGTTCAGGTGCTTCCACCAGGCCGCGAGCGCCTCCTGGTCCGGGCGTCGGTCGGTTTCCTTGAGCAGACTGATCATCGCCTCGAGCACCTGCTCGACGTTGCCGACAATCGGCACGTCCACGGTCACAGTCTTGGAGATGGACGCCGGGTCCACATCCACATGAACAATCTTGGCGTTGGGACAGAAACTGCTCGTCTCACCGGTGACCCGATCGTCAAAGCGGGCGCCGATGGCGATCAGCACATCGCACTCGTGCATGCCCATGTTCGCTTCGACCGTGCCGTGCATGCCAAGCATGCCGAGGTTCTGCTGATTGGATGCCGGGAATGCGCCGAGACCCATGAGGGTCTGGGTAATCGGATAACCGAGGTGCTCGGTAAACTCGATCAGCTGCTTGGCGGCGTTGCCGAGCACAACGCCACCCCCGGAATAGATCATCGGCCGCTTGGCCGACAGGATCAGGTCGACGGCCTTTCTGATCTGACCAGGATGACCCTGCACCGGCGGCGTGTAGGAGCGCATCGTGATTTTCTTGGGATACATGAAAGGTGTGGTGACACCTGGCGTGGTGAAGTCCTTGGGGATATCCACGACAACGGGCCCGGGTCTGCCGGTGGTTGCTACATGGAAAGCCTTTTTCAGGGTGGTCGCGAAGTTCTCCAGACAATCCACTAGGAAGTTGTGCTTGACGCAGGGGCGCGTGATACCCACGCAATCGACTTCCTGGAAAGCGTCCGATCCGATGAAGCGGCTCTGTACCTGTCCGGACAGCACAACCATCGGAATCGAGTCCATGAAGGCGGTGGCGATACCGGTGACTGCGTTGGTCGCACCCGGGCCCGAGGTGACCAGCACGACGCCGGGTTTGCCGGTGGCGCGCGCATAGCCGTCAGCTGCGTGCGTGGCGCCTTGCTCGTGCCGCACAAGAATGTGCTTCACGGAATTCTGCTCATACAGAGCATCGTAGATATGCAGAACCGCGCCGCCGGGGTAGCCGAATATGAACTCGACCCCTTCCTCCTTGAGCGCTTCGATCAATACTTCGCCGCCAGACAATTCCATCTCAAGACTCTCGATGACGCCGGAGGGTCGCACCCGCGAGGCCTCTGGCAAGAGGCGACGGATACGCATCCGAGCGTAGATGTTAAGGAAGACACCGCCCCTGCCACGGTGTGGTTCGGGGGAGCGGCGCGTGACAATCGCGAAGGTGGCACATGGCAGTGCCCGTATGCACACCCTCCGGGTGCTTGTACGAGCGCGAACGTCGGAGCGTCTGAACGGGTGCGGGTGGTCCGTCGTGACGGTCTCGCACGGGTGTACGGGCGAGCTGCCAACGTTCTGCCATGGGGCCTGATCGTGTCGTCCCCTCGACGCTCCGAGTATAACGAATAGCAGCAGAGATAAGCGCCATGCATGAGAGCCAGGGGCCGCTTGCGTGCTAGATTGGCACGATGCACGCAACACCTCGTTAAGGGACGACGTCGGAACCATCGACCACGCCTCATTTGCGAACCTGCCTCGACCGACCACAGGTAGTCGCCGCCTAAGCTGAACACCGTGCCGCTTTCCGTTACTCAAGCACTTCGCAAGGTTCTGATACGCCCTCGTCGCGGCGTAAGAGGACTCCGCCATGCTGCAGCCACTGGCCGCAGCGTCGCTGCTGCCTTGATAACAGTGACTCTCCTCGCGCTTCCCGCCTCGGCGCAGCAGAACCTGCCGACCATGGGGGAGCCCGCTGACAATGCCCTCTCACCGGTAGAAGAACAGCAACTCGGGGCCGAGTTCATGCGCCAGATTCGCGCAAGGCTGCCCATCGTCACGGACACGGAAACCGCAGAGTACATCCAACTGCTTGGCGAGCGCCTTGCCCTCGCCTCCGGTCGTGGCGGCGAGGACAAGTTCACCTTCTTCATCATCGACGACCCGGCCGTCAACGCGTTTGCGATCCCCGGCGGCTATGTTGGCGTGTACGTCGGCCTGATCGACGCAATGGCACGTGAGGAACAGCTCGCCAGCGTTCTCGCCCATGAGGTTGCCCACGTAACACAGCGCCACCATGCTCGTGCCTTTGCCACCGGCAAGACCGCGTCCTTGAGTACGGCAGCTGCGGTGCTGGCGGCCATATTGATCGGGGCGGCTTCGCCGGAAGCCGGGCAAGCGGCCCTGGCCGCAGGCCTTGCCGCCACGCAACAGCGCGCCATCAATTTCACGCGAGCCAACGAGATCGAGGCCGATCGTATCGGCATCGAGATCCTTGCCAATGCGCAGTTCGATCCAGGCGCCATGGCAGAGTCCTTTGCGATTTTGCGGCGCAAGAACAGCCTCAACACGTCGGGGCTGCAGCTCGAGTATCTGCGCACCCACCCTCTGGACGAGAATCGGATCGCGGAAGCTGCCGACCGGGCGGCGGGGCTGCCAGCACGCGTGCGCACCATTGAAGTCGACTACGCCCTGTTCCGCGCGCGCCTGGCTGTACTCACCGCGGACGACGAAGCTGCGCTGACCCGCGCGTACGCCGCGCGTGCTGCGCGTTCGCCTGGGGCCGGAACCCGATATGCGCTATCGCTGCTCGCCTTGAGAGCCGGTGATTTTGGCGAGGCGGCGAGGCATCTCGATGACATACCGGCAAGCGTCTCTCGCCATCTCAGTGTCGCCCTGTTGCGTAGCGACATCCTGGCCGCCCGAGGTGACCGCGACGCGGCGATAGAGTTACTGGAAGACCTGGACGCCGTCTACCCTACCCGCTTCTCGATCATCGAAAGGCGGCTGGAACACCTGCAGAATGCCCGTCAGATCGACAAGGCCGAGGACATCGCCAACCGCTACCTGAGGGACGCTGAAAAACCTGACCCCAGAACCTGGCGAACACTCGCCAGTCTCCGGCAGCAAGTCGGCGACTCGGCAGGTAGTCACGAGGCCCTGGCGCATTACTTCGAGCGCCTCAACGAGCTTGAACGTGCGCGCGGTCAGCTCGAACTGGCCTTGCGTCACGTGCCTACCGCGTCCCAGGACGAACTGCGCCTTCGCGCAAGCCTCAAGGCGGTCAAGGATCGCATCGCCCGACGCAAGGGCTGAACTCCGTTTCAGCCTTTAGTGCGCGTCGGCCTACACCGTATCGATGTCCTCGGGTCAGAGCGAGGGGCCGGCCGACAGCAATGCCCGACCACTATCGGTATCGGTGTACTGCGAGAAGTTCTCGATGAACAAGGCGGCGAGCTCCTCGGCCTTGCCTTGCCATTCTGACGCGTTCGCATAGCTCTTGCGCGGATCCAGAAGCATCGGATCAACGCCCTCGACGTCGATGGGTGCCTGCAGTCCGAACACCGGGATGGTGGTCGTCGCAGCATCATCGAGACTGCCGTCGAGAATCGCGTCGATGATGGCGCGAGTCGCCTTTATCGAAATGCGCTTACCGCTACCGTTCCAGCCGGTGTTCACAAGATAGGCACGTGCACCTGACGCCGCCATGCGCTTGGACAGCTCCGCTGCATAGGTGGTTGGGTGCAAGCTGAGGAACGCCTTGCCAAAGCACGCTGAAAACGTCGGCTGCGGGCTGGTTACCCCGAGCTCGGTACCGGCAAGCTTGGCCGTGAATCCCGACAAGAAGTGGTATTGAGCCTGCTCATCGGACAGCACGGATACCGCGGGAAGCACACCGAAAGCATCCGCGGTGAGGAAGATCACGCGTTTGGCATGACCGGCTCGGGATACCGGCTTGACGATGTTGTCGATGTGGTTGATCGGGTAGCTGACGCGCGTGTTCTGAGTCTTGCGGCCATCGGTGTAATCGACTTCGCCGTCGTCCAGCACGACCACGTTCTCAAGCAAGGCATCGCGACGGATAGCCCCGTGAATGTCAGGTTCAGCCTCCGCTGACAGGTCGATGGTCTTGGCGTAGCAACCGCCTTCGAAATTGAACACGCCATCGTCATCCCAGCCGTGCTCGTCATCACCGATCAAGCGCCGTTTGGGGTCGGTCGACAGGGTAGTCTTGCCGGTGCCGGAAAGGCCGAAGAATACGGCGGTATCGCCCGCCTCGCCCACATTGGCAGAACAGTGCATGGACGCAATGCCCTTGAGCGGGAGCAGGAAGTTCATGTACGAGAACAGACCCTTCTTCATCTCGCCGCCATACCAGGTCCCGCCAATCAGCTGCATCTTTTCGCTGAAATTGAACGCGACGAAGTTCTCGGAACTCATCCCGTGACGCTCGAAATCCGGGTTGGTCACAGCGGCCGCGTTCATGACGACGAAATCCGGCTCGTAGGTGGCGAGTTCTTCTACGGTCGGGCGGATGAACATGTTGGTCACGAAATGGGCCTGCCAGGCAACCTCGGTGACGAAGCGCACATTGACACGCGTGCTCTCGTTGGCGCCACAGTAGGTATCAACCACAAACAGGCGCTTGCCGGTCAGATGGCCAGTGACAAGCGCCTTGAGCTCAGCCCAGGTGCTCTCGGTGATCGGCTTGTTGTCGTTCCTGGCATCGTCGCCCGCCCACCACAGGGTGTCGCGTGTGAGTGCGTCCTCGACGATGAACTTGTCTTTGGGGCTTCGGCCAGTGAATGCGCCGGTGTCGACAGCCACCGCGCCCGACGAGGTCAGCGTGCAGCGTTCGCGCTCTGACAAGCCCAGCGCCGTTTCTTCCTCGAACAGTTGCTCGAAACTCGGGTTGTAGACGATCTCGGCGGCATGGTCGATTCCATGCGGCGACAAGTCGATCGGCGTACGGAACTCGTTTACAGCACGGGCCGGCAGATTCATCGGCACAACTCCCTGGTATCAGTGTCAGCGAAAGATGCGGACCGGTCACAGATGTCGATGGGACATCACTCCTAAGTGTCTGGCACCAGAAGCTTATCGACCGGAAGGCCGCGGACTATACGACGCATTCGCGCCTCAGTGTAGACGCGACACACAAAAATACGTATTAAAAACAGGTACTTGCGTGATTAGGGAGTCAAATATGTAGTTTAACTACAAATTGTGAGTTGTGATGAAAGCGTTTGGTTTCAGGGCTTTACTGCAGGCAAAAAAAAGCCAGCAGTCGCGCATGGCGGCTGCTGGCGGTCTTCTCAGGAAATTACCGGTAGTTTGATTTCTATTTGATGTTTTGTGTACGACCCAACGGAATGCGCGTAAGCATCCGTCTTTTACGTCGCCCAAACAGCGCACCTACAGCCGCGAGTACCGCAAGGAAGAACACCGGGTCGCGCTGCGCATCGATGCCAGCAGAGTGAATGCTGCATCCAGGCGCTCCGTTGAGGCCCGTCTGGATGATCGGGTCGGAGTCCGCGTTGGCGCCGACATCAGTGCCGGGCTCGGGATCCGTTGTCTCTTCCGGATCAACTGGATCAACTGGATCAACTGGATCAACTGGCTCAACTGGCTCAACTGGCTCAGCTGGCTCAGCTGGCTCAGCTGGCTCAGCTGGATCAACTGGCTCAACCGGCGCAAGTGGTGAGTTGTCCGTGTCCTGAAAATCAGGACGGCCATCGTCGTCAGCGTCGGGTATGTTGCCGTCAGCAAACAGGTTGCTGCCGTCGACGATGCCGTCATTGTTGAGGTCGATGTCTACGGAATCGACAATACCGTCGTTGTCGAGATCTTCGCCAGAGGCGTAATCCGCATCGAATGCATCGTCGATGTTGTCTCCGTCTGCATCGACGCCACCGGTGCTGTCGACATCAATGGTGTCGGGCAGACCGTCGTCGTCAGCATCGACGAGTGCGTCGACACGCCCATTGGCGTCCGCGTCGCTGCCACCCGCTTCGGTCACGTCGTTGAAACCGTCGTTATCGCTGTCAAGGTCCTGGAAGTCACGGACCCCGTCGCCGTCGGTGTCGGGCACCGCATACACAGGCACGCCTGAGTCGGGCGTGGTTTCCACGATATCGAGCAGGCCATTGACACCGAAGTTACCGCCGGCATCTATCTGACCGTCGCCGTCAGCGTCGAGCTCGAGTGTGTTGATTTCCCCTGAGCTTCCCTCGTACAGATCGGGAATGCCGTCGTTGTCGGAGTCCAGGTCCAGGAAGTCAGGAATCAGGTCACCGTCAGTGTCGATGGAGGAACCGGTGTTACCGGCCTCGACGGCATCGGGGATGCTGTCATTATCGGAATCGAGATCGTCGACGTTGAGAATGCCGTCTCCGTCACGGTCGCCGGTACCTTCAAGATCCGAGGTCAGGCCATCGCCATCAACGTCATCGGCGACCGGTTCACTGTCGAGGACCCCGTCATTGTTTGAATCAAGATCCACGTAGTCGGGCGCACCGTCACCATCGGTGTCTGTCGGGTTGGCTGCTACCGGGCCCGCTTCCACGAAATCCGGGATGCCATCGTCGTCGGAATCGCGGTCAAAATGGTTGGATACGCCATCGCCATCAGTGTCGGTACCGATGACTTCAACGCTGTCCGGGATGCCGTCGTTGTCGTCGTCAAGATCGTCGACGTCGGGCATTTCATCACCATCGTTGTCGGCCTGGATCTCGAGGGTGTAGTCCTCCACTTCGCCGTTGCTTTTGGAGCCGACGGCTTCGCCCACGCCGATCGGGTCGCTCGTGATTCGAAAACGCGCGTAGCTGGTACCGACGAAGTCGGAGGTAATACCGCTCAGCTCGTTCCAGGTGAGCTTGAACTTCTCGTTGACCGTACCGGGCGGCACGATCGCTGTCGCCGCTTCATCGGCGCTGAAAACACCGTCTCCGTCAAAGTCGACCCAACCGACGAGCGTGGCGTCTTCAGGACCGGGGTTGGTCGCAAACACGTTGGTGGTGTAGGCCTTGCCGAATTCGACGAGGGTGGGGAAAGCAAATACGCCATCCTCATCGTCGCCATTGGCAATATCGTCGCCATCAGCGCCGACGCTGGCTACCGCATCGTTGTCCTCGGGCGGCGCCTCACCCAGGAACGGGGCCCCACTGACGACCTCGTGCGTCGCAAGGCCGTAGGAATCCGGTGCATCTCCCGTGTCGGCAGCCTGCACGCCCGCAGCAAAACAGACGCTGGTGCAGACAATCAACGGGCGCGATGCCGCAGTAACGAGTGACGCAATCTGAGTGCGTGTGAACATGGGTAGAGATCCGCCAAGCGCGACGATTGCGCGCACTATTAATGATGGTACCAAAGCGCCAATTTCATGTCGGTGACCTGATCACCGGATACGGGCCACATTTCCGCGACAAGGGTCGCTAAACGGCGCATTTGGGTAACAAAAGGTACAAACAGCCGGTCTGCGCGTGGACGCAGACCGGTTGATTCGACACGACTGTTTACATTCGCAACGACGGTGGATCGCCCGATTACTGCGCGATGGTGAACTCAACCCGCCGGTTGGCTGCACGACCTTCGGCACTTGCGTTGGTGGTGCGCGGCTGGGACTCGCCAAATGCTCGCGGCTTCAGGCGGTCACCGGCAACGCCTTGCCCGACCAGGTATCGCGCAACCGAAACAGCCCGGCGGCGTGACAGCTGGAGGTTGGACTCGGCGCTACCGGTATTGTCGGTGTGAGCATCGATGTTGATATCCAGGTCCTGGTACTCGCTGAGGGTCTGCGCCACCTGGTCCAGCTCAAGCTGGGCACCGGCGGTCAAGGTATCGCTACCTGACTCGAACTTGACCCCCTCGATGACACCGCCAAAAATGTCGCAGCCGGATGCATCTACCGGGCTGCCAAATGCGGTATCCAGGCACTGGTCGTTGAGATCCTCGACGCCGTCCTGATCGCTATCCAGGTCGGTGCGCACCGGCTCATCAGCCGGCACTGGGAGCGGAGTAATCTGCGTGCCGTCGCTCGCCGGCTCAGCAGGCCGCCGAGCGCGTCGTCGGTCGACGTCACCAAAGCGGTAGACGAGTCCGAGCTGCCCGTAGCGGGCATCGGTGTCGTGTCCAACGAGCTCGCCGCGCAGGGCGAGGCCATTGCGAAACCCGTACTCCGCACCGATACCCGCCACGAGATGAACGTCGTTGACGCGCTCGTAGGCGATGTCCGACTCGTTTTGCATGCCGCCTACCCCAAGACGACCGAACAGCGAAAAGCCTTCGCGACGAGCCCTGTCTTCACGGTCGTTGAGGCCGTAGATGAGCCCGCTAAGGCCAAACACCTGGTAGTCGACATCCTCGTCAGCGGCACCGTCAACGGCCAGGCCAGCCTGCCCAAGGGCAGCGTAATGACCCTCTACCGAGAATCGGCTGGACAAATCGTAACCGACTGCAAGGCTTCCGCCGGCGCTCTCGGTCTCATTGACCGACACGCCGTCGACTTCATCGGTGTCGGGCTCGAGCTGGCTCAACAAGACGCCACCGCCGACATAGAAGCGGCCGTCGAAGTCGCGATCGCGGTCACGACGTGGCGAGTCGAGCGCCCCGCAGGCGCTGAGCGCTAACGTGGTGGCACACACCCCAGCGATAAATGTGCTTTTGTGCAAGTTCGTCACAATGCTATCCCGTGTCGGTCTGTGGGAAAATCATGTGCCGCAACGGTTGTCACGGCAGGAAGAACTCAAGCGTAGACGCGTTATCGACACGTGTCGAGCTTCCGACACTCCTGCATGACGAGCTTTTACCTCATCAGCGCATCAGACGGATTTCGACCCGGCGGTTACGCGCCCGATCGGCATCGGTCACGTTCTGCACCAACGGAAGGGTCTCGCCATAGCCCTCAGGCTCAAGACGGTAGCGATCCACACCCGCGTCCACGAGCGCGTCGACAACACGTTTTGCCCTCTGCTGTGACAGCAACTGGTTGTCGTCGCTGTCACCGACATTGTCGGTGTGCGCGATGACCATGATGCGCGCCGACGGATTCTGCTCCATCGCCACGCGAATGCGATCAATGGCCTCAGGGCCGGTATCGGTCATCTGATCCGAGCCTTGCACAAAACCGAGCCCATCGACGACGCCGCTCATGTCAAAACCTGATACGTAGGCAGGTGCCGGTAGAGCCGCTGGCTTGAGCCCTTCCAGAGGGGGCAGACCAGTCCTGGCGGCTGAGGCCACGGCAGCTCCCATGACGGGCTCATCATCCTGTTCTGCCGAAGGTGCAACGGTATTCGGTGCGACAGCAACCTCGACCGGCAGGTCGGCGACGTGCGCTCTGGACATTCGCGGTGTCGTGGTGTCGGGCACGACATCGAGTACGCCGTCCTCGATTTCACGCAAGACATCCTCCGCTTCACGAACGACCGGGTAGCGCCACACGCGACTCAGCGTACGCGTGCCATCGAGCACGCCTTGATCAATGCTTGCGAGTGTGACGAGCTCGACTCGTCGGTTCGCCTTTCGACCCACTGGGCTGTCATTGCTGGCGATCGGCTGGGCTTCTCCCATGCCTGCACCAATCAACTGAAGCTCGCCGATCTCCTGGCTGCGCAAGTACTTGACAACTTCCTCTGCCCGCCGAGCCGACAATGCAAGATTGGCATCCGCCACACCTTGCGAATCGGTGTGAGCGCGAACCTCAACGCGCACTTCCGGAAAAGCCACCAGCTTGGCCGCCACAAGATCAAGCGCACCGCGCGCGCGGGCGCTCAATCGCGAAGAGCCCGGCTTGAAGGTCACGTCACCGAGTACCACATCGAAAAGGCCACATCCGTACTTGTCTACTGTGACGCCCGGGTTGGTACCGAGACACCGATCCAGGTCATCGCGCACATTGTCCCGATCGCGGTCGTTCGCCGCGGACATCTGATACGTCGTCGCTGCCGGTTGCGCTCGATCACCTGCGACCCGGGCTGCAGTTGCAGCCAGGTAGGCGACATCATCCTCACCCTCGCCTTCAGTGCCAAACCTGCCTGACGGTGCGTCTTTACGACTTCTATCGACAACGCGAGTTTCTTCTGTCACCAGCACCGGACGGGCGGTATCAGCTATCAGCTGCCCAATCTCGCGCGGTGATCGACCAAAGCGATAAACCGCTCCAAATCCAAACTGCTGGGCTTCCTCTGAGTAACGTGTGAATTCACCACGTACGCCAAGTCCGCCACCGAATCCGTATTCCACACCGACACCCATGACCGGCGATGTACCACCTTGATCCAGAGTCAATACTTGCGACGACTTTGAAATCTGCGCAAAGCCGAACCGCCCATAGGCACTCCATCCCTCACGCCGCGAACGCATCTGAACTCCGTTGAGTCCGTAGACGAGCGCGTTCAGAGAAACGGCAGAATAAGAGACGTCCGTATTTGCTTCACGGAGCTTTGCAGCTCCGAGCACTGCGCTTTCCAGTTCGAAAGCGAACAGGTTGTGTACGTCCACGCCAATTCGCAAGGACGATGCGCTGTCGCTCTCATCCTCGATCGTAAACACGGTCTCGCTGGTATCGGGCTTGAGATTCGAGCTACCCACGGCCGCACCGCCATACACGCGTGTACGAAACGACGGGTCGTTACCCGGTACCTTGAGGGTTGACAAATGTTCGTTCAGCGAGCCACCCGAGCAACTGGCCAGAGCAAGCCCGACGGCCACCGTGCCGACTCGCATGATGAACAGGCGGACAGTGCGACGCGCCGTGATCATCGGCAGGCCAGAGGTCGACCCATCGATTTTTGAAGATGTAAAGTCCGCTTGCATCAGAGCAGCTCGTTGGCGTTGCCGTGTCGAGTGACACCTCTGCCAAGCAATAAGCGTTCCTGAACGTTTTCCACGCTTTTGCATCACGGTAGAACCCGCAAGGCAATACGGTTGTTCAGCCGTCGCCCGCCAGCGGTCGCATTATCCGCTCGCGGCCGGGTGTCCCCGAAGGCTCGAGCTCGCAGACGCTCGATCGGAACGCCAGCACTCGCCAGCTGCCGCGCCACCTCGATGGCACGCTGCCGTGACAGTACCGTCGCCGCTTCGGCAGAAGCCATGCGCTCGGTGTGCGACTGGATCTCCACAACGACCGACGGGCTTCGGAGCAGCTGCTGGGCTAGCCGATCAAGAAGTACTCGACCGGTTCGGGTCAACTGTGCACTACCGCCTTCAAAATCGACGCCTGCGACAACGCCGCTGAATATGGCGCAGCCACGATTATCGACCGGCTCGTTCGGTGCCGGTGAAACGCAGGTGCTCTCAGCACTCGCCTCAGGCGCCGTGTTTGCGGGCAACCGGGTTTGACTTGCGGGGGCCTGCGGTCGCGAAATCGCGGGAACTCCGGACTGCGACGTCCCAGCCTGAGCCGTAGACGCATCGTCAGGCCGTGGCCCGATCACCGGTCGCTGAATCTGAGGTCGCTGAGCAATGGATGGCTCAGGTGTCGGAGTACTCGCCTGCTGCGGAACCTGCTGCGGCGCCCGTGCGATGCGCGCAGGTGCGCGTGACGCTCGGAACCGACCGACAATGCCAAGGTAGGCAGCTTGCGCATCACCGTCATAACTGGCAACTTCGGCCCGCACACCAAAATGGCGTGAAAACGGCCACTCGACACCCGCGCCCGCCCACAACGCGATGTTGTCGGCGCGTTCCAGCTGGAGTTCGGATTCATTGTCCATGACGCTCACGCCGCCGCGCACATACATCGCCAGGCCCTCCCGCTCGTCAATCGCACGTCTGTCACCAAGCACGTAGGCGATGACACCACCGGAAATCGCGTTGTAGGAAATGGTTTCCTCACCTGTCAACGTGGCTTCGCCAAGAGTCGCGACACCAAGTTCAGCACTGAATCGTGTGGTCAGATCGCGACCCAACCAGACACTGCCAGCCACAGACTGCTCTTGCGTGACCTCCAGGGTTGCGTTACTCGCATCCGGAGACAGATTGGACACACCGGCACCGACAGCAGCGTACCAACTACGTTCGGCAGCTGTGACCGATGTCACAACACTGGATAGCGACAGCACAGCGGCTGCCAGTACAAATGGGGAAAGCGCCATCGGCTACACCCGGTCCTGGAAGGTTGAGAAGGTGGCTGTAGCGCGCAATACACACGCGCATGAGCCTTCGCAGGAGCAATGCATGATTCGCGCCGGGTGCCAGGGTCCCTGCCTCTGGCCTTTTGCCTCGTATCGCCCCAAAAAAGGTCGCCATCCTTGGCGGTGCGTGGTGTCCCTACCGGCAAGTACCACTTGGAGGAGGTTGCAGACGAACCAGCGGATCCGCCTGCCTGTGCAGTAAAGACCCGTGCCATCAAGCTGTCAATTGTGTTGCAGCCAAGTACCGGATAAAACAGCACCAGATGAAGAATCTACATTTTTCATTGCAGATCCACGTCGGTTTGATGGCGTCTCCATAGCCAGAAAGCGAGCACCAACGACGCGATGAACAGCACGATCGACGTCACGAGCTCGATCCTGGAATCAGACGCGATGCCACTACCGGCCATTGCGAAAACCAGCATCTGCGGTAGGTAACCGATGACGGAGGCTGCAAGAAATGTCGGCACATGCAGCTTGACCACCCCCGCGGCAATGTTGGTTGCCAGATTGGTTCCAAATGGCTGTAGCCGCAACAGCAGGATCTTGAGAAACAGATCATCCTGGCTGATACGCTCCAACCAGGCGATGGGCCGCGCTTGGTGCCGCCGTAGCGTCGCTGACAGAAACCGCCTTGACAGCAACACGGTGACGGCACAACCACCGATGGCCGCAAGCAGCGCCACCCCGGCTCCAGACCAGAACCCGTAGGCATAGCCCGCGACGCCTGCCAACAACTGGCGCGGCAGCCCGACGGCGACAGCACCAACCCCGACCAGCAAAAACAACAGGACCCCGCGCGGACCTGCCCCACGCAAGCTTTCACGCCACTCGGACAGTGGCAGGTGTTCGCCAAGGGACGCCGTGAACCACACGACAGCAACCAGCAGCAACACGGCGAGCACGGACAACCAGCGAGACGGAATGGACAGCGCAGACACCTCTTGGACGGATACTCGTTGGTGCGGGCGCACACTGTCGCACGAAGCACATGACCACGTGGACACCTCGCGACATGCAGCTCATCACCTTGCCGACATACCATGCACGCCCCGAGCTCCAATAATGCCTGCGCGGTATGACACCAGACTCACCCAACCTGCGACGTGTGCGACTCGGCCGGTGGGCGGCGTTGCTGTTCACAAGCCTGGCCGCCGCGTGTGAGCCCGGTGGCAAACTCACCTCACCCCCGCTGGGCGAAGCGCAGACCGCCGAAGCTGCGCCAGCCACGATATCGCCAGTCACCCCACCGAGTGAGCGCGCTCAAGCCGCCGCACGACTGCTGACTCGCGCAAGTTTTGGCCCGTCCGATGCTTCGCTACAGGAGGTGCTCGACTATCCCGATCACGGTGCATGGATCGACGCACAAATGGCATTGCCAGCTTCTCTGCAACTGCCCTACACAGAGGCCAACAGCAACGGGAGCAACGGGACTGCTCGCCATGAGATCTGGTGGCAGAACGCCATCGAGGGCGACGACCAGCTCAGACAGAGAGTGGCGTTTGCGCTGTCAGAGATCTTCGTGGTGTCCGATCTTGACTACACCTTGTCGAACGCGCAGTACGGCATGGCGAGCTACTACGACATGTTGGCAACGCACGCCTTCGGTAGTTATAGAAACCTGCTGGAACGCGTGACCCTGCACCCGGTCATGGGCGTGTATCTGAGCATGGTGCGCAACGAAAAGGCCGACCCGTCCCGCAACATACGCCCTGACGAAAACTACGCACGCGAGGTACTGCAGCTGTTTTCGATCGGGCTGCATGAACTGGATGCGGGCGGGCGCCCGGTACCGGCCGACAACCCGACGCCAGCCTATACCCAGCGTACCGTCGAGGAATATGCCCGTGTGTTCACGGGCTGGAACTTTGCGAACACCGACAAGTGGCAGTCGATAGACATGACGCCCTTCGACAAGATCACACCGATGGTGCCGGTGCCCGAGTATCACGACGATGGCGCCAAGATATTGCTGGGTGGCATCACATCCCCGGCCGGTATCAGCATGCGCGAAGACCTCGAGATCGCATTGGACAGTATTGCCAATCACCCGAATGTCGGGCCCTTCATGGCCCGGCGGCTGATCGAACGGCTGGTCACCAGCAATCCGTCTGCCGAGTATGTGCAACGCATCGCTGCGGTGTTCAACGATGACGGTATCGGCGTGCGCGGCAACCTCGGCGCGGTAATCAAGGCTCTGCTACTGGACATGGAAGCGCAAGACGACGGCAACAACGCGCCGACATTCGGCAAGCTCGACGAGCCGGTCATCCGGCTCACCCATCTTATGCGCGCACTCAACGCGACGCCCGGTGCCAACAGTGGTGGCGTCTACAACGGTGCCACCCGCACCGCCGATCGCGTGGATGAGGTATACGGGCAAGGCGTGATGCGCTCACCATCGGTGTTCAACTTCTTTCAACCGGACGCACGAGCCGGCACCACCAACGCCACCGACGATGGACGGCCACTGGTCGCACCAGAGCGGCAGATACTGACCGAATCGGTCATAGCCAGTATCAACAATGACCTGCACCGCCTGGTATACGACCACCACTCCCGCGCTGGCGCCAGCGGCACCGCCGTGGTCCTGGATATCGAAAAACCGCTGAAGCTTTTCAAGAAAGGCCCGGAACCCTGGATCGACTGGCTGGAACTCGTGGCACTGGGCGGCCAGATGAGTACGGCACTTCGCAACACCTTGCTTGAGCACATCGAGCAAGGGAGCATGGCCGATGACGCATCAACGCCTGTTGCCACTCTGGATGACGAGGGCGCCCTTTCACTGGTCCTGGATACCTTGTATCTGACCCTCGCCTCACCGGATCACATGGTGCAATGAGCGATTCAACTGAACGGACAGCACAGGCCCGGAAGGCGCGACTCGAACGCCGCCGCTTTCTCGCACGCTCGCTAGGCGCGTCAATGCTCGCACCCAGCTGGCGTATCGGCGGGGTATCACTGACGTCTCTTGCCGCGGGCACCAGCATTGCGGCAGAACCGTCCGCGGCACAACCCCGGTCTCTGGTGTGCCTGTTTCTTGCCGGCGGCGCGGACTCGTTCAACATGGTGGTCCCGAGCGATGCACGCTACCAGGACTACCGCGAGTCGCGTAGCGATCTTGCGATCGATGAAAGCCTGCTTGACGACGTTGGGGGCGGACTTGCACTACATCGTGCACTCCCCACGTTCTCCCGGCTATACAAGGCAAGGCAGCTCGCTGTTGTCGCAAACCTCGGCCCGCTGTCACGACCGACCACACAGCAGGACTATCGTGATCGACGCAATCTGCCCGAGAGCCTGTTTGCACACAATACGCAACAAAAGCTCTGGCAGACCGCTGCGGACCGCGTCAGCGGTTCCAGCGGCTACGGCTGGGGCGGAAGTCTTGCCGAACGCATCGCTCATCTCAATGCCGGTGCATCCATCGGCGGTGCGTTTTCGATGGCCGGAAGCAATGCCTGGCAGTCATCGCGCGGAACTCGCTCCACCACCCTGAATCCGAACATAGCCATCCAACGCCTGTACGGATTCAACTCGGACATCGCGACCTGGATAAAGGAGGACTCTCGTCTGCCGGTGGCGACTCGATTGGAGTCACTGTTTCGAGAAGCCGAGGTGCAGGACTCACTGATGGCCCGTGAAGCGGCTGACGCCGTCGAGGCATCACTCTCATCGACCGAAGCTCTATATGACGCGCTCGAACAGACCGATGCACCGGGTGCGGCGTCAGTTCTCGGGGACTGGAAAGCCAACCCCGCCAACCGACTGGAGACGCAACTGCATCTTGTCGCGCGACTTATCGCAGCGAGGGAGGCGCTCGGACAATCGCGACAACTCTTCTTCGTTCGCATGGGCGGCTGGGACACACACTCCAACCAGAACGAGCGGTTCCCCGTCCTGCTCTCGCAACTGGAGTCCGCGTTGGCGCCGTTCACACAAGCGTTGGAAACGCTCGGTGTCGAGCAGGATGTCACTACATTCACCGCATCCGACTTCGGCCGAACCCTCAGCAGCAACGGCAACGGCACCGATCACGGCTGGGGTGGCCATGCCTTTGTTTTCGGTGGCGCCGTCGACGGAGGCCAGCTGTACGGCGAACTACCGAGCTTCTCGGCCACCAACAACCCCGATGATGCCGACGACGGGCGCGGTTTTGCAGGGCGGTTGATTCCTGCACTGTCGGTGAATCAGTATGGGGCCACGTTGTCGCGCTGGATGGGCGTGGACGACGCAGCGCTGGACGAGGTATTTCCGGGGCTCGCCAACTTCAACACCCGAGATCTCGGTTTCTTCAAGACATGACACTTCGTTTTATTCGCACAGCTGCACTTGCCTGCATCGCCCTTGTCACTGGTAGTGCCTGCACGGCAATACCCGACGGCATGGAGCCTGTTGCCGGGTTTGACGCCGACCGCTACCTCGGTACGTGGTACGAAGTCGCCCGGCTTGATCACAGCTTTGAACGAGGCCTGTACAACGTGACGGCAACCTACGCTCGTAACGATGACGGCAGCATCAGTGTGCTCAATCGTGGTTACAGTGAAGAAGACGCCGAGTGGAACAGCGCCGAAGGCAAGGCGAAGTTTGTCAGCAGCCCGGACGTTGCACACCTTAAAGTGTCCTTCTTCGGACCCTTCTATGGCTCCTACGTCGTCTACGACTTGGACGACGAGTACAGAACAGCCTTTGTCACTGGCTACAACAAGAAGTATCTCTGGCTGCTATCGCGCGAACCCAACCCGCCTGCATCGGTACTGGAACGCTTCAAGAGCGAGGCCGCGGCCGACGGGTATGACCTCAGCGGTCTGATTGAGAACGTGCAAAGAGACGACTTGCCACGCTGAGCTGACACTTGGCCTAGCTGTGCTGACGGCAACGACGCGCCGCTCTGTGCACCCGGCGCTTGTCGCCCTGCTCGTCGGCGTGTCCTGCCTGCTGCCGCGTACGTCGCTCGCCGTTGATCTAGTCAGTTGGATCACCGAGCGTCCCTACTACATCAACGTGCAAGGCGGCTTTGCCTCCGAGGAAGATTTTGGCCCCAGCCTTCTTTTTTTGACAGACCCGGCGGACCAGGGCACGTACTACTACGGCGTCAGCCTCGGTAGTCAGATCGCCGACTCCTTCTTCGGGTACAGCGCTGAAGTCGTCGGCTTTGTCGGCGTGCAGCACTATGTGGAGCGTGGGCTACAGGCTGATGCGCTCGGTGTAACGGCCTACTGGAAGGTCTACAAGACGTGGCGCCCTCGCCTGCTATCCGGCGCACTGCCACTGCGCTTCGGACTCGGTCAGGGCTTGAGCTACGCCTCGCGAATACCGATCGTCGAGCAGATTGATTTTGAACCGCAGCAGTCTGCACAAACCGTTCACTATCTCGAATGGTCACTGCAGATCCCGGTGAATTCGATACTCGGGCTTTTCGGTGCGCGCAGCGGAGGAGCGCTGAGCAACGCCTGGATCGGCTACAGCATCTTCCATCGCTCCACCGTGTTCGGGCTGTTTGGCGATGGTGGCGGCGGAGTCAATTACCCTGGCTTGATGGTGGAGTTCGTGCTGGATTGACCATCAAGGTTTCACTACAGCCCGCTTGACTTGACTGGGCAGGCAAGGCATGTCGTGCTTATCCACGGAGGAGCACGATATGGAAGCGACATGGAGCGACTGGGCGGCAGAAAACCTGGAGCGAGGCTGCGACAAGGACGAATTGGTGTCGATCATGGTCGACAAGGGGTTCTCGTCTGACGACGCCCAGGCCCTGCTTGCAGAAACCTCAGTAGCGACGACACACGCGGGGCCACAAGCGGAGCCCTCGGGGCCAGACAACGGCCTGTTCCTGCCAACAGCATTGACCCTGTGCGATACGGATGTCGAACTCTATGGTGTTGATGGCTTGCTGAACGATGCGGAATGCGCTCACCTCGTCGCCCTCATCCGGCAGCACTTGCGCGCGTCAACCACAACCGAAGAAGGTGTCTCGGAATTTCGGACGAGTCGCACGTGCGAGCTAGGCGCTCTCAATGATCCACTGGTCGCCGAAATCGATCGGCGCTTGTGCGCCTACCTGGGTATCGATCCCGCGCTTGGCGAGCCACTGGAAGGACAATGGTATGACGTCGGCCAGGAATTCAAGGCGCACACGGACTACTTCGACCCGGGTAGCCCGGGGTATGCCGAGCACGTCGGTCAACGCGGGCAGCGCAGCTGGACTGTAATGGTGTACCTCAACACCACTCGCAAAGGCGGTGCGACTCGTTTTCCACATCTGGATCTTGATGTAAGTCCGCAGGCCGGCAGCGCATTGCTCTGGAACAATCGACGCGCCGATGGCAGCTTGAACGAACAAACGATTCATCACGGCACACCGGTTGAAAGTGGCTTCAAGGCCATACTGACAAAATGGTTTCGTTGTGCGGAGCCTGTGGTCACGTTCAGCAAGGAGACCAACGTATATCTCCCACCGCTGACGCGCTCCGGCTTTGTAAATACACGCACACCCAAAGCGTTGCAACAGCGCTTGCTCGATTTCTATCAACAAGGGCGCGACGCCACGTCGGAAGAATCGATACCGGAATTCATAAACTCCTCAAACGGGGATGCCCCCAGCGTGTTGATCGAACTCAGTGACGAGCTGCGAGTAGAGGTACACCAAGAGCTGCAACCCATCCTGGAAGCCTGGATTGGCGACTACCTCGAGGCGACCTGGGTCTACGGGATCCGGGAATACCGTCGTGGCAGCACACTGAAGTGCCACCGCGATCGTCACGAAACCCATGTCGCGAGCGCCATACTGAATATCGATCAGGAAGTGTCACAGGACTGGCCACTGCAGATAGAAGATCACCACTACCGACGTCACGAAGTCATCCTCGCACCGGGAGACATGGTGCTGTACGAGGGTGCCCGATTACTGCACGGCAGAGAAACACCGCTTGACGGTGAGCGATTTGCCAATGTGTTCGTGCACTTCAGGCTTGCGGGAAACAAAGTGGGCAAAGTCTAGGGTTTTTCCTCTATCGGCTTGGGGGTGGATTCCGTACCGGCATGGACGTCCAAGCAATTGACACGTCATGGTCCCCGTTGACAGATTAACGTTGGAACACTTGCCGTTGAGTCCAGAGAAGCATAAGGAATGTTTGACACTGTATTCGCAGCTCTCCGCTGGATTGTCGCAACGCTGCTAGTTGATGAGTTTGCACGCGCTGTCGGTCGCCGATTGACGAAAAAGTTTCTCCCATCCAAGTGGGAGCACACCTTGGCTGCTCACACTGTCATCGGATATACGACCGTGATTGCATTGGCTATCGGCGTCGTGATAATCATCAGGATTTTCATTGGGGAGTCATAGAGTGTCTGACGGCGTGCATGGACACCTAGCGCTTGATGTAAAGCAGACGTCTGCGCTGCACGCATCGCAAACGTAGAAGCACATAAAGGTAGCCGAGGAGAGGTTCGAACCGGTACGCTTCCCGACGGAACTCGGGTAACTCGTAGACCAAGTGCAGACGGTCGACCGACGATAGAAATAACCGAGCTAGACGCGAACGGACGGCCGATGCGCGGTCATTCTCGGGAGATACGATATGGCAACGACTAATTCATCTGGAACGCGGCGCATCGCTCTGGATCAGCTCACAGAGGCTCTATCTAGTCCGTCTGTTTTATCAAAAGACTTCGCAACATTTCGGAACCTGCGCGTCGTACTTGTTGACGACAACTTTCTCTTCAACGAGGAAGCGATAGCGCTGATGACAGCGTTCAACGACATGGGCCTGAATAGTTTCAACTGGTGTGTCACCAAGTATTTGTTCGAAAACTCATTGGACACAGACTGTATTCACTCGGTGCCTACCACCTATGAGCATTTTCGGTCGGAGTACTACGATGCAGAAGGAGATGTTCAGTATTGGGACAGGCTGATATTCAACGACGCCTTGGATGCGATCGTGCTCCACACCGCGCATGATCACCTGATCTATGCTGGGAGCAAGCAGTTCGTAAACACCGCGACCAGCCGATCAAATACGTTTGACAACGACGGAATTGCCGTCATCGGATCTGCCTTGTCAGATCCGGAACTTCTGCAAGAGTACGGGCTGCCGAAATACTCTTCGAATTTGCCGCGGCCTGACACAACGCTTGAAAAGCGAGTTCCTGGAGGCTTCCCGCCAGTCAGGCCATGAAAACTCAAGCACTGTGAGCGTCCAATGACTGATTCAGACGAAGCAAGCCTAGCGTCTGGCGACCTATTTCAATCAAACAGACTAGCGCGGGTAAATACGCGCCCGCTGTACTGCTCGAACTGCACGATACCGACCCCGTTGGCGATTGTTACTCTGCGAGTGGCAAGGCTTTTGTCTTCCAATGTAATTTGCTCCGGATAGTCATGAACTTGTTCCATCATGTATGGAAAAGTCACCGAACCAATCGTCGCATCGGCGACCAAGCGTTGTTTCGTTGGACTGTTTGAAGTGGAATCAAACTCCTGAAATTCGTCTGGGTAATAACTCTCAGGGCTGTTTAGCTGGTTGAAGGTAAGGTAGGTTCCATAAGGCACGCCATCAAGACTCTCCGGCAGGATACGAAGGGTCAGCGGCTGTTGATCCGGGCTTTGACCGCGGAACCGCTCCATATTCCCTAATGAAATACGAAATACGGTTTCGGTACCCTGGATTTCGTATCGTCTGACCGACCAATTTCGGCATGGCATGTTGTCACTTTGGTAGTTCTGCCGAAGGATGATGCGATGAGGCTCGCTGTCACTTCGACTCATGAGGGTCAAATCAATAGAGGATCCGCGTTCGTCAACAAACTCAACGATGTCCCCAATGTTTTCACCCATACTCCACGACGCGACATTCGACGCGTCGAACCCATCGAACTGCGCATAGTGCAGTCGAGGACAACCCACTAACAGCAGGCAACTCCCGAGTGCGAGCGCTAACGGGGGCAGCAGTGTCATTGGCATTTAGTGGCTCTTCGGTAGTAGAGCATCAAACAGACGCTGGATTGCGGGATGGGGGTGATCCTGGTGGAGCGATAAAGAGTATTTTACGCTCATACTCAGGCAACAAGCGACGGGCACAGTCTGGGGATTTTCCACAATCGGCTAGGGAATGGCTTCCGTACCGTGTCAGCCTCACATCAATTCCGGACCGTGATCTGCTGTGCAAGACAACTTGTTTCAAGCATAAACCGTGGTCGCACACCATCCAAATCCATCCGTATCACCGTTCATGACTCGCTCGTCTCAGCGAACAGGGAGAATGGCGGCGTAAATTACCTGTTCGAGTGACATCGGCGCACCTGAAAATCACCGATCATCAGTGGCATGAATGAAGAAGTCCAGATCAATACACTAGAAGCCTTCAACGCGGCGTTCGAAGTTCTGAACCCTATTTCAATGCACACCAATCGGATGACCTTCGAATTCTGCTTAGCGGCATGAAGCTCGGGCCGAGCGGAAAGCCCAGTGATGCAGCGACCCTGCAGGTGTGGCTGGAGTGCTTCGCCCAGACACGCAGATTGCCACTAGACACCTACATTGATTACGTACACAAAACGCTGCCCAAGGCCACTCCTGACGAGTGGTTTCATGTGCTTCTTGCGTTTGTCGAGCACCATAAGGTCAGCTTGCAAGCGTGGGGCGTTGATCCGCTGGTTGCCATAAAAACTGAGCTCACCGCAGCGACCCTATCTGACCCTATGAATCGATCCGCGCAAGCAGTCTGGGCTCGCTGGCAGCGCCAGTGTTCCTCGGTGGTTGATTGAAACTACCATCGCCCAACGACATACGATCCAGAATGAATCGCACATATGTTTGCCGAGCTCAACGCATGCAAATATCTGTTCCTGCAGGAAATGCAGGAATTCAAGATACATCGCCTGAGGCTTGTACTAGCCGAAGGTGGTGTAGATGCAGATGCGCCAGCAGTGTCTGCTGCGGATATGCCGAACCCAAAGTTGCAGGTTTTACTGAAGGGGAGCAAGCCGATAACGCTGTCGAGCAACAGCACCCGGTACCAGATTGTCTTCAACAGTTACATATCCTACGCAGCGACCAACATCGTTTTTCTGGTCACTGATGATGGACAGTCTGACGGAAAGAAGGCAGGGATCCATACCGATTCTGCGTTCCTCAGATATGTCGAAGAAGCGACCTATGCGACGCATGAACATCCGGGGCCGTTTACACATTACTGCTTCTTCTGCTTTGATCAGAAGATCGACGTAGTGTCCACTACACCGCCTACTGTCGAGAAGATATCGGGCTAGCGGAACACACCTCAGCAGGATTTGATGCTGATACTCAGCGAGTATGTCGCCCAAGGGTAGGCGCTCCTATCCGGTAGATCCTACACACCACATCTGACAAGCCAGTTCGACCGCGACACTACCGGGCGACATCTACAACAGGAGCGTCGCATGTGCAGTCCAGGTGACAAGGTCAAGTGGGCGTGGGGCAACGGCTACGGGCATGGCACGATCCAGTCCGTGTTCGAGGAAAAGACCACGCGAAAGATCGATGGTAACGAGGTCACGCGCAACGGCAGCAAGGACGACCCGGCCTGCTACGTCGACAGTGACGACGGCAACAACGTGCTGAAGCTCTGCAGCGAGCTCGAAGCTGACAGTTGACCCTGGCGGCTCAACGCAGCTTGAGCCGATCGACTATGGTTTCGCCAGGCATTGCTGTGCGAGCGGCGGCAAGGGCTGCCTCTCGCTCCTCTTCACTGGCGACAAAGCCGTCCAGCACAATGCCTTCATCCTCATCCAGCACGCGGATGGAAGCCGCGCTGACGTCTGCATCGTCAATCAGGGCGATCTTGACCGTTGCGGTGCGCTCGACACGTTCCGGGTCGAGCTGATCCAGCTCCCGCCCAGGTGGATCCACGCAGGCCGCTAGAGTCACGGTCAGACAGAATGCGATCACGATGCTCGTTCGGTAGGTCACCTTGCCTCCTCCATCGATTCAACCAGACCGTCACAGTACTCGGAGCCTTCTCCTTGACCGAGCTGTACGAACGGCAGCAGCGCGGCTGCGGGCGATGCAACGCTCGCAAGCAAAGCGGCTAGTCCGGCACGTGTAATCAACTCCGGTCCCGGGACCACGCTGTAACCCGCTTCGGCACCGCCTTCGATGGTGACCGCGCTTTGCCCGCTGAACAGCGAAACATCCTTGGCGTGCGGCTCCAGCGATACGTCGAGCGTTTGCGCGCCAAGGTTGATCTCGCCATCGGCGATGTACACCGCATCTGCCGTGTCAATGACGAACCGGCTGATGTCCACCACACCGGTCCGGGCTTGTAGATCGATGTAGGCACAATCGATATCGGTGCGGACCTCTTCCGGATCCAGTAGAAGGGTCAGGGTCTCCACGACATCCAGCGTCGTGAGCTCGTTGAGGATTGCCAACAGCTTGCCACCGTCCATCAACACAAACACACCGCCGTCCAGCGATCCGGCAAGGCTCGCAATGTCGTCGCCCTGCGCCCAGAATCGAGCGCGTCCACCCAAGGTCCCCGCCTCAGATCCGCCACTGTCGATCCCGAACACGTCGAGCAGTTGTTGTAGCTGCACCTGCTTGATGTCCACCGACAAATTGGCTTCGGGCTGCTCGTCCGGAGAAGACAGCTCGAGCGTGCCGGATACCACACCGGCGGCGACCTCCACAGTCATCGGATCGACCGTCACACCGGTCTTGTCAAGACGGGCGACGGCAGTGAGCCCATCGATCGGGTAATCGGATTCAATCTGCTGGATGTTCAGATCCACAGCTCCCTCGAACACATCGATGAGCGCAGACAATCCAAGCGGTTGGTC
Source organism: uncultured Granulosicoccaceae bacterium (assembly GCA_938006335.1). Taxonomy (GTDB): domain Bacteria; phylum Pseudomonadota; class Gammaproteobacteria; order Granulosicoccales; family Granulosicoccaceae; genus Granulosicoccus. Next base: position 1,757 of record CALLMF010000002.1, on the reverse strand, counting down.
CGGAAACCAGGCACCGCTACCTGCGACGATTTCATCCTCTATCTCGTCCTCGCTCGCGGTCTCGACGCCCTCTCCTACCGCGATGGCGAGGAATTCATCGAAGTCGAGCGCGGTGAAGATCACGTTGGCATACAACTGTGGCGGCACTGTCGTCGGCGCCACGCGCACATCCCCTTCGAACACACTGTCGCCGAGTACGGCGTCAAACCGCCTGAGAGTCCAGGTCGTGTCCTCTTCGATGGAGTCTGCAATGACAGCGGTATCGAGAGAGAAGTTCGGCACATCCGGCAGCTGCACGTCGAACAAGTCGACGATAGCGTCGAGCGAGTCGCCCGTGAGCGCAAGCTCGAGTTCCGGCAGATCGTCAATCGCCGGCGCAGCCTCGAGTTCGCTCTGGACACGCAGGTCCAGTGTGTCCAGTTGCGCGTCCAGCCGTACCGATACCGGATGCTGTAGCGACTGTACCGGCTCATCCGTTGTCAGCGCGACCGACAAGGGCCACTCGGTGCCTCCGTTCGACTGGATGAACCCAGCGGCCTCGATCGAGAGCGGGACCGCCTCATCCTGAGTCGACTCGACCATCGAGCCGCTTGCGTTGAGCGTCAGTGAAGAGGTGAACACACTGATCTCGTCCAGTGCAGTGATCGCCACGTTATCGATCGACAACTGCTCGATGATAGGGAGCGTGATCGGCTCATCGTCCGACGTGTCGTCGACCGCTTCGGCTTGCGACTCTGGCAGGAGTTGCTCCCAGTTGCCTTCACCGTCGGCGCTGCGGTACACGGTGATCTCGGCATCACGCAGCGCGATGCGCGGAAACCGCAGTTCGCCTCGCATCGCCGACACCAGGCTGACCGACGCTTCGCCATCGACGCCCATGGCCAGCGGCTCGGGCTCGGTGGGTACATCCAGCGACCGGATACGCACCTCGGGCTCGAGCGTGAACACATGCAGATCAAGCTCTTCCAGCTGTACCGGCACATCGGTGCGGTCCCGCACCAAACCGGCCACGGTCGGCCCCAACCAGGCAGGCGGGGCGAACTCGAGCGCCAACAGGGCGAGCACGGGCAAGCACAGCGGGACAAGCAGAATCTTGAGAACCCTCATCTTCCACAGATTACCGGCGACCCCGACAGACCCGGTGGCCCGATCGGTTTCGCGTAAAAATTGCTGTAAGCCGCCTACCGGATATTCTGTAGCGACCCGCAGTCACCACCTGCCCGCATGTCACCGGAAAAAACCACCCGCGAGGTGCTTCGCGTCTACCGCCGCATGGCGGACAGGGCCACGAAGGCCAACGAAAGCTTCCTGCGTGCGCAACAGGCCGTGGTCAACCGACTGTGCGGGGCTGTTGCCGGCATCGTGGACAGCGACACGCACACGATCGAGGCGCAGCTGCTCTCAGGGGGTACCGGTCCCTGTTTCGCCGCGTTCCTGCTGGATGAGATCATGCTCTGGACGCCGCCCGATGGCCCGAGCCAACTGGAGGAGTTGCAGGCGGACAAGCAGCTGCGCAAGCGCCCTGTGGTGCGTCAGTTTCTTGGAGGCCTCGCTACCGCGACACCCCGCCTCTGGAATGTCGTGGACGTCGGCGAAGGCCCGTGGCTACGGGTGCAGCGACACGGTAGCGACGCACCGCCGCGTCGCGTCGAGCGGCTGGACGATCTGCTTGAAGTCAACGTCGGCGACTGCATTGTCGGAAGACGCATCCTGATCGGCAAGACCCGTGTCTTCGCCGACGGCTGGGCGCCCTTCTC
>CALLMF010000001.1 GCA_938006335.1 uncultured Granulosicoccaceae bacterium | reverse complement strand
GCCTGGCCAACCCGGTCACGGGTCGGCCAAACCGGATTCAATCGCATACGAAGGGCCGGTTGATAGCAGTGTCAGCCGGTCCTTTTTTGTGCGCAACGGTGTTGGATCAGGATGAGTAATCCCGAAGGAGCCGCCGATGACTATCCTGTCAGCCTTGTCTCACGTATCTCTTGGTACTGATGATCTCGAGCGCAGTGAGCGCTTTTACACGGCTGTTCTTGCGACCCTCGGAATCGTCATCCTGGAGCGTATCGACGATGTTGCGATCGCCTACGGACGACAGTTCCCCGAGTTCTGGTTGAATCTGCCACTCGACGAAAAGCCTGCATCGGTTGGCAACGGCACTCATGTAGCGTTTCTGGCCCCTGATCGAGCATCAGTAGATGCTTTCTACCTCGCGGCGCTCGACGCGGGTGCAGACGATGAAGGGGCTCCGGATGTACGCCCTCACTACGGGTCCCGATACTACGGATGTTTTTTGCGCGACTGGAATGGTCACAAGATCGAGGTAATGCACGGGTGGGCAGACCACTGACGGTCACTTTCTCCAAAACGGTCGCACCCGCAGAAACCCTCGATACAACGGCTCAAGAATCCACAGTGCAGGCCTCGTAGCTGCGACACGGCCCAGCCATCGGGTTCTTGGAAAGGCCTGCCACATCAGCGCAAACGCCTTGGCGCCGGAGACCAGCTCGCCGCTTTCCGTGCGCACGTGCATGCGTTCGAGTGCATCGCAACGAGAGAGATCGGCATCGACCACCTCACCCGCCCTGGACACATCCTGCCAATCAACTGCATTCCCGCCTTGCATCCCCTGGTAGGTCGCAATTTCCCGACGACAGAGCGGGCACGCCCCGTCGTAGTACACCGTAAGCGTGCCGGCGCCGGTTTTTCGTTGATTCCCCATACATTTTGATTACCTGACTCGCAATGTAAGCTCAGAAAGACGCAGACTCAATTGGACGCCCCCGAATCTACTCCCCGGTGCATCCACCGAAACAGGGCATTGGAGGCCATGCGCATCGGTGCTGGTCGGCAACGATCTTGAACGTCGATGGAAGGACGCCGCCTCCAACACTTTCGTACTGAGCTTGCTTGACGTGATTGTTCGTGTCTGACTTGGCTTTTACGTGGAAATATCAATGGGGTATCACCGGATATCACGTCGGAGCCACACGTGCCTCTGGCCGAAAGGCATTTTGAAGTGTTTACTGCTCTCTACCCAGTTCCATAAAGCGACGTAGAATGACCGCGTAGCCCGGTACAACCACGAGAGTTTCAATGGATGAGATGTCTTGCGTGACGACCCCAGTCTTGCAGTTTCTCGGTTTTTTGCCAGTCAGCAGAGATGTTTGCGTGGTGAGCCGCGTCTGATGTCCCCGTTGCCGGACCGACGCAGATCCGCATTCCAGCACGCCTTGCTTGTGGTAGCCGACACCTACTCGGCGTATCACCACTCCATCGTCGAGCGTTTGCGTACAAAGGCAGCCGTCGGTGGGTTCGGATTATTGTGTGTTACGGGCCGGGATCTACGGGTGCTCGAGCAATCGGAGAACCTGCAGTCGATTTTCCAGATAGCATCGCAGTTGGATGTGGCGGGAACCATCGTCATGGCCGGTACGCTCGGACACGACGAGTCTCCTGATGTCGTCGGTAGGTTTGTCAGACAGTTTGCTGATCGACCGCTTGTAACGCTCGATCTTGCGATCGACTCCGTGTCGTCCGTGATGTGTGAAAACGCCGAGCCCATGCGTGCGCTCGTCGGTCATGTGCTTGATCGCGCGCCTGACGGCGACATCGTGTTTCTGGCAGGCCACCCCGGTAGTGTCAACTCGCTTGAGCGTGAAACCGCATTCCGACAGGTCATGGGCGAACGTGGCCGTAGTGTCGATGAGAGTCTGGTGTTGTGCGCTGGCTACGCCAGTTCAACGAGCTTCACCATTACAGACAGCTTGCTCACGAAAGGGCGTCGTCCCAGCGCAATCATTGCAGCGAGCGATGCCATGGCGTATGGCGCGATACACGCAATTTCCTATCACGGCCTTCGAGTTCCCGACGATATTCTGGTTTCCGGCTTTGATGATTCGGAATTCGCGCGTATTGCGCCGGTGTCCATCTCGACGGTCCGGTCTTCTGCAAACGAGCAGATGGATCTTGCAGCCGATGAGCTCATGCGGCTTATCTCGGAAGCCGATGCTGCCGAGCCTCGACACTTGGCTTTGCCGGGAACGGTTGAGCTACGAGAGTCCACCATGGGATTTGATGAGCCTGACCGGCATCCTGGATCCGGCAGTGATGTGCGCCTGGACTCGACGCTGAATGTTCGCCCGTTTGCCTTGACTACTACAGATACCTTGCCACTGACGGCAGAGCTCTCGGATTTCATGGCATGCCATGAAATCAGCGTGCGTCTGCATGTTCGAATATCCGAATGCGCGGATAGACACGAGCTGTTCGACACGTTCAGTGAAGGTATGCGCTCGTTGTCCATCCCTCGTGCCTACCTGGTGAGTTTCGAGCACCCATCGTTGCAGTCGACCAAGGAAGCGCGGTTGCTATGGGTACATTCCGAGCGTGAGTCGACGGCAAGCTCCGTGTTGTTTCCCCGTGAACGCCTGTTACCCCCGGAGCTGGAAAGCGAGCTGTCCCACGGTACCCTGGTGGCCTGCGGTGTGGTACTTGGTGACTCACTTGTGGGTGCACTGATCTACGACTCGGCAGGCCTTGGTCGCGCTTCGATGGATGCATTGGCACAGACGCTGTTCATCAATCTGCGTAGTATCCAACAACGCGAAGCGCTGATTACACAAGCGCATGCGTTGGAAGAGGCCAACGCCAGGCTGACGATTCTCGCCAATACCGACTACTTGACGGGGCTGGCAAATCGAAGCCACCTGATGCGCTCTTTGACGATGTCGATGAGCAGCGATCCTGTCAGGGTGGTGGTGCTGTTTATCGATCTTGACGGATTCAAGCCGGTAAACGATACGCTGGGACATGCAGCTGGGGACGAGTTGCTGCGAATTCTGGCCAATCGACTGCGAATCTTGTTTGATGATCCGCACCTTGTTTCGCGTTTGGGAGGCGATGAATTCGTGGTGTTGTTGCGTGGTGTCAAATCCGATGAAGCAGTCGTCAAGATGGCTCAGGAGCTTATTGAGGAGATCCAGGCGCCTTTTGACCTCCCGGGTGGCTGCCCGGTCAGCGTCGGTCTCAGTGTCGGGGTTGCGCGTTGCTTGCCCAGTAGTCGGCAAACGGCAGAGCAGCTATTGCAACAGGCTGACGCGGCAATGTTTCGGGCCAAGGGTATCGCGGGTAGTTGTCAGGTCTGGGCTGACTACATTGATGCCGAGCAGTCCGCGCAGGCCAAGCGTGGCAGCGGCTGAAGCCCATCGCGGCGAGTAACCTGAAACCGCGCCGACGGCGCGAGGCCCCGTGTGGGTATCAGTTGCTACGCAAGCGTCGGGCGAGCGTACGCTTGAGCTCGAGGTACCGGAAGGCACCGAGGCGGCGCTGCAGCTTGGCAATTGCACGGATGCACATATCATGGTGAATGGTCAGTCGGTCACCGCTTCGCTTGAGGAGTCGCGGTTGAACCTGTCGGGAATATTGCCGGGTAGGCATCAGATCGTCTACCGGACACCCTCGGCCTCACTCGTCAATGGCGGCCAATCGGCGTAGCATTGGGGCGCTGGATTTTCCCCGCACTCCGTATTTTCCAAGACACATTCAAGGCATTTTTATGAGCAAACCTTCCATCGGTTTCATTGGTCTCGGCCTCATGGGTGGCGCCATGGTGGCGAACCTGCAGGATCGGGGCTACCCGCTGACAGTGCTCGGCAATCGCGATCGGACCGAACTCGACAAGGCCGTGGCTCGTGGCGCTACAGAGGCGGCCAGCGCGAAGGCGGTAGCAGAGTCCAGCGACGTCATCATGCTGTGTGTCGGTACGTCAGTGCAGGTCGAAGGCCGCATGCGTGGCGACGATGGTGTCATTGCTGGTTTGTCGGCCGGCAAGGTGGTGGTCGATTTCGGTACATCGCTCCCGGCGTCGACCAAGGCATTGGGTGAAGAAGTGGCCGCTGCAGGTGCCAGCTACCTGGACGCGCCTATCGGGCGTACGCCTCAGCAGGCGCGTGATGGTCTTATCAATCTGATGTGCGCTGGCGACAAGGCGGCGTTTGATCGCATCGAGCCTGTCTTGAAGGATATCGGCGAGAACGTGTTTCATCTGGGTGCGCTTGGCAATGGTCACACCATCAAGTTGCTCAACAACTTTTTTGGCCAGACGGTGGCGACCGCACTGGGTGAGGCCTTTGTGGTGGCTGACAAGGCGGGTGTCGATCGTCGTCAAATGTACGAAGTGATGGCAGCCGGCCCACTCGGATCGGTGTTCATGACCTTGATGGCGGCGTACGCCCTCGATGGCGATCCCACAAAGCTCGCCTTTGCGATCAAGAACGCTGCCAAGGACGTTGGCTACTACGATCAGATGTGCTCGGATCTCGGGGCGCCTTCCTTGATGGCTGCGGCACCATTGACCGCATTGAGAGATGCCGAGGCGCAGGGCATGGGTGAGTCGATGGTGCCTGAGCTCGTCGACTACTTCAGTAAGCGCCTTTCCAGCTAGCCGGAGTCGGCGGATCGCCGGGAACGCGAGCAAGTGTTTCCCGCTTTTCACGATTTGTTTCCTACGATGCGGGTCAGAGTTGCCGCTACCTGTACTTGAGAGGGATCAAGCGCAGGAAATTCGTGACCGTGTTCATGAAAAACGATCGCGAACTGCGCTTGTCCGCGAAACTCATCCATCGCTGAGCGTTGGGAAATAGACCGTCAGGCTGGGCCATCTTATGTCCGTTCGTCCAATTGTTCTCGCCGCAGGTAAGGGCACGCGTATGCGGTCCTTACTGCCCAAGGTGCTACACCGTCTCGCTGGCCGGCCGCTGCTGGTGCACGTCCTCGATACCGTCGCCGGTCTTGACCCGGTGGGAATCACAGTCGTGGTCGGTCACGGTAGCGAGGCAGTCAAGGCGACCGTATCGGCTGAGACGGAACACGAGGTTGATTGGGCAGAGCAAACCGAGCAGCTGGGTACTGGCCATGCGGTACGCATGGGGCTGAACACCCTGGCGGACGATGACATCGCGTTGATCACCTATGGCGATGTCCCACTCACCAGCCTGGCGACCTATCGGGCGCTGGTAGATACAGCAGACGATACGACCCTCGGGCTCTTGACCCTGGAGACCAAGGACCCGACGGGCTATGGGCGGATACTGCGCAGCGCCGGTGCAATCGTGGGCATCGTTGAGCAGAAAGACGCGACTCCGGACCAACTCACCATTCATGAAATCAATGCAGGTGTGATCGCGGTCAAGGGTGCACACCTGAAGTCGCTCCTGACGCGAATCAACAACGACAATGCTCAGAGCGAGTACTACCTGACAGACATCATCGCGCTAGCGGTGCGCGATGGCATCCGTGTGCAGGCCGTCAACCCGGGCACCGCCCATGAGGTCGATGGTGTGAACAGCCGTATTCAGCTGGCGACGCTGGAGCGATTGCATCAGCGTGATATCGCCGAAGAGCTGATGGCCAATGGCGCGACGCTCGCGGACCCGGCACGTATTGACGTGCGTGGCAGCTTGACGACAGGGCAGGACGTCCTGATTGATGTCAACGTGGTGTTTGAGGGAGAGTGCGTGCTTGGCTCGGGTGTATCAATAGGTCCGAACTGCGTGCTCAGAAATGCCCGGATTGGCGACGATACAGTCGTTAAATCGCATACGAGTATTGAAGACAGCGCCATCGCCGACAATGCGAGCGTTGGTCCTTACGCTCGCTTGCGTCCTGGCACAGAGCTCGATAGCGGAACCCATATCGGGAATTTCGTCGAGACCAAAAACACGCGCCTTGGTCCGGGCAGCAAGGTCAACCACTTGTCCTATGTGGGTGATTCAACGGTTGGTAGCAAGGTCAACATCGGTGCCGGCACCATCTTTTGCAATTACGACGGAGCCAACAAGCATCATACGACGATCGAAGACGGTGTATTCGTTGGATCCAACTCTGCATTGGTTGCTCCGCTAACGGTGGGTGCGGGCGCCACCATCGGTGCAGGTTCCACGGTTTCCCAGGATGCACCTTCCGGCAAGTTGACCGTCGCACGTGCGCGTCAAAAGTCCCTTGATTGGATACGCCCGGTCAAGAGTGGCAAGCGTCAAGACTGACGTCCACGGTATAGAAAACGTTCTGGAGATACTGACATGTGCGGAATCGTTGGCGCGGTAGCGCAACGCGACATCGCGGACATACTGCTTACCGGGCTGAAAAGTCTGGAATACCGCGGCTACGACTCAGCGGGCATTGCTACTGCTGAAAGTGACGGCAAGCTGAACAGGATTCGACGCGTTGGCAAGGTCAAGATGCTTGCTGATGCAGTCGCCGAACACGGGCTCCCGGGAGGTACGGGCATCGCGCATACTCGCTGGGCAACACACGGCGAACCGAATGAGAAGAATGCCCATCCTCATGTGTCGTCGGATCGAATTGCCGTCGTGCACAACGGCATTATCGAGAATCATGCGCCACTGCGCGAGAAACTCAAGTCGCTCGGTTATGAATTTCTATCCGATACGGATACCGAAGTGATCGCACACCTTGTGGACCACGAACTCAAGACCAGCAACTCACTGTTCGGTGCCGTGCAGGCGGCCTCGCGACAACTTGAAGGCGCGTATGGCATGGTCATCATGGATCGCGAACAACCCGAGCGGCTCATAGGATCACGTTCGGGTAGCCCGTTTGTTATCGGATATGGCATTGGCGAGCACTTCATTGCATCTGATCAACTGGCCCTGTTGCCGGTCACGCGCAAGTTCGCCATTCTCGAAGAAGGCGATGTTGCAGAAATCACGCGGCACTCGGTAACGATTGTCGATATCGACGGCAATGCCGTGGAGCGCCCGGTCGAGGAGTCCAGTTTCTCCCACGATGCCAGTGACAAGGGTCCATTTCGGCATTACATGGAGAAGGAGATCCACGAGCAACCCATTGCGATCCAGCGCACACTGGAGGGCCGCCTTGCTGATGGCATCGTGCTCGATAGTGCGTTCGGAGAAGACGCATCAGAGCTACTCTCCAAGGTAGAGCATGTTCAGATCATCGCTTGTGGGACCAGCTTCCATGCAGGGATGACTGCCCGCTACTGGCTTGAAAGTTTTGGCGGTGTGACCTGCAACGTCGAGATCGCATCCGAGTACCGTTACCGGGAAAGTGTCGTTCGTCCGAATAGTCTGCTGGTGACGATCTCGCAGTCGGGCGAAACTGCCGATACGCTCGCGGCGCTGCGCCTTGCGCAAGAGCAGGGATACATGACCAGTCTTGCCATCTGCAACGTGCCTGGTTCTTCCCTGGTGCGTGAATCCGACATGACCTACCTGATGAAAGCGGGTGCGGAGATCGGCGTAGCCTCCACCAAGGCCTTCACGGTTCAGCTGGTAGGGCTACTGATGCTGTCCGCGGCGATTGGCAGACACAACGGCATGAGTGATGACAAGGCCCGTGCAATCGGATCCGCCTTGCAAAGCCTCCCCGCCAAGCTGGAGCAGACCATTGGCATGGACGATGCCATTCAGATGCTGGCAGAAGACTTCGCGGACAAGCACCATAGCCTGTTTCTTGGTCGTGGGGATCAGTACCCCATCGCGATGGAAGGTGCCCTGAAGCTGAAGGAAATTTCCTATATCCATGCCGAGGCCTACGCGGCCGGCGAGCTCAAGCATGGTCCGCTGGCGTTGATCGATGCTGAAATGCCGGTCATTGTCGTGGCACCTCGTAACGATCTGGTCGAAAAACTCAAATCCAATGTCGAGGAAGTGCGTGCGCGCGGTGGTTTGATGTACGTGTTTGCTGATGCAGACGCATCCTTTGACAGTGACGACACGATGAAGGTGCTCGAGGTGCCGCATTGTGAGTCTGTGGTTGCCCCAATCGTCTATACGGTGCCGCTACAGCTCTTGTCGTATCACGTTGCCCTTATCAAGGGTACCGATGTCGACCAGCCGCGCAATCTTGCAAAGTCGGTGACTGTCGAATAGTGCACGATTAACGCGGCAGCCGCCCTCGCGGGGTAGCATATCCGCGTGAATCAACCCATGTCAGATACCGGCGTCGGGCAGGCCTCTCCCGACTTCCTGTCCAGTACACTGAATGCGTCTGCACGCATGGTGTTTGTGCATGACACCTTGCAAAACCGCTTCCAGTTGCTGGGCGCGGTCAAGTCGCTGACAGGTCGCGAGTCAGAAGAGATCACGTGCCTCGAAGACTTTCTGGCGCTTGTGCACCCCGATGATCAGGCTCGTATCAATCAGTACGCTGGGCAGGTAGGGGCCGTTACCAGCTGGAAGGCAGTGCATTTTCGGCTCGTGCACGCCAATGGTGAGCAGGTGCCTTGCTTCACCTACGGGGAGCTATTCACTCCCCTGAGCAAAGGTGGTGCACTCCGCACTGGCTTTATCTCCCTGGTGGACGAGCGGCATCCGGAGGAGACGCAAGCGTCGCGCCTCGCGGAGCTTACCGAATACCTTCCAGAGCTTGTGTCACTGCATAGTTCGGATGGCCGCACTCTGTCCCTGAATGCGAGTGGGCGAAAACTGCTTGGCATTTCGCGCAGTGCCGATGTCAGTCGTTTGTGGCTCGACGATCTGGTCGCTGAGACTGCAACCGTGCCTGCGCATCTATTGCTCTCGGTGGTATTGGCGCACGGATCGCATTCCTCCGAAGTCGTACTGCTCAATCAACGTGATGGGGCTCATGTCCCTGCTTACTGGTCCGGTACGGTGATCAGCGATCACGACAAGGGCAAGTCCATTGTCGTATGTACAGCGCGCAACATGACGCGTCAACTCGAAACCGAATGGGAGTTGCGTGAAAACCAACGACGCTTGACGCATGCGCTGGAAGTGAGCCAGCTCGGTGAGTGGTCCATGGACATCAACACGCAATCCGGGCGTCAATCACCTCGTGTTGCAGAGATCTTTGGTGATGGGGTCGAGGAGAACTGGAACTACCGGGTGTTTCTTCGTCACGTACATCCAGAGGATCGTGAGCGCGTCGAGAAACAGTTCAAGGCATCGCTTGATACCGCGCGCGATGTCGACTTCGAGGCTCGGATAATCCGTCGCGATGGCGAGCATCGCTGGATCAATGCCAAGGCCAGCATGACACATGGCCTGACAGGTGAGCGTAAGGTGTTTGGTGGTGTCATTCAGGACATTAGTGCACAGAAGTTTACTGAACAACGTAACCGGCTTCTTGCGGACCTCAGTCAGCCACTCGCAACGCTACGAGATGAGCGCCGCATGTTGCGAGAGGTCATGCAGTTGCTCGTTCCCTTGCTTGCTGATCAGCTGACCTTTGATATTTTTGACCAGGAAAACACGTTGATTCGTGAATTATCAACAACCTCTTTGTTGTCTTGTGAGGCTATCGGTAGTCCACATACCACGGTAGAAAATCTACCGGTACTTGCTGCTCGCTCGTTATCTCAGAGGCAAACCGAGAGACTCACCGTGTTCGAGGGGCGCGGTCTTGAACAATTCGCAAGAACTGAGTCCGAGCTTTTGTCGCTACGTGGTCTGGACGTCTGTACCGGCTTGTGTGTGCCGTTACATGTCCGGGACAGATCCATTGGATTTCTCAATCTGTATCGCGTGGGCGCGGCATTGCTGTTTTCTGAAGCCGAGACTGAGCTAGCCAGCGAGATTGGCTTGCGGGTGTCGGTAGCACTCGAAAATGCCCGCTTGTACCGGGCGCTGCGTGAGAACGACGAGCGAAAGAACGAGTTCCTCGCAATGCTATCTCATGAGATCAGGAATCCGCTTGAGTCCCTCGATGCGGGAGTGTCACTGTATGAGGATCTGGATGATGGCAGCTCCCGGACGGCTGCGACCTCGATCATGATGCGCAGGCAGATCAACAAGCTTTCGGCGCTGCTTGATGATCTGCTCGATCTTTCCCGTTATGCAATCGACAAGGTCGTACTGAGGCGAACGTTCGTCGAACTGCAATCCCTGCTCGAAGCGTCCGTTTCGGAATATCGATCGAGACGTGGTGCAACGGACTATGAGTGGGTACTCAACGTTCCGGAGACGCCAGTTCATGTCCACGCTGATTCGATTCGACTATCCCAGGTCTTCAGTAATCTACTGTCAAACGCTCTGAAGTACGGTGCATCACGGGGCACCATAGAAGTCAGCCTGCTCGTGGACGGACAGCAAGCGCGGATCATCGTGAAGGATGATGGAGTAGGGATCGCCGCAGACCAGCTGCCCAGTGTCTTTGACCTGTTCGTGCAGGGTGCCACCACGATTGACAGGGCGCGTGGTGGCTTGGGTATGGGCCTGACATTGGTACGGAAAATCGTTGAGCTGCACGGCGGCGAGGTTCAGGCCTACAGTGATGGCATCGATCAGGGCACGCGCATAGAGATCGTTCTTGATATTGCGCTGCAGAATAGCCAGCCGGTTGCAAAAAAACTCCCTGAGATAGTCAACGCGTCCGGAAAAAAACTGTTACTTGTCGACGACAATCTCGAGACGGTCGGGGCGTTGGCAAAATTGTTTTTGCGTCTCGACTACGACGTGCGAGTGGCTCACGACGGCCGTGATGCGATAACCATCGCCAACGAGTTCAAGCCAGAAATGGCCGTGCTCGACATCGGGCTGCCTAGAGCATCAGGCTACGAGGTAGCCGAGGCCTTGCGAGCGAGTTATGGGACAGATCCCTTGTTGCTCATTGCGCTGTCTGGCTATGGTCAGGCGCAGGATCGCGAGCGCTCGCAAGTCTCGGGCTTTGACCATCATTTGCTGAAGCCGGTGGAGTTCCGAACAATTGCCTTGCTGCTTCAGGGCCTGGATACCTAGCGACGGTTTTGTGTGTCGTCGTCGTTGTGCCGCGCCTCGAGCACTTCGTCGGCTTCCTCCAGTGCATCGAGTTGCTCTTCTTCGGCAAGCTCCACCGCGATAGCCGTTGCGTATGCTGACGTGCGTGAGGTGACTGCAACATAGGGTGCTTGTTGAGTCACTTCGCTTCTGTCGCGGCGAGTCATTCGCCACAGGCCATAGCCTCCGATAGCGGCGAACAGCACCGCGGTGATCAGGAAATAGAACGCTGTACCGATCGTTTCCATGGCGCGACCCACGATGACCGGACCTGCGACCGCACCGACGCCATTGATGAACAGCAAGCCACTGGATGCGCTTGGCATGTCCTCCAGTTCGAGGTAGTCGTTTGCATACGAGAGCAGCAGTCCGTACAGGGGGCTTGCGATACCGCCAGTGATGAACGCCCACACGACAAGAGCCTGCACACTGTCGCGAGCGGGTACGATGGCGATACACGCGATCAGGCCGACAAGGGCGCATGTGCAGATCAACAGGCGTCGGTCTATCCGGTCTGATAGCCAACCCAGGGGATATTGCAGAACCAGTCCGCCAAGAAAGATTGCGGTGATGAAGGCCGATGTCGCGGCCACGCTCAAGCCAATCTGTGTCGCGTAAACCGATGACATGGCGTACAGAATCGAGAACACGCCACCGAGTAGAAACATGCCGATGCTTGCCAGCGGGGATACGCTGATCAGGCGCTTCAGTGTCATGCGTCGAGCGGAGTCGTGACGCGGCGTTGGCGACGTCGTCAACAATATCGGTGCAAAGGAGATGGAAACCAGGACCGATATGAGAACGAAGAGGTTGTAGCCTGCCGGGTCCGCGGCATTGAGTAACAACTGTCCGAGTACCATCCCGCTCATTTGAACGATCAGGTACATCGACAAGGTCTGGCCGCGCGTCTCGTTGGTCGCTGAGTGATTCAGCCAGCTTTCGGCCACCACATACACGCCTGCAAAGCAGAAGCCCACGATGACGCGCAGAACGAACCATGCGTAAGCGTCAACGACGACCGCATACAAGATGAACGAGGCCGACACCACTGATCCGAGCGCCGCAAATACTCTCACGTGACCGACACGACGGAGCATGGAAGGCGCGTACCACGAGCCCGCCAGAAATCCGAGGAAGTATCCGGACATCACGATACCCAGTACCGCCGAGTCGATGCCCTCCAGCGATCCGCGTACGCCCAGCAGTGATCCCTGCAGACCATTGCCCAGCATCAACAACAACATGCCGAGCATCAAAGCCCAGGATTGGCTGAGGACGGTAAACACGAGTAGAGGTCAGTTCTTGAGCGGGTGGGTCGGAGGTGGATGATCCGCCTTTTCAGGAAGGACGGGAAGTCTACGGCACGGTCATGTCGCCGTGTGACCATCTCGGTCGCGCATGGAACAATGCAATGAGTACACTGGCGGCACATCCAACACCATTGGCCAGGAAATGCCCGTCACCGTCGACTACTACCACTTTCTGATCTCACCGTGGAGCTATCTTGCCATTCCACGAATCAACGGGATCCGTGAACGTACCGGCGCGCACATTCGCTATCTGCCGATTGATGTCGGGCGAACCTTCGGTGAAATGGGCGGCACGCCTCCAGGGCAGCGACATGCGTCCAGACAGAGCTGGCGTTTGGAGGAGATGAAGCGCTTCTCCGATCATCTGGACATGCCGATGAACCTGAAGCCCGCGTTCTTCCCGGTTGATCAAACGCTGGCCGCCCGTCTCGTGATTGCGGCCGGTGATGCTGATTCATCCTCGACAGAAGGCGGTGCGTCTGCGGCAGGCCAATTATCTGACGCTGTGTTGACGGCATGCTGGCGTGACGAGGCTGATGTGTCCGATCGTGCGACCCTGATGGCGTTGCTGGACGGGCTTGGCATGGACTCGGCCGCGCTGATCTCAGCGGCAGAGTCTGATGCGATAGCGGCACGCTACGCGGCAACAACGGATGAGGCTCACAAGCGTGAGGTGTTCGGTTCACCTACCCTGGTGGTCGACGGGGAGCGATTCTGGGGACAGGATCGTCTCGACTTTGCGGAAGCGGCCATCGTCGCTGCAGGCTGATCCCTGTTTTTGCACTGTTGTGGTAATCAGACCCGTTGATCTGTAACCCGCAGCGCTAAGGTCCAGGTGTTACTCGACTCGCGAGCCTGTGGTCGGCAAGACAGGAACCTGATGAAGATACGACACCTTGCGTTACTTGCAGGTCTGGCCCAACTGGCGGTGGTGAACGACGCGTTGGCAGATACCTGTGGTGTGCCCGACAGCAACGCGCCATGGCAGTTGGTCTTCAGTGAAGAGTTCGACGGAGACAGTCTGGATCGAGGCAAGTGGAATACCGAGCTCCTGTGGGGGCCCGGTGTCATCATCAACAACGAGCGTCAGTATTACGTCAACAAGGGGCAGTTCGGGTATGACCCGTTCTCTGTCCGGGACGGCGTGCTGTCGATAACAGCCATCAAGACTCCGTTCTCTCGCGAGGACCTGTACCTCACACGTGCCATCTACAACGCCAACAGTATCGAGTTGTTGTGGCGGGCACCCGTCAATGTGCGCTCCTACGATATTCGCCGTGACGGAGCTCTGGTGGCATCCGTGACTGGCGGTGCCTTCTACGACACCAATCTGCGTGAAGGCATTGATTACACCTATGAGGTGACCGCGCGCGATGCGGACGGCAATCTCTTGTTGAGCGAATCCATCATCGTCAATACCGACGAGCGCGGAGTGTCCTTGCCGGAGCGAGCCTTCTCATTGGGATTGCGCGCCAGCGTGTACTCCACTTCGAGCGGGGAAATCAATTGGGAGACACCCAATCGGGCAGCGCGCTACGAGGTCTACAAGGACGGCGTGTTGTATGCCGAGCTCGATGGACCCTCATTTGCCAGCGTGTATGAATCAAACCTGCAAGCCGGCGAGATACACACCTACCGTGTGGCGGCCTTTGACCGTTGTGATGAGCTCATCATCGAAGACACCGTGACGCTCGATACCACGGCAGCTTCTGCACCGGTACCGCCGGTAGAACGACTGGTCGTCGGGCTCGATCGCTATAGCGACACGAGTGCCGAGCTCTCCTGGCGGCCCGTTGTCGGAGCCACGCGCTATACCATCGCCGACGGGAACGTCCCGGTTTATGACGGTAGCGGGCGCTCGTATTTTGTTGATGATCTCGTGCCGGGTGAAGACCGCAGGTATCGCGTGGTTGCCTACGCTGCTGACGGACGTGAAGTCGATGCGGTCACTCGCACCATCAACGACGCCGCCAATACGTTTGCCCTGGGTCAACAGTCGTTCTTGTCGGGCGTCATCACCAGCTATGACAGCTTCAGATTTCTGTATGGCCGCGTCGAGGCACGTGCACGCATGCCGGCAGGTGGCGGATTCTGGAGTGCTTTCTGGCTTCTCAATGCTTACTACAACCAGGATCAGCCGGAAGACCCCGAGATCGACATCATCGAAGCCCTGGGCGGCAACGTCACTACCGCCAATCACGCGTATCACTATCGATCAGATACCGATGGTGACGGCTTTGATGACACCACTGTGTCCAGCGAGGCGCTCGCTGCGGTCACCGACTTCTCGACCAACTTTCATGTGTACGGCGTGATCTGGGAACCGGGAGTCATCATCTGGACGATCGATGGTGTGGAAACCTATCGAGTCGAAGGCGACGAAGTATCCGATGAACAGATGTACCTGATCGCCAATCTCGCCGTGGGTGGCAACTTCCCCGGTCCCGTCACCGATTCCACACCGTTTCCGTCCAGCTACGAGATCGACTGGATACGCGTCTACCAGCGTTAGGTTGCCGGGTGCGATGTGCGCAGCGACAAGCCGATCGCCATGAAGACAAGGACCGCACCGATGGCTCCGGCCTGATCGACCCGCGTACCGATCAACCACACGGCAGACGCGGTGGCCACCAGAATCTCCGTTGTGGTAAGGATGGCTGCGACGGTTGCGGGCAAACGATCAGCTCCCCACACCTGCGCCAGAACCGAGGGCATCAGTAACAGCGCACCGAAGGCCATGGTCAGCACCCAGGGGAATACGCTCCCTGCGAGCAGAGATAGCGCCGGAAGGGCGGACTCCGTTTCGCTGACGATGATGTCGACGCTCCTGTCCTGGCTGAGAAATGTCACAAGGAGCAGGGACAGGCTTGCCCAGACCGTTGCAGCCACGAAGCTTGCGAGTGCACTGGCAACGGGCTTCATGGGTGCACTGCCACCCAGAATGGCAAGGCCGAGGCCCCAGGTCATGCCCGACACGATCGCAAGCATGTCGCCGAGGCTGGGGCGCACGATGAGCTGCTCCAGCGATCCGCCTAGCAGCAGCCATACGCCAATCACGGTAAACGCAATAGCAGCCCATTGACTTCGGCTTAGCGAAGTTTCGTGCAGCACGCGAGAGGCAAGTGCTGCCCACACCGGTAACAGGTAGAAGAGAAACACCGCGCGAACGACATCCGTGTGCAGCAGCGCCAACATGTACAGAACGCTGGACAAGCCCAGCATGGAACCCAGCACAATAACGGGCCGTTCGACGGGTTTGCCAAAGAGCTGTTTCAGATCATTGTCTGAATGCACGTTCGCGACGACCAGCAGCACACCAGCGGCAACCGCGTTGGCTACCGCGATAACGGCGAGTCCATGGATACCGGATTGCTCGATATACCTGAGCGGTATCCAGAACAGTCCCCATAGCGCAGCCCCCAGAGCCACGGCGACCGCGCCACCACGTGCGATCACGAGAGAATCAGTTGTTGAAGCTGCGGTTGGCGATAGCCATCAGGTCTTCATGAATTCCGAGCGCACCGGCAATGACGGCACCGCCCTGTTCGAGCATGGACTGCATGTCAAAGTTCATGATCCTGCCGCCAGCCTCCTCGATCAGCAGAAGCCCGGCCAGGCAGTCCCAGGCGTGCATTTTCGACTCGATATAGCCGGCTGTTCGACCGGCAGCAACACTTGCCAGGCCCGCAGCACCAGATCCGGTCTGACGATATTGACCACCCGCTTCGAGCACATCCTTCAGCACGCGTAGTGTCTTGTCGGGCGGGACACGTCCGGAGTAGCCGACAAAGAAGGTGCAGTCATCAAGACCGTTTGCGTCCTGAACCTGCATGGGCCTGCCGTTCAGGCTTGCACCACCGCCTCGGCGTGCAGCAAAACACTCGTCGAGCAGCGGATCGTAGGTCACCGCCTGCACGATATCGCCAGCGGTGACTGCCGCCATCGTGACCACCCAACCCGGGCTGCGAGTCACATACAAGGACGTGCCATCGATCGGGTCGATAACCCAGGTGCGTCCGCTGATACCGGTGACGGGCGCGTGCTCTTCGCCCACGATGCCATCATCCGCAAACGCGTCAGCAAGAGACGCGCGGATCATCACCTCGATATCCCGATCCACCTCGGAGACCCAGTCTTGAGCTCCCTTGCGCTCAATGTTGAGGGCGCGGTCATCATGGAAGCGCTCGGCAGCCACGTGTGCGGCATCACGGACGATCTGACAGGCGATATGCAGATCTGCCTCTGCTGCGGCTTTTTCAGTGTTCATGGCAGTAACGTTACCAATAGCTGAGAGCGCCGGTGTACATGTTTTCCACATCGACGGCATTGGCCTCGCGCGGTGCATTGGCGATGGCTCGGCCTTGACGGATCGATGATTCAGTCAGGGCGCCTACCTGGGCCTCGGAAAAACCCAGCGCTGTCAGCCCGTTGGGCATGTTCGTGGCGCGCATCAGTTCGATCAGACGCGTCGACAGTACCTCGCCAGCGTCGTCCGGAGCGGCTCCCGAATCATCAGCGCCGAGAAAATGCGCGGCTTCCAGATGTCGTTCCGGAGCGCCTTCCGCGGTGAATCGGAATATCGACGGTGCGTTCACGATGACGCTGATGCCATGAGGCACAAACGGAGAGGGGACCGGATAACCCTCCGTGGTGATGTCCTTCATCAAGTGTGTGACGCCGTAGCTCATCGCGTGTGGCAAGTGAGTGCCTGAGTTGCCAAAAGCGATACCGGCTAGTGAGGCTGCCCACATCAATTTGTCACGTGCTTCATGATCGGATGCGTCGTTGACTCCGCGTACGAAGTATCGGGAAACGATTTCCATGGCCTCGCGTGCTGCCAGATCGCTGAAGGGATTGCTGCCTTGTATCAACTGTCGGGCGCGCGGATCTGCCACTGCTGCATGCGTTTGAAAGGGACGTGCGGTCCAGCATTCGAGGGCGTGGCAACACAGATCAAAGCCTGTGGAGGCGAGTGCATGGTTGGGCAGCGAGTCAAGGCAGGACGGATCGACAATGGCATCCACCGGCAGCAGGTACGGGCTCGCAATGACGAACTTGCAGTCCAGTGCGTTGACACGAATGACCGAGATCGACGTGCACTCCGAGCCGGTGCCCGCCGTGGTTGCGCAGGCGATATGCGGTAACACGGGCCCGCGTATGGCCTTGCCAGCACCGACCGGGGCAGCAAAGTACTCGACGATGTGTCCGCCGTGGGCCGCAACTGCCGCTGCTGCCTTGGCCGTGTCCATGACCGAACCACCGCCCACTGATACCAGGCCGTCGAAGCTGCCACCGGTGAGAAACTCCGCTCCAAGGGTTACGCTGTTGTCGTCCGGTTCGACGCGGATGTCGCTGAATACCGTGACCGCGATACCTTCTGCCGCCAGAGAGCGCGTTGCACGCGCAACCAGAGGGCCGTCCACCAGATGGGGGTCGGTAAACAGGGCGACACGAGTGAATCCTCGCCAGCTGGCTCGCTCGCCAAGCTCGTCGAGTACGCCGCGCCCGAACGACAATCGCGGCATCGCCACGGTAAATGACCGAGCACCGCCTGCGGTGCTGTCTTGATAGGGATCGTGATGCTGGCAGCCCATGGAAGAACCCGACGCGAATAGCTTGGAAAGAGCTACAGGATACGGATTGTGGGAATCCGCGTCGAACCCGTGCGACCCACCGTCAACTCATTACCTTTTTGCCACAGCCCCCGCTAATGACTGTGAATCGGTAAACCTCTCGTGCGTCGTGGTGTCGTACTGACATGTTCACGGGTCGAGGTGCCGTATTCATGAATCGAATAGCGTTCATCGGTGTTCTGTTGCTCGGCAGCTGCGCACACTTTGAGCCATTGGGCCCACAGCCGTTGGCCGGAGCTGCCCAGTCAGCTGTACATGGGCGTGGCAACGTCACTGTGTTTCTCGAAGCTGACGGTACGGCGGTCATCCGTGGGTGGGTGGAAGACGTGATCTCCGAGCAGTCCGTCATCAGGACCGTCGCGGGGTATCCCGGAGTCAGTGGAGTCGTCCACCAGTTGTCCTTGGCCATCGATTTCTGACGACGAATCGATAACCTCCCGGTCGCCGATAGGCTGTGTGCTGCTCAGGCTGAATCCCGCCTTATGTAGAATGCCCGCATAGCCGAACCCGGGACGCTCATGGACGTTGATCTTTCATGCGAATGCGGTGCAGTACGTGGCGTCGTGCACGGAGTCACGCCAGCGAGTGGCAATCGGGTGGTGTGTTGTTGTAGCGACTGCCAGGCGTTTGTTAACCATCTGGGCAAGGGTGAGGTAACGTTGGATGAATTCGGCGGGACGGAGATCTATCAGACCTCCCAGTCTCAGGTGAAGATAAACGAGGGTATCGAGCACCTTCGGTGCTTGCGACTGACACGTAAGGGCCTGGTGCGCTGGTATACCGATTGTTGCAGTACTCCTGTGGGAAACACGCTTGGCGCAGGACTCCCCGTGGTGGGATTGATCCACCGGTTCATGAAAACCGGGAGCACAGGGGAAGAAGTACTCGGACCTGTACTCGCACACGTACAGTGCCAACACGCCATCGGTACGCCGGACTATCCGAACCCTGCGCCGAAATTTCCGTTGGGTATCACTCTGAGAATCGCTCGAAAGCTGCTGGTGTGGAAGCTCAGGGGTATGGCCCGGCCCTCTGTGTTCTTCAATTCGGACGGCAAGCCGATCGTGAAACCTGAGGTTCTTGTTTGAACGGCGATGACATGTTGCAGAACAAGGTGTCGGGTTTGCAGTTCATGGTGTCGAGTTGTCGACTAGCGGGGAACTGTGCGTTGGGTAGTACATCGTGATCATTCGTGATGACTCCGCAGACGATCGAGAATCAATGACATGTCAAGAGTGCTTATCACGTCCGGATCGAGCTTCGAGTCAGACATCGGATACAGCCGTGCGGTGCGGCAGGATCCATGGGTCTTCGTGTCAGGTACCACAGGCTTTGACTACTCGACAATGACTATCGCTGACGACATTGCCGAGCAGACGCAGCAGTGTCTCGACAACATCGAGCACGCTCTGAAGCAAGCAGATGCATCGTTTGCGGATGTGGTGCGTGTCAACTACGTGGTGCCCACTGCTGCGGAGTTTCCGCTGTGCTGGCCAGCCTTGAAAAAAGCGTTTGGCCCTGTCGGGCCCGCCGCCATGATGATCAGTGCCGGACTCGCTGATCCACGAATGAAGATCGAGATTGAAGTGACTGCATTGAAGGCGCAGTAGCGATGAAGATCACGGATGCCAAGGTCTTCGTTGGAGGGCCGGGCAAGAATTACGTCACGCTGAAGATATACACCGATGCGGGCGTATACGGTCTGGGTGACGCAACGCTGAACAATCGCGAGACACTGCCAGCGAAGTATCTCGAAGATTACCTGATCCCTGTTCTTGTCGGGCGTGACCCTCGCAACAGCGAAGATATCTGGCAGTTTTTCTATCGAGGCGCGTATTTTCGGAGAGGCCCGATCGCCATGGCGGCGTTTGGCGCGATAGATACCGCCTTGTGGGATATCAAGGCAAAGCTTGCCGGGATGCCCTTGTACCAATTGTTTGGTGGCAAGAGCCGCAGCGGGGCGATGGTGTACGCCCACGCCACCGGCGCAGATCTTGACACGCTGGTCGAATCGATCGCGGCTCACGTGGAGCAGGGATACAAGGCGGTGCGTGTGCAATGCGGCATACCGGGCATGCCGGTTTCAAGCTACGGCGTTGCTGACAAGCGCGAGGACAGCAAGCACTACATTACGGACTTTGGTGGCATTCAACCCAAGATCGAGATCTGGGATACCGAGCGCTATCTGCGTTACATGCCGGATGCGCTCACTGCCGTTCGTGAGCACTTTGGTCCGGACCTCAAGTTGCTCCACGATGTGCACCATCGCCTGCTTCCGCGCGAGGCTGCACAGTTTGCAAAGACGGTGGAACCGATCGGTCTGTACTGGTTGGAAGACCCGACGCCTGCTGAGGATCAGTCTGCGCTGCGCTACTTGCGACAACATTCCACTGTTCCTGTTGCCATCGGTGAAGTCTTCAATTCGGTATGGGATTGCAAGCAGCTGATCGAGGAAGAGCTGATCGACTTCATTCGCGTGGCCGTGACGTATGCCGGTGGCATTACACAGGTCAAGCGGATCGTTGATCTCGCAGGCTTGCATCATGTGCGTACCGGATTCCACGGTGCGCCCAGCCATTCACCGATTTCCATGGCGGCGCAGGCGCACTTGAATGTCTGGGCACCCAACTTCGGTATTCAGGAATACCTGGTGCTGGGCACTCCAGAGTGCGATGCCTTGTTTCCGTCGGATCACACGCTCGAGAACGGCATGTTCCTGGTCAGTGATGAGCCAGGGCTTGGTGTGGATTTCGACGAGAAGCAAGCGCAGCGCTACCAGTACGCTGCGGGTAGCCATCCGGTTGTGCGTCTACAGGACGGGACGCTCTGGAACTACTGATCCGGCAATCGCAGCGAGCCTTCAGTCACGATCAAAACCATGATGAGGTCTTCGGATGTGTTGCGATAAAAATATCGATATTTGTCTTGCACGTCAACGAATCGGTGTCAGGGCGGCGGCGAAGTACGGGTCCGGAGGTGATCTGTCGAATGTCTCTGCTGTATCGTGGAGCCCGGCGCAGTGCGGTCCAACGGATTTCTGGTCGACCAGCCTGCTTGACATTCACCCTTCCAATTCAGCGAAATCAGCGGTATGAAATTCCTCCATTACGGTCCGGCCGGACAAGAAAAACCAGGTTTTCTCGATGCCGATGGACACGTTCGTGATCTGTCTGGCGAGATCGCGGCGGTCGCAGGTGATGCCCTGCTGCCGGAGCACCTGGCGAAGCTTGCGGCACGCGACCCAGCGGATTTTCCTGTAGTGGCTGGAGAGCCTCAGAAGGATCTGCGGCTGGGGCCCTGCGTCATGGGTATCGGCAAGTTCATCTGCATTGGACTGAATTACGCGGACCACGCGGCCGAGAGCGGCCTGGAACTTCCGCCGGAGCCTGTCATCTTCAACAAGTGGACATCGGCGGTCGTCGGCCCCGACGACGATGTACAGATTCCGCGTGGATCAAGTAAGACAGACTGGGAAGTCGAGCTTGGCATTGTCATCGGCAAGGGCGGCAGCTACATCGAAGAATCTGACGCGCTATCGCATGTGGCGGGCTTCTGCGTTGTCAATGATGTGTCCGAACGAGACTTCCAGATTCACCGGGCAGGCACCTGGGACAAGGGCAAGGGCTGTGACACCTTCGGGCCAATCGGGCCCTGGTTGGTGACACCGGACGAGGTCGGCGACCACGACGCACTCGCGATGTGGTGCGAAGTCGATGGGCATCGCTATCAGGATGGATCAACATCCACGATGCACTTCAAGGTGCCGCACCTGATCTCCTACTGCTCGCAGTTCATGTCTCTGCAGCCGGGAGATGTCATCTCGACCGGCACCCCGCCTGGCGTGGGCATGGGTCAGAAGCCGCCGGTATACCTCAAGGGCGGGGAAGTCATGACCTTGGGAATCGACAAGCTGGGCGAGCAAACGCAACGAGTGCGCGCTGCCGAGGCCTGAGAACAGCGAAGGCAGGCCACTCTCAAGAGCTGCCTGCCTTCGAGCTACTGCGTCACCACGAGATGATCAGTTGCTGCTGAGAATCGAGAGACCACGCAACAGGTTGAGTGCTTCGTAGAGTTGGTAGTCGTCGTAGACCAGCTCGTCCGGCGCGTTTTCCTCGTCTTCCGAAGCTTCCTCGCTGGTGGGCTCTTCCTCGTTCAGAGTGTCGTTCACGAGGCTGCCGCGCAGGCTGGATTCAGACAGCGGGGTGTAGGCGTCCTCGTCTTCGTCAGGGCGGTTCCACAGACCCGGTTGGGTCGTGATGTCCGGCTCGATACCGAGAGCCTGGATCGATCGGCCGCCGGGGGTGTAGTAGCGTGAGGTGGTCAATTTGACAGCACCGCCCGCGGGCAGATCCTGAATGGTCTGCACCGAACCCTTGCCGAAGGTCTTGGTGCCGAGTACGACGGCACGACCGTGGTCCTGCATGGCGCCGGCCACGATCTCGCTGGCCGAGGCAGAGCCACCATTGACGAGTACCACCAGCGGGCCACCGTCGAGGATGTCGCCATTGGTTGCGTCGTAACGCAGCTTGGAGTCGTCTTCACGGCCATCGGTGTAGACGATGTTGCCTTCGTTCAGGAACGCGTCCGACACGCCAACGGCACCGGACAATACGCCGCCGGGATTGTTACGCAGATCGAGAACGAGACCGTCGAGACTGCCGCCGGCTTCTTCCTTGAGTGAGCGAATGGCCTTCAGCATGTCGGCCGTGGTCTTGGTCTGGAAGTTGGAAATGCGCACATAGCCGTAACCGTCATCGAGCATGCGATTGCGCACGCTGGTCACCTTGATGATGTCGCGCTCGATGTCGATGGACAGCGGACGATCCTCGCCCTCCCGGATGACGGTGAGGGTCAGGATGCTGCCGGGCTTGCCGCGCATCAGCTTGACGGCGTCATTCAGTGACAGGCCCTTGACCGGCGTGTCATCGAGCCGAATGATCAGGTCGCCGGACTGCATGCCGGCGCGAGCGGCCGGGGTGTCGTCAATCGGTGAGACCACCTTGACGAAACCGTCTTCCATGCCGACTTCGATACCGAGGCCACCGAACTCGCCGGTCGTGCCAATGCGGAGTTCGTTGAATTCTTCAGTGTTGAGATAGGCCGAATGCGGATCCAGGCCGTTGAGCATGCCGCGGATGGCGTACTCGAGAAGTTCGTCGTCGGACACTTCCTCGACGTAGTCACTCTTGATGCGCGAAAAGACATCGGTGAATGTGCGCATCTGCTCGAGCGGAAGCTCGTTGGCCGTGCGCGCGCCCATCACTGCGGTGCCGAGTGTCAGTGAGACACCAATCACAGTGCCTGCAAGCACCAGCGTTGCCGAACGGGTCTTCGCGGTCATCAATTCACTCCCATTTGCGCCGGCGGCCGTGGGGTGCCGGTCGTACTTCGATCCTTACCATCCGGTCGACGGCCATAAGGCCGTACAACCTGAGTAAAAACACCCCGGAATTGGCCCGGAGCCCCTAGTTATACGCTACGCACCGCGTGATGCGCTTCGCAGATTCTTACCGTGCCACTTCTTACAGATCCAGCCATAACGCCGGATCAACAGGTCTCGCGTCCTGTCGAATCTCGAAATACAGTCCACTGGCGCTCTGACCACCCGTGTCCCCAACAGTTGCAATTGTCGCACCGGCTTCGGCCCAATCGCCCATGATGACCCGGCGATCACGGTTGCCGCCGTACAGGGTCATGTAATTGTCACCGTGATCGAGGATGACGAGCTCGCCAAAACCGCGCAGCCAGTCACTGTAGACCACTTCTCCGTCGGCTATCGCCGTCACCGGACTGCCCGCCTCGGCACGAATGTAGAGACCTTCCCACTGCAGTTTGCCGACCGATTTGACGTCGCCAAAGCGTGCATCCAGGCGTCCCTCCACGGGTCTTTTCCAGCTCCCCTTGCCGTTTTCGAAATAACCCGATCGGTTGGCTTCTGCAGCGCGTAGCTCGTCCAGCAGCGTGCCCAGGCGCTCCCCGTCGGCGCGCAGTGTTTCGACGCTACGGGTCGTCTCGGTAATCTTCGCCTCGACAGAGGTGATGCCCTCGCGAGATTCCGTGGCAGCTGCGATCTGGCCATCGCGCTGTCGGGTCGCTTTGCGACGAATGTGCTCCAGCCAGTTCCGGTCCTTCAGTGCGGCCTCGTGCGCCCGCTCGATGCGTTCGATGGCAGCACGCTGATAGTCGACGTCGGCGCGTCGCGCGCGCAGTACGTATCCGGTCCAGACCGATAGACGGTCTGCCATGGCCGGGTCTTCATGAGCCAGCAAGACGGCCACGGGATTGGCATCCTCGGCCGCGTAGGCACGTCGCACCGTATCGATGATGCGTTGCTGCCGGGCTGCAAGCGTTGCACGCTCGTCGGAGATGCGGGCCTCCAGCGAGTCCAGTGTCGATTCGAAGCGAGCGATATCCTGATCGAGGCTGGAAATGCGGCTCTGTCGCTCGTCGGCTGCAGCATCGGCGCGATCGAGTTGGTTGCGAAGTCGCTCGCGTTCGGCGCGGGTGCGGGCAAGTTCTCTGTCAAGCGCTTCGAGCCGTTCGTTGGTGGCTGCAATGCGCTGTTCCACCTCGTCGCTGGTAATCGCACCGACCGCCGACTGTGCTTCGGCCGGTGACGGTGGGCTGCTGGCCAATACGCCAATGCACAACAGCACCGGGATCAGTCGCGTCTCGGTTGAGGATGGCCGCTCGCTTGTCACGAAGGGTGGGCGGTGGTGGCGCCGGCGCATCCAGTTGAGCGCAGCGAGTACACCGGGTTGGGCAAGGATGCGCAGTATCAGCTTTTGCTTGCCCGGAAACCGAACCAGTGACAGGCCCAGCAGCAAGACCACCAGGCCCGGGCCCGGCGTCACGAACATGATGACGCCCACAGCCACCAGCACGATGCCGACCGCACTCAGGAGAATCGAGATCAGCCGAGGTAGCACGCCGGCTCGCATGGGTGTCGCCTTGCGCGTGAAGTAGTCACTGGGCAGAGAGGCGATCAGACGTGGGGCGAGGAACACCGTCATCGCCAGCAGCGCGACAGACAGCAACACGGCCGCGCCTGCAAGAGCAGATGCGTTGAGCGTTGAGGCGGCGGGATCGATGTCGGTAATCCGTGGGGTGGGTGAGTTGAATCCGGTGGCTTCAGTCTAGCCAGTTGATTTCCCTGGCAGTCCACTCATTGAGTCGAACACCTTGCAGACTGTCCGCCATGATCAGTCCCTGGTGGCCAAAGCGGCGACCCACCATGATTTCGGCGTCTTCCTGTACCCGACGCTGACCGAGTGACGGGTCCGCATAACCTTCGGGCCATCGCGGCCCACCGTCTGCGTTGTATTTGTCTTCGGCACCCACTGTATGTAGCAGTTCGTGTGCGATCACGATGAGATTCTGTTCGTGTTGATGGTCATCGGCAAAGGCGTTGACAAGGCCCATCAGCCCCTTGGCCATGCCCAATGAGTGAGCCAGGGCTTCGCCCGGTCTTCCCTGCTGATAAACCACGAATACGCGGACTCGTTTCAACGAGTGTGCGTCGGGCGTGTGGCGAAAGGCCCACCAACGAAATCGCAAGCTCCACAACAGGGTCTGCAGTGCGGACGAGTTCTCGTCCAGCGTGGGCGGCAGTGTGTCGATGGGAGCGCCCAGCGCCACCTGTACCGGCGCAGACAATGGTAGCCCGTGGCGCTCTGCCTCACGAGCCGCCCAGCGGTCGATCAAGGTGAAGTCTTCAGGATCGAGAGCGTCGATGTACTGTGCCGTCTTGACCGATCCATCACCGTTGAGTGGATAGATCGATACCTGCAGGCTTTCGGTCCAGCTGCGCGAGCTGTGATGCTGAAAGGCAGTGACGCCTGCACTGGCGCAGAGCACCAGAAGCAATGTCAGGACGCGCACGGTCTTCAGGCGCGGCAAGCGCATAGGGCTTTCGTCCTCGTGTACCGTCCCGGTGGCGGACGCGGACGTCACCGTCTTGAGTCCGACGCTTCAGCTCTGGCTACTACACGAAATACCTCACATGCGAACTTCCGAGCCGGTCACCATTCTGCGCAAGGACTACCGTCCGTTTCCGTGGCGTGTCAGCCGTGTGTCCCTGTCCTTCGATCTTGACGAGCAACGTACACGGGTGCTCTGTACGCTTGCCGTCGAGCGCGTGCATGCCGGTGGGGATGATCCACTGCGGCTCGATGGTGAGGAGCTCAAGCTCGAATCGCTGGAGGTCGACGGCGCAGTGCCGCCCGAAGACAGTTGGACCTTGACTGACACGTGTCTGACCCTGCAGGCACTTCCCGACAGTTGCGAGATTCGTACGGTTGCATGGATCAATCCCGAGGCCAATACAGCACTTGAAGGCCTCTACCGTTCCAGCGGTACCTTCTGCACGCAATGCGAGGCAGAAGGCTTTCGCAAGATCACGTGGTTTCCAGATCGACCGGATGTGCTTTCGGTATTCGACGTCGAGATCAATGCGCCACGCGCACTCGCTCCGGTGATGCTCTCCAACGGCAACCTCGTGCAGAGCGCGGAGCTGGCGGATGATCGCTGGCAGGTGCGTTGGCACGACCCGCATCCCAAGCCCGGTTATCTGTTTGCGCTGGTCGCGGGCGACCTGGTCGAGGTGGCTGATACGTTCACTACCGCATCGGGCAAAGAGGTGCTGCTCTCGATATACGTCGAGGCGCACAATCGCGAACGTTGTGGTTTTGCCATGGCCTCGCTCAAGCGTTCGATGTCATGGGACGAGCAGGTCTATGGGCTCGAATACGATCTTGATCGCTACATGATCGTCGCCGTCGATGATTTCAACATGGGGGCGATGGAGAACAAGGGCCTCAACGTCTTCAACTCCAGGTTTGTTCTGGCAGATTCACAGACGGCGACCGATACCGATTTCCTGTGGGTAGAGGCGGTCATTGCACACGAGTACTTTCACAACTGGACCGGTAACCGCGTGACGTGCCGAGACTGGTTTCAACTGAGTCTCAAGGAAGGGCTGACCGTATACCGCGATCAGTGCTTTACCGCTGATCACCATTCGGCAACGGTCAAGCGGATTGAAGATGTGCGTCGGTTGCGGCAAACACAGTTTGCCGAAGACGCCGGGCCGCTTGCTCACCCGGTCCGACCAGACAGCTATATCGAGATCAACAATTTCTACACGACCACGATCTACGAGAAAGGTGCTGAAGTCATTCGCATGATGAATGCCCTGGTCGGTGATGCAGCGTGGCGGAAGGGCATGTCGCTGTATTTCGAGAGACATGATGGTAATGCCGTGACCTGTGAAGACTTCGTGCTTGCGATGGAGGCGGCGAGTGGTCGCGACCTTGCGCAGTTTCGTCTCTGGTACGAGCTGGCCGGCACACCCGAAGTCCGCTGCGAAGAGGTTTGGGATGCGAGCGCCGGGCGATTGAGTCTTGTGTTCTCGCAACACTGCCCGGACACCCCCGGCCAGACCCACAAGCCGCCCATGCATATCCCGATCGCGTTCGGGCTACTGGACGCATCCGGCAAGGACATCACAACGGCTGAAATGACGGTGCTGGAGCTCGTGCATGCCACGCAGACCTTCGACATTGATGGTCTCGATGAGCGCCCGGTCGTATCGTTGCTGCGCAACTTCTCGGCCCCGGTCAGGCTGCAACGCGATCTCGATGATCGCACCCTCGGCTTCATTGCCCGCCATGACCCCGATGGCTTCACGCGTTGGGACGCCGCACAGACGCTCACGTATCGTGCAGTCGCTGCGGGGCTGGCGGGTGACGTCGACAAAAGCGACGCGCTGAGCGAGTTGCTTGCGTGCCTTGGGGCCACGCTTGAGTCTTCAGGTGGTGATCGTCCACTGGCAGCAAACATGTTGACCTTGCCGTCTGTGTCGCTGCTGGCGGATGAGCATGCCGGAACTGACGTGCTGCGTCTGGATGCGCTGCATCAATCGATCATGCGTGCCGCTGTTGATGCGCACCGACCAGCGCTCGAGGACTGCGTGCAACAGGCTGTGGACCAGGCGCAAGGTCTGGTGGATGATCCTGATGCCGATGAGTTCGGCTTTGGCGGGCGAGCGACGGGTGTGCGTGCCCTGGCATCGGCAGCCCTCACCCTGTTGAGCGCTGCGGATGAAGCAGCATGGGTCCCGCTGGCGGCGCACTACTACACGCATGCGGCCACAATGACTGATCGCATAGCGGCCTTGTCCGTGCTGTGCCATGCAGAGTCGTCACAACGCGGTGAGTGTCTTGCAGACTTCGAGTCCCGCTTTGTCGCTAACCCGCTGGTCCTCAACAAGTGGTTTGCCTTGCAAGCGATGTCACGTCGCTCTGCAACACTCGAGGATCTTGATCGATTGGCACAGCGCCCGGACTTCGATGCAGCCAATCCCAATCGCTTGCGCTCGCTGGTGGGTAGCTTTTCGTCGGCTAACCCGACAGGTTTTCATGCAGCCGGGGGAGCCGGTCATGCGTGGTTGGCTGACTGGGTTATACGTACCGATGCAATCAATCCCTTGACCGCAGCGCGTCTGGTCGGGCCGCTGACGACTTGGCAGCATCGCGATGAGCAAACGGCTCAGTCCATGAAGGCGCAGCTGCAACGTATTCTCGATAGCGGCGGCCTGTCGCCTGACGTGTACGAGCAGGCGAGTAAAAGTCTCGGCTGATCGCGCGGATCTGGCGCTTTGAAGAGCGATCAGACCGGAGATTGTGAACAAGCTTGTCAAGGTCCTCAGTGTCTCCTCTGGGGCTGCCGCTGAATGCTAATTTAGTCATGCGGGGTTTATCGGTGCCGCCACCGACTCCTTTTCATGCTCCGCGGCGAGGACGGAATGACAGAACAAGCAAAGAATGGCACGGTCAAATGGTTTGACAATGCCAAGGGATATGGATTCATCATCAGCCCGGAAGGCGAGGACGTATTCGTGCACTACCGCGCCATTGTCGGTGAAGGCTATCGCTCGCTGACTGAAGGTCAGCAAGTCGAGTTCGTCGCCACGCAAGGCGACAAGGGTTGGCAGGCGTCAGAAGTAACAGCCCTCTAGCAGGGTCTCGGTACCCGGTTGTACCTAGCGCGCATTTTCCGAAGCCAGTAGAGGCTGAAACTGCGCGCTAGGCTGTATCGTTTGACCGCCGGACCACGCTGACGGTCCGTAACAGCTACTGTTGTGGCTGGTCCTGTCTTGCGCACATAAGCTTGTGAATTCACGTTCCCCGGTCGGGTTGCTCGGTGAGCGGAGGTTTGCTCCGTATTTCTTGACCCAGTTGCTGGGTGCATTCAACGACAACGTCTACAAGAACGCGCTCATCGCGCTCATCGCCTACGCGGGCATCACTGCGGCCGGTGGTGAGGCGCTGCTGATCAACCTTGCCGCGGGCCTGTTCATCCTGCCGTTCTTCCTGTTTTCCGCGTTTGCGGGGCAGGTTGCAGAGCGGTACGAAAAGTCGATGCTGATTCGACGGATCAAGCTCCTCGAGATCGGCATCATGGCCCTCGGTGTATTGGCTGTTGCTTCCGGTAGCGCCGCGCTGATGATTGGCGTGTTGTTTCTGATGGGTCTGCAGTCCACCTTCTTCGGCCCCATCAAGTACGGCATCCTTCCCCAGCACCTGCACGACACCGAGTTGGTGTCGGGCAATGGCCTGGTCGAGCTCGGTACCTTCCTTGCCATATTGCTTGGCACCATCGCGGGTACCCAGCTTGTCACGGCGACCGCAGGGCTGTTGTGGCCGCTGTCCCTGACACTGATCGGTGTCGCTGTCGCGGGTTGGTGGGCGAGTCGATCGATACCCGTGTCGCCTGCAGCAGCACCGGATCTGCGCTTGAGATTCAATCCTGTCGTGGAGACGTGGCGACTGGTGCGCGACACTGCCAAAGACCGCGTGATCTTTCAGTCGATACTGGGCATCAGCTGGTTCTGGTTTCTGGGTGCCACCTACCTCGCTCAGTTTCCGGTGTTTGCGCGTGATGTACTCGGTGGTAACGCCAATGTGTTCACCTTGCTGCTGGCGGTGTTCTCGGTTGGCATCGGCCTTGGCTCCATGCTGTGCTCGCTGTTGTCGCGTCGTCGTGTCGAGATCGGTCTGGTGCCGCTGGGCGCAGCCGGGCTTACGCTTGCCGGAATCGATCTCGTACTTGCAACGCCTGCCGCACCCCTGGGCGAGGCCATGACGCTGACGGGCTTTCTCGGTGCTCCCGGAGCATGGCGAATTCTCATTGACGTGTCGCTTATCGGACTCTCGGGTGGTCTCTATATCGTGCCTCTCTATGCCTTGATCCAACAACGGGCAGACCCGGCTCGTTTGTCGCGAACCATTGCCTGCAACAACATCATGAATGCCTTGTTCATGGTGCTCTCCGCGGTGCTGGTAATCCTGCTGTTTTCCTTGGGTCTGAGCCTGTCCGGACTGTTTCTGGTGGTAGCCGTGATGACCGCCGTGGTCGCGATCTACATCTTTACACTGGTGCCCGAGTTCCTGATGCGGCTACTGGTATGGATGCTGATCACCGTCATGTACCGTGTGCGCCCAACGGGTCTTGAGCGCCTGCCGGAGACGGGGGCGGCGATACTCGCGCCCAATCACGTGAGCTTTGTCGATGCCTTGATCATCGCGGGCACGGTGCGGCGTCCGGTGCGCTTTGTGATGTATCACGGAATCTTCCGCATCCCGGTGTTGAGTTTCATCTTCAGGACCGCGCGTGCTATTCCGATAGCGGGACGCCGCGAGAATGCCGAGCTCTACGAACAGGCATTCATCGATATGCGTGCAGCGCTGGATGCAGGCGAACTGCTGTGTCTGTTCCCCGAGGGAAAACTGACCCCGGATGGAGATATCGGTGAGTTTCGCCCCGGCATACTTCACTTGCTTGATTCGCGACCGGTACCGGTGTACCCCGTGGCACTGCAGGGGCTCTGGAAAAGTCTGTTCAGCCGTCGGGGCGGGCGCGCCTTCCTGAAGCTGCCGCGGCGGCTGTTTGCGCGTATCGGTGTGGTGGTCGGCGAGGTTCTCGTCCCCGAGGGGCTCACGATCGACCGCTTGCGTAAAGCGGTCGTGGACCTTCGCGGCTCCCACCGCTAGCCGGTACACTGAGTGTCGTGAACAAGCCCAACGACAAGGATATTCTTCCGCAAGGCGTGCTGCTGTGCCAGCAATCCATTGATGTCCGATGGGGCGACATGGATGCACTCGGACACGTCAACAATACGGTGTATTTCCGATTTTTCGAGCAGGTGCGTATCGCCTGGTTCGAGAGCGCCGGCTTCGGTTCGTTGGGTCTTGAGGAAAACGGCATGGTGATTGTCGATGCGCACGCCGAATTTCTCAGGCCGATCGTCTATCCCGCGCGTATCGAGGCTCGGATGGGTGGGCACTCCCCGGGGCGCAGCTCGTTCGTATCCACTTATACCTTGAGTGTGGACGGCGAGTTGTATACGCGCGGTCATTCCAAAGTAGTGTGGATAGATCCAGAAGCGGGGCGTTCCGTTCCGCTGCCAACCGTGGTCAGGGATGCCTTGGGAGAATCAGATGTCTGAGTCCTTTGGCTTCTGCGAGCGTTGCGGTCAGGGCATGAGCCAACGCGTACCTGAGGGGGATAACCGCTTGCGCCGCGTGTGCGACGCCTGCGACCACATTGCCTACGAGAATCCCAAGACGGTAGTAGGTTGCCTGCTCGAGTGGCAAGGCAAGGTGTTGCTGTGCAAGCGGGCCATCGAACCAAGGTCCGGTTACTGGACGTTGCCCGCAGGGTTCATGGAAAACGGCGAAAGCACCATTGCCGGCGCCGCGCGCGAAGCGTGGGAAGAGGCCATGGCGCGCTCCGACGACTTGTCCTTGTTTGCCTTGTACAGCCTGCCGCGCATCAGCCAGGTTTATGTGATGTTCCAGGGAACATTGCGGGATGGCTACGCCTGCGCCAACGAAGAAACCTCGGAAGTTCGCTTGTTCGATGAAGCTGACATTCCATGGCAGGACATCGCTTTCCCGGTAGTCACCGAAACGCTTGAGCGCTGGTTCGAACGACACGACCTTCGCGTGCCTGTGGTGCACTGTGGCGACATTACCAATCGCCCCGGAGAGCCGTTGGAAATCCTGCGTCATCCGAGTTGAAGCGTCTCGATAGACCGACACCTGCGAATGCATTGCCTACAGACAACAAGGGGACGCGCGCGTGCGTAGCAAGTATCTGATCAGCGTTGCCGATCTCGAGGCACTGCAGGGCGATGCTCGATTGCGAGTGATCGATGCGAGCTGGTATCTGCCCAATGAGGGGCGGGATGGTCGCGCCGAGTTTCTCGAGCAACGAATACCCGGCGCCGTGTATTTCGACATCGACCATATTGCCGATACGACCAGTGGACTGCCCCACACACTGGCTTCAGCAGAGGCCTTTGCCACACACGTCGGGCAATTGGGTATCGCTGCTGACGACATACTGGTTGTCTATGACGGCGCCGGTCTGTTCTCGGCGCCGAGGGTCGCGTGGAACCTGCGTGTCATGGGGGCGCAATCGGTGCGTGTGCTGGACGGCGGCATGCCCGCATGGCAGCGGGCGAAGGCCGCCATGGAATCAGGAACACCGAAAATTCCAGTGTCTACCCGCTTCGAGGTCAGTCAGCGACACGGGGTAACTGCCGACCGGCTTGATGTGACCCGCCACCTTGATGAGGGCACGGCGGTCGTCGTTGATGTACGACCGGCCGCGCGGTTTTCAGGTCAACTCGAGGAGCCACGTGCAGGTGTGCGCTCCGGGCATATGCCAGGCGCGATCAATGTCCCCTTTACCGATCTGTTGGTGAGCGGTGCGCTTGCACCGGATGATCAGCTGCACAAACGCTTCTCACAGGCAGGAATCAGCGCGGATGATCTGGTGGTTACCAGTTGTGGCTCCGGAGTGACCGCGGCAATCGCACTGCTTGCGCTCGATTGCATCGGGCACGAACATCATGCTCTCTACGATGGCTCCTGGTCCGAATGGGGTAGCCGTAGTGACACCGCTGTTGTATCAGACCGTTAGAACCCGCACATGAACGAAACCATCGATCGATTGCTTGGGCACCGCAGTATCCGTACATACACAGACGATCCGGTATCCGATGAGGTGATCCGCACGCTGGTTGCCTGTGGTCAAGCCGCAGCGACGTCCAGTCATGTGCAGGCGACCACGGTGGTGCAGATCAAGGATGCCGACAATCGCCAGCGCATCGCCAAAATCGCCGGAGGTCAGCCGTGGGTGGTGAACGCGGCGGCCTTTCTGATCTGGTGTGCCGATCTCAGGCGCGCCAGTGATGCCTGTGCTCGTGTGGGTGGGGAATTCGAGGCCGGCATGACCGAGCACTTCATCATTGCAACGGTCGATGTGGCGCTGGCAGCACAAAATGCGGTGGTTGCCGCCGAGTCTCTCGGTCTTGGTATCTGCTACATCGGTGGTATCAGGAATGACGCAGCGGCGGTGTCCGAGCTATTGCATCTACCCGATCAGGTCTACCCTGTGTTTGGTCTGTGTATTGGGGTACCTGCACAGGATCCGGAGGTCAAACCCCGGCTGCCTATCGATGCGGTCCTCATGCAGGAGAGCTACGAGGATTCAGCGGTGGCCGGGCACGTGGCCAACTACGACCAGACGCTGACGGACTACTACGCACGGCGCAGCAGCAACGCCAAGCAAAGCGACTGGAGCCACGCCATGCGGTCACTCGTGGGCAAGGAGTCACGACCGCATATGCACGCGTTTCTCAACGGGCAGGGCTTCCTCACCCGTTGAGTTCAAAGCGTTGAGTTAGTGGTCTGTCACTCTGATGCCGACAGTATCAGAGTGACAGACCACTAGAGACTGCGGAGCTCGCGCCGCAGGATCTTGCCCACGTTGGTCTTGGGTAGTTCGTCCATGAACTGGACGATCTTGGGACGCTTGTATCCGGTCAGGTTTTCCTTGCAGTGAGCGAGCACCTGTTCTTCGGTCAGACTCGCGTCCTGTTTGACGATCACCACCTTGACGACCTCACCGGAATGATCGTCCTCGACACCGATCGCCCCCACCTCCAGCACGCCCGGCATCATCGCGATGACGCCCTCTATCTCGTTCGGGTAGACGTTGAAGCCGGACACCAGGATCATGTCCTTGAGCCGGTCCACGATTTTCACGAAGCCGTCATCAGAGATCGTGGCAACGTCTCCGGTGCTGAGCCAGCCATCGGCATCGATGACCTTGGCGGTGGCTTCGGGCTTTTGCCAGTAGCCCTGCATGACCTGTGGGCCTCGAATGCAGAGCTCGCCTGCCTCGCCCACCGGTAGCTCGCGACCTTCCGCGTCACGAACGCAGGCTTCGGTCGATGAAATCGGCAGACCGATCGAGTGGTTGAAGTCCTCGAGGTTCATCGGATTGATGCACGCGGCAGGGCTGGTCTCCGTCAATCCATACGCTTCGATGAGGGTGGTGCCGGTGACTTCCTTCCAGCGGGTTGCCACCGCTTCCTGTACGGCCATGCCGCCACCGAGTGTCAGCTTCAGGCCAGAGAAATCCAGGGCCTGAAAATCCTCTCGAGCAAGCAGGGCGTTGAACAGCGTATTGACGCCCGTGAACGCCGAGAACGGTGTCTTGGCGAGATCCTTGACAAAGGCCGGCAGGTCGCGTGGATTCGTGATCAACAGGTTCATCGCGCCAAAGCGCATGAAGGTCAGGCAATTCGCTGTCAGCGCAAAGATGTGATACAGCGGCAGCGCGGTGACGATGACCTCCTGACCTTCCTCGATATGACTGGCGCCGACCCAGGCATGCGCCTGGAGTACGTTCGCGCTCATGTTTCCGTGTGTGAGCATCGCGCCCTTGGCAACGCCCGTTGTGCCTCCTGTGTACTGCAGGAAAGCGAGGTCATCGTGGCCGAGCTCGGACGTCGCTTCGGGGAGGCTTGCGCCGCGCTTGAGGACGTCCCCGAAGGCATGGGAGCCCGGCAGGTTCCACGCGGGTACCAGTTTCTTTACCTTGCGAACCACCAGATTCACGAGGAATGACTTCGGGAAATCGAGCATCTCGCCAAAGCTGGTGACGACCGTGGTGTGAACCTCGGTGCGCGCGATCACGGCCTCAACGGTGTTGGCAAAGGCTTCCGCTACCACGATGGCCTTGGCACCGGAGTCAACCAGTTGGTGCTCGAGCTCGCGCTCCGTATACAAGGGGTTGGTGTTGACCACCACGAGGCCTGCACGCAGCGCACCGAACACCACGATGGGGTACTGCAGGAGGTTCGGCATCATCACGGCGATGCGGTCGCCTTTTTTCAGGCCGGCCTCGTGACGGCACCAGGAGGCAAACGCGCCGACGTGGCGATCAAGCTCGGCATAGCTGATGGTCTTGCCGAAATTTCGAAATGCCGGTCGGTCGGCAAAACGCGCCGCCGATTCGTCAAAGATCTGGTTGACCGAGGCGTAGGTGTCCGGGTCGATGAACTCTGGAACGCCATTGGGATAGGAGGCCAGCCATGGTTTGCCCGCGCTTGCTGCTTCTTCACTCATAAACCATGATCTCCAATCGTGGTGCGGATCGTTGATCCGCGGTCGTGTCCGGGGTCAAGCGGCAGCGCCGCAGCACTTCTTGAATTTCTTGCTGCTGCCACAGGCGCAGGGATCATTTCGCCCCTGTTTCGCCCCATCGCGTCGGACTTGGGTTACCTCGGGAATTTCGGCATCACGGAAGTACCACTGACCGTGATAGCGCTCGAATACGGCGCGCTCGTGGTGAGTATGGCGCCGACGACTGCTGTCGCGGTAGCGCGCGACAAACTCGACCTTGCCGATGTCGTCTTCCGGGCCGCCGCCGTCGCTAGCGCGAACGTCAAGGCCCAGCCATTCGGACTCTGCGGCCCAGCGGGCAGTGGCGTCCTCGTCCACTTCGTTGCGTGTGGCGGGGTGATGAGTCGCCACGATGAATTCGATGGCGCCGACCACGTGAGCGGTGTAACGCGCCCGCATCAGGGTCTCTACATCATCGGGACGGGTGTCGCCGTCAAGCCACGGCCCACAACATTGCCCGAAGTCTCGTGATGCGCCGCAGGGGCAGGCCGCATCAGCGGGCGGAACTCGGTCGTCGGCTTCGTTCATAGCTCAATCAGTCTAATCCAAAGGCGAGCAAACAGGCTTGGACTCGAGTCAATGTTCGAGCACACGATTGCCTTGCGCGTCGCGTCGCCATGGAAAATTGACCCGCAACAGGTGTGGTCCGTTCATGCTCACGTGGGCACGATCCCTGAAATCGCCGTGGTCGGTGAATTCGAAGGCGAAGGTTCGCTTCAGGCTTATCGACCCGGTCCGGGACCGTGCCAGGGCCATCCCTTTCAGCGCGACGGTCTGGTCCAGGAACTGGACGCCCTGATTACGGCAGGCCACGCGCGCGTGGCCGATGGCATGTTCACGAGCGCGGGCACCGGTCCACCACAGCGCAAGGGCCGCAGCGATCAGCAGCAGCACCAGCAGATCAGCGAATCCGTTTCCGGTCATGCGATAGGGTCATCGGGACGTCGGGGGGGCATTGAGGTCCAGGTTCTGATCATGGGGATATCTCGTACATACTAGTGGACACACCACCAGACCTGCACGCACCAAAGGAGTGTCTTGAAGTGACCGACGACGCAAACGCCACCACCGTGCCCATCGCCAGTTTGTCGCGTGAGCAGCAGACCGAGCTGGAGGCGGCGGCCTTCAGGACCCTGCTGGCACATCTCGACGAGCGCAAGGATGTACAGAACATCGATCTGATGAATCTGGCGGGCTTCTGCCGAAACTGCCTCTCGAAATACTACGTCGCCGCGGCTGGCGGGGCCGGCTTGTCCGTGTCCTACGAAGATGCCCGTACGCGCGTCTACGGCATGCCCTATGCCGAATGGAAAGCGCGCCATCAGACCGAGGCCACGCCGGAGCAAGCCGCCGCCTATGCCGCAGGACACGAAAAATAGTTCACTGGAGGTGTCGGCGGCGGCTGCAAGCGTTGCCGAGCGCGTGACCGATCTCGTTTCGGCGAGCGATGATCAACCCGAGGCAGAGCTGCTCACGCTGGAGAACGCACGTGATGACGACGCGCTGGCGCAGCGGTTGGGAAACGCCTGCCGTCGCTCGCCAACTCGGCTTGTCGTCTGGCAGCAGGACCACGAGGACGGCGATCATGTGCCTGCAGAGCGCTTCTTCTCGTTCGGGTTTCGGCGCGTATTCGAGTGTCGTGAACAGGATTGCCGCCACGTGCTGTACGAGTATCGGCTCAGCGCTTACAAGGACCCGCCGGATTGGCTGAACGCTCGTTTCTGGGCACATCCCGAACGCTTTGATATCGATCCGGATGAACCTGACGCGCCCGGTGAGGTCCACAGTTGAATATTGGTCAGCGTCTTGTGACGCCGGGTCCGGTGGGCAGGGTCGGAGATTGGGTGTATCGTCCGCTGTCGCGGGCGTGGCGTGACTCTGGCGGCGAGCGGTTCTGACGAGTCGGTCGCTGCGGGTGCTATACCTGAGGCGCGCAATCTGACATTCGCAACGGAGCGGTCCGTGAGCACTATCGAGATCACCGAGCTATTGGGCGACGGCATCGGTCCGGAGCTTGCCGAATCGGTGCATGCCGTGGCGGAATCCCTGCCCGTGGATTTCAAGTTTCAGCCCGTCGACTGGAGCCTCGAAAACCGCGAGGCCCGTGGCGACGACGTTATCGATGAGGCCGAGGCCTCGATGCGGCGGACCAGGCTGGCGGTCAAGTATCCGACCACCACCCGCCTGCGTAGCCCCAACGCACTGATCCGTCGCCGACTGGGCTTCTCGGTCATCTACCGCCCGGCGATTTCCATCAAGGGCATCCATTCGAACTTCAAGGAAGACGTTAATCTGCACATCGTGCGGATAGCAACCGGCGGAACCTACGATGACCCTGGTCAGCTGATCGGTACCGACGCGGCGGTATCGCTGCGCATGGTAGAGCGCAAGCCGTGTCGCCAGGCGGCACGCTTTGCCTTCGATCTCGCCCGCAAGAAGGGCCTGACCTACGGCGATAGCCACTACTCGATGACGTCGTCGTCGAAGCACACCATCCAGCGCGTCACTGATGGTTTGTTCGAGGAGGTGGTTGCCGATGTCCACAAGGACTTCCCCGACGTGGAGCATCATGTCGAGCTGTTCGATGCCCTGCTCGCCAAGATCATCATCAATCCATCGTCTTATGAGGTGGTGCTGGTCCTCAATGAATACGGGGACTTCCTGTCGGACATGGCTTCGGGCCTGGTAGGCAGCCTCGGCACCGGCTCCAGCGGCAACTACTCGTTCGACGATGACGACAACATCGATGTCGCCATGTTTGATCCGGCCGGAGGTACTGCACCGGATATCGCTGGCAAGAACGTCGCCAATCCGGCAGCCGTCCTGCTGTCGTTCGGGATGTTGCTCGATCATGTCGACCGATACGACCTCGGGCACGCCCTGCGACTGTCACTGCTGGGCGCCATCGAGAGTGGACGCAGCACACGCGATCTCGGCGGCAAGCTCAACACCGATGAATTTACCCGGGTGGTAATCGATGACATTCCCGCCCATCTGTAGCGTCAGTACCTCGACAGGATCGATTGCATGAGTGCCAAGCCTGAAGACGCAGCGCCGGTAGCGTCAATGGAAGAACTCCTCGGCTCCTCTGCTCTGGGGGGCGCCAATGCACCGTGGCTGGAGGAGCAGTACGAGCGCTACCTGACTAACCCCAATGCGGTAGACGAGCAGTGGCGTGCCTGGTTTCAGGGGCTGCCGCTGGTCGCCGAGAACGCGCGTGATGTCCCCCATTCCGTGGTGCGCGAGCAGTTCAAGTCGATCACGGGTGGGATGCCAGCGGCAGGCGCATCGGCGTCAGGCAGCGCCGCGTCTCCCGCCGAGCTCAAGCAGATTCAGGTCACACGGCTGATCAACGCCTATCGCGTGCGTGGCCACCAGCTGGCCAGGACCGACCCGCTCGGCAAGGAAAACGAGGCCTTCGTGCGCGAGGTGCGCCTGCACGAGAACGGCCTTTCCGAGGCCGACCTCGACACGGTTTTCCAGACTCCATCGCTGGAGGGCATCGACGAGGCACCGCTGCGTGATGTCATCAAGCACCTCGAGAAATGCTACTGCGGCTCGATCGGCTACGAGTTCATGTACATCGATTACACGCCGCAGAAGGATTGGCTGCAGCAACGTATCGAAAGCGTTGCCTCGGCGCCTGCACTCGAGGACGACACGCGTCGCTGGATACTGGAACGTGTCACGGCTGCGGAAAGCATGGAGCGGCATCTGGGCTCGCGTTACGTCGGCCAGAAGCGCTTCTCTCTAGAGGGCGGTGAGAGTCTGATCGTGATCATGAGCGAGCTGGTGCGCCGCGCCGGTGTCGCTGGTGTGCGTGACATGGTCATTGGTATGGCGCACCGCGGACGCCTCAATGTGCTGGTCAACATCCTCGGCAAGAACCCCGCAGAGCTGTTCGAGGAATTCGAAGGCAAGCACGACCCGGCACTGTCCTCCGGGGACGTCAAGTACCACCAGGGATTCAGCTCCGATATCAAGACCCCGTCCGGGCACATGCATCTGTCGATGGCGTTCAACCCGTCGCACCTGGAGATCGTGTCGCCCGTAGTCGAAGGCTCGGTGCGTTCTCGTCAGGACCGCTACAGCGACAAGAACGGTGAGCTTGTCATCCCCATCGCGATTCATGGTGACGCCGCATTTGCAGGGCAGGGCGTGGTGATGGAAACGTTCAACATGGCGGACTCGCGCGGCTTCTCGACCAAGGGCACCGTGCATATCATCGTCAACAACCAGATCGGCTTTACCACCAGCAACGCGAAGGACGCCCGGTCCACCTTGTACGCATCGGACGTTGCCAAGATGATCAACGCGCCGATCTTCCACGTGAACGGTGACGATCCGGAGGCGGTGCACTTCGTGACCCAGCTTGCGCTGGATTTCCGCATGACCTTCAAGAAGGACGTGGTCATCGATATGGTCTGTTACCGACGTCATGGTCACAACGAAACGGATGAGCCCTCGGTGACTCAGCCGTTCATGTACAAGACCATCAAGAGCACCGACACCACGCGCAAGCTCTACGCCGATCAGCTGGTCGCTGCCGGTGTCATCGAGGCTGGTGAGCCGCAAAAGCTCGTTGATGACTACCGCGCAGCACTCGATGCTGGTGAGACGGTGGCGCCCGATGTGCTCGAAGGCCTTGGTGAGGCGCCAGAGTTGCAAATCGACTGGTCGAAGTACACCGAGACTGACTGGCGTGTCGGCTACGAGGCGCATGTCCCCCTGTCGACGTTGCAGGAGCTGGCAACGCGACTGACCACCTTGCCCGAAGACATGGCCTTGCATTCCCGGGTCAACAAGATCATCGAAGACCGACGCAAGATGACCGCGGGCGCTTTGCCGATCGATTGGGGATTTGCGGAATCATTGTCGTACGCAACCCTGCTGAACGAAGGCTACGATGTTCGCTTGTCGGGTCAGGACTCGGGGCGTGGCACCTTTGCGCACCGTCATGCGGTGTTGCACAACCAGGCCCAGATGGGTGCTCATGTGCCGCTGCGCGAAGTGGCCGATGGCAAGTTTCTGGTCATCGACTCGGTGCTATCCGAAGAAGCGGTGCTTGCGTTTGAATACGGCTACGCGACAGCAGATCCGAACACGCTGGTCATCTGGGAGGCGCAGTTCGGTGACTTCGTCAACGGCGCACAGGTGGTTATCGATCAGTTCATCAGCTCTGGTGAAACCAAATGGGGCCGGCTGTGTGGCCTGACCATGCTGCTGCCGCATGGGTATGAAGGCCAGGGACCGGAACACTCCTCGGCCCGGCTCGAGCGTTTTCTGCAACTCTGCGCCGAAGACAACATGTCAGTGCTGATGCCTTCCACACCGGCGCAGTGCTATCACATGTTCCGGCGTCAGATGACCCGGCCGATGCGTCGACCCATGATTGTCATGTCGCCGAAGAGTCTCTTGCGCCACCGTCTGGCCGTGTCGACCCTGGAGGATTTGTCCGATGGACACTTCCAGCCCGTGATCGATGAGATCGACGACATCGCTCCTGAGGGTGTGGAGCGGCTCGTCTTCTGTGCCGGCAAGGTCTACTACGACCTGCTTGAAGCCAGGCGTGAGGCCGGTACAACGAATGTCGCACTGGCGCGTCTCGAGCAGCTCTATCCCTTCCCCTACGAAGACATGACGTCGGTCATTGCGCGCTACCCGAACGCCACGTCCTTTGTCTGGTGTCAGGAAGAGCCGCGAAATCAGGGGGCTTGGCGATCCAACCGACATCGCATCGAGCGTGTACTGCCTGACTCGGTCAACGGTGTCGAATTCGTGGGCCGGGTGCCATCGGCATCGCCTGCAACCGGTTACATGAGCCAGCACCTTGCCGAGCAGAAGAAGCTCGTGCAGGAGGCCTTGGGCCTGATAGCCAATGCTCAACCCTGACGGCCAGTTCACTACGACGAAGTCGCTCGCGCAGAAACAGGCGGGCGCTTCGATTCCTTCTCCACGCACTACATCTACCCCTGACTGACAGGAAGGCCATCGTCTGATGACAAGCGAGATCAAGGTTCCCACTCTTCCCGAGTCGATCGCAGACGCGACGATCGTGACCTGGCACAAGAAAGAGGGTGATGCCGTTAGCCGAGACGAAGTGCTCGTCGATGTGGAAACGGACAAGGTGGTGCTGGAAGTACCGGCCGCTGAAGACGGTGTGCTCGGCAAGATCATTGAAGGTGAGGGCACCACGGTAACCGCACATCAGGTCATCGGCACGATCGAAGCTGGCGCTGTCGCCGCCGGTGGTGCATCGGCCGCGGCTGCCGCGTCCGCTGACGCCGCGCCTGCCGCCGCGTCTGCCGACGCGGGGCAGACCAGTCCCAGTGTGCGCCGCATGCTCAGCGAGAACGGGCTGAGCGCTGCAGACGTCAAGGGCTCCGGCAAGAACGGTCGCATCAGTCAGGAGGATGTCGAGAAGCACCTTGCCAGCGGTGGTTCGAAAGCAGCAGCGGGTGCTGCGGTCGCTACCGCAGCTGCCGGTGCAGCTGTTGCATCAGGCTCTGCTGCAGCCGCCGCCTCGAGTGGTGATGCGCCAGGCAGTATCGGTACCGGGGTGGTTGGTGAGCGCACCGAACGACGCGTACCCATGACTCGACTACGCGCACGCATTGCAGAGCGCTTGCTCTCTGCGTCGCAGAACACCGCGATGCTCACGACCTTCAATGAGGTCGACATGTCGAACTTCATTACCTTGCGCGGTGAGTACAAGGACCGATTCGAGAAGTCGCACGGCATCAAGCTCGGTTTCATGTCAATCTTTCTGAAGGCGGCGACCGAGGCGCTCAAGCGCTACCCGGACATCAACGCCTCGATCGACGGTAATGACGTCGTGTATCACGGCTACTGCGA
The DNA here is from genome assembly GCA_938006335.1 of uncultured Granulosicoccaceae bacterium. GTDB lineage: Bacteria > Pseudomonadota > Gammaproteobacteria > Granulosicoccales > Granulosicoccaceae > Granulosicoccus. Next base: position 69,077 of record CALLMF010000001.1, on the reverse strand, counting down.
TATCGGTGTGGCCGTGTCGAGTGAGCGAGGTCTGGTTGTGCCGGTGCTACGCAACACCGAGTACATGGGGCTTGCAGATATCGAGAAATCCATTGCCGACTATGCAGGCAAGGCGCGCGATGGCAAGTTGTCGATCGAAGAGATGACCGGGGGCACCTTCACCGTATCCAACGGTGGTGTGTTCGGCTCGTTGCTGTCGACACCGATTCTCAATCCTCCACAAAGTGCCATCCTCGGCATGCACGCCACCCAGGACCGACCCATTGCGGTCAACGGCGAGGTCGTGATTCGGCCGATGATGTACGTGGCGCTCTCTTACGACCACCGCATTGTCGATGGCAAGGGGGCAGTTGGATTCCTCAAGACCATCAAGGAACTGGTGGAAGATCCGGCGCGTATCGTCTTTGATCTCTAGCGCAGGGGTTATCGGCCTCGCGTTGTCGGGTCAGGCCTGCGGCGGGTGACCGCCGAGCTTGTGGTGTTCGCGGTCGGGGCCTACCTGATCGCCGGTGCAATCAAGGGGACCATCGGCCTGGGTATGCCGATGGCTGCCATCAGCCTGTTTGCTCAGGCCAGCGGGGATACCCGGCTGGCAATCGCGCTGGTGATCGTGCCCACCGTATTGACCAACGCCTGGCAGTGCTGGCGCTGCGGGCAGCTGCTTGCAACACTGCAACGCTTTCGTGTGCTGGCTGTCACGATGCTGGTGTCCATCAGCATTGCATCCTTCGTCGCGACCAAGCTGACGGCGCCTGCCGTGACCCTGAGTCTGGGCATTGCCACCACACTCTTTGCAGTGCTCAGTCTGTTGCGCGATTGGCCGCCGTTGGCCAAACGGTTTGACCGCAAGGCACAGTGGATCGCTGGTGTGTCTTCAGGTGTGATGGGAGGGGTTGCCGGCGTGTGGGCGCCTCCGGTCGTCGTCTACCTGACCGCCCTGCGTGTGGACAAGGACACCTTTGTGCGTGCCAGCGGTGTGCTTTTTTTCATTGGTGGCTGTGTGCTGGCGATCAACTACGGCGTCAATGGCCTGTTGACCCGTAACCAGGCCTTGGCGGGAGCGTTGCTGGTGGTGCCCGCGATTCTGGGGTATGCGTTGGGCGAGCGGCTTCGGACCTATTTGTCCGGGTCTGTCTTTCGTAAGGTCGTGCTGGTGTTTTTTCTGGTCATGGGACTGAACCTGATCCGGCGTGGGCTGGTCGGAGCGTGACGAGGCGCTATTTGACCCAAATCGTGAGTCGCAGCAAGAGCTGACTATTTATGAACCAACTCCATGTATTGCTTCCCTGTCGCGCCTTGAGCGCCCCCGCGCCGTATAATGGGCGGTCCATTCGCGCGTGGAAGCTCTGATGTCAGGCTCCTTTGATGTAATCGTTATCGGCGGCGGCCCTGCGGGCTACGTCGCTGCCATCCGTGCCGCCCAGCTCGGCCTCAAGACGGCCTGTGTCGAGGAGTGGATCAACAAGCAGGACAAGCCGGCTCTCGGTGGCACCTGCCTCAACGTGGGTTGCATCCCTTCCAAGGCCCTGCTCGAAGCGACTGAGCTCTACGCCGAGGCCAGGGACAACTTCGCCGATCTCGGCATCGTGGTCGGCAAGGTCGATGTGGATGTTCCCAAGATGATCGCGCGCAAGGACGGCATCGTGTCCGAGCTCACCGGCGGTATCTCCGCTCTGTTCAAGGCCAACGGCATCGAGTGGCTTCAGGGGCGCGGCAAGTTGGGCGCTGACAAGCAGGTCACCGTGACCGCACGCGACGGTAGCGAGTCCAGCTACACGGGCGCCAACATCATCATTGCGACCGGCTCCGTGCCGATCGAGCTCAAGGCGACTCCTCTCGACAGCAACATCGTGGTCGACTCCTCCGGTGCTCTCGACTGGGAGTCCGTACCAGGATCCATCTGTGTCATCGGGGCGGGCATCATCGGGCTCGAGCTTGGCAGTGTCTGGCGCCGCATGGGCAGCGAAGTGGTGCTGTTGGAAGCTCAGGACGATTTCCTGCCGATGGTCGACAAGGCCGTTGCCCGCGAAGCTGCCAAGACCTTCAAGAAGCAAGGTCTGGATATTCGTCTGGGCTCGCGCGTCATGGGTAGCGTTGTCGAGGGTGGGCGCGTCAAGGTCACCTACCAGGACAGCGAAGGCGAACACGAGACGGTCTTCGACAAGCTCATCGTGGCCGTCGGTCGGCGTGCCTTCACCGACGGTGCGCTCTCCAGCGAAGCCGGTGTCGAACTCGATGAGCGCGGTCTCATTCACGTCAACGACAAGTGCGAAACCAATGTGCCGGGTATCTACGCCATAGGCGATGTTGTGCGTGGCCCCATGCTCGCGCACAAGGGCTCGGAGGAGGGCATCATGGCTGCGGAACTCATTGCCGGGCAGCACGGCCACGTCAACTACGACGTCATGCCCAATGTCATCTACACCCACCCTGAAGTTGCCTGGGTTGGCAAGACCGAGGAAGAGCTCAAGAGCGAGGGTGTGGACTATCAGGTCGGCCAGTTTCCGTTTGCCGCCAGTGGTCGTGCAAAAGCCAAGGGTGACACCGGAGGCCTGGTAAAGATCATCCGTGACAAGACCAATGATCGGCTTGTTGGTGCACACATCATCGGTCCCAGTGCATCCGAGCTACTCGCTCAAAGTGTTCTTGCCATGGAATTCGACGGCACCATAGAAGACATCGTTCGCACCATTCACGCCCACCCGACGCTCTCAGAAGCAATTCACGAGGCGGCGCTCAGTGCGGAAGGTCGTGCCATACACATTGCCAACCGCAAGGCGCGCTAACACGCTCTCTCTTTCAAAAATCCTCGAGATGAGTCTTTGAGGTACTGCATCGATTCGTCGGCGTAGTGTCCAGTTCAACCAACGAGATCAGACATGAATCTGCACGAATATCAGGCGAAGGCACTGTTCGCCGAGTACGGCATGCCAGTGCCTTCGAACCTCGTGGCGTCGACGCCTGCAGAGGCGCGCAAGGCTGCCGAGTCCCTTTCAACCGATCGCGTGGTCGTCAAGGCGCAGGTTCATGCGGGTGGGCGAGGCAAGGCGGGTGGGGTCAAGCTTGTAGATACTCCGCGTGAAGCCGAGGACTACGCAAGTTCGATGCTCGGGACCAATCTGGTCACATACCAGACAGATGCTGCGGGTCAGCCGGTCAATACCGTGCTGGTCGAAGAAACCTGCGATATCGCCAATGAGCTCTACCTCGGCATGGTTATCGATCGCGCCAGTCAGCGCGTGGTGGTCATGGCGTCCACCGAAGGCGGCATGGAAATAGAGACGGTTGCCCACGAGACTCCGGAAAAGATCCTGAAAGCTGAGATCAACCCGCTGGTAGGTGTCATGCCTTATCAGTGCCGTGAGCTTGCTTTTGGTCTCGGGCTGAAAGGCGGTCAGATCAAGCAGTTCTCGAGCTTGCTTGACGGACTCTGCAAGCTGTTTGTCGACAAGGATCTTGCGCTGGTCGAAATCAATCCGCTGGTGATCACCGGTGCGGGAGATCTGATCTGCCTCGACGGCAAGATCAACATCGACAGCAATGCCTTGTACCGTCACCCCGATCTCGACACTCTGCGCGACAAGAGTCAGGAAGACGAGCGCGAGCTGCGTGCCTCGGAGTGGGACCTCAACTACGTGGCGCTCGAAGGCAACATCGGTTGTATGGTCAACGGTGCAGGACTTGCCATGGCGACCATGGACATCATCAAGTTGAAGGGCGGGCAGCCTGCCAACTTTCTGGATGTTGGCGGCGGTGCCACCAAGGAGCGCGTGGCTGAAGCGCTCAAGATCATCCTGTCGGACCCGGAAGTCAAAGGCATTCTGGTCAACATATTCGGTGGCATCGTTCGATGTGATCTGATCGCTGACGGCATCATGGCGGCGGTGGCCGAGGTCGGTATCGACATCCCCGTAGTGGTCCGACTCGAAGGCACGATGGCAGCAGAAGGTCGCAAACTGCTCGACGAGAGTGACCTCGCATTGGAGTCAGCCAGTGACCTCGGCGACGCCGCCGAGAAAATTGTAGCGATCGTCGCAAAGACAGCTGGAGCAAACGCATGAGCGTCCTGATCAACAAGGGCACCAAGGTCATCTGCCAGGGCATCACTGGCAGCCAGGGCACCTTCCACACCGAACAGGCAATTGCCTACGGCACTCAGATGGTTGGCGGTGTCACACCTGGCAAGGGCGGTACGACCCATCTTGATCTGCCCGTGTTCAACACGGTCCGCAACGCAGTCGATGAAACCGGTGCAGATGCCACGGTCATCTACGTGCCGGCACCCTTCTGCAAGGACTCGATCATCGAAGCAGCCGAAAGCGGCGTCGAGCTCATCGTGTGCATCACCGAAGGCATCCCGACGCTCGACATGCTCGAAGCGCGCATTGCCGTTGAACAGAACGGCGTACGTCTGGTCGGCCCGAACTGCCCGGGCGTCATCACTCCCGGTGAATGCAAGATCGGCATCATGCCCGGTGCCATTCACCAGCCTGGCAAGGTCGGCATTGTGTCGCGTTCAGGCACCCTGACCTACGAATGCGTCAAGCAGACCTCTGACCTCGGTTACGGACAGAGCACCTGCATCGGCATCGGTGGAGACCCCATTCCGGGTACCTCCTTCATCGACGCACTCGCACTCTTCGCCGATGACCCACAGACCGAAGCCATCCTGATGGTGGGCGAGATCGGTGGCACCGCCGAAGAAGAGGCCGCTGAATTCATCGCCTCCAATGTCAAGAAGCCGGTCTCCGCGTACATCGCAGGCGTCACTGCGCCTCCCGGCAAGCGCATGGGCCACGCCGGCGCCATCATTGCCGGCGGCAAGGGCACCGCGGACGACAAGTTCGCCGCCCTCAGCGCAGCTGGCGTCACCATCACCCGCTCCCCCGCCGAGCTCGGCCTCGCCGTCAAGGAAGCCACCGGCTGGTGACCCTGGGGTCGGACCACGCCAAGTTGTTGATTGGTAAAGACTTGTAGTGATTTTTCGCCGTTTTTTTGGCCTTGCAAGCCATGTTTTCCGCGAAAAACATGGCCTGCAAGCGGCGATCCTGTTGTTTGCGACAGTGTGTGCGTCTGCTTGTTCGTCTCTATCGACCGTAGCCCGCACCCCCGATGAGGTCGCGCAGGTGGTTTCGGGGACCGCGTCGGATCTCGGTGGCGGCATCGAGCAGGCTGTGGCCGAAGAGCGCGAGCGAGTCGAATCTTTTCCGGATATGCCTGACGCCGCGGACAGCGCTCCCGATGAAGCTGATGAAATCCCGGGCGTCGACGACGCTCCGGGCGAATTGACCGAGCGGGTGATGCGCGAGCGTGAGACGGTGCTCGACCCCTACGTGATCACGGCGCACAAATCCAATTTCATCCTGCCGTTCTCGTACACGAACCAACTGAACGACGCGGTGTATGACGTCGCAGAAGTCGACGGCTTCAAGCATGTCGAGGTCAAGTTCCAGATCAGCTTCAAGACCCAGTTGAACCGGTCCGATCTGTTTCTGAAAGATGATTCCCTCTCGCTCGGGTTTACCTTGGAGGCCTGGTGGCAGCTGTACTCCAGCGACCTGTCGAGCCCATTTCGCGAGACCAACTACCAACCCGAGATCATCTATCTGAAACCCTTGTTGTGGGGGCCCTTTGGTGGCAGTACGGCGCTGCTGTTGGGATTTGAGCATCAATCGAATGGTCAGTTCCAAGGCCGGTCGCGCAGCTGGAACAGGCTGTACGCCGGGTTGATCTACGAGCGAGAAGATCTGCTCGTGCAGCTTCGTCCCTGGTATCGCATACCGGAGGATGAGAAGGACGATCCGAGCGAGGCCGACGGAGACGACAATCCGGACATCCTCGATTTCATGGGGCACGGCGATCTGACGGTCAGCCTGCGCCGCGACGATCACGACTATCAGATGCTGCTACGCGGTAATCCGACCACGGGCAAGGGTGCGGTACGCCTGCGATGGACGTTTCCGTTCTTCAGCCGGTTCAGTGGTCTCTTTGAGTACTTCAACGGCTATGGGGATTCGCTGATCGACTATGACGTGCATCAGCAGCGTGTGGGGTTGGGGGTGGTGCTCACCCCGCTCTTCTAGGTAAGTGCCCCAGTCTGCTGGGGATGGGGTGTTTTGTTATCGTGATCTGACACCTGACAACCAGGACCCTTCACATGGATGTGTATACCCAATGCCCGCGCTGCGCGGCTGAACGCGCTGCGATCGTGCGTGACGTCTGTTGTCTCAGAGCCGTCGGATCGCAGAAAGTCCGGCGTCTCAGGCGCTACGTGCCGACGCCCTACGCAGAGACCACCAGAGCAAGCCCGCGGCGGTTATCGCGTGGGGTGAGCGGAGAGGTCGGGCGTGTGCGGCGCGACCCAATCGAAGCGCGCCCTTGGCTCGGATTGCGTCCAAGGCTGCGTCCCCAGCGTAGTGGGGCACTTTCCTTACGATTCGGTGGGCAAGCGCAATTTCGGTTTATGGTCCACCTGAACCAGCATTCATGAATTTTTTTCCAAAACAGTCGGAAAACTGATATGTTTGTTGGATAATCAGATATGTCTGAATGAGTTTGTGCCCGAGGCGATACCCACTCCAACATTCAGTTTCGACAGCGCAGGCCCCATTTCCGCGCTGTTGGTAGACGTGACGCTCAGTGAGCAGGAAATGCTCGCGCCGCAAATCTTTCGCTTGCTGCGAGATTTGATCGTGACCTTGCAGCTGGTGCCCGGTCAACGACTCTCCGAGAAGGAGATCTCCGACGGTCTCGGTGCCAGCAAGACGCCGGTGCGCGAGGCGCTCATCCGGCTCGAAGATGCGGGTCTGGTCAATGTCATCCCGAAGAGTGGCACCTATGTCACGCCTATCCGTATCGCGACCTTCATCGAGGGCTGCTTTACGCGCATACAGCTTGAGATCGGTGCGGTGCGTCGTGCTGCCGAGCGTTCAAAGGGCAGCTTCACCAGTCCGGACTTTGACGCCATTCTGGACGAGCAGCAGTGTGCAATGGACGCGGTAGACGATGCAGAGTTCTTCCGTCTCGATCAGAAGCTGCATGCGGCCATCTTCCAGGCGGCTGGAGTACCGGGGGCCTGGGATGTATTGACGCGATCCCAGCTGGAAGTCAACCGTTTGCGTCACCTGAAGCGTATCCGGCGCATCCGGCGCCACGCCAAGGTGATTGCCGACCACCGCGCCATCGTGCAAGCGATTCTCGACTCCGATCCGGATGCTGCCGAGGCTGCGCTCGTCGCGCACATCGGGTCGTTGGAGGGCGAAATTGCGCAATTGTCTTCGGACCCGGAGCTCTTGCGTTTCATCGAGTCTCAAAGTTCCTTGCCTCGGGGAGGGCGCTGATCATGTCAGGGGTACAACTCAGGCAAGTCGTCAAACGCTATGGCGACATCGATGTCGTACACGGTATTGACCTTGACGTCGCCGAGCAGGAATTCGTGGTTCTGGTCGGACCGTCCGGTTGTGGCAAGTCGACCACGCTACGCATGATCGCGGGCCTCGAGGAAATCTCCGATGGCACCATCGATATCGATGGTCGGGTCGTCAATGAAGTCGCGCCGAAAGATCGCGATGTGGCGATGGTGTTCCAGAACTATGCCTTGTATCCGCATTTGAACGTCGCTGACAATATCGCCTTCGGCTTGCGCATCCGCCGGGTTGCAAAGGATGAAATCGAGCGATCTGTGCAGGAAGTTGCGGGCATTCTGGGTCTGACCGACTACCTCGAACGCAGGCCCGCAGACTTGTCTGGCGGACAGCGTCAGCGCGTGGCGATGGGGCGAGCGATCGTGCGCCATCCCAAGGTGTTTCTGTTCGACGAGCCACTGTCCAATCTTGACGCCCAGCTGCGTACTCAGATGCGCGCGGAAATCAAGCGACTGCATGCGCGGCTCGGTGTGACCAGCATCTACGTGACGCACGACCAGGTCGAGGCGATGACATTGGCTGATCGTATCGTGGTGATGAGCGACGGGCACATCGAGCAGATCGGCACTCCGATGGAGCTGTTCATGAACCCCGCCAATCGCTTTGTTGCCAGTTTCATCGGGTCCCCGCCGATGAATCAGCTGGAAGGACAGCTGCGGCACGTGAACGATAAGCCTGTGGCGGCACTCGACGATGGCACCCAGATACCGCTTCCAAGCTTCAAGGGGGCTGTGGCCAATGAGGGCAGTCGTATCGTTGTGGGTATCCGTCCCGAAGACGTACTGTTGCAGAATCCCGGCAGTGGTGATGCGGTGCCCATCGAGGTAAACCTCATCGAGCCACTTGGGTCCGAGGCACTCATTCACGCCTCGGTTGCCAACCACCCCTTCGTGATCAAGACGGACACTTACGGGGACATCTCGCATCTGTCGGATATCGACAAGTTCCATGTCGACATGTCACGGATCAAGGTCTTCGATGAGGCGAGTGGGCAATCACTGATCTCCCACTACAAGGGCTGACGGCATGAGTTCACTCAGTCGTCCCCAGCGTATCTGGAAGCATCTTCGGCGCGAGTGGCAGCTCTACCTGATGCTCCTGCCTACCGTCATCTGGTTGCTCGTGTTCCTGTACAAGCCGATGTACGGCTTGCAGGTCGCCTTCAAGGACTACTCGATCTTTCGTGGAGTGGCGGGCAGCCCCTGGATCGGCTTCGAGCATTTTCAGGTGTTGTTTGGCAACGATCAGTTCATCCGTGCGCTCAAGAACACCGTCATCATCAGCTTCTATTCGCTGCTGATCGGATTTCCGATGCCGATATTGCTTGCGTTGATGTTCAATGAAGTGCTGAACCAGAAGTTCAAGAAGTCTGCACAGACCATCGTCTATCTGCCGCACTTCATCTCGTCAGTGATCATTGCAGGGATTGTCATCACTGCGTTCTCGCCGTCAGCGGGTATCGTGAATACCGTGATCGGTTGGTTCGGTATGGACCCGATCTACTTCTTGACCAAACCGGAGTGGTTTCGCCCGATATTCATCGGTACAGGTATCTGGCAGGAGGCGGGCTTTCAATCGATCGTCTATCTTGCGGCGATTGCCGGTGTCTCCCCAACCTTGTACGAGAGTGCAGTCATCGATGGTGCATCGCGTTGGCAAATGATGTGGAAGATTACAGTGCCGGCCATCCTGCCGACCATCATCATCATGCTGATCATCCGCATCGGCAATATCCTCGAAGTGAGCTTCGAGATGATCATTCTGCTGTACCAGCCGGCAACCTACGAGACGGCTGACGTGGTCAACACGTTCATCTTCCGCCAGGGAATACAGGCCGGGCAGTATGACTTTGCAGCGGCCGCGGGTCTGTTCAATGCGGTTGTGGCCTTCGTGCTGGTGATCACGGCGAACTCGCTGAGTCGTCGGTACTCACGTGTTTCACTCTGGTAGCGGGAGACGACACATGGCCAACATGAATCTCTACTCGCGTGGCGATCGCTTGTTTGTCATCACCAACATGGTGCTGATCGGACTGTTTGCGATATCCACCTTGTACCCGTTCATCTACATTGCCTCGTTGTCGATGAGTTCCGGCTTCGAGGCGCGAGCGGGCAAGGTGCTGCTGACGCCTGTGGCCTTCACGCTTGAGGCCTATCAGTACGTGTTGTCGGATTCGCAGTTCTGGATCTCCTACGGAAATACCTTCATCTATACCATCGGTGGCACGATCGCGAGCCTCGCCTTTATCATACCTGGCGCCTATGCCTTGTCGCGCCCACAGTTGTTTGGGCGGCGTTTCTGGAACCTGGTCGTTGCCTTTACCATGTGGTTCAACGCGGGTCTCATTCCGTTCTTCCTGAACATGAAAGACCTTGGCCTGCTTGATAGCTACTTCGGCATCATCATCGGTTTTGCTGTCAATGGCTTCAATATCATTCTGCTGCGCAACTTCTTTGAAAGCGTGCCGCAGTCGTTTGAAGAGGCTGCCCGCATGGATGGCGCCAACGAGTTTCAGGTGCTCTGGAAGGTATACCTGCCGTTGTCCAAGCCTGCCATTGCGACCATCACCCTGTTCTGCATCGTGTCCCGATGGAATGGCTTTTTCTGGGCCATGGTGCTGCTGCAGGACGAAGACAAGATTCCGTTGCAGGTGTTCTTGCGTCACACCATTGCAACCCTTTCAGACGATCAGGAATTTGGCAATTCCCTGATGAATGCGAACTATTCGTTCGAAACGGTTTCTGCTGCGATCATCGTGTGCTCGATCATTCCCGTCTTGCTCGTGTACCCGTTCATGCAGAAGTATTTCGAGAAGGGCATCCTTCTCGGCGGTGTAAAAGAGTAAAGAACCATCCACTGGAGGAAGTCATGAAACGTATAACCCCCTTGCTGGCTGCCATGTTCGGCAGCTCCCTGCTGGGCGTAACCGCCCACGCGCAGGATGAGTATCGAATCGTCGATGAGCCACTCGAGCTGACGATTCAGATGAATCATGCACGCTATCCCGTGTACGACGAAGAATGGCCGGTCGAGAAGGAAGCCAGTGCGCTCACCGGTATTTCTCTCAAGAACGACACGGTCGGTGCCAACATGCGCACGGACGAGAACTCGGGCAAGACCGAGGCACTGAACCTGATGCTTGCGTCGGGCAATATCCCCGACATCGTCGGCTCCAGCCGATTGAAGGATTTTGTCAATCAGTACGGTCCGGAAGGCGCATTTGTTCCCCTGAATGATCTGATTGAAGAGCATGCTCCGAACATCAAGGCGTTTCTTGATGAGCGGCCTGAAGTGCGTTCGGCGATTTCTGCCGCTGACGGCAACATGTACTACATCCCGTACCTGCCTGATGGCAAGTACGGTCGTGCCTACTTCATCCGCTATGACTGGCTCGATACTCTGGGCCTCGACATGCCGGAAACCGTAGAAGAAGTTGAAGAAGTACTGCGTGCGTTCAAGACGCAGGATCCGAACGGCAACGGCGAGGCTGATGAGGTTCCGTACTTTGCACGTCAGTGGCCCGAGCTCATTCGTCTGGTTACCTTGTGGGACGGTCGTTCATCAGGTTCTGATACCTATCACGACTTCTACGTTGATGACGGGGAGATCAAGCACCCCTATGCGGGTGAGGGCTACCGCGATGGCATTTCCAATCTTGCTCGCTGGTACGAGGAAGGTCTGGTGGATGCTGAAGTGTTCACGCGTGGATCGTCGGCACGGGAATACCTGCTGTCCGAGAATCTCGGTGGCATGACCCACGATTGGTTTGCGTCTACTTCAGGCTACAACCGCTTGTCTGATTCCATCGAAGGATTTTCGTTCAAGGCCTTTGCACCGCCTGCCTCTGTGTCGGGCAAGCGTATTGAGGAGCATCGCCGTATCCCGATCAAGCCCGATGGCTGGGCGATTGGTCATACCAACGAGCATCCGGTCGAGACCATCAAGTACTTTGATTTCTACTTCACCGAGAAGGGACGTCGTCTGGCGAACTTTGGTGCTGAAGGTGTCCAGTACGACATGATCGACGGCGAGCCGGTCTTCAAGGACGAAGTCCTGAACAGCGATCAGCCGGTCAATGCACAGCTCTGGGGAGTAGGTGCTCAGCTGCAGGCTCGTGGCTTCTTCCAGGACTACAACTACGAGAAGCAGTGGTCCAACGAGTTCGCGCTTGAAGGGATTGCCTTGTACGACGAAGGTGATTACCTGATCGATCAGTTCCTCGGAGTCGCTTTTACCGCGGACGAGCAGAAGATCTATGATCGTTACTGGCCATCGATTCGTGACTACATGCTCGAGCGCCAGCAAGGCTGGATCCTCGGCAATGGTGACGTCATGGCGGATTGGGACGACTACATGGAGACCATCAACGATATGGGTCTCGACGATGTCCTTGCGGTCATGAACTCAGCTTACAAGCGGCAGTACGACTAGGTCGTTACCTGCAAGTAGTCAGTCGCGCGGTCGAATGATCGGCCGCGCGATTCTTCAATCCTTTTCAAGAGCACACTCAGACTGATGACCGGCGAGACTCTCCCCGTCCTGGATGAACCGGCAGCGGGTCGATTGACCATTCACTATGCGCCGACGTCGTCAACCGAGCTGGTAGAGAATCCGCCACGTTTTACCTGGTTGCCCGTTATCGAAGACGAGGCCCGCTACGTGTTGCGCTTGTCTCGAAGCGATTCATTTGATGCCGACAACACGGAGGTGTTTGCAGGCATCCCACTCAATTTCTTCACACCGGATCGTGCGCTCGATCCGGGTGAGTACCATTGGGCGTACAGCGTTTGTGATGACACCACCGGCAGGCCCCTGACCACGTGGAGCGAGACCCGCTCGTTCATCGTCCCCGAGGATCTGCCGGAAACCCCGTTGCCGGCACGCAACAGCAGGCTTGCCGAGGCAGAGCGTGGCCACCCGCGCTTGTGGCTGACGCCCAACCGCATTGTTGATTTCAAGCAGTCGCTTGCCAAGGACCCCACTCACTGCAGCTGGGATGTCTTCTTCGAAAAATCCGTGTCGCCGTGGATGTCACGCGATGTGATGTCCGAGCCTGCGGGTTACCCCGAGCATCAGCGTGTGGCACCCATCTGGCGCCAGACCTACATCGATTGTCAGGAGCTGTTGTATGCCATTCGGCATCTCGCCGTCGGCGGCAGGATCACCGACGATGCTGCGATGTTGGCCCGGGCCAGGGAATGGTTGCTGGCGGCGGCGGCCTGGGACCCGGCGGGCACCACCTCACGCAGCTACACCGACGAGTGGGCGTTTCGTGTGAACCTCGCACTCGCCTGGGGTTACGACTGGTTGCATGATGAACTCGATACAGACGAGCGTGAGCAGGTACGCGTCGCCTTGATCGAGCGTACTCGCGAGACTGCTGATCACATCATGCAGCACGCAAACATCCATCTCTTTCCCTACGATAGCCATGCGGTACGAGCGGTGTCGGCCGTACTGATACCCGCTTCCATCGCTTTGCTCGACGAAGCGGATGAGGCAGAAGGCTGGCTGCACTACGCCATCGAGTTCCTGTCTACCGTGTACTCACCGTGGGGAGATGCGGATGGCGGTTGGGCGGAAGGTCCGCATTACTGGATGACCGGCATGGCCTATCTGATCGATGCGGCCAACCTGCTCAAGAACTACACCGGCATTGATCTTTACCAGCGACCGTTTTTTCAGCACACGGGAGACTTTGCGCTCTACACCAAAGCGCCAAATACACGCCGCGCAACTTTCGGTGATGACTCGACCATGGGGGACCTGCCCGCCGTGAAACTCGGCTACAACCTGCGCCAGTTTGCTGGCGTAACCGGTGAGGGCGCCTATCAGTGGTACTACGACGACATCAAGCGCACCAACCCCGGCACCGAGATAGCCTTCTACAACTGGGGCTGGTGGGACTTCAATTTCGACGAGCTCACGTATCGGACTGATTTTCCGATCGTCGAGGCCACACCGCCGGATGATGGACTGCGATGGTTTCGTGGTATCGGCTGGGTGGCCATTCAGCGGGCCATGGCAGATCCCCAGGAGCATCTGCAGTTCGTGATGAAGTCATCGCCGTTCGGTTCGATCAGCCACAGTCATGGTGACCAGAATGCGTTCTGCCTGGCGGCTCATGGCGAAGACCTTGCCATCCAGTCGGGTCACTATGTGGCGTTCAACTCCACGATGCATCAGCAGTGGCGGCGGCAGACACGTTCCAAGAACGCCATACTGATCAACGGCAATGGCCAGTATGCGAGCCGCGACAAGGCGCAGGCAATGCGCTCGACCGGGCGCATCGTGACCGCTGAGGACCGCAGTGATCACATCTACATGCAAGGTGACGCCACAGAGGCCTATCGCACGCTCACGCCTGATGTCACATCGGTGTTGCGTGACATCTATTTCGTTCACAACCAGTACTTCGTGATTGTCGATAGTATCGATGCCGAGACACCGGTCAGCATCGATTGGCTGCTACACGCGAACAAGCCGATGTCACTCGGTGAGAAGACGTTCCGCTATGCTGGTGAGAAGGCGGGCTTCTACGGTCAGCTCCTGTGGTCGGAAGCAGGTGCACCGACCTTGTCCCAATTCACCGGGTTCCCGGATGTTGATCCGAGCGAGATCGAGGGCCTTCCCGAGAGTACCTGTCTGACCGTGAAGTTCCCGGAAGCTCGCCGCCATCGCATCGCGATGTTGCTGGTGCCCTACGCGATGTCAGCGCCACGCCGTGTGTTCAGCTTTCTTGATGATCAGGGATACGACTGCGATCTGTATTTCACCGATCAGCAGGAGCGATCGTTCAAGGTCACCGTGCAAAAGCTTGCCAAGGCCTAGGGGACAGACCCCGAGTGGGTCGCCAGAGGGCGCCCGGCGTCTCGATTCTACGCGGGGTGTCCTCGCGGTATGAGTACGTTTGCGGCCAATCGTCAGACACTCGCTCTTGCCTGGCCGATCGCACTCAATGGCTTGCTGTTGCAGGCTGTCTTGCTGATTGACACCGTGGTGGTTGCACCGCTGGGTGAGCATGCACTTGCGGCCATGGGGCTTGCGAGCACGGTGAGTGCACTGTTGCTCGGTGTGTTGTTTGCCTTGTCCAACGGCACGCAGATTCTGATGGCGCAGGGCCATGGCGCGAAGAATGTCACTGGCATGCAAGCCACCTTCTGGACCGGACTTGCGACCGGCCTTGCCGTGGTGCTGCTTGGTGTTGTCGCGATTGTTGGCGGTGGAAAATCGCTGATGCTTGCGCTGGCCCCGGAGCCTGACGTCGGAGATCTGGCTTTTGATTACCTGCAGGTTCTCACCGTGGCTCTGGTGGGTGTCACCGTGTCACAGCACCTCACGGTGACCTTGTACGGCATTGGCAAGAGCCGTCTGACCTTCTACAGCACGCTGATCGAAACGCCGGTCAACATCCTGCTCAGTGTCGCGCTGGTGCATGGCATGTGGGGCTTCCCTGCGCTCGGCGTTGCAGGCGCTGCGATAGGCACCGCGGTTGCAGCGGTTTTGAGAGCCTGCTTGTTGATGCTGATGGTGCGGCGTGAGCGGCTTGCGTTTGTCTGCTGGCCGCTGTGGACGCTGCGCTGGATCACTAGCAGTTTGCGCCGCTACCTCGAGCAAGCGCTACCGGTGGCAGGGTCGCTTGTCTGCATCATCGTCGCGCAAAACGTCTGTTTGCTGATATATGCGCGCCTCGGTGTCGTGGGCTTTGCGGCGATGACATTGGTCATCACCTGGTCGCGGTTTGGCTCGCTGTTCTATACCCCGTGGGCGCAGGCCGCAGCGATACTGGTCGGGCAGATGCTCGGACGTGGTGACAACGGTGACGTGGATGATCACGTGTCGCGCAGCTGGCGAGTGATCTTCATCGGGGCTGTGGCGCTGGCGATATTTTATGCACTGCTCGTCTCGACGATCGATGTGTTCTATCCATCGCTACAGTCGGAAACGGTGTCGATCATAAAATCCCTGTTGCCCTTGTTGATGCTGATGCCCTTGATCCGTGCGTCAAACACGCTGTGTGGGCAGGTGTTGCGCGCCGGGGGAGATGGCACCTTCGCCTTCTATGTGAATCTTGTGTCGCAATGGGTTTTCCTTGTGCCGGTGACCGCCTTTGTGGTGCTGGTGATCAAGCTACCCGTGTTTCTTGTTTTTCTGGTGCTGTTGCTTGATGAAGCCTTGAAGGCAATTCCCCTGCACTGGCGCATGCACAGTGGTCATTGGCGCCGGCAGTTGGTGAAAACTGCTGCCGACTCCAGCGGTTGAAATTCGCCAGTCAGTCGCCCAGCACATAGTCGCGCATGGCGACCCAACCCACCGAGCGACACCAATTGGCAAGATGCTCGCGCGCTTCTGGTCGCGTGACCGCACCGACGAGCAGATCGTCACCGCGTTGTGCAAGCAGTCCGTCGTAGTCGAGGACGGGTCGGTGCCGCTTGCTGTTCTTCTTGCGAGGGCCTGCGAGGTCCACAAAACCATGCACCTCGACATCTCGCGCAGTCAGCGCATCACACCAACGCCGAGCACTTCGGCCTACACCGGCAATCCACACGCCGCGCCGGTTACTCCCGCACAAGGCAAAGCCTGCCTGGGGGTGGGTCAAGGCTGCTGCCTTCATCTCGATGAAGGCCTCCCTCGCGTAGCGCTCGTCGGTCCGTGTGAGTCGGTCATCGTGATCACGCCAATCGAGCAGCGTCTCGTCTGGTTTTGCAAAGGTGACCCCGGCACGCGCCGCACGCAGAATGAAGTCGTGGTCTTCGGCAAAGGGTCCATGCCTGTAGCCCTCGAGGCGCTCGAACACCGTACGCGGCGCAAGCCAGGTCGGATGGGGTAGTGGATTCTCGATGAAGACGGCAGCAGCAATCGCCTCGGCTCGGATCAGCCCGTTGAGCCACTCGGCATAGCGATGATTGCCGTCGGCAATCCCTTCGGTGCTGCCATTGGCATCCACCATCCGTACCTTGGCGCCGACCATGGCGGGCGTGGGCAAACGCCGTAGCAGCTCGAGTTGGGTAGAGAGACGATTGGGGTAGGCGATGTCGTCATCGTCCATCCGGGCGATGAACGTGCCGCGCGCGGCAAGCCCGGTATTCAGTGCGCTCACGATGCCGGGCTCGAGCCGGGCAATACGGCGAATGCGCGGATCCTGCGGAAGCGCTGCGGTGGCACGTTCGACATCCTGTTGCCCGACGACCAGCAGTTCGAAGTCCTCGAAGTCCTGTTCAAGGAGGCTTTGCACCGCGCTGCGGGTTGTCGTTCGCCTGCCGCGTACCGGCAACAGAATGCTGACAGCGGGGGTTCCGGCCGTGGCGTTCATCCAGCAGTCCGAACAGCTATGCTCCGTAAATCTCCACCGCCAGAATGTCGTCCATGCAAGCCGTCTCCGCACAGATGTTCATCGTGTCTGCGCCTTCTGGTGCGGGCAAGACCAGCCTGGTGCGCCAGGCCATCTCGGATCTTGATGATCTCGCGGTGTCGGTGTCGCACACCACGCGCGCGCCACGCTCCGGTGAAACCGAAGGCGTGGACTACTACTACACGAGCCGCGAATCGTTCGAGCAGATGATCGATGACGACCAATTCCTTGAGTATGCCGAGGTCTTCGGCAACTACTATGGCACCTCGGTGGGATCGGTGCAGACCTGCCTGAACGCCGGTAGCGACGTCATTCTGGAGATCGATTGGCAGGGCGCCAAGCAGGTCCGCAAGAAGCTCGACGACGTGGTGTCGATCTTCGTGCTGCCGCCCTCGCGAGCCACGCTGATCGAGCGTCTGAAGGGGCGAGGGCAGGACAGTGAAGAGACCATCGAGCGCCGCACCGAGGAGGCCGTGACGGAAATGAAGCAGTATCACCGGGCCGACTATCTGATCATCAATGATGATTTCGAGCAGGCGCTGGCTGAGCTCAAGGGGGTAATCCTTGCGCACCGCGTCACGAAACCGCGCCAGGCGTTGCGCCACGCTGGCCTGATCACCAATCTCACGCACTGAGGCGAGCAGCCGCTCTTTCCGGTCGGATTGCACAGAATGGCTGTCGTGCCGGCGGAGCACGATTTTTGCAGTAGTCATGCAAGCCGTGAAGCACTACACTGAGGCGTTTCCCTGTAAAAAAGAGAGAGTAGCGAATGGCTCGTGTCACCGTCGAAGATAGCCTTTCCCAGGTCAACAACCGCTTCGATCTCGTTCTGATTGCTGCCAAGCGTGCTCGCAACATCTCCATGGGTGCCGAGCCCTTCGTGTCAGCTGACAACGACAAACCGACAGTGATTGCGCTGCGTGAGATCGCTGACGGTCTCGTGGGTGAGGACATCCTCAAGGAAGCACCGCCGCCCCCACCCGCGCCGGTCGAACCCGTTGCCTATGACAAGGGTCTGCGCGAAGACTTCTAGTCGCCGCATGGCGACCGTGCTGCGCGGGACTATCTGCCCGCGCATCATGGCTTTGCGATACGTGGCTGGCTGGCGTCACCGCCATTCCGTGTCGTCCGGCACGTCAGCCGAGCGAGTTTGACGTGCAGCATCTCGGTCCTGCCGATATTCCCGAGACCGACGAACCGGCGTCCGGATCGTCCGCCAGCCCCCCCCTTGTCGCGCCCGCTGCACCCCTGATCGACTCCAGTCCGCTGAACGGTTCCGAGGAGCCGGCCGTTGAGGCTGCGTGGTTTCGCCTGCAGGCCAAGCTGATCCAGCGCTTCGATGCAGAGGACATCAAGGATATCGGTCGCGCTTTTGCGCTCGCCCGTGATGCGCATGCCGGTGTCACCCGTTCTTCCGGAGAGCCCTACATTACTCACCCGGTCGCCGTGGCCGGCATCGTGGTGGAGCTCGGCCTCGATCACCGCAGCGCCATGGCGGCGCTGTTGCACGACGTACTCGAAGACACGCCGACCGACCGCGAGCAGCTGGTCGCCGAGTTCGGTGAAGAGGTGGCACACATGGTCGACGGGGTCAGCAAGCTGACCGGAGTCGCTTTTCGCAGCAAGCAGGAAGCCCAGGCCGAGAGCTTTCGCAAGCTGCTGATGGCGATGGTGACCGACATCCGGGTGATTCTCATCAAGCTGGCGGATCGCTTGCACAACATGCGCACCCTCAGTTCACTGAGGCCAGACAAGCAACGCCGGATCGGTCGCGAGACGCTCGACATCTATGCGCCGATTGCTGCACGACTCGGCATGTACGGCATCAAGAACGAACTGGAGGATCTCGGCTTTCACGCCTGCTATCCGATGCGCGCCCGTATTCTTGCGGCTACGGTCGAGCATGCTCATCGTCATCGGGAGAGTGCGGTCGCAAAGATTGCCGCCCGCATCGAAGCGGCATTGCAGGAACACGGTATTGCCAGCACCGTGCGTAGCCGGGAAAAGCACCTCTACGGGCTGTACTCCAAGATGCTGAGCAAGCAACTGCCGTTTCAGCGCGTGTTCGACATGTTCGGTCTGCGCGTTGTGGTCGATTCGGTCGAAGACTGCTACCAGACCCTCGGTGTGGTCCACCAGTTGTACGCGCCCCTGTTTCAGCGCTTCAAGGACTACATTGCCCTGCCGAAGGCCAACGGTTATCGCTCATTGCATACCGTGGTGCATGACACCGCAGGTGGCCTGCCGGTGGAAGTTCAGATCCGCACCCGTGAAATGCACGAGATCGCCGAGTCTGGCGTGGCAGCACACTGGGCCTACAAGAGCGGGGACACGGTAACGCCACGTTGGCTCGACGGCCTGGTGGACCTGCAACAAAAATCCAGTGACCCACTCGACTTCGTCGAGAACGTCAAGATTGATCTGTGCCCCGGCGAGATCTACGTGTTCACGCCGAAGGGGCGCATCGTGCAGTTGCCGCGGGGCTCCACCGCGGTTGATTTTGCCTACGCCGTGCATTCCGATATCGGCAATACCTGCGTGTCAGCCAAGATCGATCATCGCCTCGCGTCTGTGTCCGACCCGCTCGAATCCGGCCAGACCGTCGAGATCATTACCGGAAAGGCCGAGGCGCCAAGCCCGATGTGGTTGAACTCGGTGGTCACGGCCAAGGCACGCAGCTCAATCCGTCAGCACCTGCGTGCACTTGATCGACAGCAGGCCATCGGTTTTGGCGAGCGCCTGCTACGTCGTGCTCTGGGTCGCTACGACATGTCACTGGAGAGTATTCCAAACGACTGCGTGACAGAGGTGCTTGCTGACATGCGCCTCGATACCCTCGAGGATCTCTACACCGATCTCGGCCTGGGTCTGCACTTGCCCAGTGGCATCGCCGAGCGCCTGATCAAGAAACACGAGGGCGAAGATTCTGCCCGCGCCCGTGAAATGCGCGACAGCGCTCCGGTCCAGATCTCGTCACCCGATCACTCGACGCTGCATCTATCCAAGTGTTGTCGCCCGATCCCCGGCGACAGTATCAAGGGCTTTTTCAGTGCTGGCAGCGGAGTCGCGGTGCACCGCAATGGCTGCCGTAACGTCAATCGATTTCGCCGGCGTCCGCGTGAGCAGGTTGCCGTGGAGTGGTCGCCCGATGTGGAAGGCGACTATGAAGTGGTGTTGATGGTCCATCTGGCCAACCAGCCCGGTGCTCTTGCACGCGTCACGTCGACCGTCTCGGTCATGAACGTGAATATCGAGAACATGGACTTCAACAACACCGGTGACGACAACATCACCATCCGCTTCGTGCTGGCGGTTCGTGATCGACAACAACTGGCGCGTATTGTCAGGCGTCTGCGCAACCTCACCATGGTGCGCTCTGTCACCCGCGAAACCTGAACCCGGCAGGGAGTCGGGCTTCCGCTGTCTCGTGTACCCTGTCGCGCTCGTTCATTCGCGATTAGCCTCCCATGCGCAAGGTAGTAGCCACCAGCAATGCCCCCGGAGCCATCGGCGCCTATTCCCAGGCAGTACGTGCTGGCAATACGGTGTGGATATCGGGCCAGATCCCGTTGGTACCCGACACCATGGAAGTGGTCGCGGGAGACGTGAAAGAACAGATCAAGCAGGTCTTCACGAATTTTGAAGCCATTGTCGTGGCTGCCGGCGGCGACCTCTCCCAAGTGGTCAAGCTCAATATCTACCTGACCGATCTTGCCGATTTTCCGCTCGTCAACGAAGTGATGGCCGAGCGTTTCGATGAGCCTTACCCGGCACGTGCGGCTGTCGAAGTGTCCGGCTTGCCCAAGGGTGTTGCGGTAGAGGCAGAGGGCGTGCTCTACCTCGGCGACTGATACGGGTGCGAGCTTCTCTTCGGCCGTGAGTACCGCGATCACCGAACTCAAGGGCGTCGGTAGCGCTCTGGCCGAGAAGCTCGCCACTCTCGGGATTCGTCATCTAGAGGATCTCCTGTTCCATCTGCCCTTTCGTTATCAGGACCGCACACGCGTCAGTCCTGTTGGCAGCCTGGCTCATGGTCAGGAAGCGGTAGTCACCGTGGAGGTCGTGCACGCTGAGGTGGTCATGCGACGGCGGCGTGCCTTGCTGGTCCGGGTGGCTGACGGCACCGGCTCGCTGGTGCTCAGGTTCTTCCACTTCAATCAGACGCAAGTGCGCCAGTTCGAGAAGGGGGTGCGCTTGCGTTGCTTTGGAGAAGCGCGCCGAGGGCCGGGTCGGCTGGAGATGGTGCACCCGGAATATCGTGTGATCGCAGCGGATGCCGATGATGCTGCGCTGGACACCGCATTGACGCCGTTTTACAGAACCACCGAAGGCATCCAGCAGCTCAGGCTCCGTTCATTGACCGATCAAGCGCTTGCACGGCTCGACTCGGTGGTGCTCAAGGACTGGTTGCCGGTTGAGTTGATGCCTGGGCTTGCATTACCGTCACTGCGTGACGCGCTGATGATCGTGCATCGCCCACCTCCGGATGCCGATGTCGCAGCCCTGATGGAGGGCAGACATCCGGCGCATCGGCGCCTCGCCTTTGAAGAACTGGTGGCACATCGAATGGGGCTGCGTCGTCTACGTCACCTGACACGGCACTTGCAGGCGCCGTCCATCGTGCCGGGCAATGAGCTTGCCCGTCAATTGCAGGCGGCGCTTGCCTTTGAGCTGACCGGTGCACAGGCTCGTGTACTGGCCGAGCTCGGAGAAGACATGCTGAGTACCGAGCCGATGCTGCGACTCGTACAGGGGGACGTCGGTGCGGGTAAGACCGTGGTCGCAGCCCTTGCGGCTGCCGATGCGGTGGATGCGGGATACCAGGTGGCCCTGATGGCGCCCACCGAGATCCTTGCCGAGCAGCACCTGCTCAATTTCAGTGAGTGGTTTGAACCTTTGGGTGTGAATGTCGGTTGGTTGACCGGCAAGTTGTCCGTGGCCAAGCGGCGCGATGCCATCGAAGCCGTTGCTCTCGGGCATAGCCGTATCGTCGTAGGTACCCACGCCCTGTTCCAGAAGGACGTGGTGTTTGACAGGCTGGGTATCGCCATCATCGATGAGCAACATCGCTTCGGTGTGCATCAACGGCTGGCATTGCGCCAGAAAGGCGAGTCGGGGAATCAGGTGCCCCATCAGTTGATCATGACGGCGACGCCCATTCCACGGACGCTCGCAATGACGGCCTACGCAGACCTCGATGTGTCGGTCATTGACGAATTACCTCCAGGGCGCAAGCCCGTTACTACGGTCGCCATCGATTCCAGTCGTCGCGATGAAGTGATCGAACGGGTGGGTCTTGCTGTGCGCGAGGGGCGTCAGGTGTACTGGGTCTGCACGCTGATCGAGGACTCGGAGCATCTGCAGGCAGAAGCCGCCGAGGACACCGTGGCAACACTGCGGGAGGCAATGCCGGAGTTCAGGATAGGCCTGGTGCACGGCAGGCTGAAGTCTGCCGACAAGGAGGCAGTCATGAAATCCTTCAAGGCACGTGAGCTTGATCTCCTGGTGGCGACAACGGTCATCGAAGTCGGTGTGGATGTGCCCAATGCCTCGCTCATGATCATCGAGAATGCCGAGCGTCTCGGTCTTTCACAGTTGCATCAGTTACGCGGGCGTGTCGGGCGTGGAGCGCAAGCCTCGAGCTGCTTGTTGTTGTATCAAGCGCCCCTGTCACGAACAGCCAGGGAGCGCCTTGGCATCATGCGCAAGAGTAACGACGGATTTGCGATCGCACAGAAGGACCTTGAATTACGCGGTGCCGGGGAAGTGCTGGGTACCCGGCAAACCGGGCTTGCCGAGTTTCGCATCGCAGAGCTCGGGCGCGACGACGATCTGCTCGATGCGGTCAGCGAAGTGGCTGATCAGCTCATGACACAACAGCCAACCGCCACGGATGCGCTGATCGATCGGTGGATTGGCGACAACCGCAAGGATTACGGTTCGGTCTAGGTGACCTCCGGCGGTGTGCAGCCAGTATGTTGCTCACACCACTGCCATAGCGCAGCGCGTTTCTCGGGAGTATCGCTACTGCGTGTGCGCGCCATCATGTGAGGATCGCGGCGAGCGCGGTCGTGCCAGAAGTCCCCACTGGACTCGAGCGCTTCCGCGTCAGCGGTCAACCACACGAGTGTGTCGGCACCTTCGCGAGCCGAGCGCAACAAGCCGACGCGCTGCAGCACCTTGGAGAAGCCCGGCAACGCATCCTGAATGCCTGGTGTGTCAACCCAACCCGGGTGCAGGGCGTGGAATACGCAACGCGCGCGGCTGACACGTTCGGCCCATACGGTGTTGAGTGACACCTGTGCGCGTTTGGCGCGTGCGTATTGCTTGGCGCCCTGATACTCGCTGTCTGTCATTTCAAGATCTTCCACACGCAGGCCTTCTGTGTACATGCCACCCGAGCTCATCGTGAGCACTCGCCCGGGTGTGTCACCTTGCGTGAGTGCGGGTAACAACAGGCTGGTCATCAGAAAAGGGGTGGCGACCATCAGTTCCACCGTGAGATCGGTCCCGTCTTCAACACGGCGGCGTTCATTGAAGAGTGCGCCTGCGTTGTGCACCAGCGTGTCGATCGGTGCATGTTTGTCGAGTAGCTCATCGACCGCGCGTCGTACCTCGTCTTGCTGGCCAAGGTCGGCAAGCACGGCATGG
Source organism: uncultured Granulosicoccaceae bacterium (assembly GCA_938006335.1). Taxonomy (GTDB): domain Bacteria; phylum Pseudomonadota; class Gammaproteobacteria; order Granulosicoccales; family Granulosicoccaceae; genus Granulosicoccus. Next base: position 45,650 of record CALLMF010000001.1, on the reverse strand, counting down.
ATGTCTTGATTGCCCGTTTGATCCTTCAGCGCCTTGATGGTGGCGTCGGTCTTCTCGGGGCTGCGCGCAACAATGACCAGACGCGCGCCGAGGGATGCGTACACAAGCGCTGCCGCCTCACCGATTCCTGATGTGCCGCCGGTCAGCACCACCGTGCGTCCGGACAGATCGTACTGTTCGAGCTGAGGCCACTTGAACAAGCGTCGGCGGGCCCACGGGCCGATACTTGAGAAGCTGGGCGCTACCGAGCGTTCCAGCACGGTGTCTATCAGTTGGGCAACCATGGTCAGGGCAAGGACGAATGCAGGGGTACAGAATGATCAAGTGTCGACACTAGCGGGGGAGTTCTGCAACATGGACACACATTGTCCTGTCACTAGTCTGAAGCATTCATCACCCGCGCCATGATCAGGGGCGTGCCCCGTGGAGGTGCTACACGTGTAGCGTTTTCGCCCGTATCGTGACTTTCATTGATATCGGCAGTCCGCTGGGTCTGAATTCGGAGCCGATTGTGTGCACGGAGTGCTTGATGTGTCGTGAGTGCAGTGCGTGGCTCTGCTTCCCAGATCTCGTCAGCCGCCTTCCGCCAACAGATTGCGGAGATTGTGTATCAGGGAAGCTTGGAGAAGGGGGAGAACATCTGGGGTACCCGTTGGACGAAATACCTTGAGGAAATAACAACGACGAAGCGACCGGACAGTGGCGAGGGTGTTCAGTACCACGCACACCACTTGGTAGAAAAATCAGGAAGCGGTGCAATGGCAAAGGAAAACCATGAAATCCTAAAAGAGGTTGGTATTGATCCATTGCTTGGTCGTGAGAACCTATTCTGGACGCCTTACCAAGCAGCAGAAATTCATGGAGATGGGCCACAAGGCGAACTTAATCAATTGCTCAATCAGGCTAAGGAAGGAAAAACAGGTGAAGCCAAACGCAGAGCTGTTCAAGCTGCGCTGGCAGAATGGGCGCTGAATGTCAGTTACCGACCACGACCATGAAAGAGATAGAGAAGACCATACGCGAGATCACCGAACCGCTCGGTAGAGCGCTTTGCGAAGAGTGGGAGCTTGCCAAGCAGAAGTACCCACGATCAGACACCTATGCTTTCTGTCTCCGCTTGCATCACGCCTACACCTCTGTAGGTACATTGAACACCTACACCAATCTCCGCCGGACAACGGATCACGTCGCGCTCAGACATCGTCAGCACACGGTATTCCCAGTCGCTAGAGTCGCGGCGTTGAGCAAAGTCTCCTGTTTCGATTGGACAGAGACAGAGCTGTTCCACGACACCCTCACTCGGGTTTATTGCAGCCTGGATGATCTATCGTATCGCGACGAATTTGATGACTTCTATGACCTTGATCAGCACGCGCTGTGGCACGACGTTGTTCTGAAAGCGTTTGAGTACTTCAAGGCCAATGCGCCTGAGGAGGACAATGTTGACGCACTGCTCCTCGGTTTTCAGTCATTGAACTTTACCCACCTTGAGTGGGATCTCAGTATTTCGCTTGCGAAAAAGCTTTGCCTGCCACACTGGGTTGAGGAGCTCGAGGCTGCCCGTGTAACGGAAAGACTCTGGTGGTTAGATCGTCACGGGCCTGTTGAAACAACGTATTGGCTCGGCCCGACGCACCCAGGTGGTAAATCCTTTCGGTCTCCTAAATATGAAGGTAGGAGCGCGAGTCTGTCCGGCCATTGGCGGTTGACGTTTTGCATGTCAGACGATCCAGCGCCTGTCCTGTTCATGAGCGCTGCGCTGGACAATGGTCAGATAACGGCCAGCGCAACCGGCCTGTTTTTGCAAGGACGATACGAATGCGAGGACACACATATTCTCATTGATGCGCAAGTCACGCGTCTTGGCGGGCACTCCAAACGCTGGGAGAGAATCAAGCTGATAGCGAAGCACGATGGCGATTTGCACGGTCGAGAAGACGTGGTCAGTCTTCGAATTTTGCAAGGTGGACCAGAAGGCCCCTATGACCAATTGGTCCTGAGTCGTCTGAGCCAAACAGACGAAGCACCCACCCTGCGAGCAGCTACTGTGCTCGGTGCTCTGACCGAACTTGCCGAAGGCTTCAGCGATCGGCTGCTGCAAGCCTGGAATGAGGCGAGGGCGACGTTCGCCGACCAGACGATCTATGCCTTCACCCTCCGCAACCGGTTCCACTTCGATGGTTTTTGCTGCGCCATCAACACTCGGGAACATCTTGCGTCCCTTGCGTCCATCGATGGCAACCCCAACGTGGCCGATGAAGCCCAATGCGATCGCTGGTTTACGCTCAATGCGGGGCTGGATGCCTTTGAAGAGTTGAACTGGCGACTCGAACTGCTCAGACTGCGCGACGACTATGACGAGATCCATGCGATCGATCTGCACGCCTTCTGGCGTCCTGTGACTCTGCACGCGTTTGAGTCACTGAAGCGCGATGCGCCACCTGAGGATCATATCGATCAGTGCTTGCTTGGCTACCAGCAGCCCGCGCCCAGCCACCTCGACTGGACCCTTACCCTCGATCTTGCCGAAGCACTCTGCGAGGCGCCGTGGCGGGACAAGCTGCGCACCGCTCGAGCACTCCACCATGAACGCGGTGTGGCGTTGCGCGGCGAGACGGCCCAGGCCGCCGTGCTGGGCCCCCGTACCTTTCTCTCTCCACCTTCTCTTCCTGAGCTAACAGCACTGCAACAGACCAGTGGCCACTGGAGGCTGTCCTTTCTCAGCGAGGAGCCTGCGCCGCTGGATACCGCGCTGGATACCGTGCTGGACGTCGTGATGAACGAGGGCCGCTTCACGGCAAAAAACACGCACGTGACCATGGAAGGCCATTATGAGGCGTCTGACAACGGAATCATCATCGAGGCGACGGTCGTGCAACACGGCACCCCCGGCTGCGAGTGGACCGAGACCACCCTCAACGCTTTCACCGATTCGAGCCGGTATGCCGTGGGGGCCAATCCGCAGATGTACGGCTCACTGGAGCTTGATCCACCCAGAGCGCTGTTGTTCGAGTTGCAATGGTTGAAGGATCTGGAACAACCGGGCTAGCCCACATGTCTGATACCGAAACACTCGATCTTGAGGCGATTCACGCGCTGGCGGGCACGGCGCTGCAGGCGCAGGGGTTCTCCAGCGCGCAAGCGGAAGCGATTGCGCGCAACGTGACCGCAGCGGAGCGGGACGGTTGCCTGTCTCACGGTCTCTTTCGGATTCCCTTTTATGTGGCCGCGGCCTCCAATGAGGATTGTGACCCGTCGGCGGTGCCGCGGCTGCACACCGCAAAAGGCGCTGTGGTGCAGGTAGATGCCGGTCATGGCTTCTGTCCGCTGGCGCTGGAAGTCGGCCTCGAGGCACTCGCCGATACCGCGCGCACGCTCGGTATTGCGCTGCTCGCCATCCGGCGTGTCTACAACATCGCATCCCTGTGGCCGGAGGTCGAATGGCTGGCGGAGCGGGGGCTGGTGGGCTTTGCCTGCACCACGTCGGTCGCTTACGTGGCGCCCGCCGGTGGCACGAAGCCGGTGTTTGGAACCAACCCGATGGCCTTCGGTTTTCCGCGCACCGATGGGCCGCCGTATGTGTTTGATCAGGCAAGCAGTGTCAGTGCGCGCGGCGAGATTCAGCTGCATCTGCGAGAGGGCAAGCCTCTGCCAGCGGGGTGGGCCATCGATGCGGCCGGACAAGCCACCACGGATCCGGAAGCGGCACTTGCTGGCGCGCAGTTGCCGTTCGGTGGCTACAAGGGGGCCTCGCTTGCAATGATGGTGGAGCTGCTCGCGGGGCCGCTGATCGGTGAGCTGTCGAGCCGTGAGTCACAGGCGCACGACGTCAACAACACCGGCGCACCCTTTGGTGGCGAGTTCCTGCTCGCGATTGATCCCGAGCATTGCGCAGCCCCCGGCCAGAAGGCAGACCACGGCGCGCGCGCGGAGCGTCTGTTTGCCGATGTGTTGTCTCAGGAGGGCACGCGTCTGCCATCGGCTCGGCGCTTTGCCGCGCGCGAGCGTCATCAGAGCGAGGGTGCGGCTGTGTCCGCGTCGCTACTCGAGACCCTTCGTGGCTATTGCTGACGGCTTTTGCATGGTCACGTGTTCGATTCCATCTTCCAGGAAGACCTCACCGCAGCGCACAAAACCTGCGCCTGCGTACAAGGCTTCGGCGGCGACCTGGGCATCGAGTGAGAGCGTGGCGCTCGGAAAGCGTTCGTACAGGTCTGTCTCGAGTATCGCCAATAATTTGTCGGCAAGGCCGCGGCGCCGATAGTCAGGGCTGACCACCACTCGGCCGATACGCGCAACCGGCTCTGCGTCTGGCCCGCGATTGTCCTCAGGGGCAAGCGATCGAGCATAGGCGCACAGCACGCCGTTGATGGTACCGAGCACATGCCGGCTGCCCGGCAGTGGGTCCTTGTTGTCGATGTCCAGATAGACGCACTCCTGCTCCACCACAAACACCTCTGAGCGCAGTGCCAGCAGCGCATACAGGCCATGCACGTCCAACTCATCGAAGGTGCACAGCGACCAGGCGACCTCGGCAGTAGCGCTCATGCAACATCCTTGCGATCGCGCGCACGCATGATCTGCATCGCGATCAGCACGCCACCGATCACCGCGCCACCGACCGCACCGTAGAGGTGTGAGTCCACGATGACGCGTCCGCCAGCCACCGACTCGCTGCCCGGCAAGGCACCGCTCCATTGCTCCCAGGCGAGTTTGCCGATCACCGCGACCAGCAGTACCGCGGCGGATCTGGGCCACACACGCAAGTCTGCCAACGTGCCGGCGATGATCAAGCCGTGCAGCGTGCCGCTGAATCCGACGTACCAGGACACTTCCGGGTTCAATAGCAGCAGGCCGATGCCCACGAACAGGCTCGCACCGATGCTGATGATCGACCATGCAAGCAGCTCGAACCGCTTCCATACCAGCGCAACCACCAGCGCAAGGCCTGCCAGATTCATTGCAAGGTGGGCAAAGCCGAGGTGTACAAAATTACCGCTCAGCAATCGCCACCACGCCCCGTCCTGGATTGCGTCGCGATCAAAGCGCAGCGCCTGATCAAGGCCTGCGAGTTGAAGAAGCGTACACGCGAGGCCGATAGCCACCGCCAAGCACAGCGCTGGCGACAGCCCGCAAGGCCGCGACAGGAAAGCGTTGTTCGCGCGTGCAGACACCTGTTCCGTAGCGTCATGGTCCGGGTCGGAAGAGTCCTTCGTGCTATCTGTGTCGGGCGGAATCATTTCTTGCAGTGTGTGTCCTATCCCGAGTGCTGCTGCGGGGCAATGCGAATGGCATGACAGTCGCGCCGTGAAAAGCCGGTGCTATTCTCGATGGGTCTCGTGGCAGCTTCTTCTGATGGCAATTGCCGCTCAACGGTTTTCAGAATAGATGAAAGTTTCGATGCAGGATTCAGTACAACTCTCATCGCTGGCATCAACAGCGGATGCGCAGCGTTCACCGCAGCTTGCCTCGGGCACTGCCGGCCGTCGCGCGCGCACGGCACCGCGTCGTCGCGTGCGTGGCTTTACCTTGATCGAGATCATGGTGGTGGTGGCCATCATCGCGATCCTCGGTGCGACCGTGGTGCCGCTCATCATGAACCGCCCGGAAGATGCCCGCGTGGTGCGCGCCAACAACGATATCGCCTCGTTCAGCTCGGCGCTCGAGCTCTACAAGCTCGACAATTTCAACTACCCCTCCACCGAGCAGGGCCTGCAAGCACTGGTTGAGGAGCCGTCGGGCGATCCGGAGCCTGCCAACTGGAACCAGGGTGGCTATATCAAGCAGCTGCAAAAGGATCCATGGGGACGCGACTATCTCTACATCGCTGATGGCGGAAGCTTCGAGATCCTGTCTCTGGGGCGTGATGGTGCCGAAGGTGGTGAAAGCTACGACGCCGACATATCCAACCTCGGCGCCAACTGAGCCAAACCGAGCTATCGCAGGCGCGGCCAAACGATGCGCATGAAGGCTGGTCGAATACGACCGGCCCCAGCTTCGCGTGGTTTCACGCTGATCGAGCTGTTGGTCACCATCGCGATCATTGCGATCCTGGTGGGAGCGGTAGTCATCACGATCGATTTTCGCAACGTCGGCAAGGCGATGCGGGATTCTGCGCGTCGTACGGCGCTCATCATGCAGCTGGCGTCAGACCAGGCCGTGTATTCCCGCGCGGAGTTCGGTATCCGCTTTCATCCGCAGAGTTATGAATTCTGGGTGCTTTCTGCAGAAGAAGAGGGCGCTGAAAAAACCTGGGTGCCCGTGGATGACGAGCGCCTGTCGTTCCGGGAAGTCGATTATCCGGTGAACTTCGAACTCGACCTCTCCGGAGTCCCAGTGGTGCTGGAAACCCTCGAAGAAGAACTGAGCGGTGCCACCGAGGAGAGCCCGATCGTGCCGCATGTGCTGTTTTTATCGAACGGTGAGCTGCTACCGGACTTTCGCGTGCTGATGCGCGACGAGGAAGAAGAGTACAACTGGCAGATTGCCAACGGTGATCTCCAGCCGATCGTGCTCGAGCAGGTGGATACCCCGTGATGCGCGCTTCGCGACGCGCCAGTGCGCTTGCGGCGGGCGGTTTCACGCTCATCGAAGTGCTGGTCGCCATGACCATTCTCGCTGTGGGTGTGTCGGCTCTGGTGACGTCCGCTGCGGCGAGTGCACAACGTGCGGAATACCTGCGCACCCGCGAGGTTGCCCGTTGGATCGCCAGCAACACGATGGCAGAGTGGCAAGCCGTACCCGGTTGGCCGGAACTCGGAACCACCAACACCGAAACCGAAATGGTGCAGCGGACCTGGTATGTGCGTACCCGCACCCAACGTGTCGCCGATGCCGACCTGCGTCGACTCGATATCGAAGTGCGCGCAGACCGCGATGCAGAGAGCTACCTGTATTCGGTCACGGGGTTTCTGGGCAACCCGGACTACCGTCTGTGACGGCTCGCGGGCTGCCACGTTACTCGCGCGGTTTCACGCTCATCGAGCTGTTGGTCGCGATGTTTCTGCTTGCCATACTCGGCACCGCAGGCTTCACGATGCTCACGCAGATCAGTGCGACCAGAGAAGCCATCGAAGAGCAGGCCACGCGACTTGCACAGTTGCAGCGCACGTTCTACTGGTTGTCGGAAGACATCACACAAGCGATTGATCGCCCGGTGCGTTCATCTGTTGATGAGCCGCTACCTGCGTTTCAGGTGAACCTCGCTGGTGGCTCCCTGTTTGATCTGACGCGGGCAGGGTGGGCCAATCCGATTGCCAACGTACTGCCGCCGCGGTCGGATCTGCAACGGGTGTCCTGGTCGTTCGAAGGGGATACCTTGTTGCGCAGCTACTGGTATCACCTCGATCCCCTGGATGAAGCACCCAGTCGTACCCGCCAGTTGCTCGACCGCATCAAGGATCTGAATCTGCGTTATCTCAATGCCGAAGGCTCCTGGAGCGACACCTGGCCACCCGCCAACAGCGGTTCGCTCGATGAGGATGTACCGGTCCTGCCGCGGGCCATCGAGCTGGAGTTCGAGCTCGAGGATCTCGGTCGCGTGCGTCGCGTATTTGCCTTCCCGTCATGAACACTCGGCGCGAATCCGGTATCGCGATCGTGACCGCCATGCTGGTGGTTGCCCTTGGCTCGATCACCATGGTGGCGATTGCCAGTCGCCAGCAGCTGAGCCTGCAGCGTGAGCGCAACGAGGCGGCCATCATGCTGTCGCGTGACCTCGCTGTCAGCGGCGAGCGCTTTGCCGCTGCGCTGCTGTTTCGCGATCGCGAAACGGGCGATCGCAACAACACCGATTCCCTCGACGACGACTGGGCACAAACCATCCCGCCGGTGCCGATTGATTCGAACGCGGCCATCCAGGGTTGCGTCTGGGACCTTCAGGGCCGCCTCAATCTGAACAACCTGGTGGATGCCGAAGGCAATGCCTTGCCCTACGAGGTCGAGCGCATGCAGCGCCTCTTCGGTGAACTGGGCATAGGCGTGAACAAGGTGCAGGCCGTGCTCGACTGGATAGACCGCGATGTGGACGCAACGCTGCCGGATGGCGCCGAAGACGACTACTACGCTGGCCTTGATCCCGCCTACCGCGCATCCAACGCCCCGTTTGTCAGCACCAGCGAGCTGAAGCTCGTGAAGGGATTCAACGTGGCGGTGGAGGAAGAGGCCGAGGACTACGAGCGCCTGTTACCGCATGTGTCTGCCTTGCCGACGCCAAACGGACCGATACCCATCAACGTCAATACGGCGACTCCCGAAGTGCTGGCATCGCAGTCGGATGACATGAAGGGGCTCGCTGCGGATCTCTCCCGTTGGGACAGTTCGGCCTATGAGGACTACCCTCAGTGTGAAGATATTTTTGATCTGGCCGCGGAAGGGCCGGATTCGCTGACCGGTGATGCCCGCGATACCACGCCGTACGAAAGTACCCTGTTGTTTGACGATGAGGCGGACCCGGGTGGCGGTAATGGCATTGATCTTGGGCCGCCGGGTAGCTATGACGTTCGTTCAGACTACTTTCAAGTACGTATCGATGTAATCACCGAGACCTTGCAGCTGTCTCAGTACTCCGTGTTCGTTCGTGACGGCGAAGGGCGCACCGAAGTGCTGTATCGCTCGCGAGATACGCCATGACTGGCAGGTAAACAAAGCAGTGTCCAGACAGTTCATCATTCATTGGCCCGATGTGTCCGTGGACTACGCCCACTGGGTGTACGCAGGCGAACGTGGCGAACTTGACGGCGACGTCGAGTCCGGCACGCTGTCTGAGGCCGCCACTGACATCGAAGGGCGCCGAGCCACGCTCGTGCTGGGCGGCGACAGTGTGCTGCTGTCCGAAGCCCATGTGCCTGGAGGGTCGGCATCTCGCGCCGTGGCGGTCGCCCGCTATGCACTCGAAGAACAACTCGCCGACGATGTCGACGAGCTGCATTTTGCGCTCGGCCAGAAGCGCGATGGCGACATGTACCCCGTGGCCATCATCGATCGCGACACCATGGATCAGGTCACCGAAAGCTGCCAGGACGCGGGACTGAGACCCACCGAGATCGTGCCGGAGACACTGGCCCTCCCGGTACCGGAACGCGCTCAGGGAGATGATCCTGGTGGGAAGGTGCGGCGCTGGACTGCACTGGTGGATGCCGATCATGCGGTGGTTCGGCTCAACGGATTCAAGGGCTTTGTCACCGATCTCGACATGGTAGGCCTGATGCTGCAGGGCGCTCGAGAAGACCTGGGTGACGATGTGGAAGCGCAGATCACCGTTTATGAAACCGGAGATGCGGCCACGCTTGATGTGCCGCCGGGTCTCGACGTCCAACACAAGCGCTGCGACGAGCGTCTCGGCCTGTTTGCCACGGGACTGGCCAACGCACCGCGCATCAATCTGTTGCAGGGCGAATACAGTCCGCGCACGCAGCTCGACAAGAGTCTCAAGCCGTGGCGCTGGACAGCGGTGCTTGCCGCGGTCTTGTTTGCCGTGTTCATGGGTAGCCGCTGGCTGGATCTACGCAAGCTCAGCGCCGAGGAAGCTGCCCTTGATGTCGCCATCGAGGAGTCGTTCAAGGTGGCTCTGCCCAATGCGCGCATGCAGCGCCCCAGGCGCCAGATCGAGGATGCGCTCCAGCGACTGGGTCAAGGCGGCAGCGACGGTTTCACGGCCAACATGGCTGCCATCGTCGATAGCATCGCGGCGCAGTCGCAGACCACCCTGAACTCGCTCACCCTGCGTGGCGAACGTTTTGATCTGGATCTGATGACCGATGCCGTGCCGTCACTCGATGCACTGGCGTCGGATCTTGCGCAGCGCTCATCGCTGACACTGGAAGTACAGTCCGCCAACCGAGAAGATGACGGCGTTCGCGCCCGGGTGCGTGTGCAATGAAAGACTGGTACCTGCGACAAACACCGCGCGACCGCCTGATCGTCATCGCCGTCGGTGCGCTGGTCGTGCTCGGACTGCTGTATGCGCTGTTGTGGTATCCGATTGCCAACAAGCTGGATGTGACGCAACGCGCCATAGACACCAAGCGCGAGACGCTCGATTTTGTACGTGAAGGTGGCGCTCGCATTCAGGGCGCTGGTGGTGTCGGCGGCAACGCTGCGGTCAATACCTCGGACAAGGCGCCCTACCTGCTCGTCGATGAGATCGTGCGCAAGGCGGGGGTGACTGCTCCGGATCGCAACGAACCCGCCGGCAGTAATGGTGCACGTGTGCAGTTCGGCGAAGTCGAGTTCGACAAGCTGATCATGGTCCTTGCCGAGCTCGAGAGTTATGGCATGCAGGTCACCAACATGACGGTGTCGCGTCGAGACCCCGGGCTGGTGTCCGCCAGATTCAACATCGAGAAGAGCTGATGCGCGTTGTCAAGCTCGTGCTGCTCGGTCTGGTCTGCTATTTGATCGGGATGCTGGTGTTCTTTCCGGCAGCGCCGGTGGTTGACAAGCTGCGCCCGCAACTGGGACCCGTGGCGCTCGAAGGCGTGTCCGGTCCGCTTGCGCGTGGCACCATTGCGCGTGTGGCCTCTACCGACGACCTGCTGCCCCTCGAGGCTAGCAACGTTCGTTGGCGCCTGGCGCCGACTCGACTCCTGTCCGGTGGTGCGGCCCGACTTGACCTGGACGCGTATGGCGGCCAGACCAGCGCGCTGGTGACGCGACGGTGGAACGGCGATATCGAGGTCAGTGATCTTGAGCTTACCGCTCGGGCCAAGGCGCTTGAGCCGTTGTTGCCTGCACCCATTGCAGCGTTTGATGGAGCCCTGTCGGCGAACATCGCGACGGTGCTGCTGGAAAACAATCTGCTCACCGAGTTCGACGGTGAGATCGAGTGGGACGATGCCGTTCTCGAAAGGCCGATTGCCGCACGTTTTGGAACGGTTCGCATCGTGGTCGAACCCAATGGCGATGGCACCCACTCAGGCACTTTCTCGGCAGCCGGTGGTGATGTCACCGGCAACGGCAGTTTCACGCTCGCCCAGAACGGTGACTACACGGTGGATGTTCAGTTGACCGCTGAGGACACGGCGTCTGCTGCACTGGTCGATAACCTCAGCCAGCTCGGACGACCGGATGCGGCAGGGCGTTATCGTGTTCAGCAGAGCGGCAACGTGAATCGATTGATGTAGTGCCATGGAAATGCTGTCGACCGTTTTTCGAGCGTCGGTGCTATTACCCATGTTGCACATCGTGAATTGAACGGAACCGGGTTGGCGTTTTAGGTCTATATATTTAATGTCTTTGGAGCGAGACCGCTACGCTGAATCAAAGACACCGGAAACCCACCGGTCATGACATCGACCTTGAACAATGCAACGTTGTGCGCCCTCCGTGATCAGGCTCTGGTCGTCGCGGAGCACGCCGGTGAGTGTATTCTCGATGTCTACGGTTCCGCCGGTGAAGGCGTTGATTCGGTCGAAGTGGTCATCAAGGATGATCAGTCGCCGGTGACTACCGCTGACATGGCCGCGCACGATGTCATCGTCGAGCGCCTCGGGAGCCTGGCACCCAGCCTGCCGGTCCTCAGTGAAGAGTCTGGCATCGTGCCATTGGAAGAGCGTGTCGACTGGCCGGCCTACTGGCTGGTAGATCCGCTGGATGGCACCCGTGAATTTCTCAAGCGCAACGGCGAGTTTGCCGTCAACATCGCGCTGGTCGTGGATCACCAACCGGTACTCGGTGTGATCGTGGCGCCGGTGCTGGGTGTTGCCTATCACGCGGTACGTGGCGAAGGCGCCTGGAAGCAGACGTATTCCGAGACCGGCTCGCTGACGACGCCCATCCATGTACGTAGCGTTCCTGAGTCGGGAATGGTGGTTGCTCGTAGTCGCTGTACGTCCACCAGTGCGAGGCTCAAGCGTTTTCTGGACAGCCTTGGCAAGCATGGTGAGATTTCCATGGGCTCGGCCCTCAAGTCGTGTCTGGTGGCCGAGGGTGCGGCGGATGTCTACGCTCGATTGGGCCCGACCGGGGAGTGGGATACCGGGGCTGCGCAATGCATCGTCGAGGAGGCCGGTGGCCACTTGACCAACACACGAATGGAAAGCTTGCGCTATAACGAGAGGGACACCTTGATCAATCCACACTTTCTCGTCTTTGGCGACACGGGTGTTGATTGGGCGAACCATCTGGCAGGCTGACACCTGCAGGCAACACTGGCGTACTTCCTTTCTGCCATGCCGCACACCAGCGAAGAGGCTCCACTGTTTGATGACGATGGGGTACGTGTGACACCGACCTGGTTGACGCTCGGTGATACCAGCCATGCCATGCAGACACTGCGTCAGGTGCGTTTTGCACAGCACGCCGTGTCGCGCCGGTCGTGGACGCAGCTGTTTTTCGTGAGTCTTGCCCTTGTCGTGATCGCGGCCTTTGGCATGCACCAGACTGGCATGCCTTATTGGTTCGGGCGGGTATTGCTGGTGGCCAGTCTCCTGATCTGTCTGACTGCGTCGTGGTTTGCGTTTGTGCAGCGCGATGTCTTTCGTCTGGAGGTGGTGCTGGACGATGGCAACAGGCTGCTTGTCGAGCGTCCGGGCAAGCGCTACATGATGGCCCTGGAAAAGGCCCTCAGAGAAGCGGTCGCGATGCAGGGCCGGGCAGACTCATACCCCGGCAACGTCGTGCTCGTAGTCGATGATCAGCGGCGCATGGTCCGAGAAAACCTTGTCTCGATAGACTCGGGTTCGACGCACACGTGAGGCGAGATCGTCGCTCGTGATCTGGTAGTCGATACGCCAGCCCACGTTATTCGCACGAGCCTGGCCGCGTTGCGACCACCACGTGTATTCGTGCGGCTTTTGCGGCAAGCAACGAAACGCGTCGGCATAGCCTTCCTTGTCGAACAGATGGCTCAGCCACGCGCGCTCTTCGGGCAGAAACCCGGAATTCTTGCGGTTATTGCGCCAGTTGCGGATGTCTGCCTCGGTATGGGCGATGTTCCAGTCACCGCAGATGACAACCGGTCGACCTGTCGCACGCAGTTTCCTGAGGTGTGGCAGAAAGGCATCCATCATGCGGATCTTGTAGGCTTGGCGCACATCCCCACTGCTGCCCGAGGGCATGTATAGCGACACGACGATCAGATTGGGAAAGCGTAGCTCCAGATAGCGTCCCTCACGGTCGATCCAGTCGATATCAAGACCGGTGGTGACCGACTCCGGCGCATGTTTCGAGTACAGGGCGGTGCCGCTGTAGCCTTTTTTCTCCGCGTCGTGGAACCACACCTGGAACGATCGAGGACGAAACACGGGGTCTGTGAGCTGATGTTCCTGTGCCTTGGTTTCCTGCAGACACACAAAATCGGCACGTTGGCGCGACAGCCAGCTGAAAAAGCCCTTGGACGCGGCTGAGCGGATACCGTTGACATTGGCCGTGATGATGCGCATGGCATGGGAGTCTACCTATGCCAAGGGGCAAAAAGTGACTCGCGATCTGGTTCACAGATTCTGTTGTGATCTCTTAAAGTGAGCCGGGTACTGACGCTAAAACTCCTGATGGCAATCGCTCCTGATCGAAAGGGGTAGCCGCTTCATTCGTCACGTAACTCAAGGTGCAGAGGTAGCTTGTATGACCTTGCAAGATCAAACAGCCGCTCGTGCGATGTATCGACTGTTCATGTGGATGCTTGGTGCGGGGGTGCTTGTCTGCCTGTTGCCGAGTGCCGTGGCCGCCCAGTCTGAACCGGTATACAAATGGCAGAACGAAGGTCTGACCACCTACCAGGACCGTGCGCCCGATTCCACACAGGATGATGGTCACAGCATTCTGAACAACCAGGGCGTGGTACTCGAACAGGTACTGGGTCGAGAGCAGCGACGCCAGCAGCGCAAGGTGGAGCGTGAGCAGGAGCTTGCACGTATCCGCGACCGGGCATTGCTTGCCACGTTTACCAACGAAGAAGACCTTGTGCGCACCCGCGACGATCGCGTTGGCATGATCGATGGCCTGATCAGTCGACTGGACGATCGCATTCGCATCTTGTCCGACCGCCTCATGGTGGTCGACACGCGTGTACAGATGCAGGAAAAGTCGATGGGTGAAGGCAAGGCCCAGGACTCCCTGTATGCCGAGCAGATGAGTATCCAGCGCAACATCGAGAATGCGTGGTCACTGATCGATTCGAAAGCGGCCGAGCGACGTGAAGTTGCCGACAAGTTCGAGTCCGACCTTCTACGTTATCGTGAGCTGAAGGCTGATCGCGGCGCGATCTAGACGTGGGTCCGAGCAATGCTCCCCGAGCCTGTCCAGGCGGCAATTCGATGAGGTATGGTTCCTGTCATGCCTCTGCACCAACACCGCCTGTTTATCGACTCCGCTGATGCAACTGCGCTCAAGCGCTGGTTGCCGTGTGGTGTGTTGCATGGAGTCACCACCAATCCCACCTTGCTGCACCGAGCGGGTGTGGACTGCACGCCTCGTGCGATCAGGGATCTTGCCTGTCTTGCATTTGATCTTGGGGCTACCGAGTTTCAAGCTCAGGCCTGGGGCGGTTCCGCCGAGCAGTATCAGAGCATCGGTCAGCAGCTTGCCGATATCTCGCCACAGATGGTCATCAAGCTTCCGATGAACGAGGCCGGCCTGACCGCTGCGCATCGCCTGCTGGACCAGGAGATACGCGTCACGATGACCGCAGTCTATGGCGTTGAGCAAGCCGTCGCAGCGGCATCCATTGGCGTTGACTATGTCGCACCGTATCACGGCCGTCTGCGAGACGATGGTCGCGATGCCGATGCCATCGTGCAGGACATGCTCAAGATCATGCAGGGCATCCCTGCAGAGAGACGTACCCGTGTACTGGTTGCCAGTATTCGCTCCGCGCGCATCGCCGGTGAGCTTGCGGCCGCAGGCTGCGATACCTTGACGGTCGCGCCTCTGGTGCTCGAGGACATGCTGGAGCGACCGGATAGCGCGGCAGCGATCACGCGCTTCGAGCAGGACGCAAGCGGCACCTGAGGCCGCGTGTTGCTCCCGGCGTGCGTCTTCGCTACGCTCGTGTCACACCTCGGATGGGGTTACCGCGGTGGCAGCGACATCGGTGTCGCGCGTGTCCTGTTCCAGTTCACGATCAATTCCAGCAGAGCGTGTCTTGGCGTCTACGGCGCGTGATGGGCCCACGGCTATTTCGATCAACATCGGGAAGTGGTCCGAGCCAATGGACGGTAACCGGCGTAACGCCAACAGCCGCACGTGATCTGATACGAAGAAGTGATCCAGCGGCCATCGTAGAAAACGATAGTTCGTATGAAAGGTATTGATCAGACCCCGCCCAATTCGCGGATCAAGAAGTCCGCTGATGTTGCAGAACAAACGTGTCGTACGCGACCAGGCAACATCATTGAGGTCGCCTGTGACGATCACCGGACCTGATTCGTCGGCCACTGAGTCGGCCAGCATCAACAACTCCACGTCGCGTTCGGTCGAGCGCAGGTTCTCTCCGGGTGCCGGCGGCGTGGGATGAATGGCGTGCAGACGCACTGAGACAGGCGGCTCGCCGATCTCGACTCGCGCAACGATGGACGGGATGTCCTCATCCACCAGAAAATCCACGTGCGCATCGCGTAATGGCAAACGTGAGTACAGATGCATTCCGTATAGATTGTCCAGCGGACACGCCACCCGATGTGGCCATTCGGTCAATGCGTTATCCAGCTGCTCCTGCCACCAATGATCCGATTCCAGCGTGATAACAATGTCGGGTGTGTGTGTCCGGACTGCGCTGATCAGCGCCGGCGCATCACGATTGTGCATGAGCACATTGCTGGTGAGAAGACGCAAGCGCGGGTACCCGTTTGCATCGTCGATGGAAGGCACCTCGACCTTGTGCAGTCGCGTGTATGGCCATATCCAGTACAGCTGATAGGCAAGCGCTGCCACCAGTAGCAGTGTCCAGAGACGCGAGGGCGCTTGCGCCGACTCGGGCCAGACCCAGAGCGTGATGATCAGGCCCACCAACAAGAACGCGTATTGCACACGAGGAAAATCGTGAGTGCGCACCCACCATGCCCGGTTGTTGCTGGCCGGTAGCGCCGTGACGATCGTCAGGGCGATGGCGAAAAAACCATAGAGATACTCCAATGTCTTTACGGTCCTGGCGAAGTCAGACAGCGAGTATACCGAGCGACTCGTGACGGCCCGCTGCACGACTGTGGCGTATCATCGGTGTGACCTAGCCGCCGATGAGCGTGCCGGCGCCTTCGTCGGTAAAGAGCTCGAGTAACAAGGCGTGCTCGACCCGCCCGTCCAGAATGACGACGCTGGGTACACCACGGCCGACCGCTTCGAGTGCGCACTGCACCTTTGGCAGCATACCGCCGTGGATCACGCCATCGTCGATCAGGCGGCGCACCTTGTCGGCATCGAGTCCGGTCAACAGTTGGCCTTGTGCGTCAAGGATGCCGGGCGTGTTGGTGAGCAGTAGCAGGCGCGATGCACCGAGCGTGCTGGCAACGGCGCTGGCGACCAGGTCTGCATTGATGTTGTAGCTCGCGCCAGAGGCGTCGGTGCCAATCGGCGCGATGACCGGTATGAAGCCCGCATCGCGCAGCTTGTCGAGTACTCGCCGGTCGATCGATTCCACCTCTCCGACATAGCCGAGCGCGTCCGCCGCGTGTCCCTCGAGTTGCATGGGCGCTGCCATGATCAGCCGCGCGTCCTTGCCCGTCAGCCCGAGTGCACGTCCTCCGGCTTGCCCGAGTAGCGAGACGATCTCCTTGTTGACATGCCCACCAAGCACCATCTCGACCACTTCCATGGTCGCGGCGTCGGTCACACGCATGCCATCGATAAAGCGACTCTCGACCTGCATGCGCGTGAGCATCTCGCCGATCTGCGGGCCGCCCCCGTGTACCACGACAGGATCGATACCGACCTGCTTCATCATGACCACATTGGCGCAGAAGCTACGTTGCAACTGCGGATCGGTCATGGCGTTGCCGCCATACTTGATGACGATGGTCTCGCCCGCGTAGCGCTGAAGATACGGTAGCGCTTCGTTCAGTACATGGGCTTTGTCCACTGCAGGCTTGCGATGGCGCTGGTTACTGTCAGTGGACGTCACGCCTGTCAGAACGGGATGTCGACGCTTGAATCGGTGGCTGACATGACCTTGCGGAATTCAGCCTGGATGCGTTCAAGGGCAGCGTCGTCGTCTGCTTCGAAGCGGATGACCAATGACGGCGTGGTGTTTGACGCTCGCAGCAGACCAAAGCCATCCGGGTAGTCGGCGCGTACACCGTCGATGGTGGTCAGTGTGGCGCCGTCAAACGAGGCGTTTTTGGTGAAGGCTTCAACGAAGGTGTGCTGTGCGCCGTCTTCCTCGAAACCGACGTTGATTTCCGGTGTGTTGATGCTGTTGGGAATCGCACCGAAGATGTCACTGGCACTGCGATCGGTCTTGGACAGGATCTCGAGCAGGCGTGCAGCGGCATACAGCGCGTCATCAAAGCCGTACCAGCGTTCCTTGAAGAAGATGTGTCCGCTCATCTCACCACCGAGGGCCGCACCCGTCTCCTTGAGACGCTTCTTGATGAAGGAGTGTCCGGTCTTGTACATCTCCGGTTCGCCACCGGCTGCGCGGATGGCTTCCGGCAGTACCTTGGAGCACTTCACGTCATAGATGATGCGTGCACCGGGGTTGCGTTCCAGTACATCCTGGGCGAACAGCACCATCTGACGGTCCGGCCAGATGAGCGTGCCCTCGTTATCGATGACACCCACGCGGTCACCGTCGCCGTCAAAGGCGAGGCCCACGGCATAGCCGCCTTGTTGCACCGTGGCCACGAGGTCCTCGAGGTTCTCGGGCTTGGCGGGGTCAGGGTGGTGGTTCGGGAAGTTGCCATCGACTTCGGTGAACAGGCCCGTCGTCTCACAGCCCAGCCGCTCGAACAATTGAGGCGCTGCCGCACCTGCCACACCGTTGCCGCAGTCGTAGGCGATTTTCAGCGGTCGGGCGAGTTTCACATCGCCGATGATCCGGTCGAGATAGTCCTCCAGGATGTCTTCCTTGCGGTAGCTGCCGGCGCCGGTGTCGAGCTCACCTTTCTCGAGCCGTTCGCGCAGGCGCTGGATGCCATCACCAAACAAGGCATCCGAGCCAATCATCATCTTCAGGCCGTTGTATTCCGGCGGATTGTGGCTGCCGGTAATCATGATGCCGGTGCCGGTCTCGAGGTGATAGGTCGCGAAGTACAGCACGGGCGTCGGTACCATGCCGATATCGATCACGTCGACACCGGAGGCCCTCAGGCCTTCGGTCAGCGCTTCGGCGAGCGCCGGTCCGGACAGGCGCCCATCGCGACCGATGACCACGGTTTTCTGGCCGCGGGCCTGAGCCTCGCTACCAAAGGCCTTGCCCACTTCGCGGACCACATCGGGGGTCAGTGAGTCGGTGACGACACCACGGATGTCGTAGGCGCGGAAAATGGCGGGAGAGGGTGTCATGGTGGCGAGGTCAAGGTTGACGTGGATAGGCAGACAGCAAGGGTAGCGCACCTGAGTGCAGAGCTCGTGCGCAGGAATGACTTACTCAGCGGGTGCCGGTAGAGCCATAACCGCCGGTACCCCGTTCGGTGCTGTCGTCGAACTGCTCGACGCGGGCGAATGCGGCACGGACCACCGGTACGATCACCAGCTGCGCAAGACGCATGCCCATCTCCATCGTGAACGCGGTGTCGCCGCGGTTCCAGCACGACACCATCAGCTCCCCCTGGTAGTCCGAATCGATCAGCCCGACAAGATTCCCGAGCACGATGCCGTGTCGATGGCCAAGCCCCGAGCGCGGCAGGATCATCGCAGCGAGCCCGGGATCGGCAATGTGGATGGCAAGACCCGTCTTGATCAGCGTTGTCGTACCGGGTTGGACCACCAGGTCCGCGTCGAGCATGGCACGAAGGTCCAGGCCTGCAGCACCCTCGCTGGCATAGTCCGGTAACGGCACGCTGTTACCGATGCGGTCATCGAGAATGCGGTAGGCGATGGTGGTCATGCGACGTGTCTGCAGCGGTGGGGCCGGTGGACAGACCACTATAACGGCTGGCAATGATATCGATCAGCGCACGTGCCACGTCCGTTTTCGGCGCGCGGGCGATACTGGCGTGTCCGTCGCCAGACGCGTCCTCAGGCCAGAACACCTCCAGCGCATTGCTGTCACTGCCAAACACCGGGGAGTGCTTGTCAGCCACCTGATTGGCTGCGATCAGGTCGAGCTTCTTGGCGGCCAGCTTGCCCCTGGCGTGTTCCTCCAGGGCCTCGGTCTCAGCCGCAAAGCCGACACAGAACGGGCGCCCGGGCAATGCGGCCACGTCCTTGAGGATGTCCGGGTTGCGTACCAGTTGCAGTGTGAGGGTGTCGGCGGACTTCTTGATCTTCTGGTCATGCGGATCGGCGCTTCGATAGTCCGCGACGGCTGCCACGGCGATGAAGATGTCTGTACGATCCGCTTCGGCCATCACGGCCTCGTGCATGTCGAGCGCGGATGTCACATCCCGGCGTGTCAGCCCGGGCGGTGTCGGCAGACTGACAGGCCCTGCAATCAAGCTCACCGAGGCGCCACGGCGCACCGCCTCTTCGGCCAGTGCAAAGCCCATGCGCCCGGATGAACGATTGCCGATGTAGCGCACCGGATCTATCGCTTCCTCGGTTGGACCTGCGGTAATCAGCACACGCACCCCAGCGAGTGAATCGTCTGACGGGTGTGCCGGTGATGCGGGTGGATCGGCAAGCAGCGCCGCGACAATGTCCTCGGGTTCGGTCAGGCGGCCAGCGCCGGTCTCGCCGCAGGCCTGTGCACCTTCGGCGGGCCCGATACTGCGCACGCCACGCGCGTGCAGGGTGGCCAGATTGGCTTGTGTTGCCGCATGCGCCCACATCTGGCGATTCATGGCCGGGGCGATCACCAGCGGTGCCGTGGTTGCCAGACACACCGTGCCGAGCAGGTCATCGGCAAGTCCGTGAGCAAGACGGGCAAGGGTATTGGCGCTGGCGGGGGCGACAAGCACCAGATCGGCCCAGCGCGCGAGCTCGATATGGCCCATGGCAGCCTCTGCCGACTCGTCGAGCAGTTCGGTATGGACCGGGTTACCGGTCAGTGCCTGGAAGGTGAGCGGCTGGATGAAGGCCTGCGCGCCTGCGGTCATCACCACGCGCACCTCGGCGCCTTCGGTGATCAGTGCGCGCGCCAGCAGGGCGCTCTTGTAGGCGGCGATGCCACCGGATATGCAAAGCAGGACCTTGCGGCCAGAGAGAGAAGTCATGGGGCGAATGCTAGCAGTGAGGCAATCATTGGACGTATGGACCCATTTTCTTGCGTGATGTCACAGCCTTGATGCAAGAACTGTGGTGAAGTTCATGTCCGGAGCACGGATCGCTCTTTCCACCCTCACCGACACGGACGTCAACCATTCATGACCATCAAGCATTGGCCCGAGGACCAGCGCCCTCGGGAAAAGCTGCTGCGCCAGGGTGCGGCAGTTCTCGGCGACGCCGAGCTTCTCTCCCTGTTCGTGCGCACGGGCAGCGGCGGACGTTCCGCCCTCGAAGTGGCCGACAACGGTATTGCCGAGCTCGGCAGCTTGTCCGCCCTCGCCATGGCCAGTCCGCAGCGTCTGCTGTCACTCAGTGGCTTTGGCGAGACGCACTACGCGCTGTTGCAGGCGTCGCTCGAGCTGGCGCGCCGGCACCTGTTGTTCTCCATGAGCGATCGGGAGGTGTTGTCGTCGCCCGAGGCGGTGCGTCAGTACTTCTCCTTGCACCTTTCGGGGCTGGAGCATGAAGTGTTCTGCGGCTTGTTTCTGGATAACCGCCATCGCGTCATCGAATACGCGGAGCTCTTTCGCGGCACGATCGATTCGGCCGCCGTGTATCCACGCGAGGTGGTCAAGCACTGCTTGTCACGCAATGCGGCTGCCGTGATCTTTGCGCACAACCACCCGAGTGGCGTGGCTGATCCGTCGGATACCGACGTCCGGCTGACGCGAAAACTCACCGATGCCTTGTCGCTGATCGACGTGCGCGTGCTCGATCATCTGATCATCGGGCGTGGCCGTCAGACCTCGCTCGCCGAGCGCGGCCTGATGTGATCACCGCAGCTGTCGCCCACAAAAAAGGGGGGCCACCCGGGCCCCCCTCATTCGAACGGTTTGCAGGTGAGCTCAGCTCGCCTGCAACTGATCCATCAGGATCAGGATGCCGGCTGGATGATGCTTTCGGCAGTGACTTGAACTTCTACGCGACGGTTCTGCTGACGACCTTCCGGTGTGGAGTTCGTAGCAACCGGGCTGCTCTCGCCTTCACCAGCAGAGCTGATGCTGACGTTCGGGTAGGCGCTGGCGAGGAACGCGCTGACGGTGGCAGCACGAGCTTCGGACAGGGTCTGGTTGTAGGCTTCGGAACCGCGGCTGTCAGTGTGGCCCGTTACCTTGATCGCAGAGATGTTGTCGAAACGCTCGAGAGAGGCAAGCAGGTCCGCCAGGGACGCTTCAGCCGATGCAGTCAGCGCGGACTGGTTGGTGTCAAACAGTGCCTCGGCATCGAACAGCGAGGTGCTGATGATGGGCTCTGCCGGTGCGGTAGCAACAGGAGCCGGCTCCGGCTCGGGTGCAGCGACTTCTTCTGCAGCTTCTTCAATACCTTCACAAGCGTTCTCGATAGCGTCGTCGCTGAAGCCGCCAAGACGCAGGCACTCGCCCAGGCCTGTCCTGATAGCGTTGCCGCCAACGTTGACGTAGGATGCTTCTGCACCTTCGCCGATGGCAATATCGCCGTCGAGTGCGTGCGGATCAGCTACCGCCTGAGAGGCGATGAAGGCACCGCCCAGAAGGAGGGCAGCGAGGGATTGGGTCATTCCGGTCTTCGGGGTCATGATGTCTGCTCCCACAGGGTGGTCGATCGGTTGGTTAAGGACGAGAAAACGTGGTGGACGGTCAAGGGGAGACCGAAAACCTGTTGTTTTTTTGTCTTGTATAGCCGTACTCAGCCGAATTGTAAACGTTGTCGAGCATGCTGATGTATGGAAAATACAACAGAACTGCTCCGTTGCCCAGCTCGGATTGCCGGAGTGTAGGTCACTCTGAGCCACAGGGAAGGGGTTTACGCAACATCCATTCGACTTTCCTGGTTCGCGCCGCCCGTGCGCTGGAACGTCGCTGGCTCCCCGCAACCTGCCTGGTCTGTCGGAGCGACGCTACCGGAACGCTGGATTTGTGTGACTCCTGCGTGGCGTGCTTTCCTCGCATCGAGTGGGCGTCCGGGGCTGACAATACCGCCTGTCTCGGTTGTGGTGCGGTATCCGCGGCTCGGCATCTCCGGTGCGATGGAGCCGGACGCCCCTGGTGCCTGGCGTGCCGACAGCGTGCCCCGCTGTTCCGGCGAACGGTGGCGCCCTGGCGCTACGCCTACCCGATCGACGGCATGATCGGCGCCCTCAAGCAGCAGCGGCAGCGCGCGATCGGCCGCTCGCTGGGGTTGCTGCTGGCCGAGGAGCTACGTCGCGTGGCGGCTACCGACGCCTTGCAGCCACTGTTGCCCGACCTTGTCATGGCCGTGCCGGACCATCCCGCCCGCCGGGCAGAGCGGCAGTTCAGTCCGGCAGAAGATATCGCCAGCACCGTGGCTGGTGCATTGGCCGTCGAGCACGCGAGTGGCGCCGCGATCCGCGTGGGCGATGCGGGTTCGCTGGCGCGACGTTCCCGGGCCGAACGGGCGCTTGCGATCAGGGGGGCGTTTCGGGTAGACGACAGCGTGTTCAGGCGACACGTCGCGGTGGTCGACGACGTGCTGACAACCGGTGCCACCAGCGGTGAACTCGCGCGCGAGTGTCTGGACGCCGGGGCAGCGTCGGTCGAATTGTGGGTGTTGGCGCGCACCGCGCTCGACGCCTGAGCGTCGGGCGTCAGGCCCAAGCATCAGACTCAGGCGTCGGTTGTCATCAAGCGGCGCAAGGGTTCGGGCAGCAGCCCGGCACCGCCCCGCCGCTTGCCCGGCAACACGGCGTCGCCGACCTGTTGGCGGGCCTCGGTCAGGGTGGTGTGCAGGTGGCTGCGGGTGTCCTGCAGATCCTGCAAGCGCGCGGTGAACTCGTCGTTGGTGCGTTCCAGGGCCCGGTCGATGCCGGTAAACAGACCGCGTTGCAGCGTGGCCTTCGGGTCCGGCTGCATGCGCCGACCCAGCCACCACGGGAGGGCCCAGGCGATGCCGACCAGCATCACTGCCGTGATCGCAAAATTCACGTTCAGATACGCGGTGGCATCGGTCACACCGCTCTGAAAGGCGGCGACCACACGCCAGGCGACCCAGGCGAGTGCCGCCAGCGGCAGCACCCCGGACAACAGGCTGCAGAGCGTGATAGCGAAGCGTTGCAACGGCGTCCCCGGCCGCGCCAGGGATTCTCCCACGGCACCGGTCACGGCCGACTCCATCGCCGCAGGCACTTGCTGGCGCCACTGAGCGAGTCCACGCTGGGCTGCGGCGCGGGGCAGTGCACCCTGCGTGTCGAGCTGCTGCAGAAAGGCACCTATCAAGGTATCCACTCGCGCTACCGCCGCCTCATCCACGAGTGCTTTTGCCGCGGACCCGGCGCTCATGCCCTCGTGACCCTCGGCCACCACCGATACCGCCTGCGCGCGAAGCGCTGATGTCAGCGGCGGGGACTCCTTGTGCCACACCGGCGCCCAGGAGGCGGGCAGGCTGTCGTCGGGTCCCATGCTCTGCAATCCGGGTCCTGCAAGCTCGTCGGCCAACTGGAAGAGTGTGGCCACCCGCTCGGTCACACCACGGCGGGCGAGATCATCGATGAGCTGACGGTCCGCGAGTTCGGTCAGCGTGATCACCAAGGTCTTGAAATCATCTTCGGGACTCTCGGCGCCGGGCGCACTCGAGGTCGCAAACACCGCCGGATCGGCAAAGCCTGCGGCGCCCAGCATGCGTCCAAAGTCCGCGACCTGTTCGCTCTGGCCGCGATCGCTCTGGTTGAACACGAACATCCAGGCGTGCTCGCGACCATGCTCACGCAGCACCGTCCAAGCCTCACTGTCGCGGTAACGCTCGGGGCTGACGACGTACACCACCACGTCGATGAATTCGAGCCAGGCGAGCGTCAGCATCCGATGTTCGGTCTCCACGCTGTCGATGTCCGGCATATCGAGCCACAACACGTCGCGCCAGCGGTCCTCATGGTGAATCGCGGTGTTGAGCCGCTGCATCGGAAAGTCCGCGGGCAGGCGGTCCAGATGACGGCTCTGGTGCAGATAGGCGGTGACGCGTGTGGAGGTCGGCCGCTCGGCGCTGGCGCGCGCAATATCCTGGCCGGCGATGCGATTGAGCAGGGTGCTCTTGCCAACACCGGTACCGCCGAACAAGCCCACCACGAGCGGGCGTTCGGCCGCATCGAACAGGTCTGCAGGGGTCGACAGCCGCGTGGCTTCGAGGCGCTCGTGCGCGCTCGCGTCCAGCCAGCCTGCAGCAACGGCTGCGTCTATCCAGCCACCGATCGAATCGGTCGCAGTTTGCAGAAGAGGGTCAGTCGGCGCCATTGAAGGCGACGATACACGCATACTTCGAGCGTGAGCTCTACGACCAACAAACCGAATGCCGTGTCGAGCGCGGCGCCGATGTCGATCACCGAGAACGTGTTGCTGCCCGCTGCGCGCAGTATTGCAGGCGACGCGGTGCTGCAGTTGGCTCCGCCGGACAGCGAGCGCGCACACGTGTTGCAACGTGGCGAGACCGACCGCGCCGCGCTCTGGCACCGCCACCATGATGCGCCCGCCCACGCCGCCTGCCGGCCAGTGCACCCGGGAGCCGCTGCGCTCTATCAGGCGCTGGAAGCTGAACGTGTGGAGGCACTGGGTGCCAATCAGCTTGTCGGTGTTGCCCGCAACCTCGACGAATTGCGCGATCACGAGATGCTCACCGGGGCGTCGCTCGGTGACGCCGTGGAGCAGATCGCCGAACATGTGCGCGGCGCGTTCAGACAATCTCCTGCAGCCGCAGCGCAGCAACGTGACAGCGCATCAGACACCCTGCCAGCGGATGTGGGTGATGCCTTGTATCGAGGCTTGCACGCACTGGCCCCCTTGTTGGGAGACGCCAGGCAGTTTGCCGTGGCAGCAGCAGCGCTATCGGTGTCCTTGCAAGCGCTGATCAACGCATCCGGGACCATCGATGGCAGTGGCGAAGGTGCTGCACCAGAGAGCCTGAGCATCGAGGACACGCCCACGGAAGACACTGATACCGATGGCAACAGTGACGATGACATCGATAGCGACGACAACAACGAAGCGTCATCGGATGCACCCGACGAGCGCGATGCCTCACTGCGCTCCGACAGTGTGGTCGAGGATGCTGATGAAGCCGCGGCACTCGCCGAGGAGGCGGGTGACGAAGCGCCTGTATCGGGGCGTGATCCCGTCGTGCATGCCGCTGCTCAACGGGGTGAGGCCTACCGCGCTTACACGCGTACGCACGATGAAGTGCGCCGTGCGTCGGAGCTTGCCGATGCAGTGTCTCTTGCGCGCTGGCGCGCGGATCTCGACAAGCACATCGAGTCCCAGGCAAAGCTGGTCAGACGCCTCGCTGCCCGGCTCGAGAAGGTGTTGCTGGCACGGCAACGCAGGGAGTGGCACTACGATCAGGAAGAGGGCGAGCTCGACGTTCGCCGGCTGACGCGCATACTCACCTCTCCCACCGCACCGCTTGCGTTCCGGCGCGAAGCCGAGTCCACGTTTCGTGACACGGCGGTGACCCTGCTGATCGATAACTCGCGCTCGATGCTCGGTCGGCCCATCAAGATTGCCGCCGCTGCTGCAGACATCCTTGCGCAAACGCTGGAGCGTTGCGGTGTTGCTGTCGAGGTGCTCGGATTCACGACGACGGAGTTGCACGGCGGTCGCTCGACCGAAGACTGGGAGGCCGCCGGTCGCCCTGCCAATCCCGGAAGACTCAATGACCTGCGGCACATCATCTACAAGGCCGCGGATGTGTCCTACCGCAGCGCACGGCGGGATCTCGGATTGATGCTGAGTCGCGATGTACTCAAGCAGAACATCGATGGTGAATCACTGATGTGGGCGCATGGTCGCTTGCAGCGCCGCTCCGAGGAGCGGCGTGTGCTGATGGTGATCTCCGATGGCGCACCGGTGGACACCAGTACGCTTGCGGCCAACCCGCGCGATTATCTCTCCCGGCATCTGCGCGCGGTTATCGACGATATAGAAAGACGTTCCACCGTCGAGCTGCTTGCCATCGGCATCGGGCATGATGTCGGTAGTTTCTATCAGCGTGCCATCACCGTTCACGATGCGCGTGATCTGGGGCCAGCCATGCTCGGCGAGCTCGACAGCCTGTTCCGGCGAGCGGCCTGAACGTACGACCACAACCTTCCATCACACACTCTCAGGGTAAACATGCTCAAGCAAGGCGATACACTCCCGAATATCACTCTCAAGCAGATGACGGCCGATGGCCCGACTGATGTCAGCATCGGCGACTACACGAAGGGGCGCAAGGTCGTGATCTTCGGTCTTCCTGGCGCGTTCACACCGACCTGCTCGGAGCAGCATCTGCCAGCTTATGTGCAGCATGCCGATGCGATCAAGGCCAAGGGCGTTGCCGCCATTGCCTGTCTGTCTGCAGCGGACTTCTTTGTCATGGATGCCTGGGGCAAGAGCCTGAACGTCGGCACCGCTGTGGACATGCTGTCTGACGGTAATCTCGAGTTCTCTACTGCAACCGACATGACGATTGATCTGTCCGGTTTTGGTCTGGGTACTCGTTCCAATCGCTACGCGATGATCGTTGACGACGGCACCATCAGCTGGATCGGTATCGAAGAGAACGCCGGTCAAGCAGAAGCGAGTACCGCAGAGGCCGTACTCGCCGCGCTGTAACGTCAGTTGCCGGGCGTGCGCTCATTGTCGAGCGCACGCTCCAGTGCAGGGTCGAGGGTGCTACCCAGGAACCCCTCATCGCTGAGTGCGTGCTCGATGTTCAACAGGCTGTTGCCGAGTACATTCTCGAGTAAGCGTTCACGCACCAGTTCGGCGAGTTCCTGCTTCAGGCGATCGGCAATGCGATCGATATAGCGTCCCAGTGCACTCTCGGCCAACAGGCTGGTGATGGACAGCATTGCTGGCGCGATGATCAGATCAGCCGGCGCAAGACCACCTGACTTCACGGCGATGGCGATGCCGGCGGCATCGGTGGTAACGCGTGTCGCACGTAGCGTGTTGAGTAGTGCCGGTTGTTCCTCAAGCTGTGTATGCAACTCTCTGGCAGCAGCTTCCAACCGCGGTTGAAACGCCTCGCGCAGTTGCACGGCTTCATCGTGCCAGAGGATCTCGATGCGGTTTGCGTCGGCGGCAACACCGCGATCGATCGCACGCCACATGCCATTGGCATCGCCCGCGTCTTCGGCATCGCGGGCGTGCTCCCGCGCCGCCAGTATCGCTTCCTTGAAGATGCCGTTCAGCACGTCCAGCTCGCGGTCGACTTTCTCGGTGTCGTCGTTGCCGAACTGACGCCTGCCGAGTCCCAGCAAGGTTCTGGCAGGCCAGGTCACCACGTTGCGTGTGCGTGCGATGGCATTGGCAATGCCGGGCAGTTCCAGCAAGGTCAGAAGCTCTGCGATGGTGCGTTGTACGGCATCAAAGCGCGCGCTGTCTTCAAGATAGCGTATCTTGTACGCGGACAAGGCCTGTTGCTGAATCTCCTGAACATGCTCCTGCCAACGACGCCGTACCAGTGCGGCTTCCTGAAGGGGCGACAACCAGCTGTCCTTGTGTGTATCGATGAATGCTGCCAAGGCTTTGCGGCGCGGGCCGCGCTCATCGGATTGCTGATGCGCATGGGCCAACGCCGCTCGCAGTTCCTCGTTGATGGCGGCAGGCCAATCACTGCTGCCATCGTCCATCCACGGCAGTAGTACGGTATGCGGTTGCGGGCTCTGGATCTGCTGTTTCCAGCGAGACGCAAAGGCCGCCGCCACGGTGCCCTGACTTGCAGTATCGAGCTTGTTCAACACGATCACCATCGGCGTGCCGAGGGCTGCGATCGCCTGCATGCGCTGCCAGACGCTCAGGTCGCCGTACTTGTCCTTGCTCAGCACAACCACGATGACATCAGCAAGACTCGCCGGTGCCAGCACGGCTTCGCGATAACGACCTGCAGCAATCGAATCGAAGTCCGGGGTATCCCACACGACCTTGTCGGGCGCAATGGCATTGGCGGCGGTGTCAACGGTTTGCAGGGACCAGCTACCGAGCTCGTCCTGTGAAAGCTCGGCGCGGGTGGTTGCCATCAGCGGAAGAAGTTCGGCTGCGATGTCATCGTGCAAGCGGGTGCTCATGAGCGGCGCAGGCACAAAGGCCTGGGCGTGCACGGTGTGCCCGGCCAGTGCGCTGACACCGGCAACGCTCTGTCCGACCAGGCGGTTGACCAGAGAACTCTTGCCAGCCTGGGTAGGACCAACGACCACGACGTGTCTGACGCGCGTCGCGATGTCGCTCGAGGCAGCATCTGCGAGTACGGGTTGCCGCGTCGCACCGGCAGCCAGGCGCAAGGTCTCGTAGCGGGCTACCAGATCCCCCGGGTGATCCTGAGCGTGCGCAAACGCGGCGCGATAACGCTCGAGCAGCGCTTGAAGCCAGGTGGTATCGCCGGCGGTGGAGCTTGAGTTCACGAGCCTGCCACGGCCGCAGTCCACGACCCGGTGTCGATCACGATACCCAGAAACAGGACCGCACCAATCTTGTGGTTTGACACAAAGGCGGCGAAGCAGTCATCGGCCTTGCGGCTGGACGCGCGGCGCCATTCGATCACCGCCAGCACGATCGCGATGACGATGGCCGCAAACCACCAGGGTCCGCGATCGCTGATGACGCCAGCAACGATCAGCAAGGCAAAGGTCAGCGCGTACATCAGCGCGACGAAAGTAAGATCGTGGTGGCCGAGGCGTACCGCGGTGGAGCGCACGCCCAGCGGGATGTCGTCCTCGCGGTCTGCCATGGCGTAGAAGGTGTCGTAGGCAACGGGCCAGGTGATGGCCGCGGCATAGAGCACCCAGGCGACTGCAGGTACCGAGTGGGTCTCAGCCGCAAAGGCCATCGGGACGCCAAAGCCGAAGGCGGCCCCCAACACCACCTGTGGAAAATCGGTGACGCGCTTGCTGAACGGGTAGGCGACGGCCAGCGCAGCTGCCACGAGTGATAGCGCGATGGTCAGGGGATTGGTGAAGAGCACGAGCAGGAAGGCAAGCAGCATCAGCACCGCGGTGGTGGCAAGAGCCTCACCGGGGGTGACAGCGCCGGTGGCGAGTGGCCGCTGGCGGGTGCGTGCGACGTGACCGTCAATGTCTCGGTCGGCATAGTCATTGATGGCACAGCCAGCCGCACGTGTGAACACGGTGCCCAGCGTGAAGATCACCAGGTTGCCGATGCTCGGTAGCCCGTCGGCAGCGAACCACAGGGCACACAGGGTGGGCCACAGCAAGAGATAGACGCCGATCGGGCGATCCATCCGGGTGAGGCTCAGGAGCGCGCGCCACTTGCTCTGGCTGCCGGACGATGGCGCATGGTCCGGGCTTGATGGGTGTTCCGGGAGAGTGGGCACGTTGCTTGAGCGGTTGACGCTGTCACCGCTATAGTAGCGGTAGCGACACGACTCCTGCGTCGGGAGCTCGGCTTTCCAGAGCGTTTGATGACTCACTCCTACAACTACGACCTGATAAGCATCGGCGGTGGCAGCGGTGGTATTGCCACCAGCAACCGTGCTGCCCTGCATGGCGCCACGTGCTTGTTGATTGAACGGGATCCGCTGTTGGGTGGTACCTGCGTCAATCGGGGCTGCGTGCCCAAGAAGGTCATGTGGTACGGCGCCTCCGTGGCGCACACGCTGCGCGACGCCAAGGGCTATGGCTATGACGTCGACGTGCGCGGCTTTGATTGGGGCACGCTCGTCGCCAATCGAGAAGCCTATATCCGCCGCATCAATGCCTCCTACGACAACTACCTCGGAAGCAATGGCGTAACGGTCGTGCAGGGAGCAGCACGGCTGGTGGATGCGCATACGGTAGCCGTCGGTGACGATCGCTACACGGCAGAGCGTATTGTCGTCGCCCCTGGTGGTGAGCCCATCGTGCCCGACATTCCCGGTGCCGAGCTTGGCATCACATCCGATGGATTCTTCGAGCTGACCGAGCAGCCGAAGAAGGTCACGGTACTCGGTGCAGGCTACATTGCCGTGGAGCTTGCCGGGATGCTGCAAGCGATGGGCAGTGACGTCACCCTCGCGGTACGGCGCGATGCGCCGCTGCGTAGTTTCGATCCGATGCTGCAGGAAAAACTGGTTGCTGCAATGACCGAAGCAGGCGTCACGATACAAACGGGTTTTACCGCCGCATCGCTCGAGAAGCGTGGCACCGGCATCGATGTGACCGGCGAGAGCGGCGACGTGCTGTCGGGTCAGGACGTGGTGTTGTTTGCCATCGGCCGCGCACCCCTCACCGCAGATCTCGGCCTTGATGCTGCGGGTGTGACAGTCAATGACCGAGGCTACATCCCGGTCGACGAATTCCAGACCACCAATGTCGAGAGCGTATTTGCGCTGGGCGATGTCACCGGCCAGGCAGAACTCACCCCCGTTGCCATCGGTGCCGGTCGGCGTCTGGCTGACCGTATCTGGGGTGGCATGACCGGTCGCAAGCTCGACTACGAGATGATTGCCACTGCCGTGTTCACCCACCCGGCCATCGGTACGGTCGGCCTGACCGAGCCGGAGGCGCGCGAACGTCATGGGGATGACGTGAAGGTCTATCAGACCGCGTTCACACCGATGTACAACACCTTTGCCGAACACCCGACCAAGACCGCCATGAAGCTGGTGACAGTCGGTGCGGAGGAGCGCGTCATCGGTTGTCACATCATCGGCCTCGATGCCGATGAAATGCTGCAGGGCTTTGCCGTGGCCATGCGCATGGGAGCCACCAAGGCTGACTTCGACGACACGGTGGCCATCCATCCGACCAGTGCCGAAGAGCTGGTCACGATGCGCTGACTGCCGGACTCATGTGCGCTGTGTCTCATTCAGGAGCGACGCGCGCCACGGCGTAGTCCCGCGCGTCGGTGTGGCTACCCGACGAACCGCTTCAAGTAGCGCCCTGTTCCGCCGCTAGCAAGGCAACGGGTGCTCAGCGGTGATCGCTGCGCATGGTGGTCATTCACGGGAGGCGGGACTCTGAACATGTGGAGGCGCAACACGCAGCCTGCCGCCTTGGGCGAGGCAATGACAGCAGGATCTCCGTCGCCGCTGTTGGTACATCGCCGTGCGCGCGGTTTCTCGATGACAGAGACGCTCGTGGTCATCGGAATCACCGGGATATTTGCAGCGATCGCGCTGCCGGCCATGGGTAGTCTCATCGGCAAGAACCGCATTGCCGCGGTCACCAACGAATTCGTGTTCTCGCTGCAGACCGCTCGCTCCGAGGCGATCAAGCGTCTGAGACCCGTTGTGGTCTGCCCGAGTATTGATCCGGAGGCACCCACGCCTGCCTGTGCAGCGGTCAGTTATGCGTCCGGTTGGATCACCTATGTCGATGCCAACAGCAATGGCACGATCGATACCGGGGAGCCTGTGCTGTTGAGACAACAGCCATCGGAGGGTGAGGTCGGTTTTGTCGCCACGGGCGTTGCCGCGCGTGTGCGCTTTGATGGACGTGGCTCCAGTATCCAGGATAGCGGTGCGCCCTTGCCCGGTACGCTCACGATCACCGTCGGGGATTCGAAACGACTGGTGCGCGTTCGCGCCAACGGCCGCGTGGATTCGCAGGTGCTCTAGTGCAACACTGGCATCAACACCCGTCGAGCGGCACCTCGACCAGAAGCATTGGTGGTTTCAGCATCATTGAAGTGCTGGTAGCGCTTATCGTCGTGTCCATCGGCATGCTCGGCGTCGCTGGTCTGCAGCTGACCGGCATGAAGCACAGTACCGGAGGCTTCAATCGCTCCAAGGCCACCTTGTACGCCGAAGACATCGCCAGCCGCATGCGACTGAACTCCGTCGGGGTGGAAAACGAGGCGTATAACGGTCACGACTCATCGGGCGGCTACTGCGCCACGTTTGCAGGCCCTCGCTGTGATGCCTCGCCTGTCAACCCTGCAGCGTCCTGTTCGCCGGACGAATTGGCAGCCTTCGATCTCTACAGCGTGAGCTGCGGTGTTGATGGCACATCAGGAGTAGCAGGCGACAATCTGCCGAACGCGGTGCTCACGGTGAACTGCGATACCGCACCGTGCGGCGATGGCGAATGGGCCATCAGTGTCCAGTGGACCGAGGTCGATAGCATCTCGGAGACGCGAGGGGATACCCGAACGCGTGAAGTGCTCATGAGGATGACACCATGACGCGGCCTGGGTCGATGCGCACGCGGCGCAGCCAAGGTGGTCTGTCGCTGGTCGAGTTGATGATCGCCATGGTGCTGGGTCTGGTGGTGGTCGCTGCTGCCTACAACACCTACATCGGCACCAGCCGTAGCGCCCGATTCAACAACGGACTGCAAACGCTGCAGGAGAACGGGCGCTATGGTATCGGCGTACTGCAAAACGACCTTCGTCTTGCCGGCTACAGCCCGACAGGTCTCTTGTTGCCAGTTGATATTGCAGCCAGTAGCGCGAATTCAATCACCGCACGTTCAACGGCGCCGTATGACTGCGGCGGTGGCGATACGACACTGGCAGCAGATGCAGGCGTTGCGGTAAACACCTACACCTTCGTGCCGCCGATCGGTGGGGAGGTCTCCAGCGGATTCATTACCTGTACCGGTAATGTCAGCGCCGCGCCTGTACGCCTGGTCGACAATGTCGAAGCCTTCCGGGTGCTGTACGGACTGACCACCGACTACGATGGCCCGCACATACCCGAGCGATTCGTGCCGTGGGATGCAACGGTTGATCCTGGGCAGGTTGTCGCCCTGCGCGTTGCCCTGCTGGTGAACTCCGGTACCGCCATTCGACGGCGTGACGTCGAGCAGACACATGTGGTGCTCGATACCCGTATCGATAGCAACGATGCCATCGCACGTAACGTCTATTCCGCGACCATTGCCTTGAGGAACACGCGTGACTGATCAAGGTTCCCATCTGTACCGCCACTTGGCTTCATGTGGGCGATCTCGCCAGCAGGGCATGGCCCTGTTGGTCAGTCTTGTATTGTTGGTGATCTCGAGCCTGCTCGCCGTGGCAACCCTGTCGGGTACCCGTCTGAGTGAGCGCGTCGCGGGCAATGAGCAGCAGAAGTCCATCGCCTTCGAGGCGGCGGAGTCCGCCGTGGAGCAGGGCTATCAGATCGGCGTGGTACAGATGGCCTTGCCGCCGTCTATTGTGGATCGCGCCACCTCCAGGCCCGTGGAGATTGCCGACATCAATACACGCCTGTCTACTGACTATGATCAATTCAAGACGGCGCCCAACGGCAGGGAAGTCCAGTTTGTCGATATCGAAGGAAGTCTCACCGTTCAGTACTGCGGCGAATTTGTACTGCCGGAGGGTACGGACCTGAGTGTCAACCTCGATGACTCGTCTCGCAAGACGGGTCTGATGTTCGATATCAACAGCGTTGTGGCGATTGATGGTGACGCTGCGAGTTCCGACCACATGGTGCGTGGCTACTTCGCAGGACCTGCAACCGGTCAGACCGGTTCCTGCGTTTCGCGCTGATCGATTAACGAGCTTGCTTGCAATGACTACACACAGATCCCTCCGCTCATACGCTGGTTTCACGCTGATTGAATTGATGATCGTGGTTGCGATCATCGGGATTCTTGCAGCCATCGCGCTGCCGAGCTATCTGCGCTACCTGCAGGAGACGCGTCGTACCGATGCAACGGTAATGCTCACCGAAGCGGCGGGAGAACAGTTCCGCTTCTATTCCGAGTTCAACACCTACGCTGATGCCATGACCACGATGGGTTATGCCGATGACAACATGGTGAGCGACGAAGGTCTCTACACCGTGACCGTAGAGTCCAGCGACAGGAACAGCTTTGTGCTGCTGGCCACGCCCGTTGCCGGCGAGATTCAGGCCAGTGACGACGATTGTCCGGCGCTGCGCATCGACTCGGCAGGCGTCAAGACACCGATCGACTGTTGGTAGAGCGCAACGCGTGGGCGGCTACGCTCTCGTGCCGCCTCGCCTCAATCGATGCCCTGACTGCCGAGATACTCTTCGTAGTTGCCCTTGTAGTCGGTGTAACCGCCGGGCTTCAGCTCGATGACCCGATCGGCCAATGAGCTCACGAACTCGCGGTCGTGGCTGACAAAGATCACGGTGCCAGGATAAAGATCCATCGCAAGGTTCAGTGACTCGATCGATTCCATGTCGAGGTGATTGGTCGGCTCATCCATGATCATCACGTTGGGCGACTGCAGCATCAACTTGCCGAACAGCAGTCGGCCCTTCTCACCACCGGAACAGACTCGGACCGGTTTGCCGATATCGTCCTTGCCGAACAGCAGGCGACCGAGAATGCCGCGAATCTCCTGTTCGTCGTGTTGCTCCTTGCCCCAGCGAGTCATCCATTCGAGGATGGGCTCGTCCATGTCGAAATCGGCCTCGTGGTCCTGGGAAAAGTAGCCGATCTCGGCATTCTCGGACCACTTCAGTGTGCCGTCGCTCGGTGCCATGGCGCTGGCCAGAACCTTCACGAAGGTGGTCTTGCCAATACCATTGGGGCCGATAACGGCGATCTTTTCGCCGGCCTCGATCATCAGGTTCAGGTCCTTGAGCACCTGATTGTCGCCATAGCCTGCACCGAGGTTTTCAATCTCTGCCGCGTTACGGAAGAGCTTTTTTTCCAACTCGAAGCGGATGTAGGGGTTCTGGCGGCTCGAGGGTTTCATCTTCTCGATCTGCAGTTTGTCGATCTGCTTCTGACGGCTGGTGGCCTGCCGCGCCTTGGACTTGTTGGCCTTGAAGCGCTGCACAAAGGCCTGCAGTTCCGCGACCTGAGCCTTCTTCTTGGCGTTGTTGGCGTACATGCGTTCACGCGCCTGGGTAGAGGCGAGCATGAACTCGTCGTAGTTGCCGGGAAACAGCCGGATCTCGCCATAGTCGAGGTCTGCCATGTGCGTGCACACGCTGTTGAGGAAGTGGCGGTCGTGACTGATGATGATCATGGTGCTGGAGCGCTCGTTGAGCACATCCTCGAGCCAGCGGATGGTGTCGATATCGAGGTTGTTGGTGGGCTCGTCCAACAGCAGGACGTCCGGGTCGGCAAAGAGGGCCTGAGCCAGCAGCACGCGCAGCTTGTCACCGGGCGCGACTTCGCTCATGGGGCCGGCATGCAGTGACTCCGGAATCTGCGCGCCCAGCAGGATCTCGCCGGCGCGGGCTTCTGCCGAGTAGCCGTCCATCTCGGCAAACTGCACTTCAAGGTCGGCGACCTTCATGCCGTCTTCCTCACTCATCTCCGGCAGTGAGTAGATCCTGTCGCGCTCCTCCTTGATGGTCCAGAGCTCCTTGTGGCCCATGATCACGGTATCCAGCACCGTGAACTCCTCAAAGGCGAACTGGTCCTGCTTGAGCATGGCCATGCGGTGGTTGGGTTCCAGCGCCACGTTGCCGGACGTGGACTCGAGCTCCCCACCCAGGATCTTCATGAACGTGGACTTGCCGCTGCCGTTGGCACCGATCAGGCCATAGCGGTTGCCATCGCCAAACTTGATCGACACGTTCTCGAACAAGGGCTTGGCGCCGAACTGGATGGTGAGATTGGCGGTGGAGATCACGGCGTGCGGAGTCTTGACAGGTCGAGTGAATGCAAGCGGTATGATACGTCTAAAGGCAGGTCGCGCCGTGTCTGCTGCGGCCTTGTCCCGTGAACCGGCATCATCGGTGGGTCGCCAGACACCCTCCAGGCCGCATCGGCAGGTGTACAGATGAGCGAATACCCGAAACTCAAGCTTCCTACTGCCGAGCTGCTGTCCATCGAGCAGACCGACCGCGAGCTCGGCCAGAAGCTCGATCCAAAACTTCGCTACGCCTATTTCAAGACCATCGCACGCGGCGGCAAGTCGCTGATCCAGTCCTGCAAGGACCTGCATCTGAATCGGGTGATCTGCTACAAGTCCGTGCTGCCCGAGTTTGCCAACGATGAAATAGAGCAGAAGCGGCTGCTGCGCGAAGCGCGGATCTCGGCGATGCTGCAGCATCCCAACACGGTTCCCACGTATGAGTTGGGTCGTGACCGCAATGGCCATTACTACTTCACCATGAAGCTGGTGCACGGCTACACCTTCAGGGAGATTCTCGACTACCGAGAGCGCTACGATCTGGGGCAGCTGGTGGACACTATCGTGCAGGTGGGGCATGCCTTGCAATATGCCCATTCAGTAGGTGTCATCCATCGCGACCTCAAGCCCGAGAACGTGCTGATCGGACCTTATGGAGAAGTCCTGTTGCTGGACTGGGGGCTTGCCAAGGTGTGGGGTGCTCCGGGTGGGCAACTGGCCATCGGCCACGATGTGCCCGAGCGCGAGGACAGTGACAGCTCCATGACGGGCCATCAGAAACTACAGGGCTCGCCGTTCTACATGGCGCCAGAGCAGATTACCCGCGATCCGGATATCGACTCTCGCGCGGACATCTACAGCCTTGGCCTGTTGTTGTACGAAGCGCTGACCGGGCGTACCGCCGCACAAGGTGAGACCATCGATGACGTGCTGCACAGCACGCAACATGACACACCGCCACTGCCTTCCAGGATCGCAGCCGGGGTGCCGCCCTTGCTTGAGGATGTCGTCATGCGTTGTATAGCCAAGGACAAGGAAGATCGATATGCCAAGGCCGGAGACGTGGTGAGACTGCTGCAACAGAACTGGGCGATGGGCTAGGGCGTTGCCCCGCCCGTATCACAGCACCTTGTTGAGTATCACGCTGCGGTAGTTGGTGACGTCCCAGTCTGCATGACCTGCGAACGAATAGCCGCGTCGTTGGTAGATGCTGATCAGGTGATCTGCGGCCTCGGCCGTATCCAGAGCGATGTTGGGGATGGCTCTTCTGGCGGCTTCCGCTTCCACGGTGTCGAGCAGCCGGGATCCGATACCGTGCTTCTGGTAGTTGGGGTCAACCCCAAACTGTCCGAAGGAGGCGACATCCCCGCGATCGTACCAAGGGCAACCTGATACCTCCGGTGGTATGCGCAGGGTGATGGTGCCTATGATTGTCTCAGCGTCGAGGGCAAGGTAGGAGAGACCCGCCGACAGTCGTTTGAAGGTCACGTCATCGCCTTGCCAGGTCGCGTGATACTTGAAGCCGAGATCTGCAAGCTGTGCATAGGCCGCGTGCAGGATCTCCGTAATGCGGCTTATGTCATCGGTATCACGCCACTCGCGAATAGTGATGTTCATGGTGCTTCCGACTCATTGTGCCGGTACCGTACATACCCACTTGTAGTCGGCTGAGCACTCGCCGCTAGTGCCTTGTGCGTCCACCCAGGTCTCGGTGGGTACACGGGCATCGCTGTCGCTGACACACATGTGCTGTATCGACTCGGTGCCCGCAGTAACGCCATTGCCGATAGATCTCGACGCATCATTTGCCTTGTTGCATTGGGAAGATTGCGCGGCAAGCTATCACAGACCATCGTTGCCCATTTAAGCTGGCGCGGTGTCGAGCCCCTGACGTTGAAGCGCCAGCAGGTAAAGTGACTACACAATGAAGAACAGCAGAGCCAAGGTGTCGTGAGCCAGCCAGTGAATCGAAGGGACCCGCTGTTGCAGCCGTGGACGCTCAAGCATCTGACGCTGCGCAATCGCTTGATGACGACCGCGCACGAGCCCTCGTATTCAGAGGAGGGGATGCCCAAGGCCCGCTACCGCGCCTATCACGCAGAACGGGCCAAGGGTGGCATTGCTCTCACGATGACCGCGGGCTCTGCGCTGGTGTCACGCGACTCGCCTGCGGCCTTCGGCAACCTGCATGCATGGGATGACCGGATTGTTCGATGGATGTCGGAGCTGACCGACGAGTGTCATGGGCATGGTGCCGCCGTGATGATTCAGCTCACGCATCTCGGGCGGCGTACACGATGGAATACCGATGACTGGTTTCCGGTGCTGTCGGCATCGCGGGTCAGGGAGCCGGCTCATCGGTCTCATCCCAAGGCCGTGGAGGAGTGGGACCTCGAGCGCATCGCCGATGACTATGCGAATGCAGCAGCACGTATGCAGGCCGCGGGGCTCGACGGCATCGAGCTTGAGGCCTATGGCCACTTTCTCGACAGCTTCTGGTCTCCTGCCACCAACCTCCGTGATGATGAGCACGGCGGCTCACTCGATAACCGATTGCGATTTACCGAGCGGGTGATTACCGCTATCCGCGCTGCTGTGGGTGTGGATTTCATCGTGGGCATCCGTCTCGTGGTGGATGAGCAACGCGACAAGGGTCTGACCCGGGACGAGGGCATTGCTATCGCGCATCGGTTGAAAGCGGGTGGTGGCATCGATTTCTTCAACGTGATCCGCGGTCATATCGATACGGACGCGGCGCTATCGAATGTGATTCCCGTGCAGGGGCAACCGTCAGCACCGCATCTCGACTTTGCGGGGGAGGTCCGTGCCGAGACGCGCTTCCCGGTGTTTCATGCCGCGCGTATCAACGACGTGGCCACCGCTCGCCATGCGATTGCCGAGGGGCGGTTGGATATGGTGGGCATGACGCGTGCGCACATTGCCGATCCTCATATCGCCATCAAGATTGCCGAAGGGCGTGAACATGAGATTCGTCCCTGCGTTGGCGCCACGTATTGTCTCGACCGGATTTACGAAGGCCTTGATGCCTACTGCATCCACAATGCATCGACGGGGCGTGAACTCACGCTACCGCATGACACCACGCCAAGCGATGGCCAGGCATTGCGTACCGTGGTTGTGGGTGCAGGGCCTGCCGGTCTCGAAGCGGCGCGCACCCTCGCTGAGCGCGGTCATCATGTGACGGTGCTGGAGGCAGCGTCCGCTGCCGGAGGGCAACTGCGGCTTGCGGCTCGTCAGCAACGTCGGGCGGAACTCATGGGGATCGTGGACTGGCGTCTGCAACGTTGCGCTGCACTCGGTGTGGACATTCGCTACAACGTGGTGGCAGACGAATGCGATGTCATGGCACACGCACCGGATGTCGTGATCGTGGCGACAGGCGGCGTGCCGGATCTCGAGTTGCCGCTCGGCGGTGAGGAGTTGGCTGTCTCGAGCTGGGACGTATTGGCCGGCGATGTACCTTCGGCAGAACGCGTGTTGCTGTTCGATGACAATGGCGCGCATCCCGGTCTGCAAGCCGCTGAAGTGCTGGCAGGTAGTTGTACGGCATTGGAGCTGGTTACCCCGGAGCGCTTCTTTGCACCTGAGATCGGCGGCCTGAAT
The DNA here is from genome assembly GCA_938006335.1 of uncultured Granulosicoccaceae bacterium. Taxonomy (GTDB): domain Bacteria; phylum Pseudomonadota; class Gammaproteobacteria; order Granulosicoccales; family Granulosicoccaceae; genus Granulosicoccus. Next base: position 6,258 of record CALLMF010000001.1, on the reverse strand, counting down.
CATGTCGCCTACGCTGCCGCACTCGAGCAGGCGGACGTGGCTATCACCATCAACCGCCGGCTGTTGGGTATCCGGCGACAGGGCAATCAGCTGGCGGCTATCGTGGGCAGCGACTACACGGACCGTCGTGATGTGCGCACGGTTGATCAGGTGGTGATCGAGCGTGGGACCACTCCTTTGGACGAGCTGTACTTTGCACTGGTCCCAGGCTCGATCAACGGTGGTGAGGTGGACCAGCAAGCGCTGCTTGCTGGTCAGGCGCAGACGCGAGTGCGCAATGACGCAGGTGCATACTGCCTGTTTCGAATCGGGGACGCAGTTGCATCACGTAATGTGCACGCGGCGGTGCTGGACGCGGTTCGCGTGTGTCGTGGCCTTTAATGCAAGTGCCGGACATGATACGCGTGGGTCTGCTCTGTCTGTTGCAACTGTGATTCAAATCACATTCGGCAGGTGTACTGCTGCGCGCCTGGACATGGGGCAACAGGTTGATCGTCGTATGGCCGTTATCTGCCTGTAGTCCAGGAGAAAATACCCACCTTGTCCGATAAAGTCCCCAGTCCAGGGCCGTTGTCACAGGTTGACGCGCTCGATGAACGCGACGGCGCATTTGCGACCGTCAGTTCAGTTGTGTCGAGCCTGTTGACATGCCGGGACACCGAGAGCCTGATGCATAGCCTGGCGCGAATCATCGTCGAGCGGACGCGCGCGGACGGTGCCTACGTGTCTCTCGTCAACGAAACCGACGAGTACCTGGAAATCGTGGTCGGCAACGGGCAGCGCGTAGACACTCTGGTCGGTAGCAAGCGTCGTCCGGGGGATGGGATAACCGGACTGTGTTGGGAACGCAATGAAGCGGTCTATGTCAAGGACGCTGCGTCCCAAGGCAGCAATGATCCCTGGCCGAAACACACTCAGGCCTGGTGTGCGCCCCTGCATGCGGATGGTGTGATGGTGGGAGCCTTGTCGGTAGTGTCGACACCGAACGAGAGCGATCTGTCGCCCGATCTGCCTCTACTTCAGCGCATCGCCTCTATTGCAAGCCTTGCCTTTGCAAACACCTTGATGATCGACGAGACGCGCAAGGCTCTGGAGCGCACCCGTTCGTTGAGTGAGATCAGTCGATTGCTTTCCTGTATCGACGACCGGCATGATGCCTACGACGCCGTGTGCCGGCAGCTATTGGGGGCTGTCGATGCAAACCGTGTCAGCTTCTATCTGCTGGATGAGAACGGGGAGCTCGCGTCCGAGGCAGCGTGGTCTCAAAGGGATGGAGTCAAGTTCCGCCCGAGTCGGTTTACGGCTGAGGAGATGAGAGGCAACCTCGCGCAATGGGTGGTGCAAAACGCTGAGGAAGCCACGACATTCCGGCATGAAAGAGACCCGCGACTGTCCGCCGCCATGCATGCGCGCAGAGACCAGCTGGAGCTTGGCAGCACCTACGCAATTCCCTTGATGTCTGCTGATCAAGTAGCTGGAGTTGTAGTGATCAGCCGTCAACTCTCCAGGAAGGATTTTGATGATGCCGAGCGGCGCACCTTGCAAGTGGTTGCCCGCCAGCTTGCGATGGCGATGGAGCAACATCGGCTTGCAGGTGAGCTGCATCATCAGGCTTACCATGACCGGCTGACCGGATTGCCCAATCGTTCCTGGTTCGAGCAGACGATCACCCAGGCACTAAGCGATGCGAAGACCTCAGGCCAGTCGCTCGCTGTGCTGTTCATCGATCTCGATGGCTTCAAGTATATCAATGACACCCTGGGTCATGCCGCTGGCGATTGCTTGCTGATCGAGGTTGCTCGTCAGTTCAAGGGCTGCCTCGAAGACGGCGACATGCTTGCGCGCATGGGAGGCGATGAGTTTGCAGTGCTGTCGTGGCGCGGCGATGAAGCTGAGGTGGGCCAGGCGACTGCGAGGCGCATGCTCAAGGCAGTGAGTCGTCCCTTCGATACGGGCTACGGTCCGATAGCGGTAGGCGCAAGCATCGGTATCAGTTGCTACCCTCACAGCAGCGAAACTCTGGACGGGCTGCTGCGCTCCGCTGATATAGCGATGTATCAGGCCAAACAGGGCGGCAAGGGGAGTATTCGCAGATTCGATGACGCGCTTGCCCAGAGCAGTCTCTATCGGTCGCGACTGGAGGCTGATCTCCGTGATGCCATCAATCGTCAGGAACTGTACCTAGCCTATCAACCACAGGTGAGCTGCAGTGATCGCAAGGTGGTCGGTGTCGAAGCCCTGCTGCGATGGCATCACCCCGAGCTCGGCTTGATATCACCGGATGACTTCATCCCGATCGCAGAAGAGACCGGCTTGATCAATCACATCGGTACCTGGGTTATCGAGGAAGCGGTGAGGCAACTTGCGGCCTGGCAAGCGGGACCAATTGCAGACCTGCGCGTGTGTATCAATATTGCCGCACCTCAGTTCCAGCTTGATGGCTTTTGCGACCAGGTGCTTGATGCCATCGAGCGTCATGACGCTCCGATTGAACAGATCGAGCTCGAAGTGACTGAAAGCGTCGTCATGAACGACGTCAGCAAGGTGGTCGAGCGACTCGAGCAGCTGCGTGCTGCCGGTGTGCGTATTGCCGTGGACGATTTTGGCACCGGGTATTCGTCACTCCGTTACCTGCAGGACCTTCCGCTTGATGTTTTGAAGATCGACCGAGCCTTTGTGAACCGATTGGACGGAGAATCTGACGAAAACTCCTTGGTGAACACCATCCTGCACATTGCACGGGGACTCGGACTGGAGACCATCGCTGAAGGGGTAGAGTCCGAGGTGCAGCGTGATGCGCTTACCGCACTCCACTGCGATACCATCCAGGGTTTCTTCTACTCGAAACCCGTGTCTGCCAGTGAGGTCGCAGCAACGGTGGCTGCGATCGAAGCGAGCGATCTGGACAAGGCCGCCTGAGGGCTAGTCCTCGAAGTCCACGAAGTCGCATTGGAAGTACGTGTCTTCCGGTTCAGACAAGGTGTAGGTACCGCAGGATCCTCCGCAGTAACTCCTGAGCATGATGAGCTCGCGCGCGAATGATTCAGCGGTCTCGCCATCGACTCTCTCAGTGGTCACACGCCAGTAGGGATCGTCGAGCTCCTTGCTGACGATACGGGTGTAGTTGTCGAGTGGACCGCGATTGCTTGTGTTTGTCGTTATGACCGTGCCAGCGACAGGAGCACAGAACGGTCCGTCATCAATGACGTGACCGATCAGGCTGCTACTGGTTTCCCATCTATCGGTGTATGTGCCGATATTGCTGCCGGCAAGATCTTCAACGAGAGACCGTGAGTTCTCGTCGATGTAGGTCACGGTGTTGTTGACGCTCACGCTATGCCCATAGTCGTCTCGAGCACTGATGCCGCCTTCCCACGACACGGAATTCCCGTTTACTGTCCGGATTCCGCGGATACTTTGTGAGATCGAGCCGTACGAGATATTGCGAACCAAGGTGCCGTTACCCTCGGCATCGATATCGATAGCCTTGTAAGTACGTTGTGACGGTCTGGGGTTTGTTTCGTTTGTTTCGCTGATGGGTCTTGTCAGTGGGATGTGGGACTCCATGTGTCGCGATACAGACATACGCGATAGATCACTCAGGATGTGGAAGTCCCGTACCGGTAGTTGTGCGTCTTCATCGACAAGAGGGTCCCTGCCTGCGGTGAGCTCGTCAAGGTTGCTTGTTCCATCCCCGTCAGTATCAAACATGGCGATGTCGAAGTCACCAACTGCTACTTGAATGGTTTCGGCAGTGTCGAATGCCGTGGCGAGTGGGTCAGTGAACTGTGCCAGTTCAATGCCGCCATTCCAGTCATAGAAGGTCACTGAAACATTGTGTTGTGTGTTCAATGGAAACTCACCGGTCGCTGACCAGTACTCATCACCGATCCACGTGGCGACCAGGTTGATGTCTCCCCAATCCACCTCAACGCGAAGTTGGTCCGATTGGTAGACCGGCACGGTAATGTCGAAGGTGACCTGAACACTGACTGGAACGATGGGGTCTTCAACTACTGTTTCCGGAACATCCACAGGATCAGACTCATCGCTTGAGTCTTCTTGTGCAGGAGCCGGCTCGGAAGCACTCGAATCGACACTGGTATTGCCCACGCCATCATTCGAACTGCTGTCAGGCTGGACGGGCTCAGCGTTTCCCGATTCTTGATCGCCGGAGACAACCACGTCCGTGTCGCCGTCACTTGGCGTGTTGGTGCCGTCAATGTCAGAACTTGACGAGCTACTGCCGCCGGAACAGCCGAACATCAGCAGTGCGAGCACGCAGGGTGAGGCGAGTCGAAAAATACACGTGTTGTGAGGCAGGTTCATGGCCGTCAGGGTACGGTATACGCACCGCGAAGACCGGGAAGTTGATCCAGCTCAGGTGCTCTTTATTACCGTGTGACGTGCGCGGCGCGGCTGTCTTCCGGGGCTTGATCGCGATCGTGCAAACCGTAGTCTCTGAGCACATGGGCTACGCGCAGACGATAGTCTGCAAATACGCCAGCTCGGCCCCTGGATTGTGCCTGCCTATGGCGGCCCAGGCGTCGCCACTGACGCACTGCCTCCTCGTTTTCAAAGAATGATAGAGACAGGAGCTTGTTCGGGTCTGACAAGCTCTGGAACCGTTCTACAGAGACGAAACCATCAATCTCGTCAAGCATTGGTCGCATGTCAGCTGCAATGTCGAGATACTCCTGCCGGTGATCTGCTGCAGGTTCAGCTTCGAAGATGACGGCGATCATTTCGTCGCTCCATGTGGTGCTGAAACCCGCTTTACGAAGGTCCGTTCCTCCCTCAACAGAAATTTCTCCTCTTGCGCGAATACGTAGTTTTCACGACCCAAAGGGTCTGCTGCCAATCGCTCTCGATACGCTTCGTAGTCCGCAAGACTCGGAATATTGTAGATTCCATAAGCCAGTGTGCTCGACCCCTCATGAGGGGCGAAGTAGCCGACCAGGTCGGCGCCACAACGTGGGATGACCTGGCCCCAGTTCCTCGCATATTCGGCGAACTGTGAAGGGCTCTCCCAACATATCGAGAATCGGCGCGCTGGTCGGTGATCCTGCTCGTGCAAGCATGTTCACGGCGCTCATGAGTGGGAAGTCACTCACTGCAAGTGAGCTTGCTCGAGAAGCCAACATCACAGCGCAAACGGCAAGTACGCATCTTGCAAAATTGGAACAAGGAGGTTTGCTCACGCTGCGCAGGCAGGGGCGGCACAAATACTTTTCGCTGTCTGGCGAAGAAGTAGCTCGCCTGCTCGAAGCACTCATGGGCCTCGCTTCAAAGGCTGAATTGATACGAGTCAAACCAGGACCATCAGACGCTTCGATGCGCAACGCTCGAGTCTGTTACAACCACCTGGCAGGTAACAAGGGGGTGCAGCTCTTCGACAGCTTGATAGCGAGAGGTTTTCTTGAACATGTCGATGGATCACTGACGCTCACCAATGCTGGCGAGCGATTTTCCAACGACTTCGGTATCGACGTCGCACAGCTCAAGAAGGCCAGAACCGTCCTTTGTAGAGAGTGTCTTGACTGGAGTGAGCGCCGATCCCATTTGTCAGGCAGCCTCGGGCGAGCGTATTTCGCGAGAATTGAAGCGCTTCGATGGGCAAGGACATGTGGTGTGCAGACGGCCTTGCCAGCGCGGAATCTTCTGCACAGCGGAAAAGTGATGCGATCAGAGCGAAACCGTTTGACAGACACTCGTGCCGCGACGTAACTTGTCACTGTGCGGGATGGGTTTCCGCTGAGTGGAATATCGAGGCTAACTGGCATGGAGACAACGGGCATGCGTGCCGAAATCCGTGAAATCTGCCAACCCGACGGCTACCGAATGGCTGTTCGACACTGGTCGTGCGGATCCGAGCACAAGAACGACGCGCCATTGATCCTGCTGCATTCCCTGTTTTTTACTGGCGAGATGTTTGAATCGGTCGTACCGGCGATGTCGCAGGGCTACGATTGCGCCGCTCCGACATTCCGCGGACAAGACGGCAGGGGGCGAGGCGATCGGACGCCGACGGTCGAGCAACTGGCGCAGGACCTCTTTCATTGGCTGGACCAGGATGGCCATGACCGGGTGCACCTGATGGGGAGCTCAATGGGGGCATACGTCGCCATGGAAATGCTGCGCCACCGTCCCGAGCAGGTAGTGACCGTCGTGCTGAGTTGTTGTACAGCCGATGCCGAACAGGATACGGCGCGCTTCGCAGCTCTGACCGATTTCTTGTCGTCCGGCCCCGATGCGCAG